>NZ_JASTTH010000008.1:0-485281 GCF_032248595.1 Streptomyces winkii | reverse complement strand
AGGAGTTCAAGGGCACCGGCAACATGGAGCTGAAGCTGGACCGGAAGCTGTCGGAGAAGCGGATCTTCCCCGCGGTGGATGTGGACGCCTCCGGCACCCGCAAGGAGGAGATCCTCATGGCGGGCGACGAGCTGCAGATCATCTGGAAGCTCCGCCGGGTCCTGCACGCCCTGGATCAGCAGCAGGCCATCGAGTTGCTGCTGGACAAGATGAAGCAGACCAAGTCCAACACCGAATTCCTCCTCCAGATCCAGAAGACCACCCCCACACCCGGCAACGGCAGCGGCGGCACCGACTGATCATCGGGGCCGCCGCATATCTCGCAGGGTCAGGGGTCCGCGGTGTCAGGAGTCCGCGGTCAGGAGTCGGCGGGCTCCAGCCGGACGGCGATGCTGTTGATGCAGTACCGCTGGTCCGTCGGGGTCTGGTAGCCCTCGCCCTCGAAGACGTGGCCGAGGTGCGACCCGCAGCGGGCGCACCGCACCTCCGTGCGGAGCATGCCCATCGAGTGGTCCTCGATCAGCTCGACGGCGTCGGACTCGGCCGGGTCGTAGAAGCTCGGCCAGCCGCAGTGCGACTCGAACTTCGTGTCGGAGCGGAAGAGTTCCGCGCCGCACGCCCGGCAGTTGTAGACGCCGGTGGTCTTGGTGTCGGTGTACTCACCGGTGAAGGCGGGCTCGGTGCCGGCCTCGCGCAGCACCCGGTACTCGTCGGGGCTCAGCTCCGCACGCCACTGCTCTTCCGGCTTCTCGATCTGGTACGTCACGTCCGGACGGCCTCCTTCGTCGCTCTCAGGGGCTTCCTCGCGGACCTCACTGCTGGGGCAGCCGGGCGAGGATGCCGGGGCCCAGCTCCGTCACGTCCCCGGCTCCCATAGTGAGAACGAGATCACCGGGTGCCGCCATTCCCGCGACGAGCTCCACGCCGTCGGCACCGCTCGCCGCGTGCCGTACGTCGGCGCCGGCGGCGCGCGCCGCGTCGGTGATCAGCGCGCTGGTGACGCCCTCGATCGGGTCCTCGCGGGCGGGATAGATGTCGAGGACGACCGAGGCGTCGGCCAGCGCCAGCGACTCGCCCATCTCCGTGGCCAGCTCCTGCGTGCGGCTGAAGAGGTGCGGCTGGAACAGGACGATGATCCGCCCGTCGCCGGCGCCGCCGCGCACGGCCTCCAGGTCCGCGGTCATCTCCGTCGGGTGGTGCGCGTACGAGTCGATGACCTGGATGCTGTTCGCCTCGCCCTTGAGCTGGAGGCGGCGGCGCACGCCGGTGTACGTGCCCAGGGCCTTCGCGAGCTCGTCGGCCGGTACGCCCAGCTCGGAACCGGCGACGACCGCGGCGACGGCGTTGTGCGCGTAGTGCCTGCCGGGCACGAAGACGGCGAAGGTCAGCTCCTCGCCGTCCAGCAGCACGGTCGTCTCGCTGGTCAGGCCGTGCGGCGTGACGTCGAGGACGCGTACGTCCGCGTCGGCCGCCTCGCCGTACGTGCGCACCCTGACCCGCCCGCGCTCGCGCACCCGGCGCGTCAGCTCGCGGGCCCCCTCGTGGTCGGCGGAGACCACCAGCACGCCGCCGGGGCGGATCCGGTCGGCGAAGGTCACGAAGGAGTCGTAGATCTCCTCCATGGAGGCGTAGTTGGCGTGGTGGTCGAGCTCGACGTTGAGGACGACGGCCACCTCGGGCGCGTACTTGTGGAAGCTGCGGTCGGACTCGTCGGCCTCCGCGACGAAGATCTCGCCGCGGCCGTTGTGCGCGTTGGAGCCGGGCTCGTCCAGGTCGCCGCCGATCGCGTACGACGGGTCGAGGCCGAGCGAGCCGAGGGCGACGGCGAGCATCGAGGTCGTGGTGGTCTTGCCGTGCGTGCCGGCCACGGCCAGCGGACGGCACGCGTCCATCAGCGCGGCCAGCGCGTCCGAGCGGTGCACGACGGGGACGCCGCGCTCCTCGGCGGCGGCCAGTTCGGGGTTGTCCGGCCGGATGGCGCTGGAGACGACGACGCAGGTGGCGTCCGGCGCCAGATGCGCCGCGTCGTGGCCGATGTGCACCGTGGCGCCCAGACCGCGCAGCGCCGCCGCCGTCACCGACTCCCTGGCGTCGCTTCCCCGCACGCGCGCGCCGCGCTGGGTGAGGATCTTCGCGATGCCGGACATCCCGGCGCCGCCGATGCCGATGAAGTGCGGCCGTGCCAGGCCGGCGGGAACGGACGGGCTGGACAGGTCGGCTGCCATGCGGGCGCCTCCAGGACTCGTACTCTCGCGAACGGCGCGGTGTGCGTCGCACGGGAACGCCCCCCGGGCGCACACGTCGCGCGCCGCTCAGCCTATGTGTTCCGGGGCGGCAGTCCGGCCTCCGGCTCCGCTGCCGCCGCCCCTTCGCCCGTGGCCCTGCGCCAGGGGTGTGCGCTGGGCCTGCGCCAGGGGCCTTGCTAGGGCGTGTGCGCGAAGAGCTTCAGCACGGGCACGCCCACCTTGTGCCGGGCCCTGGTGGCCCAGTCCCGGTGGAAGAACTCCTCGACCAGGTGCGGCGCCGTCAGCACGATGACTTCGTCCGCGCCGTGCTCCTCGACGGTGTCCGTGAGCACGTCGAGCGGATGGTCCTCGATGACCCGGCCCTGGGCCTCGGCACCTGCCTCACGGAGCATCGTCAGCGAGTGCTCCAGGGCGCGGACGGCCGGCTCGTGCGCATCGCGGTCCGCCGGCTCGCTGCCCTCGTGGACGGCCTGGTCGAGCTCGCCGAGCGCGACGTCGTCCAGGGCGCGCAGCAGGCGGTCCTGGTCACCGCGCGGCTGTATCAGTACGACGAAGGAGACTGCCTCGTCACCGTGCAGCGTCGTGACGAGTTCCACATCGTCGGACACCAGTGGCTTCTCGATCATCAACACGCTCGTGAACACGGCGGTGCCCTTCTTCTTCCCAGCGGAGCCCGGGGGCTCCGGCACGATCATCCTGCCAACGGCTGCCCGCGTACGCGCAACTCACGCTCCCCCCGTCGCATTCCGATACGGCCGGAACCCTCGTCCCACGGGCATCCGGGCGGGACGTGCTGCGGATGCCCGGCGATGCCCGGCCGTCATCCCGCCGTCGTACGGTCCCCGTCGCGGCGTCCGGCGCGCTCGTACCGCGTGAACAGGAAGCCGTCCTCCTCCAGTACCCCGGCCAGCCGGAAGTCCACCGGCACCTCGACGCCCGGGCCGTTCACGATCCGCGAGGCCTCGCCCGAGGTGACGCGCGGCGCGACCGTCAGGCACAGCTCGTCCAGCACTCCCCCGGCGACCAGCTGGCCCAGCAGCCTCGGGCCCCCTTCCGTCAGCAGCCGCCGCAGCCCGCGCTCCGCGAGCGCGGCGGGAAGCCGGGCGGGCTCGACGGCGGCACCGTCACCGGCGAAGACGACCTCCGCACCGGCCTTCCGTGCAGCCGAGATCCGGTCGGACGGCGCGGCGGCGCCCGTCACCAGCAGCGTCGGCACCGAGGGGCGGGTGAAGAGCGGTGCGGAGAAGTCCAGGTCCAGGCCCGCGCTCACGACGGCGACGACCGGCGCCGGCCCCTGCCCCGCGGCGGCGCGGCGACGGGCGAAGACCTCGCGCTCGCGGGGCGGCCCGTACCCCTCCTGCCGTACTGTCTGCGCCCCCACCACGACCGCGTCGGCGAGACCGCGCAGCACGCCGAAGACGCGCATGTCCGCCTCGGACGACAGCGGCTGTGAGCGCCCGTCGTGGTAGGCGGCACCGTCCAGCGAGGAGACCATGTTGGCCCGCACCCACACCTGGTCGCCGGCGAAGGCGTCGGGCTCGGGGTAGGCATAGGCGGCGGCCAGTGCGTCGATGCTCCACTGCCCGCCGTCCGGCGGAGGGGACGTCTCGGGGCGTTCTTCTGCGGTGATCGGGAACAGACGTCGCATGCACGGCAGTTTGGCACGCCGTCCCGCGCCCCCGGCCCGACGGCCCGGCCCGGAAGACCGCACTCCGCGGCGTCCGGGGCCCGTCCGCGAAGTCCCCGCCCGGACTCCGTCTGGGACGCGCCCCGAGCCTCGGGACCGGCACGCAATCCCCTGGCCGTCGGCCGGGAATGCTCCGACGCTGCGTTGTCGGCCGTCGGCATGCCCTCCCTCCCCCGCGGCTCCCGGGCCGAAGGCCCAGGGGGAGGACGGCGCTGCTTCGCGGACGCGCCCTAGCATGAAGAGCGTGTCCCGCTCCCTCGACTCTGCCGACGCCGCCGGTTCCGCCGGCCGCGCCGCCCCCGTCCGTCCCAACGGCGAGAGGGGCACGCCGCTCTCCCTGACCGCGCGCGATCCGCACGTGCCCGCCGAGCGGCTCGTCGCCGAGATGGTGCCGCCGCCGCGGTTCGACGGCGTCCGCTTCGAGACGTACGTACCGGATCCGGAACGTCCCAGCCAGGCCGAGGCCGTACGGGCGCTCCGCTCCTTCTCCCACACGCTTCGCGGGGAGGTGCCTCCGGGCGGGACCGGCGCGCGGGGGCAGCGGGCGGGCGGCTCGGGCGGCGGCCTGAAGCGGTGGTTCCGGCGCGGCGGCGGCACGGCCGGGAGCGGCGGCCCCCGCGGCGTCTATCTCGACGGCGGCTACGGCGTCGGCAAGACGCACCTGCTCGCCTCCCTCTGGCACGCCGCCGACGCTCCCCCGGAGCGCAAGGCGTTCGGCACGTTCGTGGAGCTGACCAACCTCGTCGGAGCCCTCGGCTTCCAGCAGACGGTCGCGACCCTCGGCGGCCACCGGCTGCTGTGCATCGACGAGTTCGAGCTGGACGACCCCGGCGACACGGTGCTCGTCTCCAGCCTCCTCGGCCGCCTCGTCGGCCATGGCGTCGCGCTGGCCGCCACCTCCAACACCCTGCCCGGCAGGCTCGGCGAGGGCCGCTTCGCCGCCGCCGACTTCCTCCGCGAGATCCAGGGACTCTCCGCGCACTTCCGCACGCTGCGCATCGACGGCGAGGACTACCGGCACCGCGGTCTGCCCGCGGCTCCCGCGCCGCTCGGCGAGGACGAGGTCACGCGCACCGCGCACCGCACGGCAGACGCCTCGCTCGACGCCTTCCCCGAGTTGCTGGCCCACCTGGCCGCCGTGCACCCGAGCCGGTACGGGGCGCTCGTCGACGGTCTCGGCGCCGTCTGCCTGACGGGTGTCGGCCCGGTTCCCGACCAGTCCACGGCGCTGCGGCTGGTCGTACTCGCGGACCGCCTGTACGACCGTGAACTGCCCGTCGTGGCCTCGGGATCGCCGTTCGACGAGCTGTTCAGCGCGGAGATGCTCGAAGGCGGCTACCGGAAGAAGTACTTCCGGGCGACCTCCCGGCTCACCTCCCTCGCACGCGACGGCGCCCGCCTCGCCGGAGCCTGATACTCCCCACCGCAACCCTGGCCCGGACCTCCCGGACCTCCCGGACTCCGGGTCGCGCGACTCGGCCCCGCCCCGGCGTCCGGCCGCCCCGCCGAACGCGCGTAGACGACCGCTGTCGTGGCTAGTGCTCGCACGCCGGTCCGCGTGGTAGACACACGGGACATCTGCCCGCCGACAGGGAGTTCCGTATGACGACACGACGTCAAGTGCTGGCGAGATCGGGCGCGTTGGGAGCAGGCATCGCCTTCTCGGGCGCGGTCTCGGAATTGTTCACGGGCACCGCTGCCGCCCAGGGCACCGGGGGCCGTTCCGGGTACGGCCCGCTGGTGCCCGATCCGAAGGGCGTCCTCGACCTGCCCAAGGGCTTCAGCTACAAGATCCTCTCCCGGGAGGGCGACGACCTGCTCTCCGGCGAGGGCAAGGTGCCCAGCCACTGCGACGGAATGGCCGCCTTCGCCGGCAGGCACGGCCACGGCGGGTCCCGCGGCTCGACGTGGCTCGTACGCAACCACGAGAACCGCATGGACGCGAAGATCGGTGTCCCCACGGTCGACGGCCTCACCTACGACCCCGAAGCCCTCGGCGGATGCACCGTCCTCGAACTCGACGCTCACAACAAGGTGCTCCAGGAGCGCGTCGGCATCGCCGGCACCTCCACCAACTGCGCGGGCGGCCACAGTCTCTGGGACACATGGCTGACCTGTGAGGAGACCGAGTTCAAGGCCGGCGAGGAGGGCTACACCAAGGACCACGGCTTCATCTTCGAGGTCGGCTTCCGCGACGACCGGCCCACCTCCACCGAACCGCTCACCGCGATGGGCCGCTTCCAGCACGAGGCCATCGCGTTCGACCCGCGCAACGGCGTCGTGTACGAGACGGAGGACGCCTTCGAGTGGCCCTTCGGGCTCTTCTACCGCTTCCTGCCGGAGAAGCCCCTCGGCGGCTACGGCTCGCTGCACGCGGGCGGCAAGCTCCAGGCCATGCGGGTGCCGGGCGTGCCCGACCTGTCGGTCGTGCAGGAGCCGGGCACGGGCTTCGAGGGCATCGAGTGGGTCGACGTCCCGGACCCGCTCGCCAAGGAGACGGCGATCCGCTTCCAGGACTTCGGCAAGGACGGCATCACGCACGCCCAGAAGCTGGAGGGCTGCTACTGGGGCGGCAAGTCCGTCTACTTCGTGTCCAGTTACGCCAAGAAGGGCGAGGGCTCGAAGGCCGACCACTACGGCCAGATCTGGCGCTACGACCCGAAGCACAAGAAGCTCACGCTCGTCGTCGTCTTCGGCCCGGACACCGATCTGAACCTGCCGGGCGAGGAGCCGGACAACATCTGCCTGGCGCCGAGCGGCGGCCTCATGGTGTGCGAGGACGGCGAGGGCGCGCAGCACGTCTTCGGCCTGACCAAGCAGGGCGCCGTCTACCCGATGGCACGCGGAAAGCAGAACATCGGCACGCCGGAGGAGCCCGCGTGGGGCGAGTTCGCGGGCGTGACGTTCTCGCCGGACAACCGGACGATGTACGTCAACTGCTATGAGCCCGGCACCACGTTCGCCGTGACGGGCCCCTGGCAGCACTGACCCCGGCGTACGGCACGCTCACGCTTCCGGCCCGGTGTCCCTCGGGGCGCCGGGCCGGACCCGTGAGCGGCCGGGTCGCCCTAGCTCCGCCTGGACGCCTGGCGGCAGGCGAACGCCGTGGCCGCAGCGGCGGCGGCCAGGGAGAGCACCGCCGGAACCCAGGGCACCGTCACCGTGCCCGTGTGCGAGCCGGTCACCAGCCCGGAGACCGCGGCGTTCGCCGGTGAACCGGCCGCGACGAGCACCAGCAGCGCCGACAGCATCGCGGACGGCACGGCCCAGCCCGTACTGCGCAGCAACGGCCGGTTGCACAGCGCGCCCACGGCCGTGCCGAGGAGGGCGCAGGCCCCCGCCGCCAGCAGCCCCGCTGCGGCGGCCGGCAGCACCGGCACCTCGACATGCCCCTCGGAGCTGTGCGGATCGCTGACCACGACGGTGTACAGCGTGGCCGCGGCGCCGAGCCCGGATGCGGCGAGCAGCGCCGTAAGCACGCCCGCGAGGTGCACGCGTGCCGGGCCCGCCGCGGCGGCGGTGCAGTGCCGGGCGGCGGCGGGCTCGCCGTTGACGCAGATCCGTACGAGCCACGCGGTGACGGGCAGCAACGCCGCGGCCGCGTACCCGAGCCCGTCCAGCAGCGGCTCCCCGGGCTGGACGCCGATGGCGAGGAACGCCGCGTACAGCACCAGCGGCGGCAGCCACCGCTGGGAGCGTACGAGGAGCTCCGTCTGGTAGGCGAGCAGGGCCTTCATCGCGGCTCCTCACGCGAGACGGAACGGATGTGCCAGTGCCCCGCGAGCAGAGCGCGCAGCAGGGAGTCGGAGTACGCGGCGGGGGCCGTCAGCACCGTCCTGCCCTCGGGTGTCTCCTCGGTGCGCGGGGAGCCGGGGAGCTCAGGCGGGAGCGGGACACCGGGCGGCCCTTCCGCCTCGACGCGCACCTGAGGTCCGTACGCCGGGACGCCGCCGTGCCCGGGGGTCACGGAGCCGGCGACCTCCCGCAGTCCGGCGCCCTCCACCCGGTACGTCGCGTCGGGCGCCCCTGCCAGTCGCGCGGGGTCGTGGTCGACGAAGACGACGGTGCCGCCCTCCGCCACCCGCTCCGCGACCGACCGGTCCAGGACCGCGCGTGCCGCCTGGTCCAGGCCCGTCCACGCCTCGTCGAGGACGAGCAGTTCCGGACGGGCCAGCAGCGCCTGGGCCACGACGACCTTCTGGCTGCTGCCCTTCGACAGCTCCGACAGCGGCGTACGCGCGTACGCGTCCGCACCGAAGCACTCCAGCCACTCCCGCGCCCGGCCGGCGGCGGCGTCCCGGCGCAGTCCGTGCACGCGGCCCATGTGCGTCAGGTAGCCGAGTGCGGTCAACGGCATTGCGGCCGGGAAGCGTTCGGGCACATACGCGCTGGAGGGGCGGCCCGTGATGCGCCCGGCGCTCGGCGCGTCGATGCCGGCGAGCAGGCGCAGAAGCGTGGACTTGCCGCTGCCGTTGACGCCTTCGACGCGCACCAGACTCCGTTCCGGCAGTGAGAAGTCGACGCCGCGCAGCACCCACTCTTTGGCCAGGCCGTAGCGGCGGCCGACTCCGTCCAGTCTCATACGAATCGACGGTAGCCGAGGGGCCGCGGGACCGGCCGGACAACCGTCAGACTGGTACGGCGGGGCTCCGCCAACGCCGCCCCGGCCCACGGTTGTCGGAGGCCGCCGAACCTCAACTCCTGCTCTGAATCCGCGCCCTGGTGGATTGGCCCGAGCGTTCCGTGGCAGGAGCGTGAGGACGAGGACCGAACGAGGCGACGGGGAGGCGCACATGGGGGCGACGGACACCCGGGTGCGGCTGGGCACCGGCATCGGCTGGCGGCCCGAGATCGCGGACGGAATCGAGGCGCTGCCCGGCATCGACTGGGTCGAGGTCGTCGCGGAGAACATCTGCCCCGGCCATCTGCCCGACGCCCTGCGCCGGTTGCGCGAACGCGGCGCGACCGTCGTCCCGCACAGCGTCTCGCTCGGGCTCGGCGGCGCCCAACTCCCGGACCCCGCACGGCTGTCGGCCCTCGCCGAGTGCGCGGAGGCGCTGGAGGCGCCGCTCGTCACCGAGCACATCGCCTTCGTACGGGCGGGAGGCGGGCCGACCGGGCATCCGGCGATGGAGGCCGGTCATCTGCTTCCGGTTCCGCGCACGCGGGACGCCCTGGACGTGCTGTGCGAGAACGTGCGCGCCGCACAGGAGGCCCTGCCCGTGCCGCTCGCGCTGGAGAACATCGCGGCGCTGGTGGAGTGGCCGGGAGAGGAGCTGACCGAGGGCGCCTTCCTCGCCGAGCTGGTGGAGCGCACGGGTGTGCGTCTGCTCATCGACGTCGCCAATCTGCACACGAACCACGTCAACCGCGGGGAGGATCCGGCCGCCGCGCTGGCCGAACTCCCCCTGGAGTCACTGGCGTACGTGCATGTGGCGGGCGGCTTCGAGCGGGACGGGGTCTGGCACGACAGCCACGGGCATCCCGTCACCCGGCCCGTGCTGGACGTGCTGGCGCAGCTGTGCGCACGCGCGGAGCCGCCGGGCGTGCTGCTGGAACGGGACGAGAACTTCCCGCCGGTGAGCGAGCTCGCGGGCGAACTGAACGCCATCCGGGAGGTGTTGAGGCTCGGGCGCGATGTGCGGGAGCCGGAGCCGGTCCCGGAGCCGGCCGCGGTCACGGTCGCGGCGCCTGACTCCGCTCCCGGCAAGCCGCCGCCCTCGGGGGGACTCGCGGCCGAGCGGGAGACCAGCGCCGCACGGGGGCGCCTCGCGCGGGCGCAGGCGGGGCTGCTCGCCGCGCTCGTCGCCGGCGCACCGGCCGGTGAGGGGTTCGACGTGGAGCGGCTCGCCGTGCAGAGCCGCGCGCTCGTCGGCAAACGGACCGGCGTGGTCGCGAAGGTGGCACCCGAACTGCCCGAAATCCTGGGCGAGACGACCTTCCGCAGGGCCTTCGCGGCGTACGCGGACACCAGGCCGATGACGGGCGGCTACCGCCGCGACGCGCTGGACTTCGCGGCGCACGTCCTCGACGGAGGCCCCACGGCTGCCGGAGGGCGGCGGGCGCACCGGCGGCTGCGGCGGTGGTGGCTGGAGCGCTCCGGCCCGGAGCCGCTGCCCGAGGGCAGGCTCCGCCGCACGCTGCACCTGATGCGCACCGCCTGACCTGATCTGCGCACCGCCTGACGCGCGGGCCGCCGCTGCCCCGGACTCCCGTGTGTACGGGGGGATTTCGCACGGCCGCGCCCACGCTCCCCGCTTCGGGGGCATCGCCCCCGACACCGGACCGTGGTCCTTTACTCGGCCAACTCCCCCACCGAGCATGCGTGTTGTCACACACAGCACTCGATCACTCACACAGCGCTGACGAAGTTCGGCACCCGAGCGCAGGCCCATCGCGCCGTGTATCCCACAAAGCACGACATCTCATACAAAGCGTCACACACCAGGCACATCGCACGACAGGAACGAGGCGCCCCGTGCGCTCAGTCGCGATCCACGGCACCCTCGGTGCCCTGGTCCTCACGGCGGTCGCCGTCATCCCGGCCGCCCCCGCCATCCCCAACGCCCTTGCCCGTACGGCCGTTTCCCGTACGTCCCCGGCGCCGGCGGCCCCCGCCACCGGCGGTCTGCCCCTCCCCATGCGCGAGGCCCGCGAGGCGGTCGGCGCGGCCCGGGCGGCCGAGGCGGCGTCAGCCGCCGGGATCGACTGGACCGACTGCCCCGCGGCCGACGAACTCCCCTCGTCCGCCCGCTGCGGCGAGGTCACGGTCCCCGTCGACTACGCCGAACCGGACGGCGAGAAGATCCGCCTCGCCCTCAGCCGCAAGCGCGCGACGGGCCCGGCCGGACAGCGGAAGGGGCCGCTGATCCACAACCCCGGCGGCCCCGGCGCCGACAGCATGGGCTTCCCGCTCTACGGCACGACGCGCGGCGGAGTCTGGAAGAAGCTCAACCGCGCCTACGACTTCGTCGGTTACGCCCCCCGCGGCACCGGACGCTCCGCGCCCCTGCTGTGCCGGACACCGGACGAGGCGGAAGACGCGGCGGACAAGGGCCCGGCGCGCTCACAGCGCGTGCCGTCCGAGGCGTTCGGACGGGAGCTGCGCGGGGAAGCGGCCGGGTTCGCCCGGGCATGCGCGCACCGGCACGGCGCGCGCCTCGGCCGCTTCACGACCGCGGACAACGCGCGCGACCTCGACGTGCTGCGCGCCGCCCTGCACCGCGAGAAGACCGCCTTCGTCGGCACGTCGTACGGCAGCTACCTCGGCGCCGTCTACGCCACCCTCTTCCCGGGCCGCGTGGGGCGGCTCGTGCTCGACAGCGTCGTCGACCCGCGGCCCGGACGGATCTGGTACCGCGACTCCCTCGCGCAGAGCAGGGCCTTCCAGCGCCGCTGGCGGGAGTTCACGGCCTGGGTCGCGGAACACCACTCCGCGTACGGGCTCGGCCCCGGCGCGCGGGACGTGCAGCGGACCTTCGAGGCGGCACGCGAGCGCGCCGACCGGGGACGGCTCGGCTCCCCCGAGGGCAGGCGCGGAGGCTCCCGGCAGCTGCTGCGCGCCTACCTCGCGGCGGGCTACAGCGGCGAGAGCTGGCCCCGGCTGGCCGCCGCGCTCGCCCGGTTCCACGACGGCGACCCACGGCCGCTGGCCGAACTGGCCGCGCCCGGCACGCTCTCCGCCGCGCAGCAGGAGAACGCCGACTCCGTCTACAGCGCGGTGCAGTGCTCCGAGGGGCACTGGCCGCGCGACTGGTCGCGCTGGAACCGCGACAACACCGCGATCTCCGGCGGCGCTCCCTTCCAGACCTGGGAGACGGTCAGGGCGAACCTTCCATGTGCGTACTGGAAGGGCAGGCGCTCGCGGCCCGTCGACGTCCGTACGGCCCCTGGCGAGCTGCCGCCCGTCCTGCTGCTCGCGTCGACCCGGGACGCCGCGACGCCGTACGAGGGAGCGCTGGAGACCTGGAAGCGGCTGTCCGGCTCGTCCCTCGTCACCGAGAGGGGCGCGGTCGCGCACGGCGTCGCGGGCGGCAACGCGTGCGCCGACCGACATCTGGCCGCGTACCTTCTCAAGGGCAGGACGCCCGGCCGCGCGGCCGACTGCCCGGCACGCCCCGCACCCCGCCCCTGAGCGCCCCGTCCTAGACCAGCCCGGCCAAGAGCTCCCCCACGGGCTTGCGCCGCCCGGTGAAGAACGGCACCTCTTCCCGTACGTGCATCCGCGCCTCCGAGCCGCGCAGATGACGCATCAAGTCGACGATGCGGTGCAGCTCGTCGGCCTCGAAGGCGAGGATCCACTCGTAGTCGCCGAGGGAGAAGGCGGGCACCGTGTTGGCCCGTACGTCCGGGAAGCCGCGGGCCATCTTCCCGTGGTCGGCGAGCATGCGGCGGCGGTCCTCGTCCGGCAGCAGGTACCAGTCGTAGGAGCGCACGAACGGATACACGCTCACATACGCCCGCGGCTCCTCGCCCGCGACGAACGCCGGCAGGTGCGACTTGTTGAACTCGGCCGGCCGGTGCAGCGCCATGTTCGACCAGACCGGTTCCAGGGCGCGCCCCAGCCGCGTGCGGCGGAAGCGGTTGTAGGCGTCCTGGAGGGCGTCCGAGGACTCCGCGTGCCACCAGATCATGAGGTCGGCGTCGGCGCGCAGCCCGGAGACGTCGTACGTGCCGCGCACCACGACGTCCTTCGCGGCGAGCTGCGCGAACAGCTCCTCCACCTCGTCCGCGTGCCCGGCCCGGTCCTCGGGCAGGACGTCGCGCAGCCGGAAGACCGACCACAGGGTGTATCGGACGACCTCGTTGAGGTCCTTGGCCTTCTTGCCCGCGTTGGGCGCCTTCTCCGGCTTCCCCGGCTCCGGTGCAGCAGTCATGGCCCTATTCTCGCGCGCTGCCGGCAGCGGCCCGCGCCAGGGTCTCCCGTGCGGCCCGCTGCCCGCTCGCGACGCACGCGGGGATGCCGACCCCTTCGTACGCTGCTCCGCACAACGCGAGGCCCGGCACCCGCTCCACCGCACCGCGGATGCGGGCGACCCGTCCGGTGTGCCCGACCGGGTACTGCGGCAGGCCGCCGTCCCAGCGGGTGACGAGCCCCGCGACCGGACGGGCCGACAGGCCGACCGCCGCCGCCAGATCGCGCAGCGACAGCTCCACGAGCTCGGAGTCCTCGCGCTCCAGGACCGCCTCCTCCCCGTACCGCCCGACGGACGTGCGCAGCAGGAACAGCTCGGGGTCCTGTGCGCCCGTCCACGCCCACTTGTTGCCGGAGAACGTGGACGCCTTGATGGTGCGGCCGTCGACGGGCGGTACGAGGAACCCGCTGCCGCCGGGGACCCGTTCCAGGTCCCTGCGCCGGAAGGCCATGGTGACCAGTGCCATCGACGCGTACTCCACGGCGCTCAGCTCCGCGGCCGCCGCGGGCGCCTCGTCGGCCAGCAGCCGCGCGGCCTGCGGGGCGGGAACGGCCACGACGAGCGCGTCGGCGCTCAGCGTCTCGCCGCCCTCGGTGACGACCGTCCAGCCGGTGGCGGCCGAATTCCCTTCCGGCGAAGCGCCGTCAGTTGTGCGGCGCGCACGCACGGTCCGTACGGCGGTGCCGGTACAAATCCGCGCACCCGCCGCGCGGCACGCTTCGGCGACCGCGCCCGGCAGCCGCCCGATCCCGCCCGCGACGCCCATGAAGACCGGCGAGTCCGCGGGCTGCGCGGGCGCCCGCTCTTGCAGCGCGCGCACCCCGGCGAGCAGCGACGTGCCGGTGCGCGCCGCCTCGTAGAGCTGGGGCACGGCGGCGCGCAGGGAGATGCGGTACGCGTCGCCCGCGTACACGCCGCCGAGCAACGGCTCGACGAGACGGTCCACGACCTCGCGGCCGACGCGCTCCGCCACGTATCCGCCGACGGCGACGTCCTCGCCGACCTCCGTGCGGGGCAACACCTCGTCCTCGCCGACGCGTTGGAGCGCCTCGTCGGAGAGCAGTCCGCGCAGCGCCTCGGGGCGGCCTGGCACGCCCATCACATGGCCCCTGGGCATCGGGCACAGCTCGCCGCGGGACCAGATCGCGGCGGTCGCGGTCGCCGGGGGCTCCAGGGCGTCGCCGAGGCCGGCGTCCCGCGCGAGCTCGACGCCCTCGGGACGTCGCGCGAGCATCGACTCGGCACCGAGATCGACGGCCGCCGTTCCGGCGATGTCACCCGTGAGCAGCTTTCCGCCCACGCGCGCCGACGCCTCCAGCACGGTCACCCCGGCACCGGACGAGGAGAGCCGCAGGGCCGCCGCGAGCCCCGAGATGCCGCCGCCGATCACGATCACATGCATGTGTCCATCGTCCCAGCGCGGGTACAGCCCGCCGTAATCGGGGCAAGGGCGAGGCCACGGGGAACGCGGACCGCCGGGCCCACGACGAACTGCCCGGACCCGCGACGGAAGAGGACACGGAAGAGGAAGAGGTACGGATTCATGGCTGCTGCGCGCCGCATGGTCGTCGTCGGAGGTGACGCGGCGGGCATGACGGCCGCGTCGCAGGCCCGCAGGCTTCAGGGGCCCGACGAACTGGAGATCGTCGCCTTCGAACGCGGTGCCTTCTCCTCGTACTCCGCGTGCGGCATCCCGTACTGGATCGGCGGCGACGTCGACGAGCGCGACGATCTGATCGCCCGTACGCCCGAGAAGCACCGTGAGCGGGGCATCGATCTGCGGATGCACACCGCGGTCACCGCGCTGGACCTGGACGGCCGGCGGGTGCGCGCCCGAGGGCTCCCCGGAAGCGGTGCGCCCGACGGGGAGTACTGGACGGACTTCGACGACCTCGTCCTCGCGACCGGCGCCCGGCCCATGCGCCCGCCGCTGCCCGGCATCGACTCCGAGGGCGTGTACGGCGTGCAGTCCCTGGACGACGGGCAGGCCCTGCTGGACGCGCTGCACGCGACCGAGCCGGAGGACGGCAGCGGCGGGCGCCGCCGCAGGGCGGTCGTCGTCGGCGCCGGATACATCGGCGTCGAGATGGCTGAGGCCCTGGTCGGGCGGGACTACGAGGTGACCGTCCTCGACCGCGCCCCGCAGCCCATGACGACTCTCGACCCGGACATGGGCGAGCTGGTGCACGACGCGATGTGCGGGATGGGCATGGAGGTGGTGACGGGAACGACGGTCACGGCGATCGAGACCGGAGGAGCAGGGGAAGGGGAAGGAGGCCGGGCGCGCGCGGTCACCACGGAGGAGACGAGCTACCCGGCCGACGTCGTCGTGCTGGGCCTCGGCGTGGTCCCGGAGACCTCGCTCGCCCGGGAGGCCGGGCTGCCGCTCGGCGAATCGGGAGGCCTGCTGACGGACCTGGCCATGCGCGTACGGGGCCACGAGAACATCTGGGCGGGCGGCGACTGCGTCGAGGTCCTGGATCTGGTCTCGGGACGGACCCGGCACATCGCCCTCGGCACGCATGCCAACAAGCACGGCCAGGTCATCGGCGCCGGCATCGGCGGCGGCTACGCGACCTTCCCGGGGGTCGTCGGCACCGCCGTGAGCAAGGTCTGCGACCTGGAGATCGCCCGTACGGGACTGCTGGAGGCCCAGGCCCGCGCGGTGGGCCTCCAGTTCGTGACGGTGACGGCGGAGGCGACGAGCCGCGCGGGCTACTTCCCCGGCAGCCGCCCGATGCGGGTGAAGATGCTCGCGGAACGCGGCACGGGACGGCTGCTGGGCACGCAGATCGTGGGACGGGAGGGCGCGGGCAAGCGCGTGGACATCGCAGCGGTCGCGCTGACGGCGGGCATGACCGTCGAGCAGATGACGTATCTCGACCTGGGCTACGCCCCGCCGTTCTCCCCGGTATGGGACCCGGTGCTGGTCGCGGCGCGGAAGGCAGCGGCGGTGGTGAGGGCGGGCTGACGGCTGACAACCGTCAGACTTTGTCAGCTGCCCGACGCCGTCTCCTCGTGCACATATCCCACCAGCCGCGTCAGCGCGTCCGGGTCCGTCTCCGGCAGCACGCCGTGCCCCAGATTGAAGACGTGGCCCTCCAGCCCGCGCGCCGCGTCCAGCACCCGCCGGGCCTGCACCTCCACGGCCTCGCGCGGCGCGAAGAGCACCGCCGGATCCAGGTTCCCCTGCACGGCCTTGCCGGGGCCGATCCGCCGGGCCGCCTCGTCCAGCGGCACGCGCCAGTCGGCGCCGACGACGTCGGCTCCCGCCTCGCCCATGGCGCCGAGCAGTTCGCCCGTGCCGACACCGAAGTGGATGCGGGGCACCCCGTAGTGCGCCACGCTCTCGAAGACCTTCGCGGAGGCGGGCATGACGGAACGCCGGTAGTCGGCCTCGGAGAGGGCGCCCGCCCACGAGTCGAAGAGCTGCACGGCCGAGGCGCCGGCCTCGATCTGCACCCGCAGGAACGTACTGGTGATGACGGCGAGCCGGTCCAGCAGCGCGGCCCACAGCTCCGGATCTCCGTACATCAGCGCCTTGGTGCGCTCGTGGTTGCGCGACGGGCCGCCCTCGACCAGATAGCTGGCCAGCGTGAACGGGGCTCCGGCGAAGCCGATGAGCGGCGTGCCGCCGAGCTCGCGCGTCAGGAGCCGCACCGCCTCGGTCACGTACGCGACGTCGCCGGGCTCCAGGGGCCTCAGCCGCTCCAGGTCCGCGCGCGTGCGCACGGGCTCCTCGACGACCGGCCCGACGCCGGGCTTGATGTCGAGGTCGACGCCGATGGCCTTGAGCGGTACGACGATGTCGCTGAAGTAGACCGCGGCGTCGACCCCGTGGCGCCGTACGGGCTGGAGCGTGATCTCCGTGACCAGCTCGGGACGCATGCAGGAGTCGAGCATCGCGATGCCCTGACGCACCTTGCGGTACTCCGGCAGCGAGCGCCCGGCCTGCCGCATGAACCACACGGGGGTGTGCGGCACGGGCTCCCGGCGGCACGCCCTGAGGAAGGCGGAGTCGTGCGGGTCGTTCGGCTTGCCGGGCAGCGGGTCGTTGGCACTCACGCACGGCAGTCTCCCACGCCGCGGAGGGGCCGATTACCGGCGAGGTGGCGCGGGGGCGCACCGCCCTCCGTACGTTCCGCTCCGGCGGACGCCGGACGACTGTCACGAGCCGTCAGTTGTCAGCCAATCTCTGTTGCCGCGCGGCCGTCATCCGTTCCCTGACCGCCCCGTGGAGCCTTCCGCGGCTTCAACACCCACCACTCTTCGGCCACTTGCGAGTGTCCCTACCGGTCTGCCGCTCCGGCTCGCCCTACTCTTGCGCCCCATGGCAGCGGCGCGACAAGGGACGGCGGAGGGCTCCGGCAGCTCGGGCGGCGGAGGCGACGGCGCCCCGCTGCCCTTTCAGCGCGCGATGGCGGCCCTGAACGCCGCACACACCAGGCCCGAGGTCCAGCTCTCCCCGCTGCCCGCGCCCAGGCGCCTCGCCCCGTTCTCCTGCGCGCTGTCGGCCGCGGTCATGGACCCCGCGGACGACTCGGCGGAGCTCGCGGACGGCCGCTTCGTGCTGCTCCACGACCCGGCGGGCCAGGAGTCGTGGCAGAGCACGTTCCGCGTCGTCACCCTCACCCGTACCGAGCTGGAGCCGGAGATGGCGGGCGACCCGCTGCTGCCCGAGGTCACGTGGTCGTGGCTGACGGGCGCGCTGGAGGCACAGTCGGCCGCGTACTCGGACTCCAGCGGGACGGTGACCCGCTCCGGCTCGTCCTACTTCGGCGGCCTGGACGAGCGTCCGCCGCAGACGGAGCTGGAGATCAGGGCCAGCTGGACACCGCGCCCCGACGACCCGGCGGCCCCGGACGCCCTGCCCGACATGGGAGTCCATCTGATCGCCTGGTCGGAGCTGCTGTGCCAGTGCGCGGGGCTGCCGCCGGAGGCGGGCGACGGAAGCTCCGTCGTCTCCCTGCCGAAGCGGCGCGGCCCCCAGCCGCTCTGACCGGAGGATCCGTGCCCGCGGCCCGTCAGGACACCCGCCGAAAGGCATGATCGAGCTGCTGTCCGATTCGGGAAATATCGGTCATCAATTGGTGATCTTTCCCTAAAGCAGGGCCCCCGACCTGCCGAAGGAGTCTATGACCCTTCCACACGGAACTCCCCGGCTCACCCCGCATGGTCACCGGAATCGTTCCGTCCGCAGCCAGCCCTCGGAGGCCCGGTGTCTGTTCTTCTTGAGCACCCCACAAGCCTGGTCGCCTACCGCCCGAACAAGCCGACGGCCATGGTCGTCGTGGCCGACCCCCGCGTCCGTTCCACCGTGACCCGACATCTCTGGGCTCTCGGAGTACGGGATGTGATCGAGGCGTCGTCGATCGCGGAGGCGCGTCCCCGAGTCGGCAATCCACGCGACATCTGCGTGGCCGACGTCCACCTCCCGGACGGTTCGGGCCTCAGCCTGCTGTCCGAGACCCGAGCCGCGGGCTGGCCGAACGGCCTGGCCCTCTCGGCCGCCGACGACATCGGCGCCGTGCGCAACGCCCTCGCGGGCGGCGTCAAGGGCTATGTCGTGACCGGCACCCGCAACAACCTCGGCGCCATGCCCACCCGCCACGGAGCGGCCCCGATCGGTGCCGCCGCCGCGCGGATGCACCGCCGCCCCGGCGGCGGCCCCGGAGGTCCGGGGCACCCCGGCGGCCAGCGTGAACTGTCCGGGCGCGAGGTCGAGGTGCTGCGGCTGGTTGCGGAGGGCCAGTCCAACAAGGCGATCGGCGTCTCGATGGGCCTGTCGGCCCTGACGGTGAAGTCCCATCTGGCCCGTATCGCCCGCAAGTTGGGCACAGGCGACCGTGCGGGCATGGTCGCCGTGGCGCTCCGTACCGGCATCATCCACTGATCACGGAGCCCGCCCCCCTACATCTTGAGGCGCCCGCCGGCGGCACGGTCCGCCGGCGGGCGCCTCACGTGCGCCGATCCGCGGCGAGGTGCGCGCGGTGCCGACCGCCGGACGTCCCGCGGCGATTCCGGTGGTACGGGCAACGGTCTGCCCGGACATTCGGACAACCACCCGCCTCCCGCAGCTACCCTTGACCGGTGACCGACGCCCGAGAGACCGCATCAGCAAATCCGGCTAAGGCTCCGACCGAGGACCAAGACCCTGGTCAGGCGCCGGTGCCCCTGCTGGAGCCACGTGAGGGCGTTCCACCCGTGACGGGCGACGAGAGGGCTCTGGCCGAGATCATCGCGGCGTTCGACGCGGGCACCGGGCCGGTCGCCGTGGACGCGGAGCGAGCCTCCGGATACCGCTACGGACAGCGGGCGTATCTCGTGCAGCTGCGGCGCGAGGGCGCGGGCAGCGCGCTCGTCGACCCGGTGGGCTGCCCGGACCTGTCGGGCCTGTGCTCCGTACTCGCCGACTCCGAGTGGGTGCTGCACGCGGCCACCCAGGATCTGCCGTGTCTGCGTGAGATAGGCATGGTGCCCCGGCGGCTCTTCGACACCGAGCTCGCGGGACGCCTCGCCGGGTACGCGCGGGTCGGCCTCGGCGCGATGGTGGAGAACCTGCTCGGCTACACGCTGGAGAAGGGCCACTCCGCCGTCGACTGGTCGACGCGTCCGCTGCCCGAACCGTGGCTGCACTACGCGGCGCTGGACGTCGAGTTGCTGATCGACCTGCGGGACGCGCTGGAGGAGGAGCTGGAGCGGCAGGGCAAACTCGCCTGGGCGCGGCAGGAGTTCGAGGCGATCGCGGCGGCGCCGCCCGCCCCGCCGCGCAAGGATCCCTGGCGCCGTACCTCCGGCATGCACAAGGTGCGCCGCCGCCGTCAGATGGCCGTCGTACGGGAGCTGTGGAACGCCCGCGACAAGATCGCTCAGAAGCGGGACGTGTCTCCCGGCAAGGTGCTGTCGGACTCGGCGATCGTCGAGGCGGCGCTGGCGCTGCCGTCGGACGCGCGTGCGCTCTCCGCGCTGCCCGGCTTCGGCCACCGGATGGGGCGCAAGCAGCTGGACCAGTGGCAGGGCGCCGTCGACCGGGCCAAGGCGCTGCCGGAGTCGGCTCTTCCGCAGCAGAGCCAGGCGACGAACGGACCGCCGCCGCCCCGCTCTTGGGCGGACAAGGACCCCGCTGCCGCCGCCCGGCTCGCGGCCGCGCGCGCGGCGGTGACGGCGCGCGCGGAGGAGCTGAGCATGCCTCAGGAGAACCTGCTGACGCCGGACACGGTCAGGCGGCTGTGCTGGCAGCCGCCCCGCGCGCGTACGGAGGCGGAGGTCGTCTCGGCGCTGCGTGCGCTGGGTGCCCGCGAGTGGCAGATCGAGCAGACGGCGTCGCTGCTCACCGAGGCGCTGGCGACGCCCGCGCCGACCGGCTAGCGCGCGGTTCGCGGGGCGGGGAACGGGACGCGGGGAGAGAGTTCCGGGCCTAGGCTCGCGCCATGGGTGAGCTCTTGCCGTATCTGGTCGTGTCCGGCGCGTTCGCGGCGGTGATCGGCTTCTTCGCGTGGCTGGCGGGCGTCGTCCGGCGCCGTGGCCTCGCCGGAGGCGCGCTGCGCGACGCCCTCGCCGCGCACGACGAGGCGTTCCGGGTGACGGCCCACGACTCGCGCTACGAGATCCAGGCGCAGACGGAGCGCAAGCTGCCGGTGCTCTCGCCCGGCGACCGGCCGGGTGGTGCGGGGGGCGCGCGGCCGGTCGTGCCGCGTCCCCGGTCCCTGCGGCGGCGGCTTCGTCGCCGCAGGGGCGTGCCGCGTCGCCGCTGACGCGAACGGCGGCCACGGCGGGCCCAGTTCAACGGCTCCGGTTCGGCGTTCCGGCCCGGTGCCTCCGGTCCGGCGGAGCCCGGGGAATGGCTGTGTCCGGCGGGGCGCGGGGGGCGGCTGTGCCCGGCCCGGATGTGACGTGTGCCCCTCCCCCGGGACCGCCCTTGCCCCTCAGTTACCCACGGGTAGCATGGCTCGTGGGAAGCGCGCCGTACGGCGTATCTGCACCGCACCTGGAGGAGAGCCAAAGTGCCTCGTACCGCTAGGGACGTCGTCTTCGTCGACGGCGTCCGCACACCGTTCGGCAAGGCGGGCCCCAAGGGCATCTATCACGAGACCAGGGCCGATGACCTGGTCGTGAAGTGCATCCGCGAACTGCTGCGCCGTAACCCGGACCTGCCGCCGGAGCGCATCGACGAGGTGGCCGTCGCCGCCACCACACAGATCGGCGACCAGGGCCTGACCCTGGGCCGCACCGCGGGCATCCTCGCCGGACTCCCGAACACCGTCCCCGGCTACTCGATCGACCGCATGTGCGCGGGCGCGATGACCGCGGTGACGAGCACCGCCGGTTCCATCTCCTTCGGCGCCTACGACGTCGTGGTCGCGGGCGGCGTCGAGCACATGGGCCGGCACCCGATGGGCGAGGCGGTGGACCCCAACCCGCGCTTCGTCTCGGAGAAGCTCGTCGACCAGTCCGCGCTGTTCATGGGCATGACGGCGGAGAACCTGCACGACCGCTTCCCCCATCTGACCAAGGAGCGCGCCGACGAGTACGCGGTGCGCAGCCAGGAGAAGGCCGCCAAGGCCTACGCGAACGGCAAGATCCAGCAGGACCTCGTGCCGATCTCCGTACGCCGCACCAGCGACGAGGGCGGGGAGACCGGCTGGGGCCTGGCGACGCAGGACGAGCCGATGCGTCCCGGCACGACGCTGGAGAGCCTGGCCGGGCTGAAGACTCCCTTCCGCGCGCACGGCCGCGTCACCCCGGGCAACGCCGCCGGGCTCAACGACGGTGCGACGGCCTCGCTGATCGCCGCCGAGGACTTCGCCGAGGAGCTGGGCCTGCCGGTGAGGATGCGGCTCGTCAGCTACGCGTTCGCCGGTGTGGAGCCGGAGGTCATGGGCGTCGGGCCCGTGCCGTCCACGCAGAAGGCGCTGGCGAAGGCCGGGCTGTCGATCGACGACATCGGGCTCTTCGAGGTCAACGAGGCGTTCGCCGTGCAGGTGCTGGCGCTTCTGGACCACTACGGCATCGCCGACGACGACCCGCGCGTCAACCAGTACGGCGGCGCGATCGCCTACGGCCACCCGCTGGCCTCGTCCGGCGTGCGACTGATGACGCAGCTGGCGCGGCAGTTCGAGGAACAGCCGCACGTGCGCTACGGGCTGACGACGATGTGTGTCGGCTTCGGCATGGGTGGAACCGTGATCTGGGAGAACCCGAACTGGAACGAAGGGGCAGGCAAGTGAGCACCGACACCGCCGAGTTGCTGAAGGGCGCCGCCGAACTGTTCCCGGACGAGGTCGTCACGCAGGCGCACGTGCGCCACCTCGACCTGCCGGGCGGGGCGGGCCGGTTCGCTCTCATCACGCTGGACAACGGCTTCGACCACACCAAGCCGACGACGTTCGGGCCGGCCTCGCTGGCGAACCTGGACGCCGCGATCGACCAGGTCGAGAAGGAGGCGAAGGACGGCGGGATCGTCGGTGTGGGCATCACCGGCAAGCCGTTCATCTTCGCCGTCGGCGCCGACCTCAAGGGCGTCGAACTGCTCAAGGAGCACAAGGACGCGCTCGCGATCGGAAAGGGCGGCCACGCGGTCTTCCGGCGGCTTGGCGACCTGGGCGTGCCGACCTTCGCGTACTACAACGGCGCCGCGATGGGCGGCGGCGTCGAGGTGGGGCTGCACTGCACGTACCGCACCGTCTCGCAGGCCGTGCCGGCGTTCGGACTGCCGGAGGTCTTCCTCGGGCTGGTGCCCGGCTGGGGCGGCTGCGCGCTGCTGCCGAACCTCATCGGCGCCGACCGCGCGGTCTCCGTCATCATCGAGAACTCCCTCAACCAGAACAAGCAGCTCAAGGGTCCGCAGGTCTACGAACTGGGCATCGCCGACGCCCTGTTCGAGGGCGCCGACTTCCTGGAGCAGTCGCTGCGCTGGACGGCGTCCGTGCTCAAGGGCGAGACCGAGGTCGTACGGGCCGAGGTCGACCGCGACGAGGCGTGGGACCAGGCCGTGGCCCGCGGCAGGCAGATCGCCGACGACAAGGTGCACGGCGCCGCACCCGCCGCCTACCGCGCGCTCGACATCATCGCCGCGGCCAAGAGCGGCGATCTGCGCGCGGGCTTCGACGCGGAGGACAAGGCGCTCGCCGACCTGATCATGGGCGGCGAACTGCGCAGCGGGATCTACGCGTTCAACCTGGTGCAGAAGCGCGCCAAGCGGCCGGCGGGTGCTCCGGACAAGTCGCTCGCCCGCCCCGTCACCAAGGTCGGCGTGGTGGGCGCCGGGCTGATGGCCTCGCAGCTGGCGATGCTCTTCGCGCGCCGCCTGGAGGTGCCGGTCGTGCTGACCGACATCGACCAGGAGCGCGTGGACAAGGGCGTTTCGTACGTCCACGAGGAGATCGACAAGCTGCTGCTGAAGGGCCGCGTCAACCAGGACAAGGCGAACCGGCTGAAGGCGCTGGTGACCGGGTCGCTGGACAAGGCCGCGGCGTTCGCGGACGCGGACTTCGTCATCGAGGCCGTCTTCGAGGAGATGTCCCTCAAGCAGAAGATCTTCGCGGAGGTCGAGGCGGTCGTGCCGGAGCACGCCATCCTCGCCACCAACACCTCGTCGCTGTCGGTCACCGAGATGGCCTCGCAGCTCAGCCACCCCGAACGGGTCGTCGGCTTCCACTTCTTCAACCCGGTCGCCGTGCTGCCGCTGCTGGAGATCGTACGGGCGGAGCGCACCGACGACGCCTCGCTGGCGACCGCATTCTCGGTCGCCAAGTCCCTGAAGAAGACGGCGGTTCTGGTCAAGGACGCGCCGGCCTTCGTCGTCAACCGGGTGCTGACCCGCTTCCTCGGCGAGGTGCTCCGCTCGATCGACGAGGGCACGCCGGTCGAGGTCGCCGACCGCGCGCTGGCTCCGCTGGGGCTGCCGATGTCGCCGATCGTGCTGCTGGAGCTGGTCGGTCCGGCCGTCGCGCACCACGTCTCGGGCACGCTGCACGCCGCGTTCCCCGACCGGTTCGGGGTCTCGGAGAACCTCGGCCGGATCGTCGAGGCGGGCAAGCGCAACCTCTACGTCCACGACTCGGGGAAGCCCGAGCTGGACCCGGAGGTCGAAGCCCTCTTCCAGACCGGCGACGTCGTGCTCACCGAGGAGCAGGTGCGCGAGCGGGCGCTGGACGCCATCGCGCAGGAGGTCCGCCTCATGCTCGACGAGGGCGTCGTCGCGGAGGCGCAGGACATCGACCTGTGCCTGATCACCGGAGCCGGCTGGCCGTTCCACCTGGGCGGGATCACCCCCTACCTGGACCGGGAGGGCGTCAGCGAACGGGCCGCCGGGGGCCGCTTCCTGGAGCCGGGGGTCGCCAGCGTCCCCGCATAACGGCTCTTGCCGGCGTACGCGCGTACCAACTGCCGGGATGCGCGCGTACGCACCGACGGCGCCCGTCCGCACAGAGAAGAGCTTGCGGGCGGGCGCTGTTGCGTCTCCCGGATCGGGATCAACGGGCCGCGTGGTGTGAACGGACGTACACAACCGCCCCGTTGAGCGTGCCGGCGCGCTCGTAGCGGCGGTCGAGGTACGCGCGCAGCGTCGGGGTGCGGGCGGCGCCGTAGGGCTTGCCGCGGGAGTCGTCGACGATCAACTCCGGTGGCCGCCGCCGCAGTTCGTCCCGGAAGTAGGGCCAAGCCCCGTCCATCGCGTACCGCTCCCCCACGCGCGCTCCACCCCGTCCGCCGCTGAAGTTGGTGAGGAAGCCCGCGGTGAGATAGCGGGACGCCGGCGTGCGGTCGGCGAAGAAGTAGCCCTCGGGGTGCATGCCCCACAGCAGGACACGGTCGGACGGCGCGGTGCGGGCGCGGACCTCGGCTGCCAGCCGCTGCTGGTGGGCGAGTTCGGCGCGCGGGAAGAGGAACAGCGCCCAGAGCGTGAAGCCCGCCGCGATCACGGCGTTGGCGGCGATCACGGCGACGACGCCGCGCCCGGTGAGGTGCCGCAGCGCTGCGGCGGCCAAGAGCGCGACGGCGGGGGTGAGTTGAAGGAAGTAATGGCCGAAGAACTGGAAGCCGGTGGTCACCGCCGCCGCCGAGGCCGCGAGCCACACCCATACGTCGCCGGTCCCGGGCGATGAGACGTTCAGGGGGCGCCGGGTGCGCAGCACGTACAGCAGTGCCAGCACCATCGGGAGGCAACCCGCCGCCAGCAGACCGAAGTTGGCCAGCGCGCGCAGGAGGGCGTAGCCCGCGGAGCCGTCCGCCGACGCGTAACTGGCGGAGCCGGTGGCCATCCAGAAGGCGAAGCGGGCGGGCCCGTACAGGAGTGCCGCCGCCAGCACTGGGAGCACGGCGGCTGCGGACAGCCGGGCCACGGCCCCCCATCCGGCGCGCCGGGACCACAGCAGCCACAGCACGGGCAGCAGCACGGCGCCGCCGGTCTGCTTGGTGAGCACCGCTCCCGCCACGGCGAGGCCCGCGCAGGCCCAACGGCCGCGGTCCGCGCACCACATGGCGAGGACCGTCCACGGCAGCATGAAGACCTCGAACGTGGCCGCCTGCGTGTCCTCCGGCACGAGGGCGACGGACGCGAGGACGTAGCACACGCCCGCGAGCCCGCCCGCACGGTCGCCCCAGCGGCGCCGCGCGAGCGACGCGAGCAGCGCAGCCCCGGCGAGCACGGCCAGCACGGCGGCCACCCGCAGCGGCCACAGGGACCACGGGGAGCCGTCGCCGAAGAGCGCGAACGCGCCCCGGTACAGCCAGGGCAGCAGCGGCGGCTTGCGGTCCACGACCGTCTCGTAGAGCGTCCCGCCGGCCGCCAACTGCCGTGCCTGCGTGGCGAGATACCCCTCGTCCGGGTTCCACAGCGGACGTGTGAAGGACGGCAGCCGGGACACGGCCACAAGCAGCGTCAGTACGGGCAGCAGCCGCGTCCAGAAGCGGCGGCGCCACTCGTGGGCGGCGGCGGAGGCAGGGATGCCGGCGCTCTCGCCGGGTGGGGGCGCCGTGGTCGTGCGCGAGGGCGGCATGGCCCCAAAGCTAGCGGGGGCGTGGAGGCGTACGTGACGGGGCCGGGCCCCGGGAACCTTCACAGGTGCCCCGAGCCCGGCCCCGAACGCTTCCGGATCTGCGGCCGCTTCGGCCGCCGCCCGATGTGCGGGTGATCCAGCCCCGTACGGACTCAGTCGCGTGCGGCCTCGGCGGCTTCCGTCTCGTACCGCCCGTCCAGCTTCGCGACGAGCCCCGTCACCTGGCGCGCGATGTCCGGTGCGGTGAGCCCGATCTCGGCCATCACATCGGCGCGGGAGCCGTGGTCGAGGAAGCGCTCGGGGATGCCGAAGTCACGCAGCGGGACGTCGACGTTCGCGTCCCGCAGGGACTGCGCGACCGCCGAACCCACGCCGCCCGAGCGGCCGTTGTCCTCGACGGTGACCACGACGCGGTGCTGGTCGGCGAGCGGCGCCATCTCCTCGTCGACGGGCTTGACCCAGCGCGGGTCGACCACGGTCGTCGAGATGCCCTGCTTGTCGAGGAGGTCGGCGACCTCCAGGCACATGGGTGCGAGCGCGCCCACGGAGACCAGCAGGACGTCGGGACGCTGGACGTCCGCGGGCCTGCGCAGCACGTCCATCCGCCCGACGCGGCCGACCGCCGGAACCGCGGGGCCCACCTTGCCCTTCGAGTAGCGCACCACGGTCGGGGCGTCGTCCACCTCGACGGCCTCGCGCAGCTGTGCGCGGACCTGTTCGGCGTCGCGCGGCGCGGCGAGGCGCAGCCCGGGGACGCACTGGAGGACGGACATGTCCCACATGCCGTTGTGCGAGGCGCCGTCGGAGCCGGTGACGCCCGCGCGGTCCAGCACGAACGTGACGCCGCACCTGTGCAGTGCGACGTCCATCAGAAGCTGGTCGAAGGCGCGGTTGAGGAAGGTCGCGTAGACGGCGAAGACCGGGTGCAGCCCGCCGGTCGCGAGGCCCGCCGCGGAGACCGCGGCGTGCTGTTCGGCGATGCCCACGTCGTAGACGCGGTCGGGGAACTCCTCGGCGAAGGCGTGCAGTCCGACCGGGCGCATCATCGCGGCGGTGATGGCGACGATGTCCTCGCGCTCGTGGCCCAGCTTGACCATTTCCTCGCCGAAGACCGAAGTCCAGTCCGCGCCCGAGGACTTCACCGGCAGACCGGTGTCGGGGTGGATGATGCCGACCTGGTGGAACTGGTCCGCCTCGTCCTCCAGCGCGGGCTGGTAGCCGCGGCCCTTCTCCGTCAGGCAGTGCACCAGTACGGGGCCGCCGAAGCGCTTGGCCCGCTGAAGGGCGGACTCGACGGCGGCCAGGTCGTGCCCGTCGATGGGGCCGACGTACTTCAGGCCGAGGTCCTCGAACATGCCCTGCGGGGCGATGAAGTCCTTCAGGCCCTTCTTGGCGCCGTGCAGCGTCTCGTACAGCGGCTTGCCCACGACGGGCGTGCGGTTGAGGACTTCCTTGCCGCGGGCGAGGAAGCGCTCGTAGCCGTCGGTGGTGCGGAGCGTGGCGAGGTGGTTGGCGAGGCCGCCGATGGTCGGCGCGTAGCTGCGCTCGTTGTCGTTGACGACGATGACGAGCGGACGGTCCTTGGCCGCGGCGATGTTGTTGAGCGCCTCCCAGGCCATGCCGCCGGTCAGGGCGCCGTCACCGATGACGGCCACGACGTGGTCGTCCCTGTGGCGCAGCTCGTTGGCCTTCGCGAGGCCGTCGGCCCAGCCGAGGACAGTCGAGGCGTGGCTGTTCTCGATGACGTCGTGCTCGGACTCGGCACGGGAGGGGTAGCCCGACAGCCCGCCCTTGCTCTTGAGCCTGGTGAAGTCCTGGCGGCCGGTCAGCAGCTTGTGGACGTACGACTGGTGCCCGGTGTCGAAGAGGATCCGGTCCTTCGGGGAATCGAACACCCGGTGCAGGGCGATGGTCAGCTCCACCACGCCCAGGTTGGGGCCGAGATGCCCGCCGGTCTTGGAGACCGAGTCGACGAGGAACGACCGCACCTCCCCGGCCAGCTGCTCCAACTGCTCCGGTGAAAGCTCGTCGAGGTCACGCGGTCCCTCGACGCGGGTCAGCAGATCCCACCTTCCCCGGCGCTGCGCCTTGGGGAACTCCACCGCCCCCGACCCGGGATGACGCGCTGAGCGCGGCCCCTTATCCACGGTGCCTCCTTGCCTTCGAGCGTGATCGAGCTGTGCCGATCCGTCGAGTCTAATGTTCCTACCGCAGACGACGTCTCCTGGCTGTGCGAGATCGATCACCCGTCTGGGCGCGGCGTGCGGGGCGGCCAGGCTCACTTGCGGGCCGGAGCGCAAGTCCGGCACACCGCACGGGAAGCGTCCGTTCCGGCGAACGGGAGCGCCCTGCCGGGTGCGGTGGGCCGTCGGGCGCGGGCCCACCCGCCCGCGGGCCGGGGGCCCGCGTCCCCGCACGCCGGTTCACGGGCCCGGTCAACGCGCTTGAGGACTCGGGGGCTTGAGGACTCTGGCCCCGGCGGAGCCCAGGGGCCGCGACCCGGAGCGCCGACCACGGAGCGGCGCGCCGAGGGCCTCCAGCGGGACACCGTCCCGGTGGAGGCCCTACCGCCCCGGGCCCATGAGGGGCGGTCCGGGGCCGGAGCCCCGGGCGGCGGCGGGCAGTGGGGCGCGGAGCCCGTACGGGGTCCGCGCCCTGCCGCGCCAGGTGTGGCGCTACGTGCGCCCTGCCGTCTTCTGCGTACGCCGGGAGACGGAGTCGATGACCACCGCGGCCAGCAGCACCGCGCCGGTGATCATGTACTGGATCTCGCTCGCCATGCCGAGCAGGTTGAGCCCTTGCTGGATGGACTGGATGACGAGGATGCCCAGCAGCGCGGACCAGATCTTGCCGCGTCCGCCGAAGAGGCTCGTGCCGCCGATGACGGCCGCGGCGATGACGTTCATCAGCGTGTTGCCGGCGCCGAGGCTCTTGGTGGCGCCGCCGGAGAGGCTGGCGATGAACAGTCCGCCGAAGGCCGCGAGCATCCCGGCGATACCGAAGACGGTGATGCGGACCCACTCCACGTTGATGCCGGCCCGGCGTGCGGCCTCGGCGTTGCCGCCGACGGCGAAGATCTGCCGCCCGTACGTCGTGCGCCGTACCGCGAAGTCGGCGATGACCAGCACCGCCAGGAACAGCACGAGCGCCAGCGGCAGTCCGCGCGACTGGTTGAGCACGTACGCGGCGACGAAGGCGACCACCGCCATCACGACGGTGCGTACCACGATCTCGCTGACCGGCCGGGACGGCAGCTTGGCCGCCCGGCGCCGCTTGGCGTCCACCAGCAGGGCGGCGGCGTAGGCGAGTACCGCCACGAGGGCCAGGCCGTAGGCGGCGGCGATGTCCTCGAAGTAGTAGCCCGTCAGGTCCTCGACGACGCTGCTCTCCGGAGTGTTGATGCTGCCTTCCTGGCCCATGAGCCAGATCTGGAGGCCGCTCCACCCGAGGAATCCGGCCAGCGTCACCACGAACGCGGGGACGCCGACCTTGGCGAAGAAGAAGCCGTGCAGCGCGCCGATGCCCAGACCGGCGACGATGGCGATGAGCACCGCGAGCCAGTCGTTGACGTGGTGGGTGACGCTGAGCACCGCCCACACGGCCGCCCCGACGCCCGCGACGGAGCCGACCGACAGGTCGATCTCGCCGAGCAGCAGGACGAAGACGATGCCGGTGGCCATGATGCCGGTACCGGCGATGTAGACGCCGATGTCGCTGACGCTTCCCGCGGAGAGGAAGTTCTCGTTCAGCGACTGGAAGATGACGGCGATGATGATCAGACCGAGGACGACGGGCAGCGAGCCGAGCTCACCGCCGCGCACCTTGCGCTTGAACTCCGTCAGATAGCCGGCGAAGCCCTGCTCGCGCACGAGCAGGCGCGGGTCGACGGCGCGGTCGGCGCCGCCGTCCGCGGCGCCGCCGTTGGCGGGGGCGGTGCCCTTGCCGTCCGCGGCCTCGGTGCCGCGCTCCTTGTCGACGGTGTCGCTCACTTCGCCGCCTCCTTGTCCGTACGGGCCTGGCGGCGGGTGACCGCGTTGTCCGAGGCGCCGGTGATCGCGGCGATGACCTCCTCGTGGGAGGTGGTCGCCACGTCGAAGACGCCGTTGTTGCGGCCGAGGCGCAGCACCGCGACACGGTCGGCGACGGCCTGCACATCGGCCATGTTGTGGCTGATGAGGATGACGGCGAGCCCGCGCTCGCGCAGCCGCTCGACCAGGTCGAGGACCTGTGCGGTCTGCTCGACGCCGAGCGCGGCGGTCGGCTCGTCGAGGATGACCACCTTCGGGTCGCCGATCAGGGCCCGGGCGATCGCGACGACCTGCCGCTGACCGCCGGAGAGCGAGGCGACGGGTATCCGGACGCTGGGGATGCGGATGGAGAGCGTGTCGAGCAGTTCCATCGCCCGCTTCTCCATCGCGATCTCGTCGAGGACGGCCGCGTGGCGCGCCTCGTTGCCGAGGAAGAGGTTGGCGACGACGTCCAGGTTGTCGCAGAGCGCCAGGTCCTGGTAGACGGTGGCGATGCCGAGGTCCTGGGCGTCGTGGGGCCGGTTGATGGAGACCGGCCTGCCCTCCCATTCGATGCCGCCCTCGTCGATGGGGTGAACGCCCGCGATGGTCTTGACGAGGGTCGATTTGCCGGCGCCGTTGTCGCCGACGAGGGCGATCACCTCGCCGGGCCGTACTTCCAGATCAACGTCGGTCAGTGCCTGGACGGCACCGAACCGCTTGGAGATCCCGCGCAGCGCCAGCACGGTTTCCTTCGCCACTGGGCCAACTCCGATCTTCGGTCAGGAGCCGCCCCCGCTCTCGGCGGGGGCGGCGGCCTGTGTTCCTTCAGGTTGCGGGGCCGCGCGAACGCGCCGCCCCCGGTGGTCACTTCAGACCGGCTGCCTTGCAGGCCTTGGCGAACTGCGGGGTGCAGATCTGGCCGACCTCGTAGACCTTGTCCTTGAGGATCGTGTCCTTGATGTTGTCCTTGGTCACGATCTGGGCGCTGTAGAGCTGGGCGGGGACGTCCTTCTTGCTCTTGCTGTCGACCTTCTTCGGGGTCAGGGAGTCGATCTTCTTGCCCTGGAGAAGGTTCACCGCGATCTTGGCGGTGGTCTCCGCCTGCGGCTTGATCGCCTTGTAGATGGTCAGCGTCTGGTCGCCCTTGATGATCCGCTGGAGACCGGCGAGTTCGGCGTCCTGGCCGCCCAGCGGCACGTCCTTGACGCCCGCCTTCTTCATGGCCGTGGAGACGCCGCCGGCCATGCCGTCGTTGGCGGCGTAGACGCCGTCGAAGCCGTCCTTGCCGAGCTTGGTGACCGCGGCGCCCATCTTCTTGTTCGCCTCGTCCGGCGACCAGTCCGGGATGTCCTGCTCGTAGACGACCTTCTTGACCTTCTTGTCGAGCACGCTGTGCGCGCCCTTCTTGAACAGCGGCGCGTTCGGGTCCGTGGGCGAGCCGTTGATCATGACGACCCGGCTGTCCTTGGCCTTGTCGCCCAGCGCCTCGACGAGGCCCTGACCCTGCAACTCGCCGATCTTGAAGTTGTCGTAGGAGATGTAGGCGGAGATGTCGCCCTCGGCGAGGCGGTCGTACGCGACGACCTTGACGTCCTTCTTCGCCGCGCGGTCGACCCAGGACTTGGTGGCCTGCGCGTCGACGGCGTCCAGGATGATCGTCTTGACGCCCTGCGCGATGAGCGCGTCGAACTGCTTCTTCTGAAGCTCGGAGTCCTGGTTCGCGTTGTTGTACTTGACCTTGCAGTCCTTGCAGAGGGACTTGATCTTGTCCGTCATGTACGGACGGTCGAACGTCTCGTAACGAGTCGTCTTGTTCTCCGGAAGCAGCAGGCCGATGGTCTTGTTGTCTCCACCGCTGCCGCCGTCGTCGCCGCCTGCCTTGCCACAGGCCGCGAGCGACACCGCCATCGATATGGCAGCCGTACCGATGACGACGCGACGCACCTTTGCGTTCATGGGGTTCCAACCTCCCTGACGAGGCCGCGTCGTTGCGGCCGAGGTGGTCGGAAGTCAACTCCCAGGTCAGTCAAGCGTCAAGAAGTAAATCATTAACGAGACGGCAACGATGCCATCCGTTATCTGTATGAACCCAAACCACCACGTTGTGTGCCCGAACGGATCCGGAGCGGAGGCGAACCCCCGGCTGTCTTCATCCGGCAGTCCCTTCGGTCGCTTCGTCAGGCGGGCGCCGCCACCGCGCCCACGCGCGCCCTGCGTTCACCGTCCACCGTGCCCGCGGCCCTGCCCGCGGGGGAAGGGACGGACGGCTCCAGCAGCGTCGCGTCGCCCATCTCGCTCAGCACCAGAGCCAGCGCGCCCAGCACCTCCGCGCGCCCGCCGAGCGTGCCCGGGACCACGGTCAACTGCCGTGCCGCACTGGGGATCGCGTACCGGGCGACCGAGTCGCGCACCGGCCCCAGCACCACGTCGCCGGCCTCGGCGAGATCGCCGCCGATCACGACCCGGCTGGGGTTGAGCAGGTTGCACAGGTTGGCGACGCCGCTGCCGATGTGCCGGCCGAGATCGCCGACGACCCGGCGGCAGCCCGGGTCGCCCTCGCGCGCCAGCTGGACCACCCGCGCCATCGTGAGATCGGTGCCGTGGCTGGAGTGCAGCAGTGGCAGTACGTAGCGGGCCGCCGTGAAGGTTTCAAGGCAGCCGCGGTTGCCGCAGCGGCAGACCGGGCCCGACTCGTCCAGGGTGATGTGGCCGATCTCGCCCGCCGTTCCGCCCGGGCCGCGGTAGATGTGGCCGTTGATCACGAGGCCGGCGCCCACACCGCTGGCGACCTTGATGTACGCGAGATCCCGCGCGCCACGTCCGTTGCCCCACACCTGCTCGCCGAGGGCGCCCAGGTTGGCGTCGTTGTCGACGTGTACGGGCACGCCCAGCCGGGCGCGCAGCTCCTCGCGCGGGTGGGTGCCGCTCCAGCCCGGCAGGATGGACGTCGAGCCCAGCTCACCGGTCTCCACGTCGATGGGGCCCGGCACGCCGAGGCCGACGCCGATCAGCTTCTCGCGGTTGATGCCCGTGGTGGCGATGAGCCGGTGGACGAGCTGTTCCGCCCGGTCGAAGCCCTCCTCGGCGGAGGCGTCCACGTCGATCGGCTCGGCCTCCTCGGCGAGCACCTGGTGTGCCAGATTGCCGACGGCGACGCGCAGATGGGAGTGCCCGAAGTCGACACCGACGACGGCGCCGGCGTCGCCGCTCAGCGAGACCGCGCGCGCCCGGCGTCCACCCGCCGAAGTGGGGGTGACCTGGACGGTGCCGCTCTCCTTCAGCTCCCGGACGATGTTGGAGACCGTCGCCGCGGACAGCCCTGTGGTCCGCGCGATCTCCGCCTGGGTGAGCGAGCCCGCCATGCGCACGGCCCGTACGACCCGTTCAAGATTCGCCCGGTGCAGCGAGGACTGCGACCCCGGAGTCTCCACCACTGATCCACTCCCGCCTCGACGGCCGGCGCGACCATCGGACCGTCCGCCGTACCGCGTCATCGGGAAACGGCATGTCTCCAACACCTGAACTCCAAGCAGAGCCCGAGCGGTTCTCTCCCGTCAAGACCTTGAACGAGGTGGGTGCTCACATGTGAGACTTTCTACGGAGGGTGAGCGGCGGGGAGCCCCCTACTTCAGCGCACCCGCCGTCAGGCCCGCCACGACCTGCCGCTGGAAGATGATGTACGCCGCGAGCACGGGCAGCATCGCCATCACCAGACCGGCGAACAGACCCGACCAGTCCCCCTTGTAGCCCTGGCTCGCGGCCAGTTCGACCAGCCCCTGGGTGAGCACCCGCCGGTCCGGGTCGGTGTTGAGCACCGTGGGCAGCATGTACTGGTTCCACTGCCCGAGGAAGTTGAAGATCCCCACGCTGATCAGACCCGGCCTCGCCATGGGCAGCATCACCTGGAAGAACGTCCGGGTGTGCGAGGCCCCGTCGATGAGCGCGGCCTCCGCCACCGAGGTCGGCAGCGAGCGGAAGAAGGAGGTCAGGAAGAAGGTGGTGAACGGCAGCGAGTAGGCGATGTACGCCAGGATCAGTCCGTGACGGGTGTTCAGCAGCCCGGTGTTGCTCATCACGTAGAAGAGCGGCACGAGGGCCAGGATGATCGGGAAGCTCATCCCGCCGATGAACAGGAAGTAGAAGAAGCGGTTCCCGGGAAAGTCGAACCGGGCCAGCACGTACGCCACCATGCTGCCCAGGAGCATGGTGCCCACCAGTGAACCGCCCACCACCAGCACGGTGTTGAAGAAGTACTCGCTCATGTGCGCCTGGCTCCAGGCGCGCGCCCAGTTGTCGAAGCTGAGCGAAGTCGGCGGCGACCAGGGCGAGGTGAAGATGCTCTTGTCGTCCTTGAAGGAGGTCATCACCGCCCAGAGCAGCGGCATCACCACCATCACCGCCCACAGGACGAGCATCCCGTGCGAGAAGACGTTGAGCGTCTTCCCCTCGCTGCCCTTCGTGCTCTCCTTGTCGGCGGTGCCGCGCAGTGGGTCCCCGGTGAGAACGCTGCTGACCGTCTCGGTCTCGCGGTCCTCAGGGGGCAGGGTGCCGGCGGTCTTCATCAGTACTCCAGCCTCTCGCGGCGACCGAGTTTCAGTACGACGGCCGCGAAGGCCAGGGTGACCGCGAGCAGCGCGACACCGATCGTGGTGGCGTAGGCGGCCTGCCCGTCGCGGAACGCCTTCAGGTACACGTACAGCGGCAGGACGGTCGTGGAGTAGGCGGGACCGCCCGGGCCGGTGGTCATGATCTGCACCACCGCGAACGCCTCGGCGCCCAGCGCCAGGATGCCCATGTAGATCCAGCCGGACTGCACCGTGTCCCACAGCAGGGGCAGGGTGATCCGGAAGAACGTGGTGATCCGGTCGGCGCCGTCCAGCAGCGCGGCCTCGTAGTAGTCACGGGGTATGGAGGTCATGGCTGCCGAGAAGAGCACGACGAAGAAGCCGACCGTGCACCAGACCATCACCGCCATCACGGCCCACAGCGCGGTCTGCGGGTCCCCCAGCCACTCCGTCTTCAGCGCGGAGAGACCCACCGCGTCCAGCGCCGCGTTGAGCGAACCGCTGCGCGGGTTGTAGGCGAAGCGGAAGAGCAGGGCGACGATGGCGATCGACAGCACCTGCGGGAAGAAGTAGACGATCTTGTAGAAGCTGGACCCGCGCACGCCGGAGACGGCGGAGTTCTTCCGCCTCCGCCCCCCGACATTGATCATGAAGGCGAAGAACAGCGCGAGGCTGATCGTCACCAGCGGCAGCAGCAGGAGGAACAGCAAGCTGTGCTGGAGGGACTTCCAGAAGACGTCGTCGCCGAACAGCTTGATGTAGTTGTCGAAGCCGACCATTTTGAAGTCCGGACTGAGTCCGGTCCAGTCAGTGAACGAGTAGTAGATCGACTGGGCAAACGGCCAGATGACAAAGACCGAGTAGATCGTGAGGGGAACTATCAAGAACCCCACGATGAACCGGTACTTGCCGTGCTCCATTACTCACCGACTCCGATCCCCTGTGGCCTGCCGCCGCTGATGACGTTTGTTCAGTTGTGCTTGTAGTGCGTGATGGAGTCGTCTTCACGCGCCTCGTCGGTGAACTTCTGGGCCTTCTTCATCGCCTCGGCCGGGGTCATGCGGCCGGCCATCATCTCTCCCAGGCAGGCGACGCCGATCTTCTCCTTCTGGAGGGCCACGTACCAGTCCTGGATGCGGGGGTTGACGATGTTCTTGCCCGCCTTGTCGAGGGCCTCCAGGGCCGAGTTCAGGCCGGGGGGCAGCGAGAGGCCGTCGGTGCCGCCGTTGAAGGACGTCAGCGAGGACACCTGCTTGGTGAAGTTCTTCGAGGACTCCTCACCGAGCATGATCCGCATCTGCTCCATGCCGCCGGTGGGGTTCTTGGCCTTGGCCGGCACGATGAACGGCTCGCCGCCGGAGGCCCACAGCGTGCCGAACGGCAGCTTGTCGCCGCTGTCCAGGCCGGAGGGCGCGGCGACCCGCATCTCGAAGTCCTTCGGGGTGGTCTTCTTCGCCTCGTTCTCCACCCAGGAGCCGTTCGGGATGAACAGCGCCTTGCCCTCGTTCCAGGCGGTCTGCGACTCGATGTGGTCCAAGCCCGGGGTGCCGTCGAGGATGTAGCCCTTCTTGTAGAGCTCGTAGTACGCCTCCAGGGCGGCCTTCACAGCGGGCTGCTTCCAGGCGCCGGGCTCCAGGTTGTCGATCTTGTCGAGGACCTCGGGGCCGCCGATCTTGGCCATGAAGGGGTAGAGGCTGAAGGGCAGGTAGTACGGGAACTTGCCCGCGTACGTCCAGCCGGCCATGCCCTTCTTCTTCGCCTTGGCGCAGACGGCGAGCATGTCGTCCCAGTTCTCCGGGTATTCGGCGTCGAGCTTGTCGAGCGCCTTCTGGGAGTACCAGACGCCGTACACGGTGTAGGCGTAGTACATGATCCACACCGGGTTGCCGTCGAACTGGCCCATCTCCACGACGCCGGGACGCAGGGTGTCGCGCACCTTCTTGTTCGGGTCGTCGATGGAGGGCGCGTCCAGCAGCGGCGTGAGGTCGGTGAGCTGCTTCTTGCCCACCAGGACGCCCATGTCCATCTGCTCGGCGCCCGAGTTGTCGATCAGGTCCGGCGGGGTGCCGCCGTTGAAGCGGGGCTGGAGTACGGACTGGATCTTCTGGGTCGACTTCAGCTTGGTCTTGGCCTTGGGGAAGTTCTTCTCGTAGACGGCCTGCGCGTCCTTGGCGTACTTCGTACCGAAGCCGCCGTCGAAGATGTAGACCTCGAGAGCGGCGCTCTTGTTCACGCCGAGGGGGTTGTCCTTGGTCTTCTTGCCCTTCTCGACCTTGTTGTCCTCGCCGCTTCCGCTGGCGCAGGAGGTGAGTGCGCCCACGGCGGGGACGGCTATCAGGCCGGCTGCGGCTGCCTGCTTGATCACATTACGGCGGTTGACGTGGTTGGATCCCATGCTCAAGTCCTCGCCTTCTCCAGGACTCAGGCGGTGTTCCGGTCTCCCGACGACTCGCCCACCGGCGAAGGGCCCGACACCGCGGGTCAGTTGAAGCTGAGTTGTACGTTTCTCGCTACCGCCAGGAGCGCCGCGCGCACGGGCCCTCGTGAGGTGCCGACAGGTATAGTCCACTTGCCGTCAACACTGCAAGATCCAAGCAACCCGAAAGGTGAGTCTTTCCCGAGTTGAGACCTGGCGGATTTCAGGAGGACCGGGGAAGGCCGAAGGCCATGGGAACACGAAGCGGCGGGTGCCGGGAGCTGTTTCCCGGCACCCGCCGCCGTACGCGGTGCCCGTCGCCGAAGCCCGTCGCCCGGAGGTGACCGGGCCGGGCCGCCGCTACTTGCGCAGCAGCGAGCGCAGGACGTACTGCATGATCCCGCCGTTGCGGTAGTAGTCGGCCTCACCAGGGGTGTCGATGCGGACCGTGGCGTCGAAGGAGACGCCCGTCTCCGTGCTGACCCGGACCGTCTCGGGCGTCCCGCCGTCGTTGAGCGCGGTGATGCCGGTGAAGGTGAAGGTCTCCTCCCCGCTCAGGCCCAGCGACTCGGCGCTCTGTCCCTCGGGGAACTGGAGCGGCAGCACGCCCATGCCGATCAGGTTCGAGCGGTGGATGCGCTCGTACGACTCGGCGATGACGGCCTTGACGCCCAGCAGCGCGGTGCCCTTCGCCGCCCAGTCGCGGGACGAGCCCGATCCGTACTCCTTGCCCGCCAGGACGACCAGCGGGATGCCCTGGGCCTGGTAGTTCCGCGAGGCGTCGTAGATGAAGGAGACCGGGGCGTCGGGCTGCGTGAAGTCGCGGGTGTAGCCACCCTCGGTACCTTCTGCGATCTGGTTGCGCAGCCGGATGTTGGCGAACGTCCCGCGGATCATGACCTCGTGGTTGCCGCGCCGCGAACCGTAGCTGTTGAAGTCGCGGCGGGCTACGCCGTGTTCCGTGAGGTACTGGCCCGCGGGGGTGTCGGCCTTGATCGCGCCCGCCGGCGAGATGTGGTCGGTGGTCACGGAGTCGCCCAGCTTGGCCAGGACGCGCGCGCCCGAGATGTCCTCGACGGGCGCGGGCTCGGTGCCCATGCCGTCGAAGTACGGGGGCTTGCGCACGTACGTGGACTCCGGGTCCCACTCGAAGGTGTTGCCGGTCGGCACCGGCAGCGCCTGCCACTGGGCGTCGCCCGAGAAGACGTCCGCGTAGTCCTTGGTGAACATCTCCTGGCCGATGCAGGAGGCGACGACCTCCTCGACCTCCTGCTCGGAGGGCCACAGGTCGGCCAGGCGCACCGGGTTGCCGTCCTGATCGGTGCCGAGCGGCTCGGTGGTGATGTCCACCTTCATCGATCCGGCGATGGCGTAGGCGACGACCAGCGGCGGGGACGCGAGGTAGTTCATCTTCACGTCAGGGTTGATCCGGCCCTCGAAGTTCCGGTTGCCGGAGAGGACGGAGACGACGGCGAGGTCGTTGTCGTTGACGGCCTGCGAGATCTCCTCCGGCAGCGGGCCGGAGTTGCCGATGCAGGTCGTGCAGCCGTAGCCGACGAGGTTGAAGCCGAGCTTGTCCAGGTAGGGGGTCAGGCCGGCGCGGTCGTAGTAGTCCATGACGACCTGCGACCCCGGGGCCAGGGTGGTCTTGACCCACGGCTTGCGCGTGAGGCCCTTCTCCACCGCCTTCTTGGCGACCAGGGCGGCGCCCACCATCACATAGGGGTTGGAGGTGTTGGTGCACGAGGTGATCGCGGCGACCGCGACGGCGCCGTGGTCGATCTCGTACGAGCCCCCATCGGGGCTCGTGACCTGCACGCGCTTGGTGGGCCCGCTGTCCGCCGCCGCGCCGATGGTGGCGTGCTGCGGCTGCCCGCTGCCGTTCTCCTGGTGGCCGTAGGCCGGTGCGTCGCTCGCCGGGAAGGACTCGGAGCTCGCCTCGTCGACGGGCGAGGCCGAGGTCAGCGGCTTCTGCTCCGGTGTGCCGTCGTCCTCGGCGGAGACGTAGTTCGGCAGGTCGGCGAGGAACTGCCGCTTGGCGTCGGCCAGCGCGATGCGGTCCTGCGGGCGCTTCGGCCCGGCGATCGACGGCACGACCGTGGCCAGGTCCAGCTCCAGGTACTCGCTGTACTCGGGCTCGTGGGCCGGGTCGTGCCACATGCCCTGCTCCTTGGCGTACGCCTCGACGAGCTGGAGCTGCTGCTGCGAACGGCCGGTGAGCTTCAGGTAGTTGATGGTCTCCGCGTCGATCGGGAAGATCGCCGCGGTCGAGCCGAACTCCGGCGACATGTTGCCGATCGTGGCGCGGTTCGCGAGCGGCACCGCGCCGACGCCCTCGCCGTAGAACTCCACGAACTTCCCGACGACGCCGTGCTTGCGCAGCATCTCGGTGATCGTGAGGACGAGGTCGGTTGCGGTGGTGCCCGTCGGCAGCGAACCGGTGAGCTTGAAGCCCACTACGCGCGGGATCAGCATGGAGACCGGCTGGCCGAGCATGGCGGCCTCCGCCTCGATGCCGCCGACACCCCAGCCGAGCACGCCCAGCCCGTTGACCATGGTGGTGTGCGAGTCGGTGCCCACGAGGGTGTCCGGGTAGGCCTGGCCGCCGCGGACCATGACCGTACGGGCGAGGTGCTCGATGTTGACCTGGTGGACGATGCCCGTGCCGGGCGGCACGACCTTGAACTCGTCGAAGGCGGTCTGGCCCCAGCGCAGGAACTGGTAGCGCTCGCGGTTGCGCCCGTACTCCAACTCCACGTTCTGCGCGAAGGAGTTGGCCGTGCCGAACTTGTCGGCGATCACGGAGTGGTCGATGACCAGCTCGGCGGGGGCGAGCGGGTTGATGCGGTCCGCGTCGCCGCCCAGCTCCTTGACGGCCTCGCGCATCGTGGCCAGGTCCACCACGCACGGCACGCCGGTGAAGTCCTGCATGATCACGCGGGCGGGCGTGAACTGGATCTCCTGGCTGGGCTGGGCCTTCGGGTCCCAACTGCCCACGGCGCGGATGTGGTCGGCGGTGATGTTAGCGCCGTCCTCGGTACGGAGGAGGTTCTCCAGCAGCACCTTCAGGCTGTACGGCAGGCGGGCTGAGCCCTCCACCTTGTCCAGCTTGAAGATCTCGTACGACTCGTCGCCCACCGGCAGCGTGCTGCGGGCGTCGAAGCTGTTCGCCGACACGACAGTCTCCTTCAGTGCGTCTTGGCATCCGTCCCTGGCCCTGCGGCCGGAGACCCCCAGTGGGCGGGGCTCGCGTGGCCGGCAAGCCCTGCTCAGCTGCGGTGGCATGTGGTGCGCGCGTTCGTACTCGTACTGTGCGCGCGGGCAAGTTATCTCGATGTCGAGATAACTCTAGTACACGACCGCCCCGCGGTCATGCGGGGTGCAGCAACCCACGGGGCCGCCACGCCCGGCCGCGACCGGGGATTCACCGCCCGCGGACACCGCGGGGCACGGCACATGCACCGTACGGACACACCCTCGGTGCGAAGCGATCTCACATGTGAGATATTCTCAATGCATGACTGATGACTACCTGGCCCGCATCGGGCAACTAATCCGTGACGCCCGCCAGCACCGGGGCTGGACACAAGTGAAGCTCGCAGAGGCCCTGGGCACGAGCCAGAGTGCGGTGAATCGGATCGAGCGGGGAAACCAGAACATCAGTCTTGAGATGATCGCGCGCATCTCCGAGGCCCTGGACAGCGAGATCGTCTCGCTCGGCTACTCGGGCCCGATGCATCTGCGCGTCGTCGGCGGGCGCCGCCTGTCCGGCAGCATCGACGTCAAGACGAGCAAGAACGCGTGCGTCGCGCTGCTCTGCGCCTCACTCCTCAACTCCGGCCGTACGGTGCTGCGTCGGGTCGCCCGGATCGAAGAGGTCTTCCGCATCCTGGAGGTCCTCTCGTCGATCGGCGTCCGCGCCCGCTGGATCAACGACGGCGCCGACCTGGAGATCGTGCCCCCCGCGGAGCTCGACCTGGAGGCCATCGACGCCGACGCCGCGCGGCGCACCCGCAGCATCATCATGTTCCTCGGCCCGCTGCTGCACAGGATGGATCAGTTCCGCATCCCGTACGCGGGCGGCTGCGACCTCGGCACGCGCACCGTGCAACCGCACATGATCGCCCTGCGGCGCTTCGGTCTGGAGATCACGGCGACCGAGGGTCTCTACCACGCCGTGGTCGAGCGCTCCGTCACGCCCGGCGGCCCCATCGTGCTGACCGAGCGCGGCGACACCGTCACGGAGAACGCGCTGCTGGCCGCCGCGCGGCACGACGGCGTCACGGTGATCCGCAACGCCTCCCCCAACTACATGGTCCAGGACCTGTGCTTCTTCCTGGAGCAGCTCGGCGTCAAGGTCGAGGGCATCGGGACCACGACGCTGACGGTGCACGGCGTCGCCGAGATCGACGTCGACGTCGACTACTCCCCCTCCGAGGACCCGGTAGAGGCGATGAGCCTGCTGGCGGCCGCGGTCGTCACGGGTTCCGAACTGACCGTGTGCAGGGTGCCGGTGGAGTTCCTGGAGATCGAGCTCGCCGTGCTGGACGAGATGGGCCTCGACACCGACCGCGGCCCCGAGTACGCGGCGGACAACGGGCGCACGCGCCTCGTCGACCTGACGGTGCGGCCCTCGAAGCTGGAGGCGCCCGCGGACAAGATCCATCCGATGCCCTTCCCCGGCATCAACATCGACAACGTCCCCTTCTTCGCGGCCATCGCCGCCGTCGCCGAGGGGCACACGCTGATCCACGACTGGGTCTACGACAACCGCGCCATCTATCTCACGGACCTGAACCGTCTGGGCGGGAGGCTCCAACTTCTCGACCCGCACCGGGTGTTGGTGGAGGGCCCGACGCGCTGGCGCGCCGCCGAGATGATGTGCCCGCCCGCGCTGCGGCCGGCCGTCGTCGTACTGCTGGGGATGCTGGCGGCGGAGGGCACGTCCGTGCTGCGCAACGTCTATGTGATCAACCGGGGTTACGAGGATCTCGCGGAGCGGCTCAACGAAGTCGGCGCGCAGATCGAGACGTTCAGGGACATCTGACCGACGGGGACGCCTGACCGTAGGAGGACGCCGTGCCGGGCAGCACGGCGTCTCGCGGTTCAGGCGTCTCCTCCGTTCACTCCTCTGTTCAGCAACCGCCCGCGGGGCTCGGGCGATTCCGCTCCGGCACCGGCGATCTGGACGCCCCGCAGCCAGGTGCCGCGCACGACGCCCGCGAGTGCGCGGCCCTGGTACGGCGACACAGGATCGCGCTGGTGCAGGTCGGCGACGTCGACCACGAACGCGTCGTCAGGCGTTGTCGTCGACGGCACCGCCCCAGAACCCGACGTCGACGTGCACGCGGTCGCGGGCGGCGATCTCGCCGTCACGGACGCCGACGCTGCCGGAGGTCTCCCCGTTCACGCCGGCGATCCGCCGCGCCCGGAAGACGACGTGGAACTCCCCTGGCGCCGGGGCGCGTTCCGGCACGGTCACCGCCGGGAGATCGGCCAGCCGGTGATCCTCTTCGGCGGCGGGGTCGCCCAGCTGCCGAGCTTGGAGGTGCTGAGCCCGAGACGCACGAGCGACTCGGCGAGGACGACGCCCGCCGTGACACCGTCGACCACCGGCACTCCGACCTCGGACTGGACGCGGTCGGCGACACCCGCCATGCCCGCGCACCCCAGACACACGACCTCGGCGCCGTCGGCCTCGACCGCCTGGGCGGCCTCCTCGACGACGCGCTCGCCGGTACGTCCGAGGTCGTCCTCCAGATCGAGAACCGTCATCTCGGTGGCGCGGATCGAGGCACACCGGGAATCCAGCCCGATCAGTCGCAGCCGGTCGTGGATCTGGGCCCGGGTGCGCCGCAGCGACGTCACCACGGAGAAGCGGCGGCCGAGCAGGCATGCCGTGTGCGCGGCGGCCTCGGTGATGTCCACGACGGGCTTGTCGAGGAGTTCGGCCACACCCTCCTTGCCGTGCTCGCCGAAACCGGCCAGCACGGCGGCGTCGAAGGGCTCCTCGATCGCCTGCAGACGGTCCATGACGGCGACCGCCGCGAGGTAGCTCTCGAAGTTGCTCTCCACGGATTCGGCTCCGAACTCCGGTGTCACCGCCACGATTTCAGTCCCGGGCGCCGCGGCCTTCACGGCCTGCTGACGGATGGCCTCGGTCACGCTCCGGGTGGTGTTGACGTTGGCGACGACGATGCGCATACCACTCCTTTGTGGATTCGGTTCCTCGGTGGATCCGGTGGTCGTGGGCGGTGGTGAGGACCGGCCACCGCCCACGCCCCGGTCAGTGAATTCCTGCGGCGACGGTGGTCTGCCCCAGGTGTTCGCCCGAGACGTCGGTGAAGGTCTGGTTCCGGTCGGCCACCACGAAGTAGACGGCCCCGGCCAGCACGGCACCGATGAACCAGGAGAACGCCGAGAGGATCTCGAAGCCGGGCGTCAGCGCGAGCACGGTCGCGATCGCGGCGGACGGCAGGAAGGCGGTCAGCGCACGGAGGTTGAACCCCCGGCTGTAGGCGTACTCGCCGCCCGGGTCCGTGGTGTAGAGCTCCGGCACGTTGACCTTCGCCCGCCGCAGCAGCCAGTAGTCCACCATGATCACGCCGAACAGCGGGCCGAGCACGGCCCCGAGTCCGGCGAGGAAGATGTTCACCACGGTCGGGTTGTTGTAGAGGTTCCACGGCAGTACGGCCACGGCGAGCACCGCGCTGATGATGCCGCCGCGCCGGAAGTCGATGTACTTCGGCGCGAGGTTCGCCAGGTCGTACGCGGGCGAGACGAAGTTCGCGACGATGTTCACGCCGATGGTGGCGAAGGCGAACATCAGCGCGCCGACGACCAGGACGAACGTGTTGGGCACCTTCGCGATGATCTTGGCGGGGTCGGTGATGATGTCGCCGTAGAGGGTGTAGGAGCCGGCGGTGACGACGATCGAGACCATCGCGAACGCGGTGAAGTTCACCGGCAGGCCCCAGAAGTTGCCGCGGACGACCGAGCGGGTGTCGGGCGCGAAGCGCGAGAAGTCGCAGAAGTTGAGCATCAGCGTGCCGTAGGTGGAGATCGTCAGCCCGGCGGCGCCGAGCATCTGCCACCACATCGCCGACCCGGTCAGCGCGTCCGGCGGGGTCCACGAGATCCGGTCGCCGACGAGCACGAACATCCACACCGCCATCGCCAGCATGACCAGCCAGACGGCCGGGCCCGCCCAGTCCTGGAACTTGCGGATGATCTCCATTCCGAAGGTGAGGATCACGAGTTGGGCGACCCAGAGCCCGACGAAGCAGATCCAGCCGAGGCTGGACAGGCCGAGTATCGAGTCCTCGGTCATCGGCTTCAGGCCCGGATCGATGCGCAGCGCCAGCACCACCACGGCGAGCGAGGCGAGGTAGGTCTGGATGCCGTACCAGGCGATCGCGATCACCGCACGGATCAGCGCGGGGATCTGGGCACCGTGGATGCCGAAGCTGATGCGGGACATCACGGGGAAGGGCACCCCGGTCCGCTGCCCCATGCGGCCCATCAGGTTCATGCCCCAGAAGACGACGAGGATGCCGATCAGCAGGGAGAAGAACGAGGCGACGGCACCGAGTCCGATCGCGAACAGACCGGCGGCGAACGTGTAGTTGCCGATGTTGTGCACGTCGTTCATCCACAACGCGAAGATGCTGTACGTCTTCCAGCGGCGCTCGACGGGAGGGGCGAGGTCGTCGTTGTAGAGGCGCGAGCTGAGGGGTCGGGCTGGCTCGGGTGGCGGCTTCGTAGAAGTCACCGCGGTTGTGACGTGAGCGTTCTCAGGAGACATGGGAGCTCCTAGTTACCGCGAGACGAAGGAATAATTCCGCGATGCGGAAGTATATTTGAACGTATACGTAAACTAGAAGCGGCCGTTCCCGCGGTCAAGGGCACGGCTGTTACGAGCGCGGAAACTCTCGTAACGTCTGACGTCAGCCACGGGGCGTGCTCGACGGATCAGGCCACGTGGATCGTGATCAATCGGGACTCCGTACACGCCGCAGGACATTCCGAACCAGAGCTTAGGCTGGGATGCGACTCCGAGGAGGCCTTGTGTCCGTGACTGGCGACCCCCCTATAGGGAAGTCCGGTGTGGGGTCCGCGCCGGGCGGACCCGACCGGCGCGGACCGCTGCGGGACCTGGTCCGCGACGCGCTTCAGGCACGGATCAGTCAGGGCGTTCTCCGGCCCGGCGACCGGATCTTCGAGCAGGACGTCGCCGCGGAGTTCGGGGTGTCCCGGGTGCCGGTGCGCGAAGCCATCCGCATGCTGCAGAGCGAGGGCCTGGTCGACGTGCTGCCGCAGCGGCGCGGCGTCTTCGTCCGCAGGCTCGGCCGCCGGCAGGTCGAGGAGCTCTTCGACGTACGCGAGGCGCTCGACGTGCTGGCCGCGAAGCTCGCGGCGGAGCGCGCACGGACGGAGCCGGAGGATCGGCTCGGGGAGCTGGCCGACCGAGCGCGCCGCGCATGGGAGGCCGGTGACATCGAGGCGATGTCCGACGCCAATGCCGACTTCCACGACCAGCTCATCGTGATGTCGGGCAACGAGGTCCTCGCGTCCATCCTTGAGCCGCTGCACGGGCGTCTGGCCTTGCTGTTCCGGCTCAACCAGGAGCCCGCCCGGGTCTGCGGCGAGCACGACGAACTGCACGCCGCGGTCATGGCAGGCGATGTCGAGCGGGCGCAGGAGGTGGCGCGGCGGCACGTGCGGTCGAGCCGCAAGATGGTTCTCGACCGCGTCCTGTACTGACGCCGCCCCTGCCCGGCCCGCTGGAAACTGCCGGCTTACGGTCGGACAGGTGCGGCTGCGTGGAGCCGTCCACCGTCAAGGGGCGATACCCACGCCGTCGATCCGGCTCCACGCCTGCTCCTGCGCGGCGGTCATGGCGGGCCAGTCGAGTCCGCCGGGCCGGGGCCGCACCCGCGAGGCGTACGACGAGGGCTGGAACCCGGGGTCGTAGAAGCAACCGCTGCCGTACTTCTCGTCGAAGGCGCCGCAGGAGGCCGCGACGGAGTGCGGGGTCGGCTTGCGGCCGGAGCGCACCCAAGTGTCCAGCGTGGCGACGGAGTTGGCGTACTCGGCGTTGCTCAGCTCGCTGTGCTCGGTCTCCTTGGTGAACGTCTGGACGAGGTTCCCGGACGTGCCGGCGCCCTGAAGAGTGGCGCGGTAGGCGGCTTCGTGCTCCACGAAGGCCGTCGGATCGTCGATGGCGTGCAGGGTGAGGACCGGAAGGGAGACCTTGCCGGTGAGGTCGCTGTCGTAGGAGAGGTCACGCCGTGCGGTGGGATCGGCCGCGAACCGCTCGACGCCCGCGTTGAGCGCCTCGTCGTCGTGCGAACCCGAGTACCGCACACCCCGGTTGCTGAACGGATTACGGCCGCCGAGCCGGTTGGAGACGATGTCCCGGAACGTGAAGGTCGCGAACCGCAGATGCGACTCGAGCGAACGCTCCGGGATGCGCGTGACGGCGAGGATGTCGTCGAGGTTGCGCTGCTGCGCCGCGGTCCGGTCCGCGGGGCCGGACGCATAACCCGTGCACTCCTGAAGGCGGGCGCGAAGCCCGGCGCTGGTCATGGTGGAGTCGGGGCGCAGCCCCTGCCACAGCGGGTACTGGGGCTCGGTCGGACGGGGATGGTTGTGGCAGTAGTACTGGTAGACCGCCCGCAGGTCCACCCGGTAGTCGTAGCCGCGCGAACCGCCGCCGAGGACGCCGTTGGTCAGCAGCACTCCGTCGTAGGCGCCCGGCTTCCTGCCGTAGGTCTCCGCGACCTTGGCGGCGACGTTGCCGCCCCAGGACTGGCCGTGGAGATAGGTCCGCTCCGGCCGGCCGAACGAGTCGGCGAACAGACGGCGTACGTTCTCGGTGTCGGCGGCCGCCATCCGTGAGCCGTAGCCGCCGCGGCGGTAGGAGGAGCCGGCCCAGGCGTATCCCTCGTCGACCATCACCGACCAGCGGTCCAGGTCCTCGGTGCTGCGGGACGGGTCCGAGGAGTCGCCGAGGTCGGGACCGCCGTGGGCGTGCACGACGAGGGATCCGTTCCAGCGCGCCGGCACGGCCATCGTGTAGTACGCCCCGTTGGCGTCCTGGCCGGTGTAACACCTCGCCTTGCCGGCGAGGTTGGGCGGACAGTCGGCAGCCTCCGGGTGCGCGGTCTGCGCGTGGGCGGCGGGCACGGTGCCGAGCGTGGCGAGGAGCACAGCCGCCAGTCCGGTCGCCAGTACCGCCGGGCGGCGCTTGCCGTACGAAGCCCGCCAGGACGTACGAGTGGGCGCGTCAGGTGTGTTCATAGAGCGGCTCCCAAGTGAGTGCTCTGCGCGAGGTTGCGCGGCGAGCGGGGACGTTACAACCGCCCCGGCACGCGAGCCATCCTTCGGGTAATTGCGTGCATAGTGTTCCCTGACGCGCTCCGAGCTGGAGCTTCAACGGCCGCCGCGCGCGGCGGGGTTGCCGCTCTGCGTCACCCGGTAGTGCGACGGAGAGACCCCGTACCGGGCGGTGAACGCCTGCCGCAGCGTCTCGGCCGAGCCGAACCCGCACCGGGCGGCCACGCCCGCCACGGGCAGCGAGGGAAGTGGCTCGTCACCAACGGAGGTCGCGTTCACGCCACCCCAACTGGCCGAAAGCTTTTCCCCGTTAACCATTGTCTAGACCAATGGACGGCGCTAGCGTGCTGACGCGCCTGAACAAGGCTGCAATCTTCACCACCCCCACCCCCCACGATGGGAGCTTGTCGTGCGCCCACACCTGACACAGCGTCGCAAGATCGCGCTCGGGATCGCGTCCGTGCTCGCAGTCGCCGGAGCGGCCGGAATCGGCTTCTCCGCGCAGGCCAGCAACGTCGACCTCGACCAGCACACAAAGGCCGCAGCGCCCAGCGGGCTGAACGGCCCGTACCTCTACACCGGCGCCGGAAAGGTGCCGGAGGCCGTCCAGTTCATGAAGGACACCGGCAACAAGCAGCTCACGCTCGCCTTCATCCTGGCCAAGGGAGGCTGTGAGCCGGCGTGGGACGGGCAGCGCCCGCTCACCGGCGGCGAGGACGAGAAGACGATCAAGGCGGTCCAGGAGGCGGGCGGAGACGTCACCCCGTCCATCGGCGGCTACAACGGCTCCAAGCTGGGTGAAGCGTGCGGCAGCGCCGAGGAGTTGGCCGCCGCGTACCAGAAGATCATCGACGCCTACCAGCTCAAGTCGATCGACATCGATATCGAGGCGAACGAGTTCGAGATGCCGAACGTGAGGCAGAAGGTCATCGACGCTCTGAAGATCGTCAAGGACAAGAACAAGGACACCAAGGTCTATCTGACCTTCCCGACCCTCGAACAGGCCCCGACCGACAACGGCAAGGACCTGATCAAGAAGGGCGCCGCCGCCGGTCTCGACGTGGACGGCTGGACCGTCATGCCCTTCGACTTCGGACACGGCGACCAGGACATGGCCAAGGCCACGCAGACCGCGGTGGACGGACTCGCGAAGATCGTGGCCGACGAATACAAGATCGACCAGGAGAAGGCGTACAGCAAGGTCGGCTTCTCGTCGATGAACGGCAAGACCGACCAGCCGAACGAGTCCATATCGCCCGCGGACTTCCAGAAGATGGTCGACTTCGCCACGGAGAAGCACCTGGCGCGCGTCAGTTTCTGGTCGGCCAACCGCGACCGCCCGTGCTCCAGCGGGGACGGCAACGACTCGTGCAGCGGAATCGACCAGAAGGAATGGGAGTTCTCCAAGATCCTTGCCGGCTACCAGGGTTAGGACATGTCCCACGTGGTGAGGCGGACGGGCGCCGCGAACGCGGGCACCGCCCGGCTCCGCCTCACCACCGGGTTCGGCGGTCCCGGCCTACGGCTCGACGCGGATGGCCACGGCCGGGCACACCGCCGCGGCGTGCCGGACGTCCTCCGCGCTCTCCGCGGGCGGGGAGTCGTCGAGCAGGACCGCGATGCCGTCCTCGTCCCGCTGGTCGAACACCTCGGGGGCGGCCATCACGCACTGCCCCGAGGAAACACACTTGTCCTGGTCGAGGATGACTTTCACGCTGCGCTCCTTACGGGAGGGGCCGGTTGAGGAAGCCGGGACGGCTGAGCCGGGCTCACCAGGCCACCGGCAGTTCGTACACGCCGTAGACCGAGCCGTCGTGTTTGAAGGGGATGTCCCGCATCGCGGCGGCGAGACGCAGGTTCGGGATGCGGCGGTACAGGGTGCCGTAGACGACCTGGAGTTCCATGCGTGCCAGGGGCTGGCCCAGGCACTGGTGGACGCCGAAGCCGAAGGCGACGTGGTGCCGGGCGTCGCGGTGCACGTCCAGGCGGTCGGGGTCGGCGAAGGCGTCCGGGTCGCGGTTGCCGATGTCGTTGGGGATGACCAGTCCGTCTCCGGCCTGGATCGTCTGCCCGGCGATCGTGATGGGCTCCAGCGCCACCCTGCGCCGGCCGCTGTGGGTGATGTGGAGATAGCGCAGCAGCTCCTCCACGGCTCCGGCGATCAGCTTCGGGTCCGTCGTCTCGCGGAGCGCGTCGAGTTGGCGCGGGTGCTCCAGCAGGGCGAGCGTCCCGAGCGCGATCATGTTGGCGGTGGTCTCGTGGCCCGCGATCAGCAGCAGGACGCCCATGCGTGCCGCTTCGAGGCGGGTCAGCTCACCGTCCTTCACCCGTGCCGCGAGTTGGGAGAGCAGGTCCTCGTCGGGGCTGTCGGACTTCTCCCCCACCAGGGCGTCCAGATACTCGGACAGACGGCCCAGAGCGACGCCCCGCTCCTCCACGGTGGAGTCGCGGTTGATGATCGTCTTGCTGTTCTCCTGGAAGAAGTCGTGGTCCGCGTACGGCACTCCGAGCAGTTCGCAGATGACGAGCGAGGGGACGGGCAGGGCGAAGGCCTCCACCAGGTCCACCGGTACGGGTCCGGCGAGCATGTCGTCGATGAGGGAGTCCACGATCTGCTGGACCCTCGGCCGCAGGCTCTCCACGCGCTTGATGGTGAAGGGCGCGGTGACCATCCGCCGCTGCCGCGCATGTTCGGGGTCGTCCATCAAGATGAAGCCGATGGTGTTGGTACGGCTCGCGGCCTGGCTGGGATACCCGGGGCGCGTGATGTCCGCGCTGACACGGGGGTCGGACAGCAGCGCCCGCTGGTCCGCGTACCGGGTCACCAGCCACGGCGTACTGCCGTCCCACAGGCGGACCTTCGTGAGCGGTCCCTTCTCCTGCTGCTCGCGCAGTTGCGGGGGCGGGTCGAAGGGGCATGCCGCCGCGCGCGGCATCGGGAATTCGGGGATATCGGCCTGCTGCCGTTCGGCCGGGGACTTGGTTCCGGTCATGTCGTCCTCTCAACTCGGGTGGCCTGCCTCGCCGTTCACGATGCCGCCGCCAGGCGTACGGGCAGGGCGCAGCCGCGGTCGGAATGCGCGGTGGAGGGGTCAGGCGGCCGGCGCGAGTGCGGCGTACGCGGTCGCGAGTTCACGTCTGTACGGGAGTGTCTGCTTCGGCATGTTCCAGCCGAGGACGCCCGTGACCGCGCCGCCGCGGCGGTGGACGGCGACGAAGCGTCCGCCGGCCATGTCGCCTTCCACGACGGTGAGTTCGGCGTCCGCGGCAGGTCGTCCGTACATCTGCACCTTGGTGCCGAACTGGTCGGTCCAGAAGTAGGGCACCGGACGGTAGGGCCGGGTCCCGCCCAGCATCACGGAGGCCACGGCGAGAGCCTGTTCGGTGGCGTTCGTACGGTTCTCCAGGCGCACGTGCGTGCCCAGCACGTCGTGGTGCCAGCGGGCGACGTCCCCGGCGGCGTAGACACTTTCGGCCGCACGGCAGCGAGAGTCGCACACCACTCCGTCGTCCTGCCGCAGCCCGCTGCCGTCGAGCCAGTCCGTGGCGGGGACGGCGCCGAGCGCGACGACGACCACGTCGGCGGGCAGCGTCTCACCGGTCTCCAGGCGGACTCCCGTGACGCGCCCCCGTTCGCCGGTCAGGCTCCGTACGGCGGCTCCGGGCCGCAGCCGTACGCCATGGGCGGTGTGCAGCCGGGCCAGGAGAGCCGCCGCGCCGTGGCCGAGCTGTGCCGCCATCGGCGCGGGCTGGGGGCCCGCCAGGGTGACGTCCGCGCCCATGTCCCGGGCGGTGGCGGCGACTTCGCAGCCGAGCACGCCGTCCCCGACGACGACGAGCCGCCTTCCGGACTTCTCCGAGGGCGTCCCCGGAGCTCCCGGCACCGCGGGCGCGCCCGGTGCGCCCGGCCGGTCCGCGGGGTCCGGCGGCAGCAGATCCGAGCGCAGGGCCAGCGCGTCGTCGAGGGTGCGCAGGACGTGCGCTCCGGCGAGGTCCGGCTGCCCGGGGAGCCGTCTCGTCCGTACGCCGGTCGCCACCACGACGGCGTCGGCGCGCAGTGTCCGTCCGGCGGCCGTGCGGACGGTCCGGGCCCCGGCGTCGAGTCCGACGGCGCGATCGCCGAGTACGAACTCCGCGCCCAGTCCAGCCAGTTGAGCCTCGTCCCGGAGCGCGGCCCGCCCGTGCTCCCAGTGCCCGGCCAGTATCTGCTTGGAGAGCGGGGGACGGTCGTACGGTGCGTGAGGCTCGTCCCCGAGCACGGTCAGCGTGCCCTGGTAGCCGCGCCGGCGCAGGGCTTCAGCGGTGGCGAGCCCGGCGGCGGAGGCGCCCACCACCAGGACGGAGACCGGCACGGTCACGAGGTCTTTCTCCTTCGTCTCGCGGGGGCACGGTCCCGTACGGAGCGGGACCGCGGAGGTCGGCAGAAAGGGGCGGCGGTCACGACCGGGCAGTCACAGCCCGTCAGTCACGGCCCGGCTGTGACGGCGCGTCAGTCACGGCCCGTCGGTCACCGGCGCCAGCCACAGCCCGGTGATCGCGTCGATGAGGCCACTGGCGTACGCGTCCCAGCTCGACCGTGCGGTGTGGGTGCCGTCGGCGAGTGCCCGTTCGCGTTCGGCCAGGGTGTGCACCAGCAGATGGCGGGCCATGTCGCCGCGCTCGATCCGTACCGGCAGGGGCAGTTCGGGCAGACATCTGTTGAGCCCGTCCATGGTCTGCTGGATCGAGGGCCCGAACGTCTCGTCGATCATGAGCTCGCGGAGCACCGGATCGGTCATGAGCTGGGCGCCGAATCGCGCGTACCAGGTGGGGCTCCCCAGCTCCGTCAGATGCCGGGTGCTGGGACGCACGAGGCAGGCGACCCAGTCCCGTACTCCGGCGGAGTCGCCGGCGTCGGCCAGCATCTGTTCGCGGAGCTCGTTGATGCGCTCGCCGTGCTTGCGGACGATCGCCCTCAGCAGGTCGGTCTTGGTGCCGAAGTGGTACCCGACGGCGGCGTTGTTGCCCTGCCCGGCGGCCTCGCTGATCTGCCGGTTGGAGACGGTGAACACGCCGTGCTCGGCGAACATCCGCTCGGCGACGGTGAGGATCGTCTCCCGGGTCGCCGACACCTTCTCGGAGCGGGCTGCTCTCGGGGTCACCGTCACCACCTCACTGGGACTTCGCGCAGACCGCCGACGACGAGCCCCTCGATCGGGCGCAACTCCTCGGGCGGCACGGCGAGTTCGAGGGTGGGCAGACGCCGCAGCAGCACGTCGAGCACGGCCTGCAACTCGGTGCGGGCGAGCGACTGGCCGAGGCAGGAATGCGGCCCCGCGCCGAAGGCGAGATGGGGGTTGGGGCTGCGGTCGAGGCGCATGCGGTCCGCGTCCTCGAAGGCCTCCTCGTCCCTGTTGGCGGCGGCCATGCTGCACACCAGGGTGCTGCCGCGGGGAACGCCGGCTCCGGCGACCTCGACGTCCTCCTTCACGTAACGCGGCATGCCGAAGCCGGGGTTGGCGTCGAACCGCAGCGCCTCCTCGACGGCCGTACGGACGAGCGAGCGGTCGGCCACCAGGCTCTCCCACCGCGTCCGGTCGGAGAGCAGCATCGCCACCATCTTGCCGATCATGTTCGCGGTGGTCTCGTGCCCGGCGATGAGCAACGCCTGGCCGGTGGCCGCGAGTTCGCCGTCGGTCAGCCGTCCGCCGTCGGAGTCGGTCGTGGTGATGAGCGCGCTGAGCAGGTCGTCGCCAGGATCGCGGCGCTTGGCCTCCAGATGACCGGCCATGTACGCGTGGAACTCCGCCTGCGCCGCGTCGATCTCCTCCTGGCCGTACCGGGTGAGGTTGAGCAGCATGTCGGACCAGCGGGCGAAGCGGTCCCTGTCGGAGTCCGGCACACCGAGCAGATCGCAGATCACCCACACCGGCAGCGGGAAGCCGACGCACGCCTTGAGGTCCGCCGGATGACCGCGCTCGACCATCTCGTCCACCAGCCGTCCGGTCATCGCCTCGATGCCCGGACGCAGCATGGTCATCCGCTTCGCGGTGAACCACTTGGTCAGCATCCGCCGCCAGCGCCGCTGTCCGGCGCCGGCGAGCGACTCGGCCATCGAGTCGTTGAAGACTCCGCCGGACTCGTTGGCCGACACCCTCGCGGCGTCGTCGGCGTCGAGCTGCCGCGTACATCTCGGCTCGGAGAGGACCTGCTTCACGTCGTCGTACCGCGTCACGAGCGACGCGCTGTCCCCGCTGGGCAGCACGACCGGCGCGACCGGCGACTCCCTGCGCAGCACCGCCCACTCCGCGGGCGGCTCCAACGCGTCCTCCAACGGCAGGGGATACGTCAGCGCACTGCCACGGCCGTCCTTGCTCACCGCGCTCTCCCTTCGACCCGGGACCGAGTGGTCAGTGAACGCCGTCCGCTAAGCTAAGTCAAGCGCGTGACTTAAATTCTCCCCGCGCCCCCGGCCAGCTGCCTGCTCCGCGCGTTCAAGCGCGCGGACGAGAGATACGGAGGACCTTCGTGGCGTCCACTCCTGCCGCGCCGCTCGACGAGACGCCGCTCGACGAGAGCCCCGATGGCGCCCAACAGGCAAGGGCGAACGGCATGGTGGCGGTGCTCGCCTTCGCGGGCATCGCCGTCGCACTCATGCAGACCCTCGTCATCCCGCTGGTGCCGCAGCTCCCGCGCCTGCTCAACGCCTCGGCGGCGGACGCTGCTTGGGCGATCACCGTCACGCTGCTCGCGGGCGCCGTCGCCACCCCCGTCATGGGGCGGCTGGGCGACATGTACGGCAAGCGCCGCATGCTGCTGCTCAGCCTCGCCCTGCTGGTGGCCGGATCGGTGGTCTGCGCGTTCAGCGACAGCCTGCTGCCGATGGTCGCCGGACGGACGTTGCAGGGCCTGGCCGCGGGCGTCATCCCGCTCGGCATCAGCATCATGCGCGACGAACTCCCGGCCCACCGGCTCGGATCGGCGACCGCGCTGATGAGCGCCTCCCTCGGCGTCGGCGGCGCCCTCGGACTGCCCGCGGTCGCCTTCCTGGCCGAACGGATCGACTGGCACATGCTGTTCTGGGCCGCGGCGGGCATGGGCGCCCTGGCCGGCGTGCTGGTCGTGACCCTCGTACGGGAATCCCCGGTACGAACCGGCGGACGCTTCGACGTCATAGGCGCCGCCGGCCTGTCCACCGTGCTGGTCTGCCTGCTGCTCGCGATCTCCAAGGGCGCCGACTGGGGCTGGACCAGCGGCAGTACGGCAGGACTGATCGCCGTTGCCGTCGTCGTACTGCCGCTGTGGACCCGCTGGGAGCGTCGCGCGGCACGGCCGCTCGTGGACCTGCACGCCACCACGCGCCGCCAGGTGCTGCTCACCAACGCCGCGTCCGCCGTCTTCGGCTTCGCGATGTTCGCGATGTCGCTCGTCCTGCCGCAGGTGCTGCAACTCCCGGAGGCGACCGGCTACGGACTCGGCGCCTCCATGGTCACCGTCGGCCTGGTCATGGGCCCGTCCGGCCTGGTGATGATGGCGATGGCGCCCGTCTCGGCGGCCGTCTCCCGTACGAAGGGCCCCAAGGTGACGCTGATGACCGGGGCCCTCGTGGTCGCCGCCGGATACGGGATGAGCATCGGGATGATGTCCGCCCTGTGGCAGCTGGTGCTGGTCTCCGCGGTGATCGGGGGCGGCATCGGACTGGCTTACGGCGCCATGCCGGCCCTCATCATGGCCGCCGTCCCGGTCTCCGGGACGGCGGCGGCCAACAGCCTCAACACGCTGATGCGCGCCGTCGGTACGTCCGTCTCCAGCGCTGTCGCGGGCGTCGTACTTGCCCAGATGACCCTGTCGTTCGGCCACCTCGCCGTGCCCTCCCAGAACGCATTCCGCACCGTCATGGCCATCGGCGCGGCCGCGGCCCTGATCGCCCTCGCGCTCGCGTCCTTCCTTCCGCGCCACTCACCGGCGGCGGCGCCGGCCGGGCACGGCGCGGAACGGAAACCGGCGAGGGTGCGTACCGGCGACTGAACACCCGCACTCCTGCGGGTACGAGGCAGCCCGATCCCGTCCGATCCCGTCCCATCGGTGAGCCCGCGCTTGCCATCCCTATCGATATTCAATAGATTTCTATTGCTATTCGAGCTTGGGGGTTTGGCGATGGGGAAGCTGACAGTGCTTGCGCTGCGCGCCGTGATGGTGGTGTTGTTCGCCGGCTCGGTGTTCGTCCAGGGGGTGATGGTGGCGATGCTGGCGGGCGCCGTGGAGGAGAGCGTTCTCTCGGAGCACCGCACTCCGGCCCTCGTGATCACGGTCCTGCTCGTCGTCACCGTTCAGATCGTCCTGTTCGGTGTCTGGCGGCTGGTGACGATGGTGCGACGCGGCACCGTCTTCTCCCACGCGGCATTCCGCTACGTCCACCTCGTGATCGGCGCATTCGTCGCGGCCGCGCTCCTGGTGTTCGGGCTCGGGGTGGTCCTGGCGCCGGGCGAGGCCGTGCCGCCGGGTGTCGTGGCCCTGCTCGGCGGGGTCTCCCTGGCGGTCTTCGGGATCGCGCTCATCGTGCTCGTACTGCGGATGCTGCTCGCACAGGCCCTCGCTCGCGACGTCGAGGCGTCGCGGCTGGGGGCCGAGTTGGCAGAGGTGATCTGATGCCGATCACCGTCGACATCGACGTGATGATGGCCAAACGGAAGATGTCCGTGGGCGAACTGGCGGACCGCGTGGGGATCACGCCCGCCAACCTGGCGGTGCTCAAGAACGGCCGCGCCAAGGCGGTGCGCTTCACCACTCTCGCCGCGCTCTGCGAGGCGCTCGAGTGTCAGCCCGGAGACCTGCTGCGCTGGGAGCCCGAGAACCCCGGCGACGGTCACGGGGCCGCGCACGAATCCGGGGACTCCTTCTCGGCTGGATCCACGACGTGGTGACCGCAGCCGCGGCCGCGGACAGTGCCGACGTACTGGTGGTGGGAGCCGGACTGGCGGGACTGAACACCGCCACGCTCCTCGCCCGGCAAGGCCACGACGTGCTCCTGGCCGAACGCCGAACCAGTCTCGCCGCCGCGATACGCACCACGGGAATCTTCGTACGGAAGACACTCGACGACTTCCCGCTGCCTCCCGGCTGCCTCGGACCACCGATCCGGCGCGTGGTCCTCTACCCCCCTGACCTGCGGCGCCCGGTCAGCCTCACCAGCTCGCGCGACGAGTACCGGGTCGGCGACATGGCGCCGCTCTACGAAGCGTCGGCCGACGCCGCGGCCGACGCGGGCGTACGCATTTCACTGAGCACGCGCTACACCGGCCGGCAGGGCGGCACCTTCCAACTGGCCGGTCGTGAGGGGCCGGTCGCGGTCCGGGCCCGCTTCGTCGTCGGCGCGGACGGAGCTCGCTCAAGAGTCGCCCGTGACCTCGCCCTCGACCGGAACCGCCACCTGATCGTCGGCGCCGAAGAGGTCTTCGAACTGCCCGGAAGCGACGAGCCACCGACGTTCCACTGCGTACTGGACCCCTCGCTGGCCCCCGGATATCTGGCCTGGGTGGTCAACGACGGGCAGCACGCCCATGTCGGCGTCGCAGGCTATGCCGACCGCTATCCGGACGGTCTCCGCCGGGCCGCGGAGCGGTTCAGCGCCTCGGCGCCCGGACTGACGGGCATCGAACGTCCCGAAAAGGTGGAACGGCGCGCGGGGCCCATCCCCGTCGGCGGCCTGCTGCGCCGGATCAGCTGCGCCGAGGGGCTTCTCGTAGGGGACGCTGCGGGCGCGGTCTCCCCCCTCACCGCCGGCGGCCTGGATCCGTGCCTGCGGCAGTCGGAGCTCGCGGCCAGGGTGCTCGACGACGCGCTGCGCACCGGAAGACCGGACGCGATGACCGGCTACGACGGGGCGGCACTGCGCACCCAGTTCCGCGGACGACTCATGCTGCGCCGGGGACTGGCCCAGGTACGGACCCCCGCCGCAGCGGCAGCGGCGTTCACCCTGCTACGCACACCGTTCGGAAAGGCCGCGGCGAGCCGAGTCCTCTTCGGCGACAGATCCTTCCCGGACTCCACGCCCAAGTGAACCGGCGCGCCTGTCCGTTGGGCAGGCGCTGACGGCCGGGAAGGCGGCGGCCGGACCTTTCGCGGGGCCGGCGCGGTAGTGTCCGATCGGCCGGAGCCGGGGCCGGGGGAAGGCCGGGGAGGGGGAGAAGCCGCATGTCGTTGCAGAAGGGCGCCAACGTACCGGTGCCGGCGGTCAGTGTCCGGGTGGAGATCGGCTGGCGAGGAGGGCCGGGGGCGCCGGACGTGGACGGGTCGGCCTTGCTGCTGACGACCGGCGGCAGGGTGCGCTCGGACGATGACTTCGTCTTCTACAACCAGCCCGCGCATCCCGGTGGTTCGGTCCGTCACGAGGGCAGACGCCAGGACGGCACGGGCCCGCTGGAGACGATCCGGGTGGACCTGTCCGCGGTGGAGCGGGAGATCGGGACCGTGGTGCTCGCGGCCTCCGCGGACGGCGTCACGTTCAGCCAGGTGCCCGGCCTCTTCGTACGTGTACTGGACGCGGAGAGCGGCGCCGAGGCCGCGAGGTTCGACGTCACGGGTGCGACGACGGAGACGGCGATGCTGCTCGGGGAGCTGTACCGGCGGAACGAGGCGTGGAAGTTCCGGGCGGTGGGCCAGGGTTACGACTCCGGTCTGGCAGGTCTGGCAACCGACTTCGGGATCACCGTCGACGACCCGGGTACGCCTGCGCCTGCGCCGGCGTCCCCGCCTGCGCCCTCGCCCCCGCCCCCGTCGCAGAGCGCGCCGCCCGCACCGCCCGCGTCCGCTCGTGAAGGCGGTTACGTGCTGACCGCCATCGGCGTGGGCGGCGAAGTCTTCGGGGAGCGCGTCTGCTCCGCGGCGCCCACCCTCGCCGAGGCCGCCGGACTGGGCGCTCTCCACGAGGCGGACTACGTCACGGCCGGCCGGGACGACGGCGACGTGGTCACGCTCTACGCGCGGGACGCCGGCGGCTCGTGGTCGGTGATCGCGGCCGACGTCGATGTCGAGACCGCGCAGGAGGTCTGCCTCTGGTTCGACCTCACGCAGCACTACGGAGGTTGGTCGCGGGCGGGCACCGGACCCGGCAGCCAGACAGGCCGCCCTCTGGACCACGCGCCCACCCCCGCGAACGGGGAGATGCCCGCGGCCCGTGCGATCTCGCTGGTCGTGGAGTGGATCCGGGCACGCCGTCTGGACTACCCCACGCAGGGGCTGGCGGCGGACCGCTTCGAAGCGGGCTGGAGCGTGTACGCGCCGGTGGAGGTCGACGAAAGCGACCCCATGGCTTTCCTGGACATGCCGGTCGGCCGGTCGGTGTTCATGGTCAGCGACATCGGCCGGGTCAAGGAGGTATCGAGCTCGGTCCCTCCGCGGCAGGCGGAGGGGTTGTTCACCGCCGAGGAGGCATACGTCCGCCGCGAGCCCGCCGGAGAACGGTTCATGACCGATCTCATGGACGAGTTCATGCGGCTCGACTCCGCGTCAGGAGGCTCCGCGGGCATCAGCTCGTTCACCGTCGGCTCCCCCACCGACGAGGTGATCGCGGCCAGGGCGTCGCGGCTGATCGGCCCGATCTCGCAGCAACTCGCCCTGCTCGGCCCGCCGTCGTGGGACCGCTTCGCGGCCACGTTCTCCTTCACGGTCTCCGGCGAGGTCGCCCAGCTGCGGTTCTGGTGCGGGAACCGGACCACCGAGGCTCCGGTACCCGAGCAGATAGCCGTGCTGGTCCGCAGGCAGCGGCACCTCGCCGCGCGGATGCCGGCCGGGCCGTGGTGGCGCCTGCTGCTCACCGGCAGCCAGAACCGTGGAAGCGCCCAGATCACCACGGACTACGACTACGGCGACCGTCCCTTCCCCGACGACCAGTTGCTGGCCCCCGAGCACTACCGCAACGACCTGGCCGCCTACCCGCGCTCCGGGACACCGGCGTGGCTGGCCGAACACATCGCGGGCGCCCGAGGGCCGGAGTCGGGGAGTCCGTACTGAACGTGCCGCTGCGCCACCCCGACGCAGGCAAGGAACGACCCCGACTCCCGCCCCGGCCGCACGAGATGAGCGATACCGGCAACTCGTGGCAGCTCGGAGCAACAGGCGTGAGGGATGGGCTCGCGCGCCGCTCTGTATCGAGTCAGCCCCTCAACACTGCCGCGCGCTGCGCCATTTGACGTAATTGCCTGCTCTGCTCTGGAGTGTCCCACCTGAATCGTGGGTCCATCGGTGGTATTGGCCGCTGGTCATCCGTATCGAGGTCCGGCAGCGCGAGAGGTCCCCGCGACCTGTCCGTTCACTGTCCGTCCCGTCAGGGCTCGAACCTGACGGGACGGGTGGAGCGCCTCGGACGACCGGCACTTGCAAGGTGCCGTCGGATGACGCGGTGGCCGTTCGGCACTACGAGAAGGGCGCGCGCCGTGGCCACACGCACCGTCACCCAAGTGACCTCCTCCCCAGCCCCATCGGTCTTCGGACAGCTCGTCACCGTCACCGCCACGGTCACTTCCGCGCCCGCCGGCATGGGCACACCGACAGGCACCGTCACCTTCGTCATCTCCGGTGTCGGCGGCAGCAGTTCGACGGTGCCCCTCGATGCGAACGGGACGGCGAGCGTCACCACATCGCATCTCGGTACGGGCGTGCACACCGTGACCGCCAGCTACAACGGTTCGGCCCAGTTCTCGCCGTCCAGCCGTAGTTACCAGCACGGGGTCGTCAGGGCATCCACGCAGACCGAGGTGTCGTCGTCGCCCAATCCGTCGCAGCCGGGGATGCCGATCACCTTCACCGCAATCGTCACCGCGGTGCCCCCGGGGGCCGGAACACCCCGCGGCACGGTCATCTTCGTCATCGAAGGGCTTCCGCAAATGCCCGCGGAGTGCGACGCGAGCGGTAAGGCGACGCTCACAATCCCCGGACTCCCGGCCGGAGAGCGATCCTTTGAGGCCATCTACCGGGGCAACGAGAACTTCCTGCCCTCCTCGGACAGCGGCACACACGACGTGAACCCACCGGCGAAGAAGCCGACCACGACCACCGTGACGTCCGTACCCGATCCTTCCGTCTTCGGTCAGCCCGTCACAGTGAGCGCCTTCGTGGCCCCCGTGCCGCCCGGTACGGGAACGCCCACGGGCACGGTCACCTTCACCGTCGGCGGCCCCGGCGGCGGCACGTTCTCCGCGCCGGTCAACGCGTCCGGCGTCGCGGCCGTCACCCTGGCCTCGCTTGAGGCCGGCAACCACGGCATCACCGCGTCGTACAGCGGCGACGCCGCCTTCGCCCCGTCGGCGGGCAGCGACACCCACACCGTGGACCGGGCAGCCACAACGACGACTGTTGCCGGCTCTCCGGACCCCTCCGTCTTCGGGCAGGACGTCGCCTTCACCGCCACCGTCACGACGCAGCCGCCGGGCGCGGGAGTGCCGACGGGCGACGTCGTCTTCACCGTCGAGGGGGCGGGGACGTTCACCGTGCCGCTTGAGGCCGATGGCACCGCCGTACTCACGCTCGGCACGCTCCCGCCGGGGAGTCTCACCGTCACGGCGGCCTACAGCGGCGACGCCGAACACGCGCCGTCCAGCGGGACCGACACCCACACCGTCAACCCGGCGGACACGTCCACGAGCGTCACTTCCTCGCCCGACCCGTCGCTGCCGGGGCAGGAAGTCACCTTCACCGCCACGGTCACCGCCGTACCGCCGGGCGCAGGGGTACCGACCGGTGACGTCGTCTTCACCGTCAGCGGCGGCCCGACTCTCACCGGCACGCTGGTGGACGGTGTGGCGACCGTCGCCACGAGCGCGCTCTCCGCGGGGCCGCACACTGTCACCGCCGCCTATCAGGGTGACGCGGGGTTCGCCCCGTCCAGCGGGACCGGCACCCACACCGTCGCCGGCGCCCCGACGACCACGACGGTCGTCTCCTCGCCCGACCCGTCCGCCTTCGGCCAGTCGGTCACGTTCACCGCGGTGGTCTCTCCGGTCGCCCCCGCGACGGGAGTGCCGACGGGAACGGTCACATTCGACCTCGGGGGCGACACCATCACGGTGCCGCTGGACGCGGGCGGCGTGGCCACCGTCACCGACAGCGCGCTGCCCGCGGGGAGTTACTCCGTCACTGCCTCCTACAGCGGGGACGGCGAGTACGACCCGTCGACCGGAACCGACAGCCATACGGTCCGGCAGGCGGCGACGACGACCGTGGTGACCTCTGTTCCCGATCCGTCGGTGTTCGGGCAGGCGGTCACCTTCACCGCCACCGTCACGGCCGTCGCACCGGGGGCGGGTACGCCCACAGGCACCGTCACCTTCACCGAGAGCAGCGGCGGCACCGTCACCGTCCCGCTGAATGGAAGCGGCGTCGCCAGCATCACCTTCGCCGGACTGAACGCCGGCACCTACAGCGGCACCGCCACCTACAACGGCGACAGCAACTTCGCCCCCTCATCGGGCTCCGACACCCACGTCGTCACCCCGGCGGACACCACCACAACCGTCGACTCCACGCCCGACCCGACCCTGTTCGGACAGACCGCCACCTTCACCGCCACCGTCGCGGCGGCGGCGCCGGGAGCCGGTACGCCCTCCGGCACCGTCACCTTCACCATCGACGGCACCACGACCCTCACCGCAACACTCGCCGGAGGCACCGCCACCGTCAGCACCAACTCCCTGACGCCCGGCTCACATTCGGTCAGCGCCACCTACAACGCCACCGGCGACCCCAACTTCAACACCTCCACCGGCACCGACACCCACACCGTCAACCAGGCGGGCACGACAACGACGGTGGCCTCATCCCCCGACCCGTCCGTCTCCGGACAACCGGTCACCTTCACGGCCCAAGTGACTCCCGTGGCGCCGGGCGCCGGGGCACCCACCGGCACCGTCACCTTCGCTCTCAGCGGGAGCGGGGGAACGACGACCGTTCCCGTCGACACCGACGGCACCGCACAGCTCACCCTCAACTCCCTGCCGGCGGACAGCTATACGGTCACCGCCACCTACAGCGGCGACACCGACTTCACGGGCTCCAGCGGCACCGACACGCACACCGTCGATCCCGCCGCCACGACAACGACGGTGACCTCATCCCCCGACCCCTCCGCCGCGGGCCAGTCGGTCACCGTCCAGGCCACCGTCTCCGCGATCGCCCCCGGAGCCGGAACGCCCACCGGCACGGTCACCTTCGCCATCTCCGGCACCGGCGGCGGCACCTTCACCGAGAACCTGGACGCCAACGGAACCGCCCAACTCGCCATCGACACCCTCGGCTTGGGCTCGCACACCATCACCGCCACCTACAACGGCGACAGCGACTTCGTCTCCTCATCCGCCACGGACACCCACACCGTCGAGGTGGAGCCGTCCACCGTCACCGCTCTCACCTCGTCGCCGGACCCGTCCGTGTTCGGGCAGACGGTCACCTTCACCGCGACCGTCACACCCAGCCAGCCCGGGCCCGTACCGACCGGCACCGTCACCCTCGTCGTCTCCGGCACAGGAGGCGGCAGCTTCACCGCGCCCCTCGACGGCACCGGAACCGCTCAATTCACCCTCGACACCCTCGGCGTCGCCACCCACTCCGCCACCGCCACCTACAACGGCGACACCAATTACAGCCCCTCCGCAGGATCCGACACCCACACCGTCAACCCGGCGAACACCACCACAACCGTCAACTCCGCACCCGATCCGACCGTCTTCGGACAGGCCGTGAGCCTCACGGCCGTGGTCGCTCCCGTCGCGCCGGGCACCGGTACGCCCACCGGCACCGTCACCTTCACCATCGACGGCACAACCACCCTCACCGGAACGCTCGCCGGAGGCACCGCCACCGTCAGCACCAGCTCCCTGACGCCGGGTACCCACACAGTCGAGGCCACCTACAACGCCACCGGCGACCCCAACTTCAACACCTCCACCGGCACCGACACCCACACCGTCGACCGAGCAGCCACGACAACCACCGTCATCGGCAGTCCGGACCCGTCCGTCTTCGGGCAGCCGGTCACCTTCACGGCCACGGTCACCCCGACCGGCGCGGGCGCCGGGATGCCCACCGGAAGTGTGACGTTCACCCTCAGCGACGACGGCGGCATCACCACCGTCCCGCTCGACACCGACGGGACGGCTCAGCTCACCTTCAACTCCCTTCCGGCGGGGTCGCATTCGGTGACCGCCACCTACAGCGGCGACACCAGCTTCACCTCGTCCAGCGGCTCCGACTCCCACACTGTCAACCAGGCAGCCACCACGACCACCGTCACATCGAGCCCCGACCCCACCGTCTTCGGGCAACCGGCCGTCCTCACCGCGGTGGTGGCTCCGATCGCCCCCGGCGCGGGCACCCCGACCGGCACTGTCACCTTCAGTGTCGACGGCGGCCCCACCCTCTCCGCGGGGCTCGCCGGCGGCGTCGCCTCCGTCAGCATCAGCACGCTCCCGGCAGGCGACCACACGGTGATCGCCACCTACAACGGCGACGCCGACTTCGCGCCGTCGACGGGGACGGACACGCACACCGTCGACCGTGCCTCGACGACGACCACCTCCGTCTCCACCCCGGACCCGTCCGTCTTCGGGCAGGCGGTCACCTTCACCGCGGCCGTGGCGCCCGTCGCACCAGGCGCGGGTACGCCCACCGGCACCGTCACCTTCACCGAAAGCAGCGGCGGCACCGTCACCGTCCCGCTGGACGGAAGCGGCGTCGCCAGCATCACCTTCGCCGGACTCAACGCGGGCACCTACAGCGGCACCGCCACCTACAACGGCGACAGCAACTTCGCCCCCTCAACCGGGGTGGACACCCATGTCGTCCAGCCCGCCGCCACGACGACCGTGGCGACGTCCGTTCCCGATCCGTCGGTGTTCGGGCAGCCGGTCACCTTCACCGCCACCGTCACGGCCGCCGCACCGGGGGCGGGTACGCCCACCGGCACCGTCACCTTCACCGAAAGCAGCGGCGGCACCGTCACCGTCCCGCTGAATGGAAGCGGCGTCGCCAGCATCACCTCCGCCGGACTCAACGCAGGCACCTACAGCGGCACCGCCACCTACAACGGCGACAGCAACTTCGCCCCCTCATCCGGCTCCGACACCCACGTCGTCACCCCCGCGGACACCACCACAACCGTCGACTCCACGCCCGACCCCACCCTGTTCGGACAGACCGCCACCTTCACCGCCACCGTCGCCCCCGTCGCACCCGGCGCCGGTACGCCCTCCGGCACCGTCACCTTCACCATCGACGGCACCACCACCCTCACCGCAACACTCGCCGGAGGCACCGCCACCGTCAGCACCAACTCCCTGACGCCGGGCACACATACGGTCAGCGCCACCTACAACGCCACCGGCGACCCCAACTTCAACACCTCCACCGGCACCGACACCCACACCGTCAACCAGGCGGGCACGACAACGACGGTGGCCTCATCCCCCGACCCGTCCGTCTCCGGACAACCGGTCACCTTCACGGCGTCTGTGGTGTCGGACGTCGTAGGGGCTGTGACAGCACCTACGGGGACGGTCACGTTCCTGATCAGTGACGGCGGAGGCAGCACCACCGTCCCCCTGTCCATGGACGGTACGGCCCAGCTCATCCTCGACTCACTGCCAGCGGGCTCGCATTCGGTGACGGCCACCTACAGCGGCGACACCAACTTCACGGGCTCCAGCGGCACCGACACGCACACCGTCGATCCCGCCGCCACGACAACGACGGTGACCTCATCCCCCGACCCCTCCGCCGCGGGCCAGTCGGTCGCCGTCCACGCCACCGTCTCCGCGATCGCGCCCGGAGCCGGAACGCCCACCGGCACGGTCACCTTCGCCATCTCCGGCACCGGCGGCGGCACCTTCACCCAGGCCCTCGACGCCAACGGAACCGCCCAACTCGCCATCGACACCCTCGGCTTGGGCTCCCACACCATCACCGCCACCTATAACGGCGACACGGACCACAGCACCTCCACCGGCAACAACAACCACACCGTCGAAGTCGAACCCTCCAACACCACCACCCTCACCTCCAGCCCCGACCCGACCGTCTTCGGGCAGACCGTCACCTTCACCGCGACGGTCACACCGAGCCAGCCGGGCCCCGTGCCCACCGGCACCGTCACCTTCACCGTCTCCGGGGCCGGAGGCGGCACCTTCATCGAGAACCTGGACGCCAACGGCACCGCCACCCTCACCCTCGACACCCTCGGCGTCGCCACCCACTCCGCAACCGCCACCTACAGCGGCGACGCCGACTACGACCCCTCCACCGGTTCCGACACCCACACCGTCAACCCCGCGGCCACCACGACCACCGTCAACTCCGCACCCGACCCGACCCTGTTCGGGCAGACGGCCACCTTCACGGCCACGGTCGCGGCCGCGGCGCCCGGGGCCGGTACGCCTTCGGGCACCGTCACCTTCACCATCGACGGCACCACCACCCTCACCGGAACACTCGACGCCTCCGGCACGGCCACCGTCAGCACCAACACGCTCACCGCCGGAAGCCACTCGATCCAGGCCACCTACAACGCCACCGGAGACACCAACTACACCGCCTCCACCGGCGCCGACACCCACACGGTGCTCCCGACGGGGACGACCACCGCCGTCACCTCCGTCCCCGACCCTTCGGTCTACGGCCAGCCCGTGGCATTCACCGCCACGGTGACCTCGGACACCCCCGGCGCGACCGTGCCCACGGGTACGGTCACATTCGTCATCGACGGAGGCGGCATCGCCACCGTCCCCGTCGACAGCGGCGGGACAGCGGCACTCAGCCTCAACTCGCTGGGCGTCGGGTCGTATTCGGTGACCGCCGCTTACAACGGCGACCCCGACCACGCCGCTTCGTCCGGCTCCGACACACACACGGTCAACCAGGCGCCCACGACCACCACCGTCACATCGAGCCCGGATCCGACGGTATTCGGACAGACAGTCGTGTTCGCCTCCGTGACAGCCGTACTGGCACCTGGTGCGGGCACGCCCACGGGCACCGTCACCTTCACCATCGACGGCATCACGCTGACGGGAACCCTCGACGCGTCAGGCATCGCCGTCGTCGACGCCAGTTCGCTGCCTCCGGGCGAATACACCATCACCGGCACCTACAACGGCGACACGAACTTCACGCCGTCGACGGGCACGGACACCCACACCGTCAACCGCGCCACGACCACCACCGTGCTCGCCTCGTCGCCGGATCCGTCCGTCTACGGCCAGGAAGCCATTTTCACCGTCGTCGTCACGCCGGAGACTCCGGGTGCCGGAGTTCCCACCGGCACCGTCACCGTCACCGGCGACAGCGGAGACTCCGTCACCGTCACCCTGGACGCCGGTGGGGCCGCCACCGGCACCCTCCCGGTCTTCCCGCCCGGGTCGTACGCGGCCACCGCGACCTACAACGGCGACAGCAACTTCGCCCCCTCCAGCGGCACCGACACCCACACCGTCAACCGCGCCGCGACGACCACGCAGCTCGTGACCACTCCCGATCCGTCCGTCTACGGCGAGGAGTTCGTCCTCACCGTCGCCGTCGCCCCGGTGGCGCCGGGAGCCGGAGTCCCCACCGGGACCGTCACCGTCACCGAGAGCGGCGGCGGGTCGGTCGTCCTCCCGCTCGACTCGGGTGGGGGCGCGACCTTCACCGTCCCCGCTGTGGCTCCGGGGTCCTACGCCGCCACCGCGACCTACAACGGCGATGCCAACTTCATGGGTTCGACGGGCGCCGACACGCACGTCGTCCTCCCCGCCGCCACGACCACCACGGTCGACTCCTCACCCGATCCGACCGTGTTCGGGCAGCTCGCCACCTTCAGGGCGACGGTGGAGCCCGTGGCACCGGGCGCCGGCATCCCGGCCGGCATCGTCACTTTCACCATCGACGGCACGACCACTCTCGTCGCCACCCTGGACACCTCCGGCACGGCCACCGTCAGCACCGACGCACTCACCGCCGGAAGCCACACCGTCGAAGCCGTCTACGCCGGGGAACCGAGGTTCCTCGCGTCGGACGGCAGCGGCACCCACACCGTCGGCCAGGCGGCGACCACGACCTCGCTCGTCAGCACTCCGAGCTCCTCGGTATTCGGGCAGCCGATCACCATGACGGCGCGGGTGACGCCCGTCGCCCCCGGGGCCGGGTCTCCGACCGGCACGGTCACGTTCGTGGTGAGCGGCGGCGGGGGGACGACCACCGTCCCGCTCGACACCGACGGTACGGCCCGGCTCACCCTCAACTCTCTGAGCGCGGGCAGTTATTCGGTCACCGCGACCTATAGCGGAGACACGGGCTTCACGGCCTCCAGCGGCTCCGCCACCAACACCGTCGGCCAGGCGGCGACCACCGTGACCGTCACGGACTCGCCCGACCCCTCCGCGTCCGGGCAGACGGTCTCGATCAGCGCGACGGTGGCGCCGGTCGCGCCGGGAGCCGGTACGCCGTCGGGCACGGTCACCTTCACCATTTCCGGCAGCGGCGGGGGCACCTTCACCCAAGCCCTGGACGCCAACGGAACCGCCCAACTCAGTATCAGCACAATGGGATTGGGCTCCCACACCATCACCGCCACCTACAACGGCGACACGAACCACAGCACTTCCACCGGCACGCAGACCCACACCGTCGAGGTGGAACCCTCCAACACCACCACCCTCACCTCCGCCCCCGATCCCACGGTCTTCGGGCAGCCGGTCACCTTCACCGCCACCGTCACACCCAGCCAGCCCGGGCCCGTACCGACCGGCACCGTCACCCTCGTCGTCTCCGGGACAGGAGGCGGCACCTTCACCGCGCCCCTCGACGGCACCGGAACCGCTCTATTCACCCTCGACACCCTCGGAGTCGCCACCCACTCCGCCACCGCCACCTACAACGGCGACACCGACTACGACCCCTCCGCAGGATCCGACACCCACACCGTCAACCCGGCGAACACCACCACGACCGTCAACTCCACGCCCGATCCCACGGTGTTCGGACAAGCGGTCACCTTCACGGCACAGGTAGCACCCGTGGCGCCCGGCGCCGGAACACCCACCGGCACCGTCACCTTCACCATCGACGGCACCACCACCCTCACCGCAACGCTCGCCGGCGGAGCAGCGACCGTCAGCACCAACTCCCTGACAGCGGGCGCACATTCGGTCAGCGCCACCTACAACGCCACCGGCGACCCCAACTTCAACACCTCCACCGGCACCGACACCCACACCGTCAACCAAGCAGCCACCAGCACCACCCTGGTCAGCAGCCCGGACCCGTCCGTCTTCGGCCAGACCGCCACCTTCACGGCCCAAGTGGCCCCTGTGGCTCCGGGAGCGGGTACGCCCTCGGGCAGCGTCACCTTCACCGTCGACGGCGGAAGCGGAGGGACGACGACCGTCCCGCTCGCCGCGGACGGTTCGGCGACCCTCATCCTCAACTCACTCCCGGCGGGCGGCCATTCGGTGACCGCCGCCTACAACGGCGACACCAACTTCAGCACCTCCACCGGCACCGACACCCACACCGTCAACCAAGCAGCCACGACCACCACCGTCACATCGAGCCCGGATCCGACGGTCTTCGGACAGACCCTGGTTCTCGCCGCCGTGACCTCCGCAGTCGCACCGGGAGCCGGAACACCCACCGGCACCGTCACCTTCGTCATCAGCGGCGGCCCCACTCTGACGGGAACCCTCGACGCGTCCGGCATCGCCGTCGTCTCGGCCAATTCGCTCCCCGCCGGGCAGTACACCATCACCGGTACCTACAACGGCGACGCCAACTTCAGCACCTCCAGCGGCACCGACACCCACACCGTCAACCGCGCCAGTACGACGACGACGCTGACGTCCTCGCCCGACCCGTCCGTCTACGGCGAGGAGGCAACCTTCACGGTCACCGTCGCGGCCGTGGCGCCGGGAGCCGGTACGCCCACCGGCACCGTCACCATCGCCGGCAGCACCGGCGACTCCGTCACCGTCCCCCTGGATCCCAATGGCACCGCCACCGGCACCCTCCCGGCTTCCCCGGCCGGGTCGTACGCCGCCACCGCCACCTACAACGGCGACACCGGCTTCGCCCCCTCCAGCGGCTCCGACACCCACACCGTCAGCCGCGCCAGTACGGCAACGACGCTGACGTCCTCGCCCGATCCGTCGGCGTTCGGGCAGGCGGTCACCTTCACCGCCACCGTGACGGCCGTCGCACCCGGGGCGGGCACACCCACCGGCACCGTCACCTTCACCCAGACCGGCGGCGGGACCATCACCGTCCCGCTCGATGAGAACGGCGTCGCCAGCACCACCTCCGCCGTGCTCAACGCGGGCACCTACAGCGGCACCGCCACCTACAACGGCGACCCGAACTTCAACACGTCCACCGGCACCGACACCCACACCGTCAACCCGGCAGCCACCACAACCACCGTCAACTCGGCACCCGACCCCACCGTGGTGGGCCAGACCGCCACGTTCACCGCCACCGTCGCGGCCGTGCCACCGGGGGCGGGCACACCGGCCGGCACCGTCACCTTCACCTTCGACGGCACCACCAGCCTGACCGGGACGCTCGACAGCTCCGGCACCGCGACCGTCAGCACCAACTCCCTGACGGCCGGCGCACATTCGGTCAGCGCCACCTACAACGGCACCGGCGACCCCAACTTCGACACCTCCACCGGCACCGACACCCACACCGTCAACCGCGCCGCGACCAGCACCACGGTCTTCAGCTCTCCGAGCCCTTCGGTCTTCGGGCAGCCGATCACCTTCACGGCCCAGGTGGCACCCGTGGCGCCGGGCGCCGGGACACCCACCGGCACCGTCACCTTCGTCCTCACCGGGGGCGGAGGAAGCACGACCGTGCCCGTGGCCGTGGACGGTACGGCCCGGCTCGTCCTCGACTCACTGCCCTCGGGCAGCTACTCGGTCACAGCCACCTACAGCGGCGACGGCAGCCTCATGGGCTCGTCCGGGACCGCCTCGCTCACGGTCAACCGGGCATCCACGACCACCGTGGCCTCCGGGACACCCGATCCGTCCGCCGTGGGACAGCCCGTCTCCATCAGCGCCACCGTCTCCGCGATCGCCCCCGGCGCGGGCACCCCGAGCGGCACTGTCACCTTCACCGTCTCCGGCTCCGGCGGGGGCACCTTCACCGAGAACCTGGACGCCAACGGATTCGCCCAACTCACCACGAGCACGCTCGGGTTGGGATCCCACACCATCACCGCCACCTACAACGGCGACACCAACCACAGCATCTCCACCGGCAACAGCAGTCTCACCGTCGAAGTCGAACCCTCCAACAGCACGACTCTCACCTCGTCGCCGGACCCGTCCGTCTTCGGGCAGCCGGTCACCTTCACCGCGACGGTCACGCCCAGCCAGCCGGGCCCCGTGCCCACCGGCACCGTCTTCTTCGCCGTCTCCGGGGCGGGGGGCGGCACCTTCACCGCTCCTCTCGACGGCACCGGAACCGCTCAGTTCACCCTCGACACCCTCGGCGTCGCCACCCACTCCGCAACCGCCACCTACAGCGGCGACACCAATTACAGCCCCTCCGCAGGATCCGACACGCACACCGTCAACCCCGCAGCCACCACGACCACCGTCAACTCCGCACCCGATCCGACCCTGTTCGGGCAGACCGCCACCTTCACCGCCACCGTCGCCCCCGTACCACCGGGCGCCGGTACACCCACCGGCACCGTCACCTTCACCATCGACGGCACCACCACCCTCACCGGAACACTCGCCGGAGGCACGGCCACCGTCAGCACCAACACACTCACCGCCGGAAGCCACACGATCCAGGCCACCTACAACGCCGCCGCAGACACCAACTACAGCGCCTCCACCGGCACCGACACCCACACCGTCAACCAGGCGGCCACCACCACGGTCGTGGTCAGCAGCCCGGACCCGTCCGTCTTCGGACAGCCCGCCACCTTCACCGCACTGGTCTCTCCGGTCGCTCCCGCATCGGGAGTTCCCACGGGTACGGTCACCTTCACCGTCAGCGGCGGAGGCACCTCGACCGTGCCGGTGGCCTTGGACGGCACGGCCCAGGCCACCTTCAACTCCCTGCCGTCCGGGAGCCTTTCGGTGACGGCCGCCTACAACGGCGGCACCGACTTCGCCTCGTCGACCGGTACGGACACCCACACGGTCAATCCGGCGGCCACCACGACCGCCGTCGCCAGCGCCCCCGACCCCTCGTCCTTCGGACAGACGGCCACCTTCACCGCCACCGTCGCCCCCGTCGCACCCGGCGCCGGAACACCCACCGGCACCGTCACCTTCACCATCGGCAGCACCACACTGACCGGAACCCTCGGCGGCTCCGGAACCGCCACGGTCAGCACCAGCGGCCTCCCCGTCGGCACCTACGTCGCCACCGCCACCTACAACGGCGACCCGAACTTCAACACCTCCACCGGCACCGACACCCACACCGTCAACCGCACCGCGACCACCACCTCGGTCGCCGGCGCCCCCGACCCCTCGTCCTTCGGGCAGGCGGCGACCTTCACCGCCACCGTCACCTCGAACGTTCCCGGAGCGGGTACGCCCACGGGCACAGTCACGTTCCTGTTCGACGGCACCACTCCAGTCAGCGCGCCTCTCGTGAACGGCGTCGCCACCGTCACCAGCAGCGGTCTGGCCCCGGGTACGCACACGGTCACCGCGAACTACAGCGGCGCCTCCGACTTCGCCCCATCGAGCGGAGCGGACGCCCATACGGTGATCCGGGCAGCGACCACCACGACGCTCGTCTCATCGCCGGACCCCTCACTGCCGGGCCGGGTCGTCACCTTCACGGCGACCGTCACCACGGCGCCGCCCGCACCGGGGACGCCCACCGGGACGGTCACCTTCGTCATCGGGGGCGGCGGAGGAGGCACCTTCACGGCGCCACTGGTGAACGGAGTGGCCGTCATCACCAACAGGGGGCTGGAGGTCGGACCGCACGCCGTCACCGCCACCTACAACGGCGACAGCAACTTCAGTCCGTCCACCGGCACCGACACCCACACCGTCACTCCGTGACGGTCACGGGCCCACGGCGGCGCCCGTGGGCCCGTACCGGTGCCGCGCTGCCGGTCCCGTGCGTGAGGGCCGCGCTCGTACGGACGTCAACTGCTATGCGGTGTCTCGAATCGGATCGCATTTGCTGTGCGATTGGTCTCGATGTCTTGCAGGTGCGAGATCCTCCGCATAGTTTGCGCGCATGCAGAGCTACACGATCGGCCAGGCGGCCCGCCTCCTCGGCGTCAGTCCCGACACGGCCCGTCGCTGGGCCGACGCGGGCAGGGTCGCCACCCATCGCGACGAGGGGGGACGCCGACTCATCGACGGCAAGGATCTGGCCGCCTTCTCCGTCGAGATGGGCCAGGGCGGGCTCGGTGAGGAGGACGGTTCCTACACCTCGGCCCGCAACGCCTTCCCCGGCATCGTCACCGCCGTCAAGGTCGGCGACGTCGCGGCGCAGGTGGAGATCCAGGCCGGTCCGCACCGGCTGGTGTCGCTGTTGACGCGCGAGGCCGTCGAGGAGCTGGGCCTGGAGGTCGGCATGCAGGCCACCGCCAGGGTGAAGTCGACCAACGTGCACATCGACCGCACCTGAGCACCGGTGCCACGGAGCCCGTCAGCGAACCCCGCCGGCCGCCCCCGCCCGGCGCGTCCCGCCCCGTCCGGCCACGCCTTCCCGTCCGTACCGTCAAGGAGTCTCAACTTCATGTCATCCACGGTCATATGGCGGCGTGCCGCCGCCGCGATCACCACTGCCGCGCTCCTCATACCGCTGTCCGCCTGCGGCAGTGACAAGAAGGACGGCGGCGCCGACGACGAGCCGGGCAGCGCCCCGAACGCCGAAAAAGCCGAACTCACCGTCCTCGCCGCCTCGTCGCTCACCGACGTCTTCAAGACCGCCGGGAAGACGTACGAGAAGGAGCACCCGGGTACGGAGGTCACGTTCTCCTTCGCGGGATCACAGGAGCTGGCCGCGCAGGTCAAGCAGGGCGCACCCGCCGACGCGCTGGTGACCGCCGACACCAAGACCATGGACGGGCTGAAGGCCGACACCGGCGCCTCGACCGTCATCGCGAAGAACCGGCTGGTCATCGCCACCGGCAAGGACAACCCGGAGAAGGTCCGGAGCCTGAAGGACCTCGCGGACCCCGAGTTGAAGGTCGTACTGGCCGCTCCCGAGGTGCCCGTCGGCCGCTACAGCCGCGAGGTACTCGACAAGCAGAAGATCGACGTCAAGCCGGTCTCGCAGGAGCCCAACGTGCGGGCCGTGCTGAGCAAGGTGCAACTCGGAGAGGCCGACGCGGGCGTCGTCTACAGGACCGACGCGGCGACCGTCCCCGACAAGGTCGACGCGATCAAGATCCCCGACGACCAGAACGCCGTCGCCTCCTACCCCGCCGCCACCCTCAAGTCGTCGAAGAACGCCAAGGCCGCCGGTGCCTTCGTGAAGTGGCTCAGCACCCCGGAGGCGCAGAAGCTCCTGCGCGACGCCGGCTTCCAGAAGCCGTAACCGCCCGACGGGACGCCCGGGGGCCGCCGTCCGGTGAACGGCCTCGCGGCCCCCGGCCCCGGCCGGCCGCACGCATCTCAACTCCCAGCCCAGGAACCGACGATGAGCCGTCCCAACCGTCTCCCCGCACCCGGCACCCGCACGCCGACAGCTCTCGCGGTGCCCGCGCTGCTCGCCGTGGCGTTCCTGCTGCTGCCCCTGGCCGGCATCCTCGCCCGGACCGAATGGGATCAACTCGGCTCGCACCTGACCGGCCCCGGCGTCACCGAAGCGCTCCGGCTGTCCCTGCTGGTGTCCTTCTGCGCTCTCGGGCTGTCCCTCGTCCTGGGCGTGCCGCTGGCCTGGCTGCTGGCCCGCGTCCGCTTCCCCGGCAAGGCGCTCGTGCGCTCGCTCGTACTGCTGCCGATGGTGCTGCCGCCGACCGTCGGCGGCGTCGCCCTGCTGCTCGGCTTCGGCCGCCGCGGACTCCTCGGGCCCTGGCTGGAGGACGACTTGGGCATCGTCCTGCCCTTCCACGTCTCCGGTGCCGTCGTCGCCGCGACCTTCGTGGCCATGCCCTTCCTGGTCATCAGCCTCGAAGGCACCCTCGCGGGCCTCCGGCCGAGTTACGAGGAGACGGCGGCCTCTCTCGGGGCCTCGCCGGCACGGGTGTTCCTCACCGTCACCCTCCCCATGGCCGCCCCCGGGCTGGCCGCCGGGTCGGCCCTCACCTGGGCCCGCGCGCTGGGCGAGTTCGGCGCCACCATCACCTTCGCCGGGAACCTTCCCGGAACGACCCAGACCCTTCCCCTCCAGGTCTACCTCCTCCTCCAGGACCGCCCGGAGGCCGCGACCTCCGTGTCCCTGCTGCTGCTCGCCGTCGCCATGGCCGTCCTCGTCGCCCTGCGCGGACGCTGGACCGGCGCCACCGGCGACCGCGCCGCGGGCAGGTACGACGCGAGCAAGGACAACGGGCCGGAGGGAGAGAGCCAGCAGACGGAGGCGGACAGCGCACGCAGCGCACGGCCCGCCATGGCGGCGCTCTCAACTCCCGGGCAGCAGTGGGCCCTTCGGGCTGAGGTCACCGGCTTCAACGACGTCGCCCTCGACGCCCCGGGCGGCACCACCATCGCCGTCGTCGGGCCCAACGGCGCCGGCAAGACCACCCTGCTGCGCGCCCTCCTCGGGCTCACCCCCCGCGCCCACGCCCGGCTGCGACTCGGCGGCACCGACGTCACGGCCCTGCCCCCGCACCGCCGCGGCGTGGCCTGGGTACCGCAGGACGGAGCGCTCTTCCCGCACCTCACGGCTCTCGCCAACACCGCGTACGGGCTGCGCACCCAGGGCGTGGGCCGGGCCGAGGCGCGCCGCACCGCGCAGGAGTGGCTGGACCGGCTCGGCGTCGGGCACCTGAGCCGCCGCAAGCCCTCCCAGCTCTCCGGCGGGCAGGCCCAACGCGTCGCCCTGGCACGGGCGTTGGCCGCCCGCCCACGGCTGCTCCTCCTCGACGAGCCCCTCGCCGCGCTCGACCAGACCACCCGCGCCCAGGTACGGCACACCCTGCGCACGCACCTCGGAGGCTTCGGCGGAGTCTGCCTGCTGGTCACCCACGACCCCGTGGAGGCCATCTCGCTCGGCGACCGCGTACTCGTCCTCGACGACGGACGGACGCTCCAGGACGACGCACCCGGCGAGGTCTCCCGCCACCCCCGCTCGCCGTGGGTGGCGCGGATGCTCGGCCGCAACGCCTGGGCGTGCACGGCCGGTTCGGACGGGACGCTCTCGCTCGCCGGCGGCGGAACCCTCGTCGTCGCCGACCCCGTCGGCACGGGCACGAGCACACTCGCGATCATCGCCCCGGAGGCCGTCTCCCTGCACCGCGAACGTCCCGCGGGGAGTCCCCGCAACAACTGGCCCGGGACCGTACGCGAGATCACCGCCGTCGGCAGCCGCCTCCGCGTCGTCGTCGCCTCCGACCAGGTCCCCGACCTCGTCGCCGAGATCACCCCGCAGGCTGCGAGCGAGCTCGGACTCGCCGACGGCACAGACGTGTGGACCAGCGTCAAGGCGACCGAGATCACCGTGGTCACGCCGTAGGCGGCGCCGGGCCGCAGGGCGCGGGCGCGAACACTCCGGTTCCGGTTCCCCGGCGGCGGAGAACGTGATTGCGTACCGGCGCCCCGGAGCGATACGACGGCGGAGACGCGACGAGCCCGGCATCGTCAGGGGAGAACGTGGAGGCGTGAATGTCGTCGGAGACGACGCGACCGAACCGCACCGTGGCCGCACTCGAGGAGGTGAGCGTCCGCCGCTTCACCACGGGCCAGGTCATCCTCGACGGCGTCGACTGGACCGTGGAGCCGAGCGAGCACTGGGCGCTGCTCGGCCCGAACGGCGCGGGCAAGACGACTCTGCTGCGGCTCCTCGGCGCCGTGATGCACCCCACGAGCGGGACGGTGACCGTGCTGGGCCACCGCCTCGGACGGGTCGACGTACGGGAGTTGCGCGCGTACATCGGGCACGTCTCGCCCTCCCAGCGCGTGCCGGAAGACCTCAGCGCCCACGGCGTCGTACTCACCGGCGCCACCGGCACGGTCCAGCCGCTGTGGGGCAAGTACGACCTCGCGGCCCGCGAACAGGCCTACCGCCTCCTCGGCGAGCTGGGGTGCAAGGAGCTGGCCGACCGCCCGTACGGCGTGTGTTCGGGAGGTCAGCGCGCTCGCATCCTGATCGCGAGGGCCCTGATGCCCGACCCGTCTCTGCTGCTGCTCGACGAGCCCTTCAACGCGCTCGACCTCCCCTCACGGGAGGATCTGATCGATGCCCTGCGCCGCCTGGCCGCGGGGCGTCCCCGGCTCGCCACCATCACGGTCACCCATCATCTGGAGGAGCTGCCGCCCACCACGAGCCACGCGCTGCTGCTGCGCGAAGGGCGCGTGTACGCGCGCGGCACGGCCGAAGAAGTGCTCACCGGCGCCCACATGACGTCCTGTTTCGGACGTCCCATCGCGGTGGCCCGGCGGGACGGCCGCTGGTCGGCCCGCTCGGCACAGCTGTGAAGCGGCGGAAGCCGTCGCACCCGCCCGTCCGGCTCCGAACTGACCGCATCCGTCCGGCCCGTCCGCCCCGTCCGCCCCGTCTGTCACGTACGACGGATCAGGACGGCGCACCGGACAGGACCGACACCTCGCCGGTGTCGAGCGAGTAGTACGCGCCGACCACGGCGAGGGCGCCCTTCGCCACGAGCGGGGCGAGGTCGTTGTTGGAGCGCAGACCGGCCGCGGTCAGCCTGACCTGGGCACGGGCCATGGTCTCGACCGGGTCTGGGCCGTCTTCCCGGACGGCCACCCGGTAGGCGGGCCGCAGAGCGTCGACGATCGCCTGCAAGTTGCCCGGCAGAGGCTGGTCGTCGCGGATCGACTTGTACGCCGCCGCGACCGCGCCGCAGCGCTGGTGCCCGAGGACCACGATGAGCGGGGTGCCGCCCGTCACGGGCCCGTACTCGACGGAGCCGGTGACCACCGGGCCGACCGCCTCCCCGCCCGTGCGCATCACGTACAGGGCGCCCAGCCCGGTGTCGAAGATGAGTTCCGGCGGCACGCGGGAGTCAATGCACGAGAGGACCGCCCCGAAGGGGTCCTGCTGAATCTGCGCCACGAGTTCGCGCCGGTCCGGATCCCGGTCGGGGTGCTGAAGGTCCCCGCTCACCCAGCGCTCGTTGCCTTCCATCAGTCGCTCGAAGGCCTCGGCGGGCGTGATCCGGCTCCTGTGCGGCGAACCGCCGGCGGCCGACGCCACCGCCGGGCTCGATGAACCGCCCACGAGCGCGACCGTGGCGGCCCCCAGTCCACCGGTCAGCAGCGCTCTGCGGTCCGGGCACCCTGCTCCATGCATCCGTCGTCCCTCTCCATGCTGCTCGGACAAGTCGCCCCGCCGGCATGTCCCTGTGTCCTGGCCACGGCAATTGTTCAGGCGGCGCGAGCGGGCGGCGGGCAGGCACACGCGGGGGCGGAGGGCTTCGCCACCGACGGCGTACGGCGGTCTCGAACAGGGCGGCGCCTGGCCGCGGTTGGCCCGTCAGCCCGTGCTCTTGCGTCCCACGAGATGGAAGACGCGACTGAGTTGGCGGTACGGGTCGCGCCGCCCGGCTTCGAGCTCGACCGCGGCCGTCGCCGCCGTCTGCTGCGCGTCGCCCGGGTCCAGTTGCGCTCCGCCGAATTCGAGCCAGTCGACGAACAGCCACACCCCGTACCAGCGCAGCGGCTCCACGCCGCGTCCGCGCAGGAGCTCGCCGAGCTCCTCGACCGTGTCGGCCCGGCCCGGCACTCCGAGCACCCCGACCTCGCGCCTGGAGTCGAAGGCCGTCAGGGCGTCGTCCCACCGTCGTTCCAGGGCCGGGCGCACCGCCATCGCCTTGGCGTTGGCCGTCATGACCGAGACGAGGCCGCCGGCTGCGGCGCACCGGCACAGCTGGTCGACCAGCGGCTCGGGGTGTTCCAGGTAGCCGAGCACGCCATGGCACAGCACGGCGGCGAAGCGCCGGCCCTCCACTGCCTCGTCGGCGCTCTCGCCGTCGGCCCGCACGAGCGTCACCCGTCGCCGGGCCTCGGCGGGCAGTTGCCCGAGCCGCTGCCGGGCCTTGTCGAGCATCGCTTGCGACGGGTCGAGCAACGTCACGTCGTAACCGGCTCTGGCCAGCGGAAACGACTGATGGCCCGCGCCGCCGCCGACGTCGAGCACGGGCGCCGGCGGGGCAGGCAGATGCTCCAGCAACTGCTGGTGCATCACGTAGGTGCGCACGTGCCCCTTCACGGAGGCGTACGCCTCATCGGCGAAGTCGTCGGCCAGAGCGGCCCAGATGTCGTCGTCCACGAGGCCACGGTACTGGTTAGTGGTTAGTAACTGGTAATCTGATCTCCGTGGCTGCGCGGATGAGCGGATCGGAGCGGCGATCGCAGGTACTGGGGATCGCCGCGGGAGAGTTCGCGGATCATGGACTTCACGGGGCGTCGATCGAGGCGATCGCGCGCGAGGCGGGCATCACGCAGGCCTATGTGTTCCGGATGTTCAAGACCAAGAAGGCCCTGTTCCTGGAGCTGGTCGGCGCGGCCTTCGACCGCTTCAGCGACGGCATGGCGCAAGCCGCCACGGGGGCACGGGGCTTGAGCGCGCTGGCGAGGATGGGAGCGCAGTACCACGAGGCGCTGGCCGACCGCACCACTCTGCTGTTGCAGCTTCAGGGGTTCGCCGCCTGCGGTGACGGGGAGGTCCGCGATCTGGTGCGGGCGCGGGTGGCCCACATGTGGGACACGGTCGCCGGCACGACGGAGCTCGACCCGGTGACGGTGAAGTCGTTTCTCGCCTTCGGGATGCTGCTCAACAACATGGCCGCCCTGGAGGCCGACGACGTGGACGAGCCGTGGGCCGAGGGGGTACGCACGCGGATCCAGGCGGGGCTGTTCGAGCACATCAGCACCGACACCAACCGGTGAAAGCCGCCCCGGACACCGGCCGGCCTGCGACGGCAGGGGCCGGGAGTCCCAACTCCCGGCCCCACCCCCCTGATTGCCGCCCCTGACCAGAACCAGGGACGACCGGCCGTCAGCGGCCGGCTCGCGGCACCCGGGTCACTTGAAAACCCACAGCTCCACGCCCCAGGGCAGCACCCTGCACTCGTGAGCGAGCCACCAGCCGAGGACGTCGCCCAGGCTGCCGCGGTCGGAGCACGCCTGCACCGTGTCGTACGTCCCCTCCTGCAGCCAGATCGGAGCGGCCTTCTCCGCTCCCCGTGAGGAGACCGTCTCCGTCGGCGTCGCGCTGTCGGCCTGCGCGACACCGGCCGCTCCCCCGAGCATGGCCGCGACGGCGACTCCCGCCACGCCCATGCGTGCGAATGTTCTCATTTCCCCCTGCCTTTCCATGTGCTGGTTCTGTTCTCCTGATCCGAAATGCACTGCCGGCGCCGGCCGTTCGTACGCTAGAACCTTCAGTGCGGTGGAGCTTCAAGCGGTTGTGACCCAGATCACAGAATCTGCTGGTCAGTTGGCCTCGGACCGCCGCGGCGAGCGAGACACTCAGCGGCCGCGCTTGCGCTGCTTGCGCTTCGCGCGCGCCAGCGCGTGCTTGCGGTCCGCCTCGGCACGCTTCCGCTCCCTGGACTCCGCGCGGGAAAGGGACTTGCGCTGTTCCAGCTCCTGACGGAGGGCTTCCTGGGACGCGGTGCTCCGCCGCCCCTGTGCCACCCGTGCCGCCTCGCGGGCCGCAAGTCTCATGGCCCGCTTGGGACTGGGGCGCCCCGCGCTCCGAGTCCCGGCGGGAACCGGGGGGCTGGCCTGCGCGCGTTCGAGGAGAGCCATGCCGTGCCGCAGCAGGAACGCGTACAACTCGGCGTCGGTCGGCTCGCCGCCGAACACGTGCCGGGTCGCGCGTACTTGACCCGACTCGGCGGTCTCCAGCACTCCGGCCCAGAACGAGCCTTCGAAACACAGTGTGAACGTCACGGAAGCGGACGCAGAAGCGGACACGGTCTCTCCAGGGCACACGAACCGCCGGCCTGACGGGCCGGATTCCGGCACACCGGACATCCCTGGAGAGGGCGGATACAGACTGCCGGGAGACGGCAGCGCCCGGGCTACCGACCGGGCCGCGTTTTCGTGTGCACGGCCAGGCTAGGCGAGCCGGCCCCGTAGCGACCAGAGAGTTTGCCGCGGGCCCGCCGCCACGGCTGCCTCAACTGCCCACGGACGTACGGGAGTCGGCCCGCTGCCCGGGCGACCGCGGACCGCTGCGGGAGTTGTTCGCCGCGAGCGCGAGTCCGCTGCCGCAGGAAACGCTGTCTGAACACTTGGACAACCCGCCGACCCGCTCACGCCACTGTTCATACGCTGCCCGCGCGGGTGGCCCCGGTGATCGCGCCGGGGCGCCGACAGCAGTACGACCTGCGGCGGCCCATGCGTTCGCGAGCCTGGCCCGCTGTGCCACCACCGTGTTTCGTGCGGAAGGACCGTCGGGGTGTCGCTCTCCTCAAGCTCCCGGCAGCAGCCGGAAACAGACAAGTCGACCACTGAGGAGGACCTGCCGCGCGACGGGGCGGCCACGGGCGGGAACGCCGCCGCGGATCAGGGCACCGCCTCCCGCGAGCAGGCCGCCGCGCCGGACGGCGGCGGACCGTCCGGGCTCCGCTCCGGGTTCCGGGGCAGGTTCCCGCGCAGGCTCCGGCCCGGGTTCCTCGCCGGATACCGGGAGAGGTTCCGGGCCGAACACCCCGCCGTCGCACGGGCCTTGCCCAAGGTGACCAACGGACTGGCCGCCCTGCTCGTGCTGTTCGGCCTGCTCCTGCCCGCCTCGCTCGACCGCGTCACGCTCGGCACGTTCCTGCGCCTGCCCGTGGAGGCGATTTACCTCGCCGCGGTGCTGCTCGTACTGCCGCGGAAGGCGGGCCGGGCGCTGTCCCTGGTGGTCGGAGCGGGCCTGGGCCTGCTGACCGTGGTCCGCTTCATCGACATGGGCTTCTTCTCGGTCCTCGACCGGCCCTTCGACCCGGTGCTCGACTGGATCCTCTTCGACGACGCCGAGGAGTTCCTCCAGTCGACGGTGGGCCGGGCCGGTGCGCTCGGCGTCGTCGTGGGGGTCGTGATCCTGGTCGTCGTCGTGCTCGTACTCATGACTCTCGCCGTGCGCCGGCTCAGCGACCTCGTCGTACGCAACAGCGTCGTGGCGACCCGCGCCACGCTGGTCCTCGGGGCGGCGTGGATCACCATCTCGCTGCTGGGCCTTCAGGCGTTCGACGGCATACCGTTCGCCGCCAAGGCCACCTCCAGGCTCGTCCAGGAGCGCGCGATGCTGCTGCGGAAGGGGCTCGACGACGGGCGGGAGTTCGCCGATCAGGCCGCCGTCGACCGCTTCCGCGACACTCCGCCCGAGAAGCTGCTGACCGGCCTGCGGGGCAAGGACGTCATCTTCGCCTTCGTCGAGAGCTACGGCCGCGGCGCCGTCGAGGACCCCTCCATGGCGCCACAGGTCGACTCGGTGCTGGAGAAGCAGACCGGGCGGCTGCGCGATGCCGGGTTCTCTTCCCGGAGCGGCTGGCTCACCTCCCCGACGACCGGCGCGGGCAGCTGGCTGGCCCACTCCACCCTGATGTCGGGGCTGTGGATCGACAACAACCAGCGCTACCGCACCGCCGCCGCGAGCGACCGCTTCACCCTCACCGGCGCCTTCCAGCGCTCCAGGGCGTGGCGGACGGTCGGCATGATGCCCGGCGTACGGCGGTCCTGGCCGGAGGGGCAGTTCTACCACTTCGACGAGATCTACGACTCCCGTGAAATGGGCTACAAGGGGCCGATGTTCAGCTGGTCGCCCGTGCCCGACCAGTACACGATGCAGGCCTTCGAGCGCCTTGAGCACGGCAAGAAGCACCGCAAGCCGCTGATGACGACCGCCATCCTCGCCACCAGTCACAACCCCTGGGCGCCGCTGCCCACGACGGTCGGCTGGGACCAGATCGGTGACGGCTCGATCTACCACGCGCAGAAGAGGGCGGGGAAGGACCCCAGGGAGGTGTGGAAGGACCCGCACCGGGTGCGCACGGAGTACCGGCGCTCCATCCAGTACTCGATACGCAGCCTCACCGACTACGTGGCGAAGTACGGCGACGAGGACACCGTTCTGGTCTTCCTCGGAGACCACCAGCCCGTGCCCACCGTCGTCGGCAACCGCGCGAGCCGGGACGTTCCGATCTCGATCGTCGCCCACGACCCGAAGGTGCTGGACCGGATGTCCGGCTGGGGCTGGAACGAAGGGCTGAAGCCCGGCAAGAAGGCCCCCGTCTGGCGGATGGACAGCTTCCGAGACCGGTTCATGACCACCTACGGCCCCGAGTCCGGTTCGAAGGACGCGCCTGGTTCCCAGGACAGGTCCGGTCCCAAAGGCCACTGAGGGCGCGCCGGTTGAGGCGGGCCGGGGATCGCGCCCCCGGCCGGGCGGGCAGGTACGGTGACGCTGCCTGGCCGGACCGCCCTACCGGAGGATGTCGACCGTGCCCTTCGAACGCCTCACCGCTTCCCCATCCGCCCGGATCGGGCTCGGCCTGGCCGCGCTCGGCCGCCCCGGCTACATCAATCTCGGCCGGGAGTCGGATCTTCCGGCCGAGCGGACGGTCGAGGCGATGGAGAGCCGGGCCCACGCCGTGCTCGACGAGGCGTACGCACGCGGAGTGCGGTACTTCGACGTCGCCCGCTCGTACGGGAGGGCGGAGGAGTTCCTCGCCGGGTGGCTGCGGAAGCGCCCGGCGCACGGCGACGCCGTGGCCGGCAGCAAATGGGGCTACACCTATACGGCGAACTGGCGCACGGACGCGGCCGTGCACGAGGTCAAGGACCACAGCCCGGCCGTCTACGACCGTCAACTCGCCGAGACCCGCGGCATCTTGGGCGACCGTCTCGACCTGTACCAGGTCCACTCGGTGACGCCCGGGAGCCCCGTCCTCACGGACCGCGCCCTCCAGGACAGGCTGGCGGCCCTCGCCGCCGAAGGCGTCACCGTCGGCTTGAGTACGACGGGTCCCGGACAGCCGGCCGCGATCCGCGCCGCGCTCTCGGTCGAAGTGGACGGCGTCCCCCTCTTCTCCAGCGTCCAGGCCACGTACAACCTCCTGGAGCCCTCGGCGGGGCCCGCCCTCGCCGAGGCGCACGACGCGGGGCGCAATGTCATCGTCAAGGAAGCTCTCGCCAACGGCCGCCTCGTACACGAAGCGGCGGGCTCGGCACTCGGCCGCGTCGCGAGGGAGACCGGCCTCGCGCCCGACGCGCTGGCGCTGGCGGCCGTCCTCGCGCGGCCATGGGCGCGCGTCGTCCTCTCCGGTGCCGCGACGACGGACCAACTCGACGCCAACGTCTCGGCGTTGACGGCTGACCTCACCCCCGACCGCGTCGAACGGCTGGCCTCGGAGCTGGCGGAGCCGGCGGAGGAGTACTGGCGGCACAGGGCCGCGCTGCCGTGGACGTGAACCGGGACGGCGACCGGGACCCGTCCGGCCTAAGACCGTCCGGCCGGAGCCTGCCCTGCCCGTGCCGCGGGTGACGAAGGCGCGGCTCCCCCGCCGGGTCCCGGCCACCGCCTCACCCCGGTCTCCTCCGGCCCGCCCGTCGGCACCCGTACGCGCCGGCCGAGAAGGAGTGCAGCCCCCGGCCGATCCGGGGTACACGGGGGCGCATGAGTCATATACGGCATAGAGGATTTCTCAGGCTGGTGCTCCTTCTCGTGGCAGCCGTCCTGCTGCCGGCGTTCGCGATGGCCCCCTCCGCCGGGGCCACGGAGCCCGCCGCGGGGGCGTCGAACAGGGCGGACAGCGTCGGCGAGGTGGCCGCGGCGCTGCGCCAGGGCCCCGTCTTCGTCGACCAACGGGCCTCGGACCGGCTCTCCGCCTCCGACGCCAGGGACCTCACCCGGAAGATCAAGAGGGCGGACAAGCCCGTCTTTGTGGCCGTACTGCCGAAGTCGAAGGAGTTCCCGCCGTCCACGCTGCTGCGGGACCTGCGCTCGCAGGTCGGCGACAGGGGCGTCTACGGCGTCACGCTCGACGACGACTTCGCGGCTGGAGCCGACCGGTCCGTGATGCCACGCGGTGCGGTCGACGGGCTGCGCAGGTCCGCGGACGGCGCCGGCGGCGATGCGAAGGCCAAGGTCGACCGCTTCGTCGACGGTGCGACGGCGGACGCGCGCGGCACCGCTCCCTCCTCGTGGGACGGCAGCCCTGCACGCGGAACGGGCGGCGGCTTCATCCTGCTGGTGCTTCTGGCGCTGCTCGTCGTGGGCGTGGGAGGCGGCTTCCTCGCGCGCAACCGCGCCCGCGCGCGCCAGGCCGAGCAGGAGCGGGCCCGGCTGGAGACGCTGCGTCCCGTGGTGGACGAGGACATCACGGCCTTCGGCGAGGAGCTGGACCGCATCGGCTTCGAGCCGCAGGCGCCGGAGTCGGACGACGCCATGCGCAGGGACTACACGCACGCCGTCGACGCGTACGACGAGGCGAAGCGGAAGATGGAGGCCGCGCGCGCCCCGGGGGACGTACGTTCCGTCACGGAGTCCCTGGAGGACGGGCGCTTCGCGCTCGCCACGCTCGAAGCGAGGCGGAACGGCGAGCCCCTGCCCGAGCGCCGGATGCCGTGCTTCTTCGACCCCCGCCACGGCCCGTCGGTGGAGGACGTGCGCTGGGCGCCGCCGGGCGGCACGGAGCGGACGGTGCCGGTCTGCGCGGCGGACGCGGCGCGGCTCCGGGACGGTGCGGAGCCGATGGCCCGCAACGTGGACACCCCCGAGGGGCGGCGCCCGTACTGGGAGGCGGGGCCGGTCTACGGGCCCTGGGCGGGCGGCTACTTCGGCGGGGGCATCCTGCCGGGCCTGCTGGTCGGCACGCTGCTGGGCAGCGCGATCGGGCCCTGGGGCTACGGCGACGGCTTCGGTGACGGCGGATTCGACGGAGGCGACGGGGGCGACGGAGGCGGTTTCGGCGACGGCGGCGACGGCGGCGGATTCGGCGACGGCGGCGGGTTCGACGGAGGAGGCTTCGGCGGCGGGGACTTCGGCGGAGGCGGCTTCTGACCGGTCACGGGGTTCCGCAAGCGGTCAGGCTCGCCTTACTTCGTTTGCCGCACGGAAGCGGCGCTGCTGTTGCCGGTTCCCCGCCGTCCCCTTTGACTCGATTGTGCGGACGCCGTACGGAGGTGGCACTGATGCTCTCGTCCCGAAGCCTGTTCCGGGAGATTCTTCAAAACGACCGCTCCTTCCAGCTCTTCTGCTCCATCGCCGCCAGCGGCGAGGCGCAGGGCGGCTGGGAGAACGCCCGGATCGCCGCCCTGGTCCCGGAGAGCATGCGGGACCTGGTCCCGAAGATCACCAGGCACGGAGCGGACGAGGACAAGCACGGCCGGATCTTCAACGCCCTGCTGAAGAAGCGGGGCCTCAAGCCCGTCCCCGTACCGCTCGAAACGGACTACACGATGCTGCTGGAGCGGCGCGGCATCGGTCTGATGCACGAGAAGCTCCGCCGCGACGAGCCGCTCACCGAGCACGACGTCATCGTCTATCTGACGCACAGCAGGGTCACCGAGCAGCGTGCCTCCGACCAGATGGCGATGCTGCTCCACAGTTGCGAGGACGATCCCGAGATCGCGCGCGCCATCAGGATGATCAGCAACGACGAGGACAACCATCTGGCGTACTGCCACGAGGAGTTGCTGCGGCTGGCCGCGAGCGGCCACGAGCCGGCGATCCGGCGGAGCCTGCGGCGCTGCGCGATGGCCGAGATCGCCGTGCACCGCGACGTCTCGCTCGCGGTCATGTCGCACATGGGGCGGCTGCTGGACTGGCCCGCGGTCAGGACGGTGCCGATCGCCGCGGGCATCCACGGCATGTACGCCTTCGAACGGCTCGGCGGCTGGCGCCGGATGGCCAATCTGTCGATGCCCGAACGGCTCGACGCCCTCGGTGAGCCGGCGAAGAGCACCGCGCCCGTGGTGTGAGGACCGGGCCTCCGCTCAGATCCCGCGCCCTCAGACCCCCTGCCCTCAGACCCCCTGCCCTCAGAGCCCGGGCCCTCAGAGCCGGCTTCCCGAGGCGGTGTCCGACGACATCCGCTGGGCGAGATAGATCGGGATGACCGACAGCAGCACCAGCACCGCCGCGACGACGTTGACGACCGGTGCCTGCTGCGGGCGCGCCATGTTGGAGAAGATCCAGATGGGCAGCGTCTGGGTGCTGGGGCCCGCGGTGAAGGTCGTGACGATGATCTCGTCGAAAGAGAGCGCGAAGGCGAGCAGACCGCCCGCCACCAGGGCGGAGCGCACCAGTGGGAACGTCACGTCGGCGAAGGCGCGGAACGTGTTCGCACCGAGGTCCATGGCCGCTTCCTCGAAGCTGCCGGGCATCCGGCGCAGGCGCGCGATCACGTTGTTGTAGACGACCACGACGCAGAACGTGGCGTGGCCGACGACGACCGTGAAGAGGCCGAGCCCGACACCGAAGGGCTCCAGCACCGTGCGGAAGGCGGTGTTGAGCGCGACGCCGGTGACGATGCCGGGCAGCGCGATCGGCAGCACGACCACGAACGAGAGCGCCTCGCGGCCGAAGAACCTGAAGCGCTGGATGGCGAAGGCGATGAGCGTGCCGAGGACGAGGGCGGCGGCCGTCGCGCCCACGCCGGCCTTGAGCGAGGTGACCAGCGCGTGCCGCGCGCCCGCGCTGCCCCAGGCGTCCGCCCACCAGTGGAAGGTGACGCCGGGCGGGGGCCAGCCCGAACTGCGGTCCGGATTGAGGGAGTTGACCAGTACGAGGAAGAGCGGGACGTAGATGACGGCGAAGCCGAGCACGGCGGCGATGCGCAGCGTGATGCGTGCGGGCCGGGAGAGTTTCATCGTCGTATGCCTTCGCGTCTCTTGCTGCCGGCGGGTTCGCCGGACGGTGTGGTCAGAGGCTGCTCAGGGCGCCCGTGCGGCGCACCGCGAGCAGATAGAGCACGATGATCACCACGGGGACGGTGCCCAGCGCCGCCGCGAGCGGCAGGTCCAGGGTGATGTTGGAGTAGATGAGGTTGCCGATCAGCTGCGTCTTGCCGCCCACGATCTGCACGGCGATGTAGTCGCCGAGGCTGAGGGAGAAGGTGAAGACCGAGCCGGCCGCGATCGACGGCAGCAGGATCGGCAGCACCACGGAGCGGAAGGTGCGGCCCGTGCGGGCGCCGAGGTCGGAGGAGGCGTCGAGGAGGCTGTCGGGTATCTGCTCCAGCCCGGTGTGGATGGGAAGGATCATGTACGGCAGCCACAGATACGTCAGTACGAGGACGGTGGCGGCGAGCCCGTACCCCGGCCCGTCGAGTCCGAGCGGCGAGAGCAGCCAGTCCAGCAGTCCGCCCTCGGCGAGGATCAGCCGCCACGCGTACGCCTTGACCAGATAACTCGCCCACAGCGGCGTGAGGATCGCGACCACGAGCAGCGGACGCCAGCGGGGCGAGGCGATGCGCGCGGTGAAGAAGGCGACGGGGAAGGCGATCACGACGCAGACGGCGGTGACCGCGAGGGCGACGCCGACGCTGCGCAGGGCGACCTGCTGGTAGACGCCGGTGGTGACGATCGTCGTGAAGTTGTCCAGGGACCAGACCTTCACGACGTTCGAGGTGAAGGTGTCCGTGGTCCAGAACGCGGACATGAACAGCGCGGTGAGCGAGCCGAGATAGGCCAGGATCAGCCACGTCAGCGGCGCGGAGAGCAGGAGGGACAGTTGCAGCCGGGGACGGCGGTGAAGGGTCCCGGCTAGCCGCCGGACGGTCTGTCCGGCGGCCGGCTCGGTTTTGCTCATCGGTGTCTCGTCCTAGCTCTTGATCTCGGTCCAGGCCTGGACCCACTTGGCGTACGGCACGCACTTGGCGTCCTTGCGGCCGTCGAGACACTGCTGGGTGGGCGTGGTCCAGTAGTGGACCTTCTTCCAGTACGGCTCGTCGTCGGCGTGGTACGTGCGGCAGTGGTTCTTGTCCGCCGTCAGCTTGCACGCCTTCGCGTTGGACGGCGCCTCACCGAAGTACTCGGCGACCTGCGCGTTCGCCTCGGGCGAGACGATGTGATTCAGCCACTTGTAGGCGCAGTTGGGGTGCTTGGCCTTGGAGGAGACCATCCAGGTGTCGGACCAGCCCGTCGAACCCTCCTTGGGCAGCACGGCCTTGACCTTGGCGCCCTCGTCCTGCGCGGTGTTGAGGATGACCTGCCACGAGGTGCCGACCACGGAGTCGCCGCTCTTGAAGGCGGAGATCTCCTTGAGATAGTCGCTCCAGTACTCGCCGATGTTGGCGTTCTGCTTCTTGAGCAGGTCGACGGAGGCGTCGAACTGCTTCTGGTCCAGGGCGTAGGGGTTCTTGATGCCCAGCGAGGGCTTGTGCTTCATCAGGTACAGGGCGGCGTCGGCGATGTAGATCGGCGAGTCGTACGCCGTGACCTTGCCCTTGTGCTTTCCGGCGTCGTCGAAGACAGCGGACCACGAGTCGGGCGCCGGCTTGACCTTCTCCGTGTTGTACATCAGGAGGTTGGCGCCGCGGCCGTGCGGGATGCCGTACGGCTTGCCGTCGACGGAGTTCCAGTCCTTGTTCTTCAGCCCCTTGAAGATGTCCTTGTAGTTGGGCACGAGCTTGGTGTTGACGGGCTCGGCGTCGCCCGAGGCGATCAGGCGCAACGAGGCGTCCCCGGAGGCCGAGACGGCGTCGTACTGGCCCGTCTTCATGAGGCTGACCATCTCGTCGGACGAGGCGGCGGTCTTGGTGTTGACCTTGCAGCCCGTCTTCTTCTCGAACGGCGTGACCCAGTCGACCTTCGGGTCGTTGCTGCCGTCCTCGGCGTAGCCCGCCCACGCGATGAGGTTCACCGCGTTCTCGGTCTTGCCGAGCTTCTTCTGCGGCTTGAGGTCCGGTGGGTCGACCGCACCGGGTGACGAGGACGAGGAGCCGGAGGAACCGCAGGCGGTGGCCAGGAGCAGGGCGCCCGCCGCGGCGAGGGTCTTGAGGGTTCGGGACATGCGCACGGAGATCTCCACAGTAGGAGGGGCGGCGAATCGTGGGGTGAGACCGGGATCAGGGGGTGAGGGGTGAGGGGGTGAGGGGCTGTGGTCGGTGGCGGGAGCGACGCTCAGGGCGCCTCTCCCACCGGGAAGTTGTGCCGGTTGTGCCACTGGAGCCTGACCCGTGAGCCGCGGTACGCGGCGACGTCCTCGGAAGAGGTCTCCAGGTTCTGCTGGACGGCGGTGAGCCGTCCCCCGGCGTCGAGGTCGACGAGGAAGCGCGTGGCGTCTCCCAGATAGACGACCTCGGCGACGGTGCCTGCGGCGGCGGCGTGTTCCGGTGCGTCCTCACCGGCGGCCGGCTCCTTGAGCACGCGGATCTTCTCCGGGCGGATGCTGAACGTGCCCTGTTTGCCGACGACTTGCTCGGCGGTCTCGCCGGTGAGCAGGTTGGAGGTGCCGACGAAGCCCGCCACGAATTCGGTCGCGGGGCGTTCGTATATCTCGGCGGGCGCGCCGGTCTGTTCGATGCGGCCGTCCTGGAAGACGGCCATCCGGTCGCTCATCGTGAGCGCTTCGTCCTGGTCGTGGGTGACGAAGACGAACGTGATGCCGACCTCGCGCTGGAGTTCCTTGAGTTCGATCTGCATCTGCTCGCGCAGCTTGAGATCGAGTGCGCCGAGCGGCTCGTCCAGCAGCAGTACGCGGGGGCGGGTGACGAGGGCGCGGGCGAGCGCGACCCGCTGCCGCTGCCCTCCGGAGAGCTGGGAGGGCCGGCGCTTGCCGAAGCCGTCGAGGCGGACGTTCTCCAGGGCCTCCGCCGCCCGGCGCAGCCGTTCCGCCTTGGGCACCTTGCGTATCTTCAGGCCGTAGGCGACGTTCTGCTCGACGGACATGTGCGGGAAGAGGGCGTAGTCCTGGAAGACGGTGTGCACGTCCCGCTCGAAGGGCGCGAGCCGCGTGACGTCCTTGCCGTCCAGCTCGATCGTGCCGCTCGTCGGCGTCTCGAACCCCGCGATCATGCGGAGCACAGTCGTCTTGCCCGACCCGGAGGGCCCCAGCAGGGAGAAGAACTCACCGTCCGATATGGACAGATCGATGCCCGCGACGGCCTCGGTCCTGCCGAAGGCCTTGCGCAGGTTCCGCAGCCGGATGGCTTTCCCCTCCATGTACGGGAACCTTTCTGCTGCTGTGGTCGTTGGCCGGTAAATATATGAAGTCATAGTTCAAGCTTCAAGACCGCTCCAGGCCCTCTTCTGGTAAAGCCTGAGCCAAATGACAAGGTGGTGGCCGTGAGGAGAGATCAGGACGGCGCCCGAAGAACCGTGTTCACGCCCATCGGCGCGCAGGCTCGCGTCGAGGCGGTCGTACGGCGGCTCGGGGACGCCATCGAGCTCGGACTGCTCAGCGACGGCGAGCAGCTGCCGGGCGAACCCGAACTCGCCGCCCAACTCGGCGTCTCCACCGTCACGTTGCGCGAGGCGCTGATGGCGCTGCGCCAGCGCGGGCTGGTCACCACCCGCAGGGGCCGGGGCGGAGGCAGCTTCGTCACGGTCCCCGAAGGGCCCGTCGAGGAACGGCTGCTGGCGCACCTGGGCGGCTGGAGCCCCGAGGAGCTGCGTGACCTCGGCGACCACTGGACGGCGGTCTCCGGAGCCGCCGCCCTGCTCGCCGCGCAGCGCACCGAGCCCGACGATCTGCACCAACTGCACCGGTCCGTCGAGGCGTTGGCGGAAGCCGCCGACCCGCCCGCGCGCAGCCGCCTGCACGGCCGCTTCCACGTCGAGCTGGCCGCCGCGGCGCAGTCGGCGCGGCTGACCCGGGAACTCGTGGGCGTCCACGCAGAGGTGGGCGCGCTCGTGTGCCTCGTACTCGGCGAGGAAAGGCATCTCAAAGACGTCTGCGATCGTCACCGCGCCGTGATCTGTGCGGTGCAGGATGGTGCGGCGGAGCAGGCAAGAGCCCTTGCCGAGCAGTGCGTTCAGGTCTCCATGAGGCGCCTGGTCGAACTCCGCCTCGGCGCCACCGGCCCCGCCGGCGGGCCGCACGCAAAGGAGGGCACCCGTGGGCAGCAGTTCCGGTCCCCGCCCCCGCCCCGGTCCAGCGGGCGGCGGAACGTACGTTCTTGAGGACGCGAACTCCCCGGCGCACGCCGCCGATTCGGCGGCAGCGGCGGCGGCAGGCGTGTGCGACGCGCTGGAGTGCGTCTTCGACGCCGTGGCCGAGACCCGCCGCGACACCGCCGCACTCCTCACGGCGGTCGCGGCCGAGGACAGACGGCCCACTACCGCCGACCTCGCCGGACTGCGCCCCGGACTGCACGAGCGCCTCGCCCGGCTCACGCTGATGTCCGGCGCCGGATTCGTCGCCGCGCCCGGGCTGCTCGCCGACGCGGAGGCGTGGCTGGAGTGGTGGCAGACGGGCCCGGGCGGCGAGGCGCGTCCGCTGCTGCTGGACCTCGACCCGGAGCACTCGCCGTACTGGGACTACACGCACTGGGAGTGGTTCGCTCTGGCCCGCGACACGGGGCGGCGCGCGGTGGCCGGTCCGTACGTGGACTATCTGTGCTCCGACGAGTACAGCCTGACGCTGTCGGTGCCGGTGACCGTCGGGGACCGCTTCACGGGCGTCGCCGCGGCCGACGTGTATCTGCCGGACTTCGAGGCGGCCGTCATGCCGGTGCTGCAACGGCTGACCGGGCCCGCGTGCCTCGTCAACTCCCGCGGGCGCGTGGCGGTTTCGACGTACGCGAACCATCTGGCGGGCTCGCTGCTGAAGGGGCCCGACTTCGGCGCCGTACTGGCGGGAGCGGGCGGAGACACCGGGAGGGACCCGGCCGCGGGGGACGGCGGGACGGACAGGACCGACGGGCAGGACGTGACCGCCGGGCGGGCTCTCGCCCCCTCCGGCTCCCCGTCCCTGTCCGGCTCGGGGCCCCACCGCCACGACGGGCTGTCCCTGCGCGCGTGCGGCGACATCCCCCTCATCCTGGTGACCGGCGACGGGTGACGCGGCGCCCCTCCCCGCGACGGCCCGCCCCCTGGACGCTTCGACGGCCGCCGAAGTGTCGCGGGCGCATCATGGCCGTACGGAACGAGGAGGAGCCGTATGGAACGAGGAGGACGGGCCCTGCGGCCGGACCCGAGCGGGCAGCGGCTCGCGGAGCTCGCAGGACTGCTCGCCGACCGTACGCGAGCCTCCGTGTGCCTTGCCCTCCAGGACGGACGGGCCTGGACGGCGGGCGAGCTCGCGCGGGCGGCCGGAGTGACGGCGCCCACCGTGAGCGCGCACCTGGACAAGCTCGTGTCGGGCGGGCTGCTCACGGAGATCCGGCAGGGGCGGCACCGGTACGTACGCATCGCCGGGCCGCAGGTATCGCAGCTCATCGAGGACCTCGCCGCGCACGCCGGGCCGCCGCCCGCGCCGCGCGGGCTGCGCGCGGCCTCTGCGGGCGCCGCGATGGCGCGGGCCCGTACGTGCTACGACCACCTGGCGGGCGGTCTCGGCGTCGGCGTCACGGACGCGCTGCTGCGCCGCGGAGTGCTCCAGCAGTCGACCGGCTTCTCCGTGACGGACCAAGGTCTGGAGTGGTTCGGGCAGTTGGGCATCGACCTGACCCCGCGGCCCGGGAGCCGCCGCCCGATGGCGCGGTCCTGCCTGGACTGGACGGAACGCCGCCCGCATCTCGCCGGACGCGCGGGGGCGGCGCTGTGCTCGTACGCGCTGGACGAGGGCTGGTGCCGCCGCATCGGCAGCGGGCGCGCGCTGAAGGTGACGGGCAAGGGCCGGGACGCGCTGGAGGAGCTGCTGGGCATGCCGGTGGCGGTGGCCGCGTGAGCACGTACGGGGGTGCCGATACGTACGAACGCTTCCGGGCGCTGCACCACGGCGAGCGTCCGCTGCTGCTGCCGTGCGCCTGGGACCACGCGTCGGCCGCGGCGCTGCACCGGCGCGGCTTCCCCGCGATCGGCACGACGAGCCTCGGCGTCGCGGCGGCCGCGGGTCTGCCCGACGGCAGCGGCGCCGCGCGCGACGAGACGCTCGCGCTCGGGCGGGGGCTTGCGCGCCTGCCGGTGCCGGTGAGCGTCGACGTCGAGGGCGGCTTCAGCGACGATCCAGGCGAAGTCGCCGCGCTGGGCGCCGAGTTGGCGCGTGCGGGCGTCGCCGGGGTCAACATCGAGGACGGGCTGCCCGACGGCACTCTCGCCGATCCGGGGCACCACGCGGCGAAGATCTCCGCCCTGAAGCGGGCCGCACCGCGGCTCTTCGTCAACGCCCGCACCGACACACACTGGCTCGGCGCCGACGCGACCCTCGGCGGGGCGCTGCGCAGATGCACGGCGTACGCGGCGGCGGGCGCGGACTGCGTCTTCGTACCGGGGCTGCTGGAGGCTTCCGAAATCGCTGCGCTCGTAGGGGAGTTGGGGACGACGCCGCTGAACGTCCTCTACTCCCCCGGGCGTCTCTCCCGCGACGGGCTCGCGGACGCGGGCGTCCGCCGCATCAGCCTGGGCTCGCTGCCCTTTCGCGCGGCGCTGCAACGGGCCGTCGACCTGGCCTGCTCGATCGCCGAACCCGGCGGCACGTCCCTCGAACCGTCGCCCGTGCCGGCGTACGGCGAAGTCCAAGCCCTGCACGGGGAGTTCGAGGACCGCCGCTGAGCGCCGGGCGGCATGTTGTCGGGGCCGCCCCCGGGCAACCGTGGTCCCGTCAAGCGAGCAGCGGTGCCAGCAGGCGGGCCGTCTCGGCGATCAGCGGGTAGTCGGGCTCGGCGTCCGCGGTCGTCTTCGTGGTGAAGACCGCCAGGACGACCGGCTCCTGGTCGCGCGCGGTCCAGGCGACGCCCACGTCGTTGTTCGTGCCGTAGGCGCCGGAGCCTGTCTTCTCCGCGACGGTCCAGCCCTCGGGGAGCCCGGCGCGAAGGCCCTTGTCGCCGGTGGTGTTGCGCTTCAGCCAGTCGGTCAACTCCCCGCGCTCCGCCCGCCCGAGGGCATCGCCGAGGGTGAGGCGCATGTAGGTGCGCGCCAGCGCCCGGGGCGAGGTCGTGTCCCTCGCGCGGCCCGGCTCCGCCGAGTTCAGCTCGGTCTCCCACCGGTCGAGACGTGTCACCTCGTCCCCCAGGGAGCGGCAGAAACGGGTGATCGCCTCGGGACCGCCCAGTTCGCGCAGGAGCAGGTTGGCGGCGGTGTTGTCGCTGTAGCGGATCGCGGCGTCGCAGAGCTGCCGGACCGTCATGCCGTCGGAGAGGTTCCGGCGGTCGCCTGTGACCGGTGAGTGCTCCTCCAGGTCCGTCCGGGAGTAGCGGATCCGCTCGGAGAGGACGTCGCCGCCGCCTCGCCGGCGGTCCTTGAGAAGGGCCGCCGCGGCGAGGGGCTTCCAGGTGGAGCAGAGCGGGAAGCGCTCGTCCGCCCGGTGTGCCAGCGTGCGGCGGGTGCGGGTGTTGTACGCGAACACCCCTGCGCGGGCGGAGTGTTCGCGCTCCAGCCTCCGCATCGGACCGGCGATGTCCTCGCCGTGCGCCCCGTCGCGGTGCGCCGCGTCGCCCTGGGACTCTCCCGTCCTGCCCGTCTTGCCGGCCCCGGACGTACAGGCGCCGGTCAGCAGACTTCCCGCTCCGGCGGCCAGCACCGCACGGCGCGAGGGGCGGTCCAGTGGCACGCTCAAGTCGCCGCCTTTCTCCGGTGGTTCGCTCTCCCGTCCGGTGGATCAGATCACGAAGTACGCCCGGACGCGGACGGTTTCGGCCACGCCTGCCGACACCCCCGTCATGTCCGTAAGTTCTTGCGTGGCCGCCACAAGAAAGGGAAAGTTGCGCGGAGGCCGGGCGGTCCGGGCGCAAGGATGGACGCCGCGCCCGCCGGTGTTGGGATTTCGTAGGTTTCAAGGGGCGGGGGCCCGGCGTCTCACGGCGGCCCGTCCAACGGGGGGTGATGTGCCGTGGCGTCGTTGATTCCGCCTCTGCCCAAGATCGAGACGCTGATCGACGCGCTGGAGCAGCTGATCAAGCTCCCTCCGGGGCGGCGCGGACCGTCCCCCCTGGTGATGCTCAGCCAGTCCGGCGAGGGCCGGGAGGCCGAGCTGATCGCCGACGGACTGTGCGCGCGCTTCCGCGTGGGCGGCCGGGCCCGCATCCCGTACGCGCAGGTGGCGGGCTCGCCGTCGGGACCGGGCAGCGAACGCATCGGCGACCTCTTCCAGAAGCTGGAGCAGGAGCTGGGACGCAACCGGCCCGGAGGCTTCGGGAAGCTGCGCCTGCCCCGGTTCACGCTGATGTGCAGCGTCGTCGAGACGGATCTCGCGGAACGCCAGAACGCCGTACAGGCACGGGAGTTACGCGACCGGTGCTTCGCGGAGCGGCGCAAGGACTCCAACTTCCTCAAGGTGCTGGAGCGGGTCAGCGGCGGCGACCAGGCTCCGGCGGGCGTGCCGGCGTTTCTCTGGTACTGGACGCGCCAGCCGCTGTTCAACGTACTGCCGCGCTGGCTGTACGGGCGGCTGCAGGAACGCCGCATGACCCACAAGGGAAGCTGGTACCGGCAGTGGGCCGACCTGCCGAAGGGCACGGGATTCTTCCAGGACGCGTCGAAGTACGCCGGCACCGCGCCGGTGCCCGGTCTCGAAGCCGGGATGTTCGCGGGCCTCAGCGAGGCCGTGGCGGAGGAGCCGGAGACCGCGGAGGAACGCGAGGAGCGGCTGGACCGCACCGCGGGGCTGCTGCTGCGGGCGCTGCTCACGGATCTGGAGGCGGCGTTCCGCCGGCCCAGGCTCTCGCCGTGGGGGCGCCGGCGGAAGAGCCGGTTCGCGATCGTGCTGCCGCAGGCGGCCGGATACCCGGACTGGACGGACCGGCTCGTGCAGGACTTCCCCGGCGCCGTCGAGGAGACGGGGAGCACGAGCGTCGTGCTCGTCTGCACCGAGCGGCCCGTGGACTCCGGAGATGAGCGCGCCGAGAGCTTCGCGGAGGCCGCCATCACGCTGAGGTCCTGGAAGGACATGACGGGCCGCGGCGGAGCACGCGCGGTGCGGGTCCGGGTGGAGGGCCGGCCGGAGGACGGTGCGGCGGCGCGCTGGCTCGGCCGGAACCCGGAGATATACCCGGAGCGGACCTACTCGGACGCGGCGCCGCTCGCCGAGGCCACTCTCAGCACGCTCCTGGTCCTCGGCCTGCTCGGCGGCGCCGGCGTCTACGGCGTCAACTGGGCCCTCGACGACAGCAGTACCAAGTGCATCGGCCCGGCGGTGGCCGAGGCCAAGGACTCCCCCGCCAACCGCGTCCCCGACGACTGGCAGCCGGACGACGTCTACGACGAGTCGATGAGGCTGCTGGAGGAGAACAACCGGGCCGCCGAGAAGGCGAGGAAGGAACGCGGGGCGATCGTACGGACCGTGGTCTACATGGGCGTGCCCGTCGAACCCGGCGCCGGCGACGAAGCCATGTACAGCGGTGCGATCCCGGAGCTGCGCGGCGTCGCCCTCGCCCAGCAGCAGCTCAACCGGGAGGCCTCCCGCAACGCGGACCACGCGGTCAGGCTGAAGGTGAAGCCGGTCGACGCCGGCGAGAACTTCTCGCGGGCGCCCGAGGCCGCCAGGGACCTGGTACGGCAGATCAGGTCGCAGAAGCAGGAGGAGATCCTGGGCGTGGTGGGACTCGGGCAGAGCCGCGAGACCACCATGAAGGCCCGCGACATCCTCGGCGACGCCGGTGTGCCGATGCTCGGGACGGTGGCCACCGCGGAGCGGATGCAGGAGCACCAGTGGTACCGGCAGGTGGCCCCCGACAACAGGCGGGAGGCGCGGATCGCCGCGAAGTTCGCCCGGCTCGGCAACATCGTGAAGACGGGGAAGGACACCTGCGCACCCGCCGAGAAGGCCGTCGTGATCGCGGACCCGGACGACGAGTACAGCAACGACCTGAGCGGGCTGTTCACCGAGGAGTTCGGACGCAGCGACACCCGCACCCTCTGGTACAGCCCCGAAGGGAACAGCGGCAGCCGCTCCACGAAGGGCCGGGACGACGTCCGATGGGTCGAGTCCCCCAGCGCCATGGCGAACGAGGTGTGCCGGCGGCTGAAGAGCAGGAAGCACACCGTCGTGTACTGGGCGGCGCGGGCCAACGAATTCGGCACGTTCCTCTCGTACTTCGACCGCCGCGAGACCGAGTGCAACGGCAAGGTGCACATCCTGGGCGGCAACGACCTCACCAACGCCGTCGTGGACGAGCAGCAGCCGAGCAGATACCACCCCGACGCACGCCTCTACTACGCCGCGCACGCCCTGCCGATGAGCTACCCGCCGAACTCCAGCGCCGAGGTCTTCCGCGCCGCCTACCGTGCCCAGTTCGGCAAGGACCACTGGATCAACGACGGCCGTACGCCGCTGGCCTGGGACGCCATGCAGGTCCTCTCCCAGGCGGTCAACGACGCGCTCGAGGACTCCGGCGCCGAGGGCCTCAGCCGGGGCACGGTCCGTCTCATGGTCGTCGCCGGGGCGAAGATCCGCGGCGCCACCGGGCAGTTGGACTTCGCCAAGGGCGCCCGGGTCCCACGCGACAAGCGGCTGCTGATCCTGCACGACACGAAGCGCGGCGCGGAGGTCTCCCTGGAGTGCGGCGCGCGGGACGGCGGCAAGGAGCGCAAGCGGTGGGGCACGAAGGAGGAGTTCACGTGCCCGCGCGACGAGGCGCCGTGAGGGGGCGGGGCGGGGCTGGCTTCGGCCCCGCGGTGGACCGGGCCCTGCCGACGCCCGTCAGGCCAGGACCGCCGTGCCGTCGAGTTCGACCAGGGCCTCCTCGTCCCACAGGCGGGTCACACCGATGAGCGCCATCGCCGGATAGTCGCGGCGTGCGTGGCGGCGCCAGACCGCGCCCAGTTCGCGGGCCTCGGCGCGGTAGGCGGCGACGTCGGTGGTGTAGACGGTGACGCGTGCGAGGTCCGCCGGCGTGCCGCCCGAAGCGGCAAGCGCCGTCAGCAAGTTGGTCAGGGCCTGCTCGAACTGGGCGGTGAGCGTGCGGCCGACGACGCGGCCGCCGGCGTCGAGCGCCGTCTGGCCGGCGAGGAAGACGATGCGGGAGCCGGTGGCGGTCACGGCGTGCGAGAAGCCGGTGGGCGGGGAGAGTCCGGGCGGGTTGGTGCGCCGCAGGACGGGCTCCTGCCCGCTCCGCCCGGCCGCGTCCGGGTCCGGGTCCGGGTCCGGGTCCGGGTCCGCGTGAGCGTCGGTCACCTGTAGAGCTCCTTCGCGATGATCGAGCGCTGCACTTCGCTGGCGCCCTCGTAGATGCGGGGTGCGCGGACCTCGCGGTAGAGGTGTTCGAGGAGGTGGCCGCGCCGGAGGGCCGCCGCGCCGTGGATCTGCACGGCGGCGTCCACGGCCTGCTGAGCCGTCTCCGTGGCCAGCAGCTTCGCCATCGCGGCACGCCGTGCGATGTCCGGCTCCCCGCGGTCGTACGCGGCGGCCGCCGCGTAGACCAGCAGCCGCGCGGCCTCGATCCGGGTGGCCGTCTCCGCCAACTGGTGGGCGACGCCCTGGAGATCGCGGAGTGTGCCGCCGAACGCGGGCCGCGTACCCGCGTGTTCGACGGCGGCGTCCAGCGCCGCCTGAGCCATGCCCGTCGCGAACGCGCCGACGCTGGGCCTGAAGAGGTTCAGCGTGCGCATCGCGACGCCGAATCCGGCGTCGACCTCGCCGAGCAGGTCGTCCCGTGAGACCGGCACGCCGTCGAAGGTGAGGGTGCCGATCGGATGCGGGGAGAGCATCTCCAGCGGTTCGCCGCCGAGGCCGGGCCGCCCGGCCGGTACGAGGAAGGCCGTCACGCCACGGGCACCCGCGCCCTCGGTCGTACGGGCGAAGACGGTGAAGACGTCCGCGCCGGGGGCGTTGGAGATCCACGTCTTGGTTCCGGTCAGCCGCCAGCCGTGCCCGGCGCCGGTGCCGTCCGGCTCCGCGTGCAGGGTGAGGGCCGCGGCGTCGCTGCCGGCTCCGGGCTCGCTCAGGGCGAAGGCGGCGACCGCACGCCCGGAGGTCACCTCGCCGAGCCAGCGTGCGCGCTGCTCGTCCGTACCGGCGAGGGCGACCGGTCCGGCTCCGAGGCCCTGGAGGGCGAGCGCCGTCTCGGCCTCGGTGCAGGAGTAGGCGAGGGACTCGCGCAGCAGGCACAGGTCGAGGGCGCTCGCCGGGCGCCCGTCGGGGTCGAAGAGCCGCCCGAGCAGGCCGAGTTCGCCGAGCGCGGCGAGCAGCCCGCGGTTGATGCGGCCCTCTTCACCCGCCTCGGCGAGCGGGCGCAGCTCGCGGGCGGCCAGCGAGCGCAGCTCCTCGCACCACTTGTGCTGCTCGGGTTCCAGTGCGAACGCGGGCATCGGCGGGGCCTCCTCCTGATGGCGGCTGGTGCTCGCAGTCACTGATCCTCTATCGCGGACCGTTGACTGTCGTCACCAACACGTTACGCTCAACGGCACACCGGCGACACCGGCACACGGCACACCCCCGAGGGGGCTTGCGATGCATCTGAGCCCGTCCGCACACGTCGACACCTTCGCCCGGGACCATCTGCCCCCGCCGGAGGAGTGGCCGCAACTGCTCTTCGACAGGCCCGAGCTGCGCTACCCGGAGCGCCTCAACTGCGGCGCGGAGCTGCTCGACGCCTCCGCCGAGCGGTACGGCGCGGAGCGCCCCGCCCTCCGCGGCGCCGACGGCGAGTGCTGGACGTACGGCGAACTGCGCGTCCGTGTCGACCGGATCGCCCATGTGCTCACCGATGTCCTGGGCGTCGTCCCCGGCAACCGCGTACTGCTGCGCGGCCCCAACTCCCCGCATCTGGCCGCCTGCTGGCTCGCGGTGATGAAGGCCGGGGCGGTCGCCGTGACCGTACTGGCCGCGCAGCGCGCGCACGAGCTGCGCACGGTGTGCGCCATGGCGGAGGTCGGCCACGCGCTGTGCGACGCGGCGGCCATGGACGAGCTGGAGAAGGCCGAGATACCCGGGCTGCGGGTCACCGCCTTCGGCGGCGACGGGCCCGAGGACCTGCTGGCGCTGAGCGAGTCGCAGCCCGAGCGCTACGAGGCCGTGGCGACGGCCGGGGACGACGTCGCCATGATCGCCTTCACATCGGGTACGACGGGACGGCCCAAGGGCTGCGTCCACTTCCACCGCGACGTGCTCGCCGTCGCCGACACCTTCTCCGCGCACGTGCTGCGGCCGACGCCCGACGACCTCTTCGCGGGCAGCCCTCCGCTGGGCTTCACCTTCGGCCTGGGCGGCCTGCTGGTCTTCCCGCTGAGGGCGGGCGCGGCCGCGCTGCTGGGGCAGTGGAGCGGCCCCGAGCAGATGCTCGCCGCGGTCGAACGCCACCGGGTGACCGTGCTGTTCACCGCTCCCACCGCCTACCGCGCGATGCTCTCCAGACTCGGCTCCCCCGCTTCCCCGGGACGCGAGCGGCCGTACGACGTCTCCTCGCTGCGGCGCTGCGTCTCGGCCGGCGAGAATCTGCCCGCCGCCACTCACGAGGCGTGGCAGGAAGCCACCGGCCTGCGGATGATCAACGGCATCGGTGCCACGGAGATGCTGCACATCTTCGTCTCCGCGGCGGACGACGCCGCCCGCCCCGGCGCCACGGGCGTCGCCGTGCCGGGCTTCGAGGCCCGCGTCGTGCGCAAGGACGAGGGCGGGCGCCTCGCTTCCGTGCCGGACGGGGAGCCCGGGCTGCTCGCGGTCCGCGGTCCCGTCGGCTGCCGCTACCTCGCGGACCCGCGGCAGCGGGAGTACGTGTGCGACGGCTGGAACCTCACCGGCGACACCTACATACGCGGGGCCGACGGGTACTTCCGCTACGTCGCACGTGCCGACGACATGATCGTCTCGGCCGGTTACAACATCGCGGGCCCCGAGGTCGAGGAGGCCCTGCTGCGCCATCCCGACGTGGCCGAGGCGGCCGTCGTGGGACGCCCCGACGAGCACCGCGGCCAGGTCGTCGTCGCGCACGTGGTGCTCCGCGAGGGGGTGGAGGCGGGCGCCGTAACGGCCGACGCGCTGCGGGAGTTCACCACCGCGCAGCTCACGCCGTACAAGTGCCCGCGCGAGTTCGTCTTCGCGGCCGCGCTGCCGCGCACACCGACCGGGAAGCTCCAGCGCTATCTGCTGCGGGAGGGCGAGGCACAGGAGGACGGCGGACAGGACGGCGGACGGGACGGCGGGTCGCCGGGCGGCGCGGAACAGAGGGAGCGGACGGGACAGGCGGAACGGACGGAGCAGAGCGGCGCCGAGACGACCGGTGCCGGGCGCCCCGCCTAGAGTTGCCGCGTGCACCCGCAGCAGTCCGCCGTATCCAGGCCGTCGCCGAGCTCGCTCATCCTCACCTTCTACGGGGCCTACGGACGTGCCTTCCCGGGCAGCACGGTGCCGGTCGCGGCGCTGATCCAACTGCTCGGCGCCGTCGGCGTGGACGCCCCTTCCGTGCGCTCGGCCGTCTCGCGGCTCAAGCGGCGCGGCCTGCTCACCGCGGACCGGCCCGGCAGCAAGGCCGCGGGGTACGCGCCCTCGGAGGCCGGGAGGCAGCTTCTCGACGACGGCGACCGCCGGGTGTACGCCCGCCCGGTGCCGGACGGCCGCTGGCTGCTGGCCGTCTTCTCCGTCCCGGAGAGCGAGCGGGGCCGCCGCCACATACTCCGCTCCCGCCTGGCCCGGCTGGGCTTCGGCAACGCCGCCCCCGGCATCTGGATCGCCCCGTCCCATCTGGAGGAGGAGACGCGTCACAGCCTGGGACGGCTCGGTCTCACCCCGTACGTGGACCTGTTCACCGGCACGCACGACGGCTTCGAGCCGACGGCGGAGGCCGTCGCGCGCTGGTGGGACCTCGCCTCCCTGGCCACGCTGCACCGCTCGTTCCTCGACGTGCACGAGCCGGTGCTGCGGTCCTGGTCGCGGCGGCGCCAGGCGCCCCCCGAGGAGGCGTACCGGGACTATCTGCCGGCCCTCGACGCGTGGCGGCGCCTGCCCTACGCCGACCCCGGGCTGCCGCCGTCGCTGCTTCCGGCCGGCTGGCCGGGCGAGCGCTCCGCGGAGGTCTTCTTCGCGCTGCACGAGAAGCTGCGCGAGCCCGGGCGCGAGTACGCCGTGGGCTTCGCGCAGGCGTGAGACCGCCGCGTCAGACGGCGTCCGGCGGGCCTCCCGCGAGGCCGGTGGCCGCAATACCCTTGACGTATGTACGCACGACGGCGCAGGCGTTACTTCGTGCTGATGACGACGTGCTTGGTGCTCTTCGTCAGCGCATGGGCGTTCGTGCGTCTGATCTCCGTCCCCGCCGCCGTCGGGCTGTGCGTGGTGGCACTGGTGATCCCGCCGATCGCGGCGATCGTCGGAAACCGCCGGGAGCCGGACGACCGCTGGTTCGACGAGGACTGGAACCCCGACAAGGACACCTACCGCAGGTGACGCTCCGCCTGTGCGGGGTGACGGGTGACGGCGACCGAGGACGCGCGGCGGTGAAGGCGTGCCCGGCGACCCCCCGCCGCCGCCCCGCAGCGCTGTTGCCCCCGATCGACCACACGGGGTCGACCACACGGGGCCTTGGCCGGACGACGGGTTCGACGGAGCCCCGTCACAGCGTGAGCCGCGGCTTGGGCCCGTCCGTACGGCCCGTCGGCGGCTTGCGGCTGCCCGCGCGGTACGGCAGCGGCCAGGGCGCGCCGGGCCCCTCGTAGCCCTGGTCGGCCGCCGCGTGCAGCGTCCAGTGCGGGTCGTACAGATGCGGCCGTCCCAGCGCGCACAGGTCGGCGCGTCCGGCGAGCAGCAGCGAATTCACGTCGTCCCAGGAGGAGATGGCGCCGACCGCGATCACGGGAACGCCGAGGGTGTTGCGGATGCGGTCGGCGTACGGGGTCTGGTACGAGCGCCCGAAGTCCGGGCGCTCCTCCGCGACGACCTGCCCGGTGGAGACGTCGATGGCGTCCGCGCCGTGCTCGCTGAAGGCGGCGGCCACGCGCAGCGCCTCCTCGGGCGTGATGCCGCCCTCCGCCCAGTCGGTGGCGGAGACGCGCACGGTCATCGGCCGCTGCTCCGGCCACACTTCGCGCACCGCGTCGAAGACTTCGAGCGGGAAGCGGAGGCGGCCCTCGACGGTGCCGCCGTAGGCGTCGGTACGGCGGTTGGTGAGCGGCGAGAGGAAGCTGGAGAGCAAGTAGCCGTGCGCGCAGTGGAGTTCGAGCAGGTCGAAGCCCGCGCGGGCGGCGCGGCGCGCCGCGTCCGTGAACTCCTCCCGTATGACGGCGAGTTCATCGGTGGTCAGGGCGTGCGGCACCTGGTTGACGCCCTCGCGGTACGGCAGCGGCGAGGGCGCCACGACCGGCCAGTTGCCCTCCGTCAGCGGCTCGTCGATGCCCTCCCACATCAGCCGCGTCGAGCCCTTGCGGCCGGAGTGCCCGATCTGGACGCCGATCGCGGTTCCCGGCGAGCGCGCGTGCACGAAGCCGGCGACCCGGCCCCACGCGGCCTCCTGCTCGTCCGTCCAAAGGCCCGTGCAGCCCGGGGTGATGCGGCCGTGCGGCGAGACGCAGACCATCTCCGTCATGACGAGTCCGGCGCCGCCCAGCGCGCGTGCGCCCAGGTGTACGAGGTGGAAGTCGCCCGGAACGCCGGGGGTGCCCGCCTCGTCCTCCGCCGAGTACATGTCCATCGCCGAGACCACGACGCGGTTGCGCAGCGTCAGCCCGCGCAGCCGGTAGGGCGTGAACATCGGCGGAGTGCCCTCGGGAACGCCCGCCTCGGCCTCGACTCCCGCGACGAACCCGGGGTCCCGCAGGCGCAGATTGTCGTGGGTGACGCGGCGGCTACGCGTGAGCAGGTTGAACGCGAACTGCCGTGGCGGCTGGCCGGTGTAGGTCGCCAGGTCCTCGAACCACTCCAGGCTGCCGCGCGCCGCGCGCTGCGTCGAGAGGACGACGGGCCGGCGCTCCTCCTCGTAGGCGGCCAGCGCCGCGGGCAGATCCGGCTGCTCCTCGACGCACGCCGCGAGCGCGAGTGCGTCCTCGACGGCGAGCTTGGTGCCGGAGCCGATCGAGAAGTGCGCGGTGTGCGCGGCGTCTCCGAGCAGCACGACGTTCCCGTCCGACCAGCGCTCGTTGACGACCGTACGGAAGGCGATCCACTGCGAGTTGTTGCCGCGAAGCGGGCCGCCGCCGAGGGTTTCGGGGAACAGCTTGGCGCACCGCTCGGCCGAGGCCCGCTCGTCCAGGCGGTCCAGTCCGGCGGCGCGCCACACCTCCTCGCGGGCCTCGACGATGACCGTGGAGGCGCCGGGACCCTGCTCCCCGGCGCGCTCGTACGGATAGGCGTGCAGCTGGAGCACGCCGTGCTCCGTCTCGGCGATCTCGAAACGGAAGGCATCGAGCGCGAAGTCGGCGGCGAGCCAGATGTAGCGGCAGCGGTGCGTGGTCAGACGCGGCCGGAAGACGCCCGCCAGGGCGTCCCGGGTGGCGCTGTGCACCCCGTCGGCGGCGACGACCAGGTCGTGGGAGGCGGCCAGTTCGGCCACGGGGGGCGCTTCGTTGCGGAAGCGCAGATCCACGCCCAGCTCGCGGCAGCGCTCGTGCAGCACGGCCAGCAGACGGCGGCGGCCCAGCGCGGCGAAGCCGTGGCCGCCGGAGGTGAGGGTACGGCCGCGGTGCACGATGTCGATGTCGTCCCAGCGGACGAACTCCCGCTGGAGCGACGCGTATACGGCCGGGTCCGCGTGCTCGATGCCGCCGAGCGTCTCGTCGGAGAGGACGACGCCGAAGCCGAACGTGTCGTCGGGGGCGTTGCGTTCGAAGACCGTGATGCCGCGGGACGGGTCGAGACGCTTGAGCAGTGCCGCCGCGTACAGACCGCCCGGACCGCCCCCGACGACGGCGACGCGCATGCCGTCGCCGCCCGCCTCGGCCCGGGCGCCGCCCGTGGTGCCGGCCGCGGGCCGCGGGCTCACGTCACTTCCCCCGCCACTTCGGTGGCCGCTTCTCGCTGAACGACGCGTGGAATTCGGCGTAGTCGTCGCTGTGCATGAGCAGCGCCTGGGTGGAGGCGTCCATCTCGACGGCCGCCGAGAGCGGCAGGTCGAGCTCCGCCGTGAGCAGCGCTTTCGTCTGGGCGAGCGCGAGCGCGGGGCCGTCGGCGAGGTGGCGGGCGAGTTCGGCGGCGGCGTCCTGCGCCTCGCCCTCGCCGGTCAACCGGCTGATGAGGCCGATGCGTTCGGCCTCCTCCGCCCGTACGGGCTCGCCGAGCATGAGGATGCGGGTGGCGTGGCCGAGGCCGACGACACGGGGCAGCAGATAGGCCGCGCCCATGTCGCCGCCGGAGAGGCCGACCTTCGTGAAGAGGAACGAGAAGCGGGCCGTCGGGTCGGCGACGCGGAAGTCCGCGGCCAGCGCGAGCACCGCGCCCGCGCCCGCCGCGGCGCCGTGCACCGCCGCGACGACGGGGAACGGCGCCTCGCGCAGCGCCCGTACGACCTGGCCGGTCATGCGGTTGAAGTCCAGAAGCTGCGCGGTGCCGGCGTCCAGGGTCGCGCCGATGATCTCCTCGACGTCGCCACCGGAGCAGAAGCCGCGCCCCTCCCCCGCCAGTACGAGCGCGCGGGCGCGCCGCTCCCGCGCCAACTCGGCCAGGAGATCGCGCAGATCGGCGTAGGCACCGAAGGTGAGGGCGTTGAGGCGGTCCGGACGGGCCAGGGTGACGGTCACGACTCCGTCGTCCTCCGCGACCCGGATGTGCCGCCACTCGCCGGTGGGCCGGGCCGATCCCGTGTACGGGCTCATGCGGCGGCTCCCAGGCCGGCGGACCGGCTGCTGTGCTCGCCGACGGTTTCGGAGCTGTGCTCACGCACCGCTCCGGTCATGGATCGACTCATGGCTCGGGGCCTCCTTCGCGACGCCGGGCGACCGCACACACCGTGAACGTATCACTGGTTCGTGACTACCGTCACGGGTACGCGATAGACGCGGTGGACGGGCTCGCACGGCAGGCACGGCTGGCACGGCACGGCAGGCACGGCGAACTCGCCGCGCAGGGGCGGACGGACGGGACCGGCGGACCGGATAGCGTGATGGCCTGCTGCGGAGGGGATGCGGGAGGGAGCACGATGACGGAGCCGGGTCCGCTGATACTCGCGCTGCTGGCGCTCTTCGGGCTGCTGGGCGGCATCGGCATCACGGCGGTGGGTCCGGGCGGAGTGCTGCCCACCATCGGGATGTTCCTGCTGACCGGCCTCTCCCCCGCCGGCGTCGCCGGGACGGCCATCGCGACGCACATCGCGACCGGCGCCCTCGGGACGGTCGCGTACACGCGCTCCGGTCAGTTGCGGGACGCGCGCACGCGCAGGATCGCGGTGATCCTCTCGGCCGCCGCGCTCGTGGGCTCGCCGCTGGGCGTGCTCTTCAACACCCTTGTCGGCGGGCGGGCGTTCGCGATCCTGCTCGCGGTCGCCGTCGCGACGACGGGCGTCCTGGTGTGGGTGCGCGAGCGCCGTACCGCCGTACGCGACGACGACGCCGCGACGGACCTCTCGCCGGTGGTCACGGCGGCCGTGGGGCTGGTGGTCGCGGTGGCCGCGGGCCTCTTCGGGCTCGGCGGCCCGATGCTGAGCGTGCCGCTGCTGGTGATCTGCGGGCTGCCGCTGCTGCCCGCGCTGGCCGCCGCGCAGGCGCAGTCCGTGGTCATCGCGAGCGTGGGGACCGCGGGGTACCTGGTGGACGGTTCGATCGACTGGGCGCTCGCGGCGCTCGTCGGCGTCCCGGAGCTGGCGGGCGTCCTGATCGGCTGGAAGATCGCCCACGCGGTGCCCACCCGGAAGCTCAAGTACGCCCTCGCGGGCACGCTTCTGGCCCTCGCGCCCTATCTGGCGCTGCACGGCTAGGGGGTGTCTGACAAGTAGCGTCGTCCGCCCGTCAGGGCGGGGGCCGCGGTGGCTGGTGCGTGCGGTCGCAAGGCGGAGGGAGGAAAGCGCAGCGGGCTGCGCAGACGACCGACAACGACGCGAGCGTGCGTGCCAGCCACCGCGGGGCAGACGGGATTTGTCAGACACCCCCTAGGGGCCAGGCCAGGCCCGGCCCGGCCGAGCGGGCACGCATGGGGCACCATGCTGCGCATGGGCAACTCTGAACACCCCGGCGGCGAGGGCAGGCGCGGGCCGGCGCACCGCCTGGTTCCGATGACCGGCCGCGACCCCGAGGAGAGCGGACGGTCCGCCACGCCGCTGGAGCTGCTGTTCGACCTGACCTTCGTGGTCGCCGTCGGCACCGCGTCGACCCACTTCGCCGAGATGCTCGCCGGGGGCCACCCCGTGCCGGCCGTCGCGGCGTTCGCGCTGGCGATGTTCGCGATCAGCGTCGCGTGGATCAACTTCAGCTGGTTCGCGTCCGCGTTCGGCACCGACGACTGGCTCTACCGCGTGCTGACGATGGTGCAGATGATCGGCGTCGTCGTGTTCTCCCTCGGCCTTCCGGCGATGTTCCACTCCGTCGAGGAGGGCGAACACCTCGACCTGCGGGTGATGGTGATCGGTTACGTCGTGATGCGGGTCGCGATGGTGTTGCAGTGGTGGCGCGTCGCCCGCGGCTCGCGCCCCTACCGGGCCGTCGGGACGGCCAACATCCGCTGGACCTCGATCGCCCAACTCGGCTGGATCGCCCTCGGGTTCACGCAGCCGCCCGTGGCGGTCGTGATCCTCGCCGTCGTCGCCCTCGGAGCGCTGGAGCTGCTGCTTCCCGTGCTCGCCCAGGGCGGCGCCGGCGGGACGCCGTGGCACCCCCATCATGTCGCCGAGCGGTACAGCCTGTTCGCGATGATCACCCTGGGCGAGGGCGTGGTCGGCACCGTCGCCTCGTCGGGCGGACTGCTCGGCGGCACGGCCGGAACGCACTGGAGCGGCAACGCGATCGCCGTCGTCGTCGCCGGCGTCGGGCTGACGTTCGGCATGTGGTGGACGTACTTCGTCACGCCCTTCGGCGACGTCCTGGTGCACCGCCGCCCCCGCGGCTATCTCTTCGGCTACGGGCACATCCCGCTCTTCGCGGGGATCGCCGGTGCGGGCGCCGGGCTGCATGTGGCGGGCCTGCATCTGGAGCACCACTCAAAGCTGAGCTCGGTCCCCGTGGTGCTGTCACTGGCCGTCCCGGTCGGCCTCTATCTGCTGATGGTCTATCTGCTGCACACGCTGCTGCTGTCCGCGGGCGACCCGTTCCACCTGCTGCTGATCTCCGCCACGCTCGCGGTGCTGGTCGTCGCCGTGGCGCTGGCCGCGGCCGGAGTCCCGATCGCGGTGTGCCTGCTCGTGGTGATGTTCGCGCCATTCGTCACGGTGGTCGGGTACGAGACGATCGGCCACCGTCATCAGCGGCAGATGCTGGACGGTCTCGCGGCGCGGGAGAGCTGACCGCCCGGAGGGCGCCGCCCGCCGGAGCCCTCAGCCGTCGCCCGCGAGGGTGGCGACGAGGACCGCCTTGATGGTGTGCATCCGGTTCTCCGCCTCGTCGAACACGACGGAGTGCTCGGCCGATTCGAAGACCTCGTCCGTCACCTCCAGGGAGTCCAGGCCGTGCCGCTCGTGGATCTCCCGTCCCACCGCCGTGCCGAGGTCGTGGAAGGCCGGCAGGCAGTGGAGGAACTTCACCTCCGGATTGCCGGTGGCGCGCAGCACGTCCATGGTCACGGCGTACGGCCGCAGCAGCCCGATGCGCTCGTCCCAGACCTCCTTGGGCTCGCCCATCGACACCCACACGTCGGTCGCGACGAAGTCCACGCCCGCTACGCCCTGTTGGACGTCCTCGGTGAGCGATATGCGGGCGCCGGTGTGCTCCGCGAGGGCGCGCGCCCGCGCGACGACGGGCTCTTCGGGCCACAGCACGCGAGGGGCGACGATGCGCACGTCCATGCCGAGCAGGGCGCCGGTGACCAGATAGGAGTTGCCCATGTTGTTGCGGGCGTCGCCGAGGTAGGCGAAGGCGGTCGCGTCGAGGGGCTTGGGGCAGTGCTCGGTCATGGTCAGCACGTCGGCGAGCATCTGCGTGGGGTGCCAGTCGTCGGTCAGGCCGTTGTAGACGGGGACTCCGGCGTAGGCGGCGAGCTCCTCGACGACGGCCTGGCCGCTGCCGCGGTACTCGATGCCGTCGTACATCCTCCCCAGCACGCGCGCGGTGTCGCGTACGGACTCCTTGTGCCCCAGCTGTGAGCCGCCCGGATCGAGATACGTGGTGCCGGCGCCCTGGTCGGCGGCGGCGACCTCGAACGCGCAGCGCGTACGGGTCGAGGTCTTCTCGAAGACCAGCGCGATGGTGCGGCCCCGCAGCCGCTGCTGCTCCGCGCCCGCCCTCTTGGCGACCTTCAGCTCGGCGGCCAGATCGATCAGGTGCCGGAACTCCTCGGGGGAGAAGTCCAGTTCCTTGAGGAAGTGGCGGCCCGTGAGGTCTGTCGCCATGGGGGCTCCTAGGTCGCTGGCTGGGCTGGCTGATGTTCGACCTGGAATTCTATACCGGCTTTCGAATCTCTATACGGCGAGGTCCCGATCCGCGGCACCAGCCCCCGTCCTCCGTGCGGCGGCCGCGGCGTCCGGGCCGCTCCGCGTGCGCGGTACGGCGCTCAGACCGGGTCCCTCTCCACGGGGCAGCTCATGCACCGGGGACCGCCCCGGCCGCGGCCCAGCTCGCTGCCGGGGATCTCCAGGACCTCGATTCCCAGCTTGCGCAGATGCGTGTTCGTGGTGACGTTGCGCTCGTAGGCGAGCACGACGCCCGGCTCGACGGCCAGCACGTTGCACCCGTCGTCCCACTGCTCGCGCTCCGCGGAGTGCACGTCCTGCGTGGGCGTGAGGACGCGGATGTGGTCCAGCCCGAGGGCCGCCGCGATCGCTCGGTGCATGTGCTCCGGAGGGTGGTCGGTCACCTTCAGCTCGTTGGCGCTTCCGCCGGGCTCGATGGTGTACGAGCGGAGCATGCCCAGCCCCTCGTACTGGGTGAAGGTGTCGGCGTCGACCATCGTCATCACGGTGTCCAGGTGCATGAACGCGCGGCGCTTGGGCATGTCGAGCGCCACGATCGTACGGGCCGAGCCGGCAGCGAACAGCCCGCGCGCCAGCATCTCCACGGCCTGCGGAGTGGTGCGCTCGCTCATCCCGATCAGCACCGCCCCGGAGCCGATGACCAGCACGTCCCCGCCCTCGATCGTGGACGGATAGGCGCCCTGGCCCTCCGACCACACGTGGAAGGCGGGGCTGCCGGGACCGGCGAAGAGCGGGTGGTGGTGGTAGATCGCCTCGAAGTGCACCGTCTCGCGCTGACGGGCGGGCCAGCGCATCGCGTTGATGGATACGCCGTCGTAGACCCAGGCCGAGGTGTCGCGCGTGAAGATGTGGTTGGGGAGCGGGGCGAGAAGGAAGTCGTCCAGGTCCATCACGTGGAAGCGGACGGACGCGGGCTCCTCGTGGCCCTCCAGGAATTCGCGCTTGGTCATGCCGCCCACCAGCGCCTCGGTCAGCTCCCTCGTGGGCAACCGGTCGAAGGCGGCGCGGAGATGAGCCGTGGCGAGCGGGCCGTACTCGTTCTCGTGGAAGACGCGGTCCAGCACGAGCGCGCGGGCCTCCGGCAGGTCCAGCGTCTCCGCCAGCAGATCGCCGAAGAGATGCACCGCGATTCCGCGGTCGCGCAGCGCGTCGGCCAGGGCGTCGTGCTCCTGCCGGGCACGGCGGACCCACAGCACGTCGTCGAAGAGGAGCTCGTCCTTGTTCGTCGGCGTGAGCCGCTTCAGCTCCAGGTCGGGGCGGTGGAGGATGACCCGGCGCAGCCGTCCGGCCTCGGAGTCGACGTGGAATCCCATGTCTCCATACTCTCCGAGGTCCGGGTGACGCGCGTAGTGTTTGCGCAAAGCGCGGTGTCAGCGGGCGAGGGTCTCGCTGGGGCTGACTCCGTAGATGTTCCGGTAGAGGGTCCTGAAGCCGCCCGGCTTGGCGAAGCCCCAGCGTGCGGCGATCCGCGGCACGGTCGCGCCGCCCGCCGGGTCCGCGGCGAGGAGTTCGAAGTGGGCCCGGTCCAGGCGTACGCGGTGCACTTGCCCGAGAACGCTGGTGTCGTGGTGACGGGCGAAGGCGAGCTGCAACGCGCGCGGAGAGACCCTCACGGCGGCGGCGATCTCGGCGGGGCCGATGTCGGCGCCGGCGTTCTCCCCGATGAAGGCGAGGGCCTTGCGGACGGTGAGGGGTGTGGCGTCGCGTGTGTCCTTCGAAGTCGGCTCGGGGACCGCGGAGTTGGGGAACGTCTCCAGCGCGCAGGCCGCCAGGAGGCGGGCCGAGTCGCCACGGACCAGTGGTTCGCTCATGGCGTCGAATTCGGTCTCCAGCACTTCGCGCACGTAGTCGTAGCTGTTCCTCCAGCGGTCTGCGTCGGCCTGGCTCGGCGGCTCCAGCCTGCTGAAGCGGATCGGGCCTGTCGGGGCGTCCTCGCCGATACCCGCGGTCCGCATGACCAGCGGCATGTCCAGGAGGACGCCGCTGAAGCCGAGGTTGCTCGCCCGGGCACTGAAGGGGCGGTCGGGCTGGGCGATGATGTTGATGTCGTCGGGGCCTATGCGTTCGTGGTCGCCGGGGAGGACCTGGTCGGCGGCATCCGTGGGCCGGTGCTCGCTCCACCCGCTGTGGATCTGAATGACGGCGAGGTGCTCCAGCGGTTCGGCCACGTACTCGGCGTCCATGGGAAGCGTCATGTCGTCGAGGCAGAAGGGGCCGAGATCATAGCGGGAGTGCCGGATCAGCTGGTCTTCGTTGTTGCCGCTCATCCGCAGGCTCGTGCCGTAGACGGCGTTCATGAAAGCACGCCCGGCTTCGGGATCCCGGGTCTCGAACGCGCGCCGCGTGGGCGTGAAGCGCTCGGGCGGCGAATCGGCGTCGGTGGCTGTCATCAGTTCCTCGCCACGGTCTGAGTGCCCAGAGTGCGACCGAGTGGCTGTCCGTACACATGGCACCTGGGACCGATCCGTCGACGATCCCGCACCGCGGGCGTGGGCGCTGCCACCACCCGATACCACTGCTGGTTGTCCACTTCCGACCGTACTTCCTGGCCGCGGGGGCGACGGGGGCCGATCGTCCCGCTTGTCGACCCCGGCCACGAGGGACGCCCTGTCCGGTCGGACGTGACCGCCTTGGACCGCGTACTACGGGGCCTCCCGAAGCGACACCTCGCGCGCCAGCCCCGCGATCAGCTCAGGGCCCACTCGGCAGCACCCTCCGACGAGGCGCGCGCCCTGCTCCAGCCAGCCCGCCGCGAGGTCCGCGGACCAGGAGGCGGTGCCGTGCCAGCCGCGGCCGTGGCCACCGCCCCACTCCTCGCCGCTGTTGGGGTAGACGACGACGGGCTTGCCGGTGACCTCCGCCGCGACCCGCACCGCGTGCCCGGCGTCGCCCGGCGCACAGCAGTTGACGCCCGCCGCGACGACCTGTCCGGCGCCGCCCGCCAACGCGAATGCGTCCGCGAGGGGCTGGCCGGCGCGGGTGCGGTCTCCGGCGATCGTGTAGCTGAGCCACACCGGAAGGCCGCACCCCGACGCGGCCCGGAGCAGTGCCTCCGCCTCGTCCGTGTCCGGGACGGTCTCCAGGGCGAGCACGTCCGGCTCCGCCTCGGCCAGCGCCTCCATCCGCGGGCGGTGGAAGGCGGCGAGCTCGCGCATGCTCAGGCCGTACCGGCCGCGGTACTCGCCCCCGTCCGCGCGGACGGCGCCGTACGGACCGACCGAGGCCGCGACCCAGACCGTCCGGTCGCCCGCCGCCTCGCGCGCCAGCGAGACGCTGCGGCGGAAGAGCCCGGCCGCCTCCCGGCGTCGTGCGCCCGCGCGCGCGAAGCCCTCGAAGGACGCCTGGTAGCTGCCGGTGATGAGCACCCGCGCGCCCGCCCGTACGTACGCGGCGTGCGCGGCCCGGACGGATGCGGGGTCGTCGCGCAGCAGCCGAGCCGTCCACAACTCGTCGGCCAGATCGCAGCCTTGGGCCTCCAGCTGGTTGGAGAGGCCCCCGTCCAGCACGAGCGGGCCGCGCGCGAGCGCGGTGCCGAGCGGGACCGCGGGCCGGGTCACGGCAGCTGGGTCCGCACCCGCTCGGAGATCAGCTGGAGGTGGTCGAGGTCGTCCAGGTCGAGGACCTGGAGATAGATACGGGAGGCACCGGCATGTCCGTAACGGCCGATCTTGTCGACGACCTCGGCGGGCGAGCCCGCCAGCCCGTGCTCCTTCAGCTCCGCGACGTCCCGTCCGATCGCGGCGGCACGGCGGGCGGTCTCCGCGTCGTCCTTGCCGACGCACACCACGAGGGCAGCGGAGAAGGCGATGTCCTCGGCGGGGCGCCCCGCCTTTTCGGCCGCCGCCCGCACCCGCCCGAACTGCTGCTCCGCGTCCTCTGCCGAGGCGAAGGGGATGTTGAACTCGTCCGCGAAGCGCGCGGCCAGGGCGGGAGTGCGGACCTTGCCCTGGCCGCCGATGAGCACCGGCACCCGGGACTGCGCGGGCTTGGGCAGCGCGGGCGAGTCCGTCAGCGTGTAGTACGTGCCGTCGTAGCTGAACCTCTCGCCGTACGGCGTCGACCACAGGCCGGTGACGATCTCCAGCTGCTCCTCCAGCCGCCCGAACTTCTCCTTGGGGAAGGGGATTCCGTACGCGGTGTGCTCCTGCTCGAACCAGCCGCTGCCCAGGCCGAGTTCGATCCGGCCGCCGGACATGGCGTCCACCTGGGCGACCTGGATGGCGAGGGGGCCGGGCAGCCGGAAGGTCGCCGCGCTCATCAGGGTGCCGAGCCGGATGCGGCTGGTCTCCCGCGCCAGCCCGGCGAGGGTGATCCAGGCGTCGGTCGGACCGGGCAGGCCGTCCGTGTCGCCCATGGCGAGGTAGTGGTCGGACCGGTAGAAGGCGTCGAAATCCAGATCCTCGGCGGCCTTCGCGACGCGCAACAGCGTCTCGTAGCTCGCTCCTTGCTGGGGTTCGGTGAATACGCGCAGCCTCATGAGGCCCATCTTGCCTCACCCGTATCCGGGCCCGGTGCGGGTGCGGGGCTGCCCTCGCCCGGCTCGTACGGGGCGGCACGAGTCGCGTCCCCCTCGTTCCGGTCAGGCCGCCGGGCCGTGCTCCTGCGCCTCCAGCCTGCGCAGAATGGCCGAAACGTGGTCCTCGGACTCGTCGGCGGCGTCGATCGCCTCGATGCACTGCCAGTAGAGCCCCTCCTGCCGGGCGGTGACGGCCACGAGGACGAGGGCGACGCCGGTCTCCGCCAGCAGCGCGCTCAGGTCGGACAGCGCGCACTTCGGGTCCTGGATCTGGGAGAGCCGGTCGGCACGTATCTCACGGCTCTCGCCAGGGGGCTCGCTGCGGGCGGCGGACGTACGGCGCGCCTGGCCGCCCATCTCGCTCAGACCGAGCGCCTCGCCCCGTACGGACTGCGGTCCGCTCACCGCGAGACGGGCCCCGATCGCCCCGGCAAGAGCCTGCACCTGCCACGATTCGGCGACGATGTCTTCCACGGACTCGCACTCAGCGAGCGCGTGCCGGGTGGCCTTGATGAGATGCACGGCATCCAACTCGGGCCACCTCCCTCCACATGTCACTACAGAGAGTGACTACCAACAAACGTCTAAGCCGGTTTAGTTGGTTAGATTCCGGACATAATGCCTGACGCGAATATCTTCGTCACTTCATAGAGTGACCGGTTCCGGTAGCCGGGAAACGCTTCTCGTTCCGTTCGATCTTCTCGGCAAGCGCTTTCAAGGCATCGATGCCCAGGACTTCGCAGAACTGGAGCAAGTACGAGAGGACGTCCGCGACTTCGTCCTCGACGCGTCGCGCGGACTCGGGGCGCTCCATCACGCCCGCCGACTCCTCGGGCGTCAACCACTGGAAGATCTCGACGAGTTCGCCCGCCTCGACGCTCAGCGCCGCGGCCAGATTCTTCGGCGTGTGGTACTGCCCCCAGTCGCGGGCGGCGGCGAACTCGGCGAGCCGGCGCTGGAGTTCGGCCACGGTCACTGCGCGCTCCGGGCGCTCGCCCGCGGCGGGCCGCGGATCGTCGCCGGAGGACGCTGAAGAGGATCGGAATTCACTCACGCCCCAGGTCTACCAGGGATACTCCGGGCTGCCGCGCCTCGCCCGGGCTGCCGGCGGCGGACAGCGCCGCGTCAGCGCCCGCCTCGCTCACCGAGGCGAGCAGCCGCACGTGCCCGCGCTCGCCCATCCGCTCGGCAAGCGCCGTCAGTTCGGCCGTCTGCCGCCCGTCCAGCCCCCGGTCGAGGCCGTCGGCCAGCACCGTCATCGCCTGCCGCGCGGGCAGCACCTCCTGCACCGGGTCCATCGAGAGCACACCGGGCCCCGTCAGCAGCACGAGAGCGAGCGCGGCGTAGCGCAACTCCCCGTCCCCCAGCCACTCCAGGGGCGTGCGGTCGGCAGCGGCGTGACCGGGCGGCACGGGTCCGCAGCCGCGGTCGACGACCGCACGGACACGCCCCCTGCCGGCCCCTTCCGGCAAGACCTCCGCGACGAGATCCGCGACCGGACCCGCGAACCCCGCGCGCACGGCACCCACGAGGTGGCCGTGCCGGACGGCGCACTCGGTGCGCGTGCGGCGCAGCACCGCCGCCAGGTTGTCGCAGCCGCCGCGCAGCAGGGTGTCGGCGGCGGACACCGGTTCGCGCATGGTCTCCGGACGCGGGTCGCAGGCGAAGACGGAGCGCAGCGCCACCACTGCCTGCTCAGCGGCGGCCAGTACCCGGTGCTCCTCCTCCGTGCCGCCCCCGACCCGCAGCGGCAGCAGGGCGGTCGCCAGCCGGTCGTCCGGGAGCCGCGCCCGGGTGACGCGGCCGGCGCCGCTGTGCCACTCGGCCTCGACGGTGCGGCGGGACGGGTCGCGCAGGGCCGTGCTGAGCAGTGTGCGGCCGCCGGGCACCGACAACCGCTCGCCCGCGATGCGCAGTTCGGGCTCCGCCTGTACCGCGAGGTCGAACCGCAGGGGCCCGGCGGGTCCGTCGACAGTGCAGCCGATACGGAAGCCGCGCCGCCCTTCGCCGTCCGGGCGGGAGCGGCGGGGGACATACGCGCCCGGACCGCCGTAGGCGCGGCCGAAGACCTCGCCGAGGACCTCGCCGCCGCCGAGGCGGGCCAGCGCCTCGTACGCCTCCAGTACGGCGGACTTGCCGCTGCCGCTCGGCCCGGACAGCAGCGTCACCGGCGTCAGGGGGACGGTGCGGTCGCGCAGTGCGCGGAACGCGGTCAGATGCAGCGCGGTCACGGTGGCGGCCGTCAACGGGCGTGCTGCGGGCGCCTCTTCACCGGGCACGGCGAGGTGGTCCGCCGTAGGCGTGGGGCTCGCCGCGCCGTTCGCCGGGGCGCTTTCCGTGACGTTCGTGGTGGCGTGCATGCGGGGACCGTAAGCGGCGCCACGGCCGCCGAACCGTTCCGTCTGCGCGGCCCTCCCTCGAACGAGCGATGCGGCATCGGCCGCCGCGTGGCGGCGAGTTGCGGGCTCGGGTTGCGAACGCGAAGCAGCCGGAGGCCCGTTGACGGAGTGACGGACAGCGACAGGGACGGTGACGGCCCGGTGAAGGGCCTTCACAGCAGGCAGCGGGCCCGGCCGCACGGCCGGCCGTCCCCACTCGCACGGACGGCGCGGGGACCGTCCGCCGGATTCCGGAATCGCGCGCGCAATTTCCATCACATGACGCCGGAAAAGTTTGAAAGAAAGTCGCCCTCATTTGCCGGTATTGCGCCGTGAATTGATCACCGAAACATGATCGCAAAGGCTTCGGTTTATCGAACCGTGATCTAAAAATTACGCACCCGGACGTACCCATGCGAGCGTCGCTGCTGCTATTTCTAGGATGCTCTGTTCTCATCCCCCACCTCCGGAGAAGACAACTTCATGCGCTCGTTGAAGCTGACGTTCGCCGCATTGCTCGCGATGGTGGCCATTGCCTTCGTCGCTCCGGGATCGCAGGCTGCCGCGGGCAAATATGTGGCTCTTGGCGATTCCTACACGGTCGCCGTCGGAACGAAGACCTACGACAATCCGGACGATCCCTGCCGCCGTGGTCCCACTTCGTACCCGAGGCTGTGGGCGGCCGCGCATCAGGACGTCGCGTTCGTGGAGGCGGCGTGCTCCGGCGCCACCACGGCCGACGTCATGAACACCCAGGTCGGCCAGTTGACGCAGGACACTTCGCTGGTAACGCTCCAGATCGGCGGCAACGACGTCGGATTCGTCGACGTGCTGAAGAACTGCATCCTCACCGCGGACGACGCCGACTGCATAGCGGGCGTCGACGCGGCGAAGGCGGCGGCCAACAGCACGCTGTCGCCGGCGCTTTCCAAGACGTACTCCGCCGTGCGCGCGGCGGCCCCGTCCGCGAAAGTCATCGTCGTCGGATATCCGCGGCTCTACACGATCGGTGGGGACTGCGGCATTCTCGGCCTCAGCGACAAGGAGCGGTCGGCACTGAACTCCGCGGCCGACACGCTCGCCGACATCATGGCCGCGAGGTCCAAGGAGGCCGGATTCACTTTCCTGGACGCGCGGCCGGTTTTCGACCCGCACACCATCTGCTCCGGCAACGATGAATGGGTCACCAGCCTGGAGTGGGAGAAGCTCAACGAGTCCTACCACCCGAATGTGGAAGGTCACCGGGACGGCTACCTCGCCGCCCTCAACCCCCTCATGGGCTGACCGGCACACAGACCACCCTTGGCGGGGAAGGGAAAGTGAAGGGCGTCCGCCGTACTCGGCGGGCGCCCTTCACGCCCTTCACGCCTGAAGTGCCCTGGAACCGCGAGGAGTTGCTCTTGCGATCACCGCCGCGGAGGGCCGCCCGGCGAGGCGAGCGGCCGTCCCGGCGGCGGACCCCCCGCCGGGGGCGGCTGCTGCCGGCGCTCCGGCGGCTGAACCGGCGCGGGCTCCGGGGCCGGTGGCGGTGCCGGGACCGGGCCTCCGCCCGTACGGCCGTCCTCCTCGCCCACGAGCATCTGCGAGGCGGCGAGTTCGCGGTAGAGACCGTCGGACTTGACCAGGTCCTCGTGGCTGCCCAGCGCGCGGATCTCGCCGTGTTCCATCACCACGATCTGGTCGGCGTGCGTCACCGTGGAGAGCCGGTGCGCGATGAGGATGACGGTGCACCGGCGGGCCGCCTGGTCCACCGCCTCCCGCAGCGCCTGCTCGTTGCGCGCGTCGAGCTGCGCCGTCGCCTCGTCCAGCAGCAGCACCTCCGGCTTGCGCAGCAACGCCCGTGCGATCGCGAGCCGTTGGCGCTCACCGCCCGAGAGGGAGACGCCGCGGTTGCCCACCTCCGTGCGCAGTCCGTCCGGAAGCCGGTTGATCAGCGCGTCCAGGCGCGTCACGCGCAGCGCCTCGGCGATGTCCGCGTCGGAGGCGTTCGTCGCCGAGTACTTGAGGTTGTCCTCCAGGGTGCCCGCCATCACCGGCGAGTCCTGCTCGACGTACGCGATGCGGCGGCGCACCTCGGCCCGGCGCATGGTCTCGATGTCGACGCCGTCGATGATGATCTGTCCGGCCGTGGGGTCGTAGAAGCGCTGGAGCAGCGCGAACATGGTGGTCTTGCCGGCGCCGGAGAGCCCGACGAGCGCGGTCTGCGTGCCGCCGGGGATGGTGTACGAGATGCCCTTCAGGGCCGTGCCGCGGCCGGGGTAGGCGAAGCGCACGTCGCGGAACTCGATGGTGGGCGGCCTGCGAACGCCGGCGGCCCGCGCGCCGACGACTTGGAGCTTCATCGTCGAGGCGGGGTTGCCCTGAGGATCGGCCGCGGCGTCCGCGTACCCGTTCATGTGCCCGTTCGCGAGGGGGCCGGGCCTGTTGCCGGAGCGGGCGGCCGGGTGGCGTGGCAGCCGGTCCATGCTGTCGGTGCCGTCCCTGCCGGCACGGCCGTCCGCGATGTCCGTACGGGCGGCCTGGTCCATGCCGTCCGCGTGGAATCCGGGCTCCTCGTCGACGTCCGCCTCGACGGCCATCCGCTTGATCTGCTCGATGCGGCCCACCGCGCCGAGCCCCTGCTGGAGCATGCCCAGCCCGGCGACGAGGGAGCCGATCGGGCTCGCCAGATAGAACACGTAGAGCAGGAAGGCGATCAGCTGCGGCGTTTCGAGGTCCCCGGAGGCGACCAGCGCGCCGCCCACCCCGAGCACCGCGAGGAAGGCCGCCTGGATCGAGACCCCGGAGAGGATCTTGACGAGCGCCACATACTTGGCTCCCACGATTCCCGCCTTGTAGGCGCCGTCGATGGCGTTGTCGGCGACCTCGGTCTCCCGGTCCTCCGCGCCGTTCGCCTTGACCGTACGGGCGGCGCCGAGCGTGCGGTCCAGCGCCGAGCCGACCGCGCCGATCGACTCCTGGGCGCGGGCGACGGCCTTGCGGATGCGGGGCAGGATCCCGCCCATCACCAGGCCGACGGCCACCAGCACGCCCACCGTCACGCCGAGCAGCGGAAGGTGCACGACGCCCATCAGCACGCCGGCGCCGGCGATGCTCAGGACGCCGTTGGCGATCATGATCAGGCCCTCGGTGGCGGCGTTCTGGAGCAGCGTGCTGTCGGAGGTGACGCGGGCGATGAGGTCGCCGGGCGGGCGGCGGTCGAGCTCGGGCACCCGGAGCCTGATCAGCCGGAACACCAGGTCCTGCCGTACGCGCCGCACCACACGCTCCGACGTGCGCTGCTGCCACCACGACTGGAGCCCCGTCAGCCCGGCGCCCGCCACGACCAGGGTGCCCAGCAGGATGACCGGGCCCTTCACGTCGCCCCCGTCAGCGAGCGAGGAGAGCACCTGCTGCGCGACGAGCGGCTGCATCAGGCCCGCACCGCTGGAGGCGAGCACCAGCAGCAGCGTCGCGAACAGGACGACGCGGTGCGGACGCGCGTACCCCATCAGCACGCGCAGCGGCGCGCGCTTGCGGTGGTCGATCCGCAGCACGCTCGCCCGCGGGTCCCCCGGCCGCTCGGGCACGGTCGGATACTGCGGCGGAGCCTGGGCCCTGGGGCCCTGGAAGAACCCGAAGGGCTCGTGGGTTCCGGGAGCCTGCGTCATGTGACGTCCTACAGGTCGCTGGTCGGGCGGAAGTCAGCCTGCTGCCTGGTAGTTCGCAGGGCGCGCGGCGATGCGGTCGAGGTGGTCGGCGGCGGCCCGCGCGCCGCCGGCTTCGCGGAAGGAGCGGCCGATCCGCTCCGCCGCGTCCCTGTGACCGCTCGTCGGATCGAGTACGGAGCGGACGGCCGCGGCCAGCCGCGCCGCGTCCACGCGGTTGAAGCGGACCCGGACTCCGGCGCCGGCGCCGGCGACCTGTCCCGCGACGATCGGCTGGTCGTCGCGGATCGGGGCGACGACGAGCGGTACGCCGTGCCACAGCGACTCGCACACGGTGTTGTGGCCGCCGTGGCACACGACGGCGTCGAGGTGGGGAAGGAGGTCGAGCTGCGGCACGTACTCGCGCACGAGCAGCCCCGACTCCGGTCGCGCGTCCGGCACTTCGAGCACGCCGCCGGGGTCCACGACGATGCCCTGCACGGTCTCGCGCAGGGTCTCCAGCGCCGCGACCGCCTCGCGCAGGAACCGCCCGCCCGCGTCGGCGTTGGCCGTGCCCAGCGTCACCAGGACCTTGCGGCGTGACGGGTCCAGCTCCCCGTAGGGGAAGTCGCATCCGGCCGCCCGCGGGGCGATCGCCGGGCCCACCAGATGCACGCCGTCCCACGGCAGCGGGGCGTCACCGAGCAGCGCGCGGCCGGTGAAGGCGATGATCCCGTGCGGCGAGAAGCGCGGGTCGCCGCTGCACCGTACGTCGCCGAACTCCTCGCGCAGCGAGGCGAAGATGCCCTTGAGCCACGCGTCCACCTTCGGCATCGAGGCGAGCGGGTCGGTGAGTTCGGCGGAGGTGGTCACCGACGTGACGTACGGGATGCCGTGCCGCTCGGCCACCAGCGCACCGGCGACGGCGTGCTGGTCGGCCACGACCATGTCCGGGCCGTACTCCCTGACCGCGGAGTCGACGCCGGGCGCCATGAGTCCGGCGAGCGGCGCGAAGAACTCCTCCCACAGGAAGCGGAAGGCGGCCGGGCCGATCAGCTTGGGCGGCCGGTGCAGCGTGGCGTCCGGCATCCGCGTCCCGTAGACCTCGGCGCCGGGCCCCGCCAGGCTCCGGATCTGGTCGGCGTACCCGGCCCAGGCCACGCGGTGGCCCCTGCGGGCGAGTTCGCCGGCCACCCCGAGGAGCGGGTTGGTGTGCCCGACCAGCGGGGGGACGACGAAGAGGAAGCGGGTCACTGTACGGCCTCGGCCAGTTCGTGCCGGCGCCTTCCCTGCTCGCGCCCGTCGTGCTCGCGGTCCTCGTGCCCGCGTCCCCCGTGTTCGCGTCCCTCGTGCTCGTGCTCTCCGGTCTCACACCGCTCGTGCTGCGGCCGTCCCCGCGCGTGCTGCTCCCGCTCGCTCACGTCGTGCTCGCGTATCCATCCCAGCAGCAGGTCCCGGGTCTCCTTGGTGCGCTCGATCAGGACGGAGTGCCCCTGGTCGGGCAGTACGACGGTGCGGCACTCCAACGTCGCCTCGAAGAGGGGCACTTGGGCCACGAGCCCCGACTCCTCGCCGAAGATGGCCAGCACCGGGCAGGTGATCGCCGACAGGTCGTCGTCGATGACGCGTCCGCTCCACACCTCCGCGCCCAGCGTGGTGGAGTTGAGGATGCGGCCCGCGATGCGCGACAGGCGCGCGGTCTGCGCACCGCGGTTCTCCTTGATCCAGTCGATGACCTCGTCGTACACGAGCTGCTCCTTGGCGAGGGCGAGCCCCTCGGCCATGTGCCGCGTCCAGCGCTGGACCGGAGGCTCGGCCTCGATGAGCGTGAGGGTCGCGACCCGCTCCGGATGCCAGGCGGCGACTCCGGCCGCGACCGTGCCCCCGAACGAGTTGCCCACCACGTGCACCTTCCGCCGCTCACCGAGCGCGTCGAGCAGCGCGACGAAGTCGTCGACGAAGCACTCGATCTGGTAGCCGCTCTCCGGGCGGTCGCTGCGGCCGTGCCCGCGCAGGTCGTACATGATCACGTCGATGCCCTGGGCCGCGAAGACCGGTCCGAGCGTGAAGTAGAAGCTGGCGAGGCTGTCGGTCAGCAGCCCGTGCACGAACACGACGACGGGCGGCTCCCCTTGCATGTCCTCGCGCCCGGCGGCGGGGAGGTACTGCACGTGGGTGTCGATCTCTCCCGTACGGATCTTCATCCGGATCAGCCCGCTTCCGTGGCGCGCAGGGACGCGACGACGAAGTCCACCAGCTGCCCGACGGTGAGCGCGATGATCTCCTCGAGTTCGAGGTCCGCGACGAACTCGGCGAAGTTGACGCGGTCGCCGTAGTGCTCGCGCAGTGAGCCCGAGAGCGACACCAGGTCGATGCTCTCCAGCTCCAGATCGTCGTGGAAGGTGGTCTCCCGTCCGATCTCGGCCTCGTCGAAGCCGTACTCCTCGAGCAGTTCGCGCAGCATGCCGGCGATGTCCGCCAGGACGGCCCCCGGATCGGCTTCGGCCTGCGCCCTCTCGGGCGGCTGCGCAGGCGCGAACCCGGTCGCGTCAGTGGTCATCTCGCACTCCTGATTCCTCGTAGGCGGCCGCCCAGGCGACCACATACCGCCGCTCGGGCAAGCCCGGCGGATTCGATGTTTCCCGCACCCGCACCTCGTACGAGTCGCCCCCGAACCGCACTTGGAGCCGGTCGCCTTCCGCCGAGACCACCCGGTAGTCCGACGGCCGGCCCCTCAATCCGGTGCCACGCATCTTCGCGACGGCCTCCTTCGCCGCCCACATGCGCGTGAACCAGACCTCTTCACTGCCGTGGCCCTCCTCGGCACGCTCGGGTCCGTCCCCTGACAGGCCGCGCAGCAGGGCGAGTTCGTCCGCTCCGCAGGCCGCCTCGACGGTGGACCGCGGGCGGGCGGTGATCTCCTCGACGTCGATGCCGCACGGGCCGCGGCGCGCGATGGCGACCCCGCACTCGCCGCGGTGCGCGATGGAGACCGTCAACTCCCCGACGGTGCGCCCGTGCACGCCGCGGACGAACGGCCTGCCCTCGTCGTCGTTGTGCACGGAGATCTCCGCGGGATAGACCTCGCCCGCGCCCTCCCCCCACAGCAGTCCGCGCACCGCGTCCTTGGCGGCGATCCGGCCGAGCAGGAACTGCCGCCTGCGGAGGGGCGGAAGCGAGGCGTAGCCCGCGCGTTCCGCACCGCCGAGCATGTTGCGCATCACCAGCTCGCGCGTCGCCAGGTCCGGCCAGCGCTCGTGCACCAGCGACCAGCCCTCCGGCTGCGGTGCGGAGAGCGTGTTGGAGCCGGGGAAGCGGTCCACCGCGCGGATGCCGGGGTCGGTGTCGAAGCGCCGGTCGGTCCATCCGCTCAACTCCGCCCACACGCGGCCCTCGTGGAGCAGCTGCATGTCGGCGGTCAGCGCGCTGTCGGTGACGCCGGTGATGCGGATCGAGCACGTCAGGCGCTCGCCGACGCCGGGCTCCGGGCCGTGGAAGCGGATGCCGCTCACGCTCACCGGGAAGACGGTCGTGCGCTCGGTGAGCGTCGCCATGATCCAGTACCCGAGGAGCTGGCCGACGTTGTCCAGCAGGGACCCCGGTGCCTCCGGCGCGGTCAGCACGCCCCGTACGTGCCGCTCCCCGATCGCCGTCAGTTCGCTCACGCCCTGGAAGCGCGGGCCGTGGAACATCCACCGCTCGGTGTAGAGCTGTTCGGCGCGCAGTTCGGGCTTCCGGTCGGCCGACGGGTCGACGGGCCACGGCTCGGGCGGCTCCTCGTACCGCGGGGCGAGCTGGACGACGGCGCGGGACGAGCCGGTCAGCTCCACCTCCACCTCCCCGGGCGCGGTGCGCCGTACCACGACGGGGACGTCATGGGCGGGAACGGCCTCGATCCACTTCAGCAGCCGCACGTCGCGCAGCCCGACCGCGCGCATGCCGGGCACGGCACGCTCGGCGATCTCCATCAGATGCCTGATCACGGTGGTCGCGGGCACGATCGGCCAGCGGTCGGCGACGTCCGGCCAGCCTGGCCGCTGCCGGAAGAAGCAGTGGTCGAGCAGGTACGGCATCTCGTCGACGCCGACGCGCCACACCGACGGCACTCCGGGAGACGGCTGTCCGCCGGCGCGTGCCGGGTCAGGGGCGGCGGCGCCAAGCGGTGCCGAACCGCCCCGCGGGCGCACGTCGTCGAGGGGCCGCCGGGGATGCGGCACCGGGTGTACGGGACCCGCGCAGCGGCGGGCACCGGCGCCCGTTCCCGATCCCGGTCCGGCTCCGCCGCCCGCCCCGGCGTCGAGCAGATCGGCGGCGGCCGACGCCGTGTCGCGCAGCAGCGCGGAGAGCTCGGCGGCCAGCGGATCGTGCGAACCCGCCTGGTCGAGGCGGGACATGGACTCCGCCGACGCAGACGCAGCCGATGCGGCGGACGCCGCCGGCGAGGACGCGGGTGCGGAGGGCGCGGCCGGGGCGGATGCCGCTCCGGCGAGGCTTCCCCGTATCCGCTCCGGCAGCGAGACCAGCGCGCCGTCGAGGTCCAGGCGCATGCCGGGCCGTGCCGCGGCGGCCTTCGCCGCGGACCTGCCCCCGGCGGCGGGCCTGCCCTCCGTACGTGCCGCCTCCGCGGAACTCAGCAGGGGCCGCACATCCGGTTCGGCGCCCTCCACCCAGAGCGCGGTGACGACCCTGCGCAGCTGTGCGAGGGTGTCGCGGGCGCCCGAGTGGGCGGAGACGACCAGCCGGTCGCATCCGGCGAGGGTGTCGTCGATGAGGGAGCCGAGCTGACCGGCGCCCAGCTGGATGAAGGCGCGGTGGCCGGCGTCGTACATCGCCAGGATCGTCTGCCGGAACCGCACCGGCTCCAGCAGATGCCGTACGAACAACTCCCGTACGGCGTCCGGGTCTTCGGGATAGGGCGAGGCCGTCGTCGCGGACCATACGGGCGTGGACTGCGGATGGAGGCGGTAGGCCTCCGCCGCACCGCGGATCGGGCCGAGGTACGGGGCGAGCATCGGGGTGTGGAATCCGGAGCGGAACGGCAGCACCTGCCCGATCACTCCCCGGGCGCGCATGCGCAGGACGAAGGCCTCGACGGCCTCTTCGGGGCCGCAGATCATCGACTGGTTCGGGGCGTTGTCGTGGGAGAGCACCACGTCCCTGCGGCCGTGGAGCTCCGCGAGCACCTCCTCGGCGGGCATGCCGAGGACGCCGAAGACCGCGCCGGGCACGCGCAGCGCGTCCGGGTCGAACCGGGCGAGGAACGCGTCGACTTCGTCCGCGGCGTGGATGCCGCCGCAGGCCATCGCCGTCCACTCCCCCACGCTGTGCCCGGCCACCGCGTCGGGGACGACGCCGAGGCGGCGCAGCGCCGCGTCGAGGACCCTGCCGAGCTGGAAGACGGCGGCGCCGTGCCGTCCGACGTCGCCCACCTCGGCGTCCCTGCCGTGCGAGAAGTCCAGCCCGAACCGCTCGGCCAGCGCGTCCGCGCGCGGGTCGAACTCGGCCTCCAGACCGGGGAATACGAACGCGGTACGGCCGCCCGCCGCGCCGAGGATCGGGCGCGGGCTGAACCACACGTCGCTGCGGCCGGCCCACGGTGCGCCCTTGGTGACGGCCCGGCGGGCGAGCTTCAGCCGCCGCTCCGTCGGATCCACGACACCGAGCCGGCACGGCTCGCTCCCGGTGGCCCGCTCGTCGAGGCCGGCGGCGAGCACCGACGCGTCGTCCTGGTCCAGCAGCTCCGCGAGGGCGTGCGGGCTCGCCGCGGCGAGCCGCAGCACCCGCTCGGGTTCCGCGACGGCGACGGTCGCCTTCGCGGTCTCGCCGGTGGTCGCGGTGGTGGTCTCGCTCCCGGCGGCGGCGCGGGCGGCGGCCGGTGCCTTGGCGGTCGCCGGGGCCGGGGGGTTCGCCGGACGCACGGCGGGCTGCTCCAGTACGACGTGGGCGTTGATGCCGCCGAAGCCGAACGCGTTGACGCCCGCCCTGCGCGGCGCGCCTCCCGCGGGCTGCTCCCAGGGGCGTGCCTCGGCGAGCGGCGCGAAGCGCGTACGGGCGAGGGCGGGGTGCGGGTCGTCGCAGTGCAGCGTCGGGGGCAGCACGCCGTGGTGGACGGCGAGCGCGGCCTTGATGAGTCCGGCTATGCCCGCGGCGGGCATCGTGTGGCCGATCATGGATTTGACCGAGCCGATGGCCGCCGGGCCGCCCGAGCCCTGGGCGCCCGCCTGCGAGTCCGTCCCCGAGCCGTTGCGGGCGCCGTCGCCATCGGTGCCGCCGGGGCCGAACACCTCGGCGAGCGTGGTCAGTTCGGCCTCGTCGCCGGCGGGTGTGGCGGTGCCGTGCGCCTCCAGCAGCCCGATGGCGTCGGCCGCGAGCGGATCGAGCCCGGCGGCGTCCCACGCCTGCCGCACGGCACGCACCTGGCCGCCGGGGTCGGGGTTGAGGAGGCTCGCCGAACGGCCGTCGCTGGCCACGCCCGTGCCGCGTATGACGGCGTAGACGCGGTCGCCGTCGCGCTCGGCGTCCTCCAGCCGCTTCAGCACGACGACGCCGGTGCCCTCGCCGATGAGGACGCCGTCCGCGCCGCGGTGCAGCGGCCGGATGCGCTGGGTGCGCGAAAGCGCGCCGAGCTGGCTGAAGACGGACCACAGAGTGATGTCGTGGCAGTGGTGCACACCGCCGGCGAGCATGATGTCGCAGCGTCCCGCGTCGAGTTCGCGCACCGCGTGGTCGACGGCCACCAGCGACGACGCGCACGCCGCGTCGACCGTGTAGGCGGGCCCGCGCAGGTCGAGCCGGTTGGCGACGCGCGACGCCGCGAGGTTCGGCACGAGTCCGATCGCCGACTCCGGTGCCTCGGGCCCGAGTTGCTCCGCGAACGCCGAACGCACCTCCTCCAGCTTCTCCTCGCCCAGCTCGGGGACGAGTTCGCGCAGCGTTCGCACGACCTGGTTGCTCGTACGTACGCGCTGGTCGAGCCGGACCAGGCCGGGGGTGAGGTAGCCGCCGCGGCCCAGCACGACTCCCGCGCGCTGCCGGTCGCCCGGCAGCACCGCGTCGCCGCCCGCGTCCTCGATGGAGCGGTGCGCCACGTCGAGGGCGATGAGCTGGTCGGGCTCGGTGCCGGGCACCGAGTTGGGCATGATGCCGAACCGCGTGAGGTCGAACTCGGCTGTGTCGTCGATGAATCCGCCGCGCCGGCAGTAGACGCGGTCGGCGCGGCGCGGCCCGTCCGCCGCGTAGAACTCCTCGTCCCAGCGGCCGTCCGGCACCTCGGTGATCGCGTCGACGCCGCCGACGATGTTGCGCCAGTAGCCGTCCAGGTCGCCGGCGCCCGGGAAGAGCGCGGCCATGCCGACGATCGCGACGGGCTTGCGGGAGGATTCCCGGCCGTGGGCGGACACGGCCGTCACCATCCCGATGCAGCGGCGACGACCGCATGCACCGTGGGCGGTCCCCAGGCGAGTTCGCGCAGCAGGCTCAGCGGCCCCTCCTCGGGGTCGACGAGCTTGATGCCGCGGGCCGCGTAGGAGCGCATCAGCTCCGGGGTCACCATGCCGCTACCGGTTCCGGCCCCGTCGCCGGCCGGGGCCCAGGGCCCCCAGTGGACCGTCAGACCGCGCCTGTCCTCGGTGGACCAGCGCCGGCCGAGCTCCTCCAGGGCGTCGTTGGCGGCCGCGTAGTCGGCCTGTCCGCGGTTGCCCAGGGCTCCGGCGATGCTGCCGAACAGCACGGCGAAGCGCGGGGATTCGGGCAGCGCGCCGAGGGCGTCCAGCAGTACGCGTGCCCCGTCGGCCTTGGTGGAGAAGACCCGGCGGAAGGACTCCGGCGTCTTCTCGGCGATCAGCTTGTCCTCGATGACGCCCGCGGCGTAGACGACCCCGTCGAGCCTGCCGTGCTCCGCGTGGATCTCCTTCACCGCGGCACGGACGGCTTCCTCGTCGAGCGCGTCGACGGAGCGGTAGCGTGCCGGGCTGCCCGACTCCCGCAGGGCGGCGAGGGTTTGGCGCACCTCGCGCTCGGCGAGTACGGCCGCCATGGCGCGCTCGATCTCCGCGGGCGAGGTCATGCCGGAGCGGATGAAGGCCGTCCGCAGCTCGTCGCGCCCCGACGCGGCGGCCGTCGCCGGGTCCTCGGCCTGCGGGGGCACGGGGGTGCGGCCCAGCAGTTCGATGCGGCAGCGGCTCGCTGCCGCGACCGTACGGGCGAAGCGTGCCGTGATGCCGCGGGCCCCGCCGACCAGCAGCAGGACGGCGTCGCGGTCGAGCCCGGCCGCGGCGGCCTCGGCGACGCCGTCGCCGGCCGGTCCGGCGCCCGTCGCGGCGACGGCGCCCAGGTCGGTGGGCGTCAGCCGCAGCGCCCGCCGTCGTCCTCCCTCGGCGAGGACGACGGGTTCGCGCTCCGTGGCGCCGAGTTCGGCGACGAGGACGCGGGCGACCGCCTCCGGGGCGTCCTCCGCGCCCACCTCGACGAGGGTCGCGGCGACGTCCTCGTACTCGCGGGAGACGCTGCGGAAGAAGCCGCGCAGGCCCGACGCGGCGCCGTCGGCGCGGCGGTCGGCGGCGAGCAGCTTCTTCGGGCGGGCGGCCAGCACCGTCTGGAACAGCGGGAAGATCTCCGGCAGCGTGGTGTCCGGGGCCTCCAAGGCGTGCAGATGCAGGACGATCTCCCCGATCTGCTCGGGGGCCTGCTGCCCGTCCGGCACGGTCTGCGGCAGCGCCCCCGCCTCCCGCAGCCGCTCGGCGACGAGGGTGCCGAGGGCGCCACCGCCGAGCACGGTGACGGTGGTGCCCTCGGCGATGACGGGGGCGGGCGGCGCGGGCAGTTCGGCCTCGGTGAACTCCAGGCGCTGCGGAGCGACGACGACGGGGGCGTCGGCGAAAGAGCCTTCCGGCTTCTCCGGCTCCCGTTCGGCGGCAGGGGGTTGGGCGGCGGCAGCTTCGGGGGCGGCGCTCGTGGGGGTGCCACCGCCGAGCCTGGCGACCAGAAGTTCGGCGATCCCGGACGCCGTACGAGCCGAAGTCAGCTCCTCCACATCCGCGTCCTGCCCGGCAGGCAACCCCAACCGGACCGCCAACTCACCCGCGATCTCAGCCCTCTTGATCGAATCCACACTCAGATCCGCCTCCAGATCCAAGCCCGGCTCGATCATGTCCACCGGATAACCCGTACGCTCCGCCACCACCGACAACACCGACTCCAGCACCCCGTCCGCCGACAACACAGCAGACGAACCAGAAGCGGAAACAGAAGCGGAAGCGGGAACGGAACCGGCGGCGGGTGCGGGTACGGGCGCGGCGGTCTGCTCGGGCGCGGTGGGGGTGCTCGCGCCCGGGGCCGTCGCGGACGGGGCGGCGGGCAGCGTGACGCCCGCCTGGGAGGAAAGCACCGGTGAACCGGCGGGCGGCGCGGGGGGAGCGGCGGGAAGTTCGGCGGCTCCCAGGTAGCGCAGCAGCACGTCTCGCTGCGCGGCGACCATCTCCCTGCTGCTGCGCAGGAATTCGGCGATGAGAGCGTCCGGACCGGACGGCGCGCTGCCGTCGGCGGTGGGGGGTTCCGGCACGATCAGCTCCGTGACAGGGCGTGGGGGACGAAGGGCGTTGGGCGGAATGGTGCCGTCGGCGAGACGGATGAGCTGCCCGTCCACGGTCCAGCCGGCGGGCTTGCCTGGGGTGGCGCTCTCCGGGTCGACGGCGTCCCGCCCCTGGTAGAGCTTTCCGGTGCGCACGTCTGCGCCGGCGACGGCAAGTTGTGCGACACCGGCCAGAAAACCGTACAGTCCTCCGCGCCTGGCGTCCTCAAATGTGACCGTACTGTGTGGGCGATCTCCGAGGATCGCCGAAACGAGCCTGGTCAGGACCTTGCCCGGCCCGACCTCCGTGAAGACGCGGGCGCCCGCGGCGTACATGGACTCGATCTGCTCGGCGAAGCGGACGGGCGATCCGATCTGTTCGGCGAGCCCTGCGCGCACCGCATGGGGGACGGTGTCGTAGGGCTCGGCCGTGCTGTTGGCCCACACGGGAAGCCCGGGGGCGTGTACGTACATGGACTTCAGCGTCCGGGCGAACTCCGGCCCGGCGCCCGCCACCAGGGGGCTGTGGAAGGCGCACGCCACCTGGAGCGGCTTGGCGGAGAAGCCCGCGTCCTTCAGATGCCCGACGGCCTTGGTGACGGCCCCGGTCGGGCCCGAGATCACGGTCTGCGTCGGCGAGTTGCGGTTGGCGGTGACGACCTCGCCGTCCAGCCCGGCCAGTGCGAGCACTTCGTCGACCTTCTCCGGGACGGCGGTGACGGCGGCCATCGCGCCGGCGTCGCCCTCGTCCGGTATCTGCGCGAGGATCGCCTCCGCGCGCGCGGCGCTCGCGGTGAGCACGTCCTGGGGGGAGAGCGCTCCGGCGACGCCGAGCGCGACCAGTTCGCCGTAGCTGTGACCGGCGGCCATGTCGGGGCGGACGCCGAGCGAGGAGAGCAGGTCCGCGGCGGCGAGCTCGACGATGCCCAGGGCGGGTTGTGCGACGGCGGTGTCGGTGATGCGGGCGAGCTGCGCGTCGGCGGTCGCCTTGTCGTAGGCGGTCGGCGGATACAGCGCGTCCGCCCAGCGCCTGCCCAGGTGCAGATAGCGCTGGAGTTCGGGAAAGGCGACGAAGAGGTCGGCGAGCATTCCGGGGCGCTGGCTGCCCTGGCCGGGGAAGAGGAACGCGATCCCGCCGTCCGTAGCGGAGGTGCTGCCCGCGCCTCCCCCGGCCGTGAAGATCCCCGCCGCCGGGTCGTGTACGCCGTCTGCCGCGCGGCGCAGCAGTTCGGCCAGTTCGCCGACGCTCCACGCGAGCACGGCGATGCGCACCGGCTCGCCCCGTACGGCCGCCGAGTCGCTCTTGCGGGCGGCGCCGAGCGCGTAGTCCCGCAGCCGCCACGGGCCGCCCCGGCCGGAGGGCCCGGCGCCCGGCCGGGCCTGCGGCGCCTGCTCCGACTGCTCCAGCTGCTCGATCAGGCGGTGCACGGCGCGCTGCGCCGAGGCCTCGTCCCTGCCGCGGAAGGTGAACAGCTCGACGGGCCACTCGTCGCTGGAGTGCACGGACGGTGCCTGGTCGTACGCCCGCAGCACGGCGTGGAAGTTGGTGCCGCCGAAGCCGAATGCGCTTACACCGGCGACACGTTCGGCTGCCTCGGCGGCCCACGGCCTGGCGGCCGAGTGGAAGAAGAACGGGCTGCGCTCCTGGTCCCAGGCCGCGTTGGGCTGCTCGATGTGCAGCGTCGGCGGCTTCACGCCGTGGTAGAGCGCGAGGGTCGTCTTGATGAGGCCCGCGAGGCCCGCGGCGCACTTGGTGTGGCCGATCTGCGACTTCACAGAGCCGATGGCGCAGCTGCCGGGCGCGGCTCCCGCCTCCGTGAACACCTCGGTGAGCGTGGTCAGTTCGGTGCGGTCGCCCACGACGGTGCCCGTGCCGTGCGCCTCGATCAGGCCGATCTGCGCGGGAGAGACGCCCGCGTTGCGGTAGGCGCGGGTCAGGGCTGCGCGCTGGCCCTCCGGGCGCGGCGCGGTCAGGCCGAGGGCGCGGCCGTCGCTGGCGCTGCCGACGCCGTCGATCACGGCGTAGACGCGGTCGCCGTCGCGTTCGGCGTCGGCGAGGCGCTTGAGCACGACGCATCCGACGCCCTCGCCGAGCGCGATGCCGTCGGCCGCGTCGTCGAAGGTGGAGGAGCGGCCGGTCGGCGAGAGCGCGTGCACGGAGGAGAAGAGCAGGTAGTCGTTGATGCCGTTGTGCAGGTCCGCGCCGCCGCACAGCACCAAGTCGCTGGTGCCGGTGACCAGTTCCTTGCAGGCGACGTCCACGGCGGTCAGCGAGGACGCGCACGCCGCGTCGACGGTGTAGTTGGCACCGCCGAGGTTGAGGCGGTTGGCGATGCGCCCGGCGATGACGTTGGCGAGCATGCCGGGGAAGGAGTCCTCGGTCAGGCGCGGCAGCTGTTCGTCGAGGGCTTCGGGCAGGTCTCCGCCGACGTACGAGGGCAGCACGGTGCGCAGCGCGCTCGCGTTGGACAGGTCGCTGCCGGCCTCGGCTCCGAAGACGACCGACGTACGGGAGTGGTCGACGGGCCGCCCCTCGCAGCCCGCGTCGGCCAGAGCGCGCCGCGCGGCCTCCAGCGCGAGCAGCTGTACGGGTTCGATGCTCGCAAGGGAGGCGGGCGGTATGCCGAAGCTCAGCGGGTCGAAGGGGATTTCGGGCAGGAACCCGCCCCAGCGCGACGGGGTGCGCTCCCCCTCGCCGTCCGGTGCGTAGTACAGCTCGGGGTCCCAGCGCTCCTCCGGCACCTCGGTGACGCAGTCCTTGCCCGCGAGCACGTTGGCCCAGAAGGCGGAGAGGTCCTCGGCTCCGGGGAACATGCCCGCCATGCCGACGATCGCGACGCGCAGCGGCTCCGCGCGTCCCTCGTCCTCCTGCCCCGATCCGTCGCGTGCGAGGCCGAGTTCGTTGCGCAGCTCGCGTGCACGCTCGCGCAGCCGTACGGCGGCACGCTCGCCCACGGAGTCGTGGAGCGCGGAGACGGTCGTCACGTCCCGGCGCAGCACGCAGACCTCGCCGGCCATGAACATGCCCTCGTCGCCCTGGCGTTGCTCGTCGACGCCGCGCAGCTCGGGTCCGACGCGTTCGATGCCCTTGCTGGCCACGCGCAGCCGGCCGACGTTGAACTTCTCCAGCTGCTCCCAGATCTCGCGCTCGGGCACGCCGGCCTGGCGCAGCCGCTCCTTGAGCGAGGCGAAGTGGGAGGTGAAGGCGCTGTGGGCGCACCGGGTCGCGTGCCCGGGCGCGGTCTCCAGGAGGTCGGTGCGCTCGGCGGCGACGACCTGCTGCTGGAAGCGGGGAAGAATGGCTCCCGCCTGCACGGCTTCTTCGGTGAACAGGTAGGCGGTGCCCATCAGTACGCCGGTGGCGACCCCGGCGCGGGTGAGCGGTGCGGCCAGGGCGGCGACCATCGAGGCGGAGCGTTCGTCGTGCACGCCGCCGGCGAAGAGGACGGTGATCTCACCGGCAGCGCCGGGTCTCTCCTTGCCCACGAACTCCAGCAGGATCTCGGCCTGCGCCTCCCACAGCGGGAAGCTGTTGCGGGGGCCGACGTGACCGCCGCACTCCGCACCCTCGAAGACGAACTTGCGGGCTCCGGCGGCGAGGAACTGCCGCAGCAGCCCCGGCGAGGGCACGTGCAGGAACGTGGATATGCCCTCCGCCTCCAGTGCGGCCGCCTGCGCGGGACGGCCGCCGGCGACGATCGCATGGGTGGGCCGCACTTGGCGTACGACGTCCAGCTGCGCCGCCCGGACCTCCTCGTCGGCGAATCCGAGGATGCCCACGCCCCAAGGGGCCTCGCCCAGCGCGGACTTGGTGGCCTCCAGCATCGTCCGGGTCTGCTGCGCGCCGGAGAGGGCCAGCGCGAGGAAGGGCAGCGCTCCGTCGGCGGCGACGGCGGCGGCGAACTCCGGCTGGTCGCTGACGCGGGTCATGGGGCCCTGCGCGACGGGCAGCCGGGTGCCGAGGGCGGCTGCGCCGGGAGCACCGGGGCCGAGGGCCGTGGCGGCCTCGTCGTCCTCGACTGCCTCGGCGATCGCTTCGCGCATGCCGCGCACGACGTCGGTGACCGTCCTCCAGCGCCGTGCGAAGGAGGCGGCGAGGAAGGCGTCCTGGCCGACGGGGAGGAACTGCGAACGCAGGTCGGCGCCGCCGATGCGGGAGGCGAACTCCGCCGCGTCCGCGGGCAGTTCGGGCGCTCCGGGCCCGCGCCGCCGGAGCACGCGCATGCCGTGGTGCAGCACGGTCTCCGAGCCGTCGAGCCCGGCGAGGGCCTCGGTGATCTCCAGCGGAAGCCCGGCCTCGTCCAGCAGTGCCAGCTGCGTGTCCAGTACGACGCCCGTGGCGCCGCCCGCGACGGCGGCCGCGGCGGTGCGGGGCCCGATCCCTCCGCACACCCACACGGGCATGGACTCCGGAAGCCGCTCCGGCGAATCGCCGCCGCGGTCGGCGAGCACGCGCTGCAGCAGCACGAAGCTGCTCAACTCCCCGGCGCGCCCGCCGCTTTCGGAGCCGCGGACGACGATGCCGTGCGCGCCCGCGGCCGCGGCGCGGCGTGCCTCGTCCAGCCCCGTGGCCTCGACGAGGACGCGCCGCCCGCCGAACTCCCCCGGAGACCGCGCGGGGTCGGCGAGGAGAACCGTCTGCGCGGCGTCGGGAAGGTCACCGGCCGTCACGGGGCAGCCGGGGCGGATGCGGACACCGAACGGGCGCGACGCCCAGCGGTCCGTGCGGTCGAGGTGCTCGGCGGCCTCGCGCATCGCGCCGTCGCCGGCGGGGAGTTCGAGCACTCCGAGTGCGCCCGCCGCGCAGGCGGCGGCGGTCAGCCGCGGGGACGGCCGGTGCAGGGGGTTGATCGCGATGACAGGAACCGGTCGCGAGGACACGTCGGACGCGTCCGTATCCAGCATCCTCATGGGCTCTCCCGACTGCACGATCGCTTAGGTCAGCTGACCATGCGTAGTAGACGGGACGGTTACTGCGCGGTCAACCGAAGGTTTTCCACGTGCTCGTCACTCTCCGTCAACTGTCAGAGGTGCACCCAGGACCGGGCAATTCGCCCTCCTCGGCACAGCGAGCCAGGCCTTGACGCGCATGTCACAAAGACAAAACGCCATGGTGATTACGTTTGTCATGGCCATGTAACCGTCCGCTTATGTGCCACACGGTGACTGTGTGGCAGATCACAGCATTGAAGCGGGGATTTCCGGAACCGTCGGCGGCCCCGACGGGTCACGTCGCGGGCAGGAGGTCGGCCCTGCCCGTGGCCCGAGGTGGATGACGCCGGGCGGCTTCGGTGGCACCGCATTGTGCCCCAGCTCCGGGGCCGTTTGGCCGTCCTTGCGCGAACCCGCGCGCATCGGCCGGAAACGGGGCCGTGCGAACAGCCGCCGGTCGGGCGTCAGCCGGGGTGGAACTCCGGGGCGACGGGCGCGGGAGCGGCGGTCCGGCGGGACGAGGCCGTCGGAGCGTTTCTGCTCGATCTCAGGCCCGGATCACGGTGGTTGGGGGGCATGGCGGTCTCCTCGGCGACTGTCCCGGTGGGGGTCGGAATGTCTACGCGCGGAGAAAGTACGCCAGGATACTCGTGAGTCACAAGAGACGGACACACAATGGCAATTACCTGCCACGGATTCATGTGTACGGACGCCCCACGGGTGCGATTTCAACTGCTTTACGGGGCGCGAGCGTGCGGTTTCAGCCGTCCCGACCCCATCCGGCCACGCCCGGCGGCTCGATACCGCCTCAACCACCCGCCGTTTTCCGCCTGTTCGTACGAGGGTCTCGACACGGGGGCGATCCGGCGCTAGGCGGCGTCTTCAATTGATCTTGGGTCGTGGATCACGGTGGCGTGATACGTCCCGACCCGGACGGGTTCGTCTGCGGGGCCACGTCCGTGAGCGACGGTGACCGCCGACGGTCTCAGCGGCGCAGGTATTGCTGTACGGCCTCGGCGAGGTCGCGCCGCCAGGCGTTGAGACGGGGCGCGCGGCGGGCGTTGACCGCGCAGAAGTGGGACGAGCCGTCACGCAGTACGACCGTGACGGTCAGATACGTGCGGTCGGCGGTGCCGATGGTGACGTCGGCGATCTCGGCCCAGGCGAACTCCGCCTCCGTCTCCGCCCGATCGAGGTCCTGGCCGTTCTCGATCTCGTCGAGCGGGCGCCAGCGCTGGTCCAGAAGAAGCACCACGCCGTCGGCGTCGACAACGACGGCGGTGTCCGCGTCCGCGGCCATGAACGCCTCGCCTGCCTCGCCCGCCTCGCCCGCCTCGTCCCCCGATGCGCGAACGGACGGTGCAGGGGCGGCCCTCGGCGGCCTCGGGGCGTCCGGCCGCGTCGGTGCATACGGTGACGGTGACGGTGGCGCCGGCGGGGACGAGGACGGGGACGGGGATGGCAGCGCCGGAGACGATGACCGTGGCCGCGGAGGCTGCGGGGACGACAGCAGCGCCACCCGCGGATCGGTGCTGCCGGGCCGTTCATCACCCTCCGTGCGGCCCGCCAACTCCTCGAACCAGTCCAGGAGCCGGGCCGTACCGGGGCGCCGTGAAGGCTCCTTGTCCAGGCAGGCCGCCGCCACGTCCCGTACCCCGTCCGGCAGGGCGCTCAGATCCGGCGCCTCGTGCACGGAGCGGTACATCAGCGACATCGGCGTCCCCGTCCCGAACGCCCTGCCGCCCGCCGCCGCTGTGAGCACGGCCCCGAGCGCGAACACATCTGCCATGCCCGTGACTTCGCCGCCCGTCGCCTGCTCGGGAGCCAGGTACCCCGGCGTGCCGAAGGCGTGGTTGGCAGCGGTCAGACGGGTGGAGTCGACCGCACGCGCGATGCCGAAGTCGAGGACCCGGGGGCCGTCGTCGGCCATCACGATGTTGCCGGGCTTCAGATCACGGTGGACGAGGCCGCATCGGTGAACGGCTTCCAGCGCCTCGGCGAGCGCGGCGCCGAGTGCCGTCAACTCCCCCGCGTTCATGGGCCCGTTGTGGTCGATGTGCTCGGCGAGCGTCGGCCCGGGGACGTACGCGGTCGCCAGCCAGGGCTCCGGCGCATCCGGATCCGCGTCGACAACGGGTGCCGTATGGAAGCCGCCGACCTTGCGGGCCGCGGCGATCTCGGCTCGGAAGCGCTGCCGGAAGTCGGGGTCGGCCGCGAGTTCGGCCCTGGCGACCTTCACCGCGACGGCACGCCCACCGCGGGAACGGGCCAGATAGACGCTCCCCATGCCGCCCTCGCCGAGCTTGCGCTCGACGGTGTACGAGCCGATGCGGCCGCCGTGCGCGGCGGGTCCGACCGGCCCCTCATGGCCCGCACTCAGCCGATCCTCCACGATGTCCCCCGCGTCACTCCAGATCGTCCGGTACGGGGGATCGTCTCACTCCGCGCCATGGGCGTGGAGAGCCTGGTCGGAAGGAGACGGGGCTGCGTGACATATGAAGGACACTGCCCAGGGCCCGCCCCGGGAAGGGCCGGCGGAACGGCCGCGGGTGGCTCCGACGGCGGCACGAGGGCGCGCGGGCGCCGGTTCCCTCGCTCGGCGGCATGACGATGCCCCGGGCTTGCCGGACCCATCCGTCCAGGTAAGGGTTCGAAGAGTGAGCTGCGTGAAGGCCCCTCAGCAGCACCTCACCTGCCTCGAGGACGGAGAGTCACCATGCCTGACCGTTCCACTGCAAAACGCTCGGATGGCACGCGGCAGCGTCGCGCCGCTCAGGAGACGGTCACGTATCCGCTGCGGACGATGACGGACGCCGCCGAGAAGGTCCCGGGGGCCGACCGTGTCAGGGGGGTCTTCGACGGCATGCTGGACACCGTGGGAATCGTCTCGCCGCAGGCCCGGCGTGTGGCCGCGTACACGGGGGCGGGGATCCTCGGCGTGGCGGGCGTCATCGAGTGGCCGGTGGCGGTGGCGGGGGCCGCGGCGGTGTGGCTGACGCAGCCGCGTCCCGCGGACACGGACGGCGCGAAGACCGACGGTACCGGCGCGGCCAGGACGCAGAGGCGGCGTACGAGGCAGTCCGCCTCCACGTCGGCCAACCGCTCGGGGACGGCGAGGAAGCGGTCGGGCACGAGTGCGGCCAGGAGCACCACGAGCGCCAAGAAGACGACCAGCGCCAAGAGGACCACCAGCGCCTCGCGTTCGAAGGCCGGCGCGCAGAAGAAGGCCTGAGCCCTCCTCGCCCGCCGCGACGACCGTTCCCAGCGCCCGCACGGAAGCCCCGCGAAGGTGAGGAATGCTGCTTCGACTGCTGGCCGGGCTGCCCAGGCTGACTTCCTCACTTCTCCAGAGCGCTCTGGCCGTGCCTGTCAGGACCACCCGCCGGATCACGCCGCCGGCGGCCGCGGCCGCGCGCCTGACGGCCAGAATCGTGAGCGCCGGCGCGCATGAGGCGGTGATCGGTGCGACGGAAGTGTCAGCGTCCGCCGGGCGGTTCGGCAGAGTCGCCGGCAACGCGATGTCACCCAAAGTCGGCCGGTGGCGCGCGGGATCGCGGATGCATCTGGGGCTGCGGTTGCCTCCCGACGCACCCGCGCGCACCGCGGAACGGCTGGAGACCGCCGCCGGGAAGGTGGCCGTCGAACTGGCCGAGCACCCCGATGTGCTGCTGGCCTACTGGGATGCCGGCCTGGGGAGCCTGGTCGTCACGACCGTCGAGGACGCGGTCTCCGAGAGCGTGGCGGGCAGGGCGTCCGAACTCGCCGCCGAGCACGGCCTGGAACACGTCGACGGACGTACGCCGGAGCACGCGCACCCGGGCGATGTGAGGAGCGTGCGCGTCAACGTCGCCGCGCTCGCCTTCGACGCGGCAGGCATCGCCACCGCCGTCGTGGGGCCGGCGGCGTTTCCGCCGCGCGCGGCGGAGACCCTCGTGGCATCGGTCTCCCTCCTGCGGGAGGACTCGCGAGCCCGTTCCGCACTGAGCCGCATGCTGGGTTCCGACGCGAGCGATCTGCTCCTGGGCGCGGCCCACGCGGCTGTCTGCGGGATCGGACGGTCGCCGGGGCCCCTGCTGCTCGACGCCGCGCTCCGCACCTCGCAGTTGGTGCGATCGCTCGCTCAACTCGCGACGTTCGAGGCGGTGCACGACACGCTCTGCGCCCCGGACCGCCTGACGATCGCGGGAGACGGCACCGTACGTCCGGCGCTGCGGACCAGCCCGGGAGACTCGTACTCGGACGCGGCCGTCAACGGGATGCTGGGCGGCGCCCTGGCGACGCTCCTGTTCACCCGCAGCCTCGACAAGGCGGCGGAGACCGTGCTGGCCGGTGTGCCCAAGGCCGCACGGTTCGGCCCGTCCGCCTTCACCGCGGGGCTCGCCGCCGCTCTCGCGCGGGAGGACGTGCTCGTCGGCGATCCCGCGAGGCTCCGCCGGCTGGAACTCGTGGACACCGTGGTGCTGCATTCCGGAGCGCTCCGCAGCACGCACCGCACCGTGCTCGAAGTCCATCCGAGCACGGCGGGCTGGGACCATCGCCGGTTGTGGCACGCGGCCATGAAGACTCTCAACTCCCCCGAGTCCGAGGCGGAGCCACCCGGGGAGCCGCGTCTCGAACTTCGTCCTGTGCCCGATGAGAAGGCGCCGGAGGCCGGGCTGATGACCGCCTCGGTACACGGCAGGGATGTGGGCACCGTGCTGGTCGGCTGGGACGTCGATCCCATGGCCGAGGCAGCGCTGGACGCGGCGCGCCGGGCGGGGCTCCACGTCGTGGTGGTGGACGAGCACGGCCTCGGCGAGTTCGGCACCCTGGCCGATCAACTCACCTCTGGCGAGGTTCCGTTCGGCGGGACGGTCGCCGCTCTCCAGGACGAGGGCCGTACCGTCCTGACCGTGGCCCGGGTTCCGCACGACCGGACGACGGACCGGCCGGAGCGGGCTCCCGCCGTCCGCGACGTGGTCGACGGGCTGCTCCGCGGCGACGTCGCCGTCGCGGTCACGGACGAGGGCAGTGCCGTCGTGTGGGGCGCCGATCTGCTGTCCCTGACCGGGCTGGAGGGCGTCTGGCGGTTGCTGTCCGCCGTATCCGTGTCCCAATCGGTCAGCGGATGGGGCAGGTTCTTCGCGCAGGCGGGCGCCACGCTCTCCGAGCTGCTGGTGCTCACCCGGGAGGCGCGGTCCCAGCAGCCCGCCTCCCTCGAAGTACGCCTCAGCCCGGTCACCGTCGCCACCGCCGCCTCACTGACGTGGGGCTGGGCCGCCGCACTGGCCGTGGCCGCCGGAACGGCACCACGGCCCGAACCGCGAGTCCCCTGGCACGCGCTGCCTCCGGACGAGGTCGTGGCGCGGCTGCGGAAGGCGCCGCGGGCCGCGCCCACGGCGTGGTCCGTGACGCGGCGGCGCGCCCGTCGTCTCGCGCGGGTCGCGGCCAGGTACCCGGTGCTCACGCCCGTACGGACGGGAGCCCAGCTCGCCCGCGCCGTGTGGGCCGAGCTCGACGACCCGTTCACCCCCGTGCTGGTGGTGGGCGCCACCGCGTCGGCGCTGCTGGGATCGGCGGTCGACGCCTATCTCGTCGTCGGCGCCGTGGGGTTGAACGCTCTGGTCGGCGGGGTCCAGCGGCTGCGCGCGCAGAGGGCGCTCTTCGCGCTCGTCACCGAGCAGCGGCCGATGGCCCGGCGGCTCGATCTGCCGACCGGTGAGGTGGCCGTGGTCGAGGCGGCCCGCCTCGCGCCCGGCGACGCGATCGAGCTGCACATCAACGACGTGGTGCCGGCGGACGCGCGGCTGCTGGAGGTCGACGGGTGCGAGGTCGACGAGTCCTCGCTGACGGGCGAGTCGTTGCCGACTCCCAAGCAGGTGGCGGCCGTTCCGGGTGCCGCGCTCGCCGACCGGAGTTGCATGGTCTTCGAGGGCACCACGGTGGTGGCCGGCTACGCGCGGGCCGTCGTGGTGGGCACCGGCCACCAGACGGAGGCCGGCCGTGCGGCGACCCTCGCGGCCCGGGTCCCCGTCTCGGCCGGAGTGCAGGCCCGACTGCACAGGCTGACCAGGCGAGTTCTGCCGTTCACCCTCGCCGGCGGTGCCGCCGTCACCGGTCTGTCCCTGGTGCGCGGACGACCGGTGCGCATGGCGCTCCAGGGAGGACTCGCGGTCGCGGTCGCGGCCGTACCCGAGGGCATGCCCCTGGTGGCGACCGTCGCGCAGATGGCAGCCGCACGGCGTCTCAGCCGGCTCGGCGTTCTCGTCCGCACGCCGCGCAGCCTGGAGGCGCTGGGCCGCGTCAACGCCGTCTGCTTCGACAAGACCGGGACTCTCACGGAGAACAAGCTGCGGGTCGTGAGCGTCGTCACCGCGAGCGGCGAGGAGCGCGAGGCGACCGGCCCCAAGGCACATCCGGTCCTGCGCATCGCCGCCCGCGCGTGCCCCAGCCCCGCCGAACAGGCGGGCAACCACGCCCACGCCACCGACGAGGCCGTCCTGGCGGCCGCCCCGCGCGACACCGGATGGACCACCGTGAAGGCCGAACCCTTCGAATCCAGCCGGGGGTTCGCGGCCGCCACCGGACGGGGCGCACGCGGTGACGAAACGCTCGTGGTCAAGGGCGCGCCGGAAGTCGTACTGCCCTGCTGCCCCGATGCGGACCCGGCAGCCGTCGAGACGGCACAGACCCTCGCGGCCCAGGGTCTGCGGATGCTCGCCGTCGCCCAGCGGCCCCTCGCGGCCAACGAGGCGGCCGACGCCCTGGACAAGCCGCTCGAACTGCTGGAACTCATCGGGTTCGTGGCGCTGGCCGACACCCCGCGCGTCGGCTCCGCCCCGCTCGTGTCCGGGCTGCGCGACGCCGGCGTACGGCCCGTCATGCTGACCGGCGACCATCCCGAGACCGCCCGGTGCATGGCGGTCGCGCTCGGCTGGCCCTCCGACGTCACCGTGGTCACGGGCCATGACCTGGCCGAGCTCGACCGGGCGGGGCGGGCCCGCACGCTCAAGGACTGCGACGTCGTGGCGCGCGTCGCACCCGAACAGAAGCTCCAGGTCGTCGAGGCGCTACGGGAGGCGGGCCGCGTCGTCGGCATGGTCGGGGACGGCGCGAACGACGCCGCCGCGATCCGCGCCGCCGACGTCGGGATCGGCATCGGAGCGCGCGGTTCGGCGGCGGCGCGCAACGCCGCCGACCTCGTGATCACCAACAACGAGCTCTCGGTGCTCATCGACGCCATCGCCGAAGGGCGGGCCCTGTGGCGCAGCGTGGCCGACGCCATCAGCATCCTGCTCGGCGGCAACGCCGGCGAGGTCGGCTTCTCCGTACTGGGCACGCTGCTCTCCGGTACGTCACCGCTCGGCGCGCGCCAACTGCTCCTGGTCAATCTGCTCACCGACATGTTCCCGGCCATGGCGATCGCGGTCACGCCTCACGACCCGGGCCCGGCCTCGGACGACGCGCTGAGCGAGACCCACCCCGTGGGCCGCGCCACCCTGGGGGAACCCCTCACACACGAGATCCGCCAGCGCGGCCTGATCACCGCGGCCGGGGCGGCGACGGCCTGGCTCATCGGCACCCTCACCCCCGGGTCGGCACAGCGCACCAGCACCATGTCCCTGTGCGGCGTGATCGGTTCCCAGCTCACCCAGACCGTGGCCGGACGCCGCGACAGCCCCCTGGTCCTCGGCACGGTCATCAGCACCTCCGCCGTTCTCGTCGGTCTCGTCCAGACGCCGGTCGTCAGCCGGTTCTTCGGGTGCACGCCCCTGGGCCCGCTCGCCTGGAGCGGAGTGGCCGTCGCCATCGGTGCCTCTTCGCTGGGGCCCCGACTGGTCCCCCAGGCCGACCAGTTGCTGTCGGATCTCACCTCGCGGCTGGGGTCGCTGCTGGCGAATCGGGACGGGTCTCCGCTGAGCCTCCTCCAGCTTCGGACCCGTCGGACGCCCGAGCCGGTGTGAGTCCACGGTTCCCCAAGTCCGTCCGCAGCCTTGCCTAAACCGATTTAAACGGGCAAGGTGCGAGACCCTCCGGCCCCCACGCCCCCAGGGCGCGGCGCCCGGCACGGGACGACGTGCGGCGAGGAGTGCCGAGGGGAACAGGAGCCGAAGACATGAGCGTGCCCCGCAGAAGACTCCTCGCGCTGGGCGCGGCCGTACCGGCGTTCCCGGTGCTCGGCGCCGCGCCCGCGCGAGCCGCGTCGACGGGCGCCGCCCGCCGCCGGGCCCTCACCGAGAGCCCCGCCGAGGGCCTCACCGAGCTCGCCCATCTCGACTTCCTCGGCGACACGGTGGAGCCTCAGCCGCTCCCCGGACACGACACCTACCGGCTGCGCGAGGAGCCGGCGCTCGGAACGCTGTGGACCTATGCCGAGCGGCAGCAGGACGGCTCGTACCGGCGCATCGGCGGCGGCACGTACGACCCGGAGACCGGGCACTACGGTCAAGGCGCCTTCAACGCCGACGACATGACGCGAGCCGCGGTCGTCTACCTCAGGCACTGGAGCCTCACGGGCTCGGCGAGCAGCCTGCGTTCGGCGCGCGGTCTGCTGCGCGGGGTGTGCTATCTCCAGACCACCGAGGGGCCGCACGCCGGGAACGTCGTGCTGTGGCAGCAGTCCGACGGCACCCTGACGCGCAGCGCGTCGCCGCCCGAGAAGCCGGACCCGTCCGACTCCGGTCCGTCCTACTGGCTGGCGCGCACGATCTGGGCGCTCGGCGAGGGCTTCGAGGCGTTCCGCCGCGCCGGCGACCGGGCGTTCGCCGCGTTCCTCCGCGACCGCCTCGAACTGGCCCTGACCGCGCTGGAACGCGACGTCCTCACGCGGTACGGCACCTGGCTGACCGCAGACGGCCGCAGCGTGCCCGGCTGGCTCATCACCCGTGGCGCGGACGCCAGTTCGGAGGCGGTGCTCGGGCTCACCGCCTACGCACGGGCCGGCGGCGGAGCCCGCGCCCGCAGGGCGGCGGCCCAACTCGCCGAGGGTATCGCGGCGTTGGCGTCCGGCGGCCCCGGGCGGTGGCCGTACGGCGCGGTGCTGCCCAGCGCGGAGTCCGTCTCGCAGTGGCACGCGTGGGCCGCGCAGATGCCGACCGCTCTGGCCGCCGCCGCGGACGTGCTGGGCCGTCGCGAACTGCTCGACACCGCGCTGGCCGACGCGGCGGGCTTCACCCCGGAGCTGCTGACCGCGGGCGGCTGCGACAACGGCTGGCTGCCCGCGCCCGTCGACCGCAACCAGATCGCGTACGGCGTCGATTCACGGCTGCGGGCCCTGCTCGCCGTCGCCAGGGCGGGCGGCGCACCCGGGCTGTATCCGCTCGCCGCGCTCACCGCCGCCTGGTACTTCGGCGCCAACGCGGCGGGCGAAGCGGTCTACGACCCGAAGACCGGCGTCACCTTCGACGGAGTCGCGCCCGACGGCAAGATCAACCGCAACTCCGGTGCCGAGTCCACCATCCACGGCCTGCTGTCGATGCTGGCGCTCGACTCCCTGACGGGCGGCGGCGCCCGCACCGCCGCCGCTCCGCACGGCCTCGGCGGAGTCCCGGAGCGCGACGGGCTGCGCGTACTGGAGGCGGAGAAGGGCGAGTTGACGGGCGCGGCGGAGGAGGTGCGCCCCGACTCCGCGTGGACCGGGGAGTCGCAGTACAGCGACGGCGCGTACGCCGCGCTGGGCGACGGCGGCGGCGTCTCCTGGACGCTGCCCGACGAGGCGGACGGGCCGCTGCTCGCGTCGCCGGTGGTGAACCTCGTGGCGGACCGCGCGGCGGGCGCGACGCGCTGGCAGGCCGGTGCCCGTACCGCCAGTACCGCCCGCGTCGACCACGGCACCGGCGGCGAGCAGGGCATCACCCCGGCGCCGGGCGCTCTGACGCCCGTGGCGCTGCCCGGCACGTTCGCACCGGGCGGGACGCTGCGGGCCCGCGCCGAAGACGTGGGGCGGCATCCGCTGCGGGTGGACGCCGTTCTCGTACGGCCGGCCGTGGCACGTCTGGTCCTCTCCGGCCCGCAGCGGAGTCTGGCCCTGCTGCACAACGGCGACGGGCGGCCGCACACCGCGCGCGTGACGGTGCCGGGGCAGGGTCCCGTCACCGTGGAGCTCTACGACGTGCGCGCCCGTGCCCTGGGCAGCCGTACGGCGACCGTCGCGGCCGGGCAGCAGGCCCAAGTGACCGTGCCCGCCCACGGGTTCGCCGTCGTACGCCGCGACGCGTGACGGAGCACGGAGCACGGAGTACGACTACGGATCACGGCAGGCGCGCGACGGCAGAGGCGCTGCGGGACGGGCGGCGGCTTGCCCGCGCAGGCACCCGCACCCCGGACTACGCGTCGCCCTCCCCGCGCGCCCGCCGCCGTCCCCGCCATGCCCGCGCCGCCAGGCACAGCGCCGAGACAGCGAACAGCGCCGCGCTGACCAGCAGCCAGCGGCCCATGAAGACGCCCGGTTCGAGGGCCGTGTACGACGCGTAGTGGCCGACCCGGTCGAGGATGAGCGGATACCAGACGAGGAGCAGCAACAGCGAGAGAAAGGCGGGCACCCGCACGTAGTTGATCTGCTCCCGCCACGCCGCCGGGTCCCGTGCACCACCCTTGTGCGGCCACCCGGCGACGGCCCGCAGCGCACGGTCGGCCAGCGAGTAGAGCGGCACCAGTACGAGGTCGTGCACCACCGCCGCACCGACGAACCACAGGACGACGCCGAGCGTGTTGCCGTTCAGCAGCCTGATCCCGGCGTACGCGGTCAGCGCGAACGAGCAGAGCACCAGCAGCAGATGGAGTGGGGAGTCGCCGTACCGCGCACGCACCGCAGCCGCGCCCTTCGGTGTCGTTCCACGCCGCCTCGGAACGCCCTTCACGGCCGCCCTCCGAAGGTCAGGTGCGTGACCCACTTGGTGTTGTTCACGCCGGGGTTGGCCGGGACGATGACCCGCGCCGGATAGCCGTGGTCGGGTGAGAGATCGGCGCCGTTGACGCGCAGGGCGAGCAGCGACCGCGGGTCGCGCACCTGGTTGTCGCGCAGGCCGGTCGAGCGGAACGAGCCGGACCGCTGCGCCGATTCGACGAAGACGCCCGGCGGATCCTCGCGGTGCCCGACCAGCGCCGCGAGCTCGGACAGCCGTACGCCGCTCCACTGCTGGTCCTCGGTGGACCATCCCTCGACGCAGGCGATGGGGAGCGCCGCGGTGTGCTGGGGCAGCTCCAGCAGCTCCTGCCGCGTGAGGACCTTCTTCCGCCCGCCCGAGCGCACCGTCAGGCGCCAGCCGTCGCCGATGTCGGACGCCCGGATGCCGCGTGCCTCGGCGGTCTTGTTGATCTGGAATCCGTTGGGCCCGGAGCCCGGGTTCCTGTTGCGGGGCGCCAGCACCGCGGTCTCCCGCAGCGAGCCGCCGATGCTCTGCCCTGCCGTCACCGCGAACAGCACGAGCGAACCCGCGCCCACCATGCCCAGGGCGCCGCGGCGCGACATCGTGGCCGGTGCCGGATCGGGCGTCACCAGGCCCGTCTCGTCCGCCGGTTCGGGTTCGGTACGGCGGGCGGGGGTGCGCAGTTCGTCCCGGAGCCCGCGGCTGCGCAGCGCACGGACCATGATCGGGACGCGGAACGCGATGTGGACGACGAAGGCGCCGACGAAGACCCAGGCGCCGTAGAAGTGGAGCGTGTAGAAGGAGCCGGGGAAGACGTAGTCGAGCTGTACGTTCAGCAGGCCCGTGGCGAACTCGAAGAGAGCGCCGCCCACGAGCAGCAGCAGTGACAGCCGCTCCAGCGCGTGGCCGAGCGAGCGCACCGGCGGCCACGTGAACAGCTTCGGCACCACGGACCACAGCTTCGCCAGCAGCACGGGCACCAGCACCACCCCGAGCGTGACGTGCACCCCCTGGTTGAGGCGGTACAGCCACGGCGGATCGGTGGGCCAGGGGAAGAGGTAGAAGCGGAGCCAGCCCGCGTCCGGGGTCTTGTCGTTCGGCGACCCGAGCCCGGGGTTGTAGGCGGCGTACGAGAGCAGTCCCGTCACGAAGAGCACGGGGATGCCCACGAGCAGGACCAGCCCGAACACCGAGGTCAGCCACGGGCCGCGCAGCGGGCTGCGCCAGAACCCCGGACGTGTCGGCCCGGGCGGCGGGCTCCCCGTCCACGAGCCGTCCCCGCGGGGGCCCTTGCGGCCGAACGGGCCGTGTCCACCGGGCACTTGGCGGGCGGAGGGGCGGCGGGCACCGGTGCCCGCCCGGGACGCGCGGTGTTCCGGCTCCCCGGACCCGCTCCCGGGACTCCCCGGCGCCCCCGGCGCCGTGGTCTCGTCGGACTCCTCGGGCTCCTCGGGCTCCTTCGGCTGCATCTCCCGCCCTCCGCTGTACGACGACGGCCGGACGGTCCGGCTCATCGACGGTATGCCGGGGAGCACCTCCGGGCCCGGAAGGCGGCCCACACGTCACCGGACTGTTCGATCTTCCGTCCTGCCGCCGGGGCACCGCCCGCGTCCCGCATACGAGTCCGGCGGTCCCGGACACAGCAGCCGGCCCGCACGTCCCAGGGGACGTACGGGCCGGCAGTCGCTCACGGAGGGAGGGTCACCCCGTCCCGCCGCGGACGAGGCGGGATCAGAAGACGTTCACGCCGTACGCGCTGAGCGCCTCGGTGACGGGCTGGAAGAACGTCGTGCCACCGGAGGAGCAGTTGCCGCTGCCGCCGGAGGTCAGGCCGAGGGCCGTGCTGCCGGAGAAGAGCGAACCCCCGCTGTCGCCGGGCTCGGCGCAGACGTTGGTCTGGATGAGACCGGAGACGATGCCGTCGGGACCGTAGTCCACGGTGGCGTTCAGGCCGGTGACGGTGCCGCCGTGCACGCCGGTCGTGCTGCCGCTGCGCTGCACGGACTGCCCGACGGAGGGATTCCCGGCGTTGGTGATGTCCTGGTACGAGCCGTTGTACAGGTAGACACGGCCGTCCGCCGCGCTCGGGTCGGAGTGGCGGATGATGCCGTAGTCGTTGCCGGGGAAGCTGCTTCCGGCGGTGGTGCCGATCGACCAGGAACTGCCGATGTTGGTGCAGTGACCGGCCGTCAGCGCGTACTTGGTGCCGCTGCCGTCCTGCACGTTGAAGCCGAGCGAGCAGCGCGCGCCACCCGTGGTGATGGCCTCGCCGCCGGCTATGTACTTGGAGAACTTGCCCTGGGTGCGCTTGATCTCGAAGGCACCGGAGTTGACTCCGGCCTCCTTCTTGACCTTGGCCAGGTCGGCCTTGGAGACGGTCCTGTCCACGGTCACGACGACCTTGCCGGCCGCCTTGTCGGTGTACCAGGCCGTGCCGCCGACGTGAGCGGTACGCAGTGCCTGGCTTGCGTCGCTGAGCGCGGCGGCGCTGAACTTCGTGGGAGCGGGTTCGCTCGCCGAGGCGCCGCTCGCCGGAAGGGCGAGAGCGGCGGCCACGGCGAAGCCGGATGTGACTGCGATCAGCCGCGCGCGTCTCGCAAAGGTGCGATGGGGGGTGGTGCGCGTGATCCTCACTGCTTCCTCCACTAGGAGAACGGGGGCCCCTTGGGGTGGTGGGCCCGTTGGGCGCAGCAGGAAGCACACGGCCGGTGGTGACCGTGTCCCTGACAAGCGCTGAACGGAATGCTTGCCCAGGCCTCCGGTCCACGCAAGATGCTGTTTCAAAGTTCAAAAAGTGAAAGATACGCGTGGGGACGAAATGTCACTTTGATCCATCAGATAAGGGGAGAAGCGGACACCCTCGAATCACGCGTCCCGCGCGTGTGCCGGCGACGGATCGTCCGGACCCGCCGCCGGCGTCGGCGCCAACGCCCGCCCGGATGCGCTCAGTTGGAGCCGTACGCGGGCGGAGCGGCTCGGGGCCACGCGGCCTTTCCGGCTCCGGCGCGGTCAGCCCCTGGGGATCTTCACGGGCTCGTCCTGGAGGTTCAGGAACCGGGGACCTCCACCTCCGCCCACACCGTCTTGCCGGGGTGGGTGGGCCCGGCGGTCGTGACGGCCCAGCGGTCCGCCAGCTGCGAGACGAGCAGCAGCCCGCGCCCGCTCTCCGCGTTCGGCCCCGTGACGCGGCACGTGGGGCGTAACTCGCCGCGGGTGTCGGTGACTTCGATGCGCAGCACACCGGGAGAGGTGGTCAGTGCCAGCCGGAAGTCACGGCCCCGCACATGGCCGTGCCGTACGGCGTTGGCGGCCAGTTCGCCCGCGATGAGGGTCACGGTGTCGTTCGTATCGGAGCCGTACGGATAACCCCAGTCATCCAGGCGCCGGGCGACCAGACGACGGGCGAGGCGCGCCGCGCGCGGCGTCGACGTGAACTGCATCGAGAAACGGGGAGCCCTCGCGGTATCGGACTGAGCGCGCTCCGCGGGCTGTGCGGGTTCTGCGGGCTCCGTGGGCTGGGGCCCGACCGCCGTACGCACGGCGGGACTTGAGTGAAGAACTTCCTTCGGCATGGCACCGAGCGTGACCGTTCGCACCTCCGGTGACCAGGGAATCAACTGGTACGCCGATCAGCCGTACCAGTTCCGTACGTGCGCGCCCCGCCCCCGGACCCGCATCCGCGTCACCCTCGTACGAGAGACGGCCGCTTGGCGTCGAACCGCCAGTCCGGGACGAGGTATCGCATGGCGACGGAGTCGTCCCGGCCGGACAGCGATTTCTCCCGGTAGAGCTCGTGGGCCGCGAGGAGCCGGTCCATGTCGATCGTCACCCCGAGACCGGGGAGACGGGGAACGGCGACCTCTCCCCCGTCGATCCGCGGCGGGTCGACGGTGAGGCGTTCCAGTCCCTCCTGCCAAATCCAGTGCGTGTCCAGGGCGTTGTACTCGCCCGGGGCCGCCGCGCCGCAGTGGACCATCATCGCCAGCGAGACGTCGAAGTGGTTGTTGGAGTGGCATCCCCAGGTCAGGCCCGTCGCATGGCACAGCTGAGCCACTTGCACGGAGCCCCGCATCGTCCAGAAGTGCGGGTCGGCCAGCGGGATGGAGACGGACTGGAGGGCCAGGGCGTGCGTCAGTTGCCGCCAGTCGGTCGCGACCATGTTGGTCGCCGTGGGAAGTCCGGTGGCGCGGCGGAACTCCGCGAGGATCTCGCGGCCGGAGAACCCCTCCTCCGCTCCGCACGGGTCCTCTGCGTAAGCGAGCGTGTCCGTCAACGGCCCGCACAGCTCGACCGCTTCGCGCAGCGACCACGCGCCGTTCGGATCGAGCGTGATGCGGGCCTGCGGGAAGCGCTCCTTGAGCGCCCGTACGGCCTCGGCCTCCTCGCGGCCCTCCAGGACTCCGCCCTTCAGCTTGAAGTCCCGGAAGCCGTACAGGTCGTGGGTGGCCTCGGCCTGGCGGACGATGCCGTCGGCGGTCAGCGCCTCCTCGTGCCGGATGCGGTACCACTCCACGCCGGAGGCGGGCTCGCGGCAGTACTCCAGGTCGGTGCGGTCGGGGTCGCCCACGTAGAAGAGGTAGCCGAGGACGCGGACGGCGTCCCGCTGCTGACCGTCGCCCAGCAGCGCGGCGACGGGCACGCCGAGGTGCTGCCCGAGCAGGTCCAGCAGCGCCGACTCGACCGCCGTGACGGCGTGGACGGTGGTGCGCAGATCGAAGGTCTGCGCGCCCCTGCCGCCGGAGTCGCGGTCCCCGAACCTCTGGCGGATCTCGCGCAGGACGCGCTTGTGGTCGCCCGGCTCGGCGCCGAGGACGAGGGGTTCGGCGTCGCGCAGGGTCCGCGTGATCCTCTCTCCGCCGGGTGCCTCGCCCACTCCCGTACGTCCTTCGGAGTCCTCGACGACGACCACGTTGCGCGTGAAGTAGGGGCCGTGGGCGCCGGAGAGGTTCAGGGTCATGGAGTCCCGGCCGGCGACGGGATACACGGTGAATGCGGTGACGACGGGTCGTGTCACGACTGCGCCCCTTCCGATGCGTGGATCTGGATCGTTGCCGAACTCGCCCTCGTCTCACATGCGTCGAGGGCGTCTCCGCTACGCCGGCCGGCGGCGCCTCTCATACGTTGAAGGCGTCGAGGGCCCACTCGACGGCCAGTACGCCGCCGAGCCCCAGGATCGCGAGTACCGTCGTGTAGGTCGTGCGCGCCTTGATGGCGTCGATGACCGACAGGTTGAAGTACTCCTTGAACATCCAGAATCCCGGGTCGTTGACGTGGGAGAAGGCGATCGATCCGCACGAGACGGCGAGCACCATGACCTCGGGGTGGACGCCGCTGCCCGCGAGGAGCGGCAGCACCACGCCGGAGGCGGTGACGACGGCGACCGTCGCCGATCCCAGCGCCACGCGCAGGATGACGGCGATGAGCCACGCGAGGATGATCGGGGATATGGACCAGCCGTGGGTGACGTCCTTGATGTAGTCCGAGATCCCGCCCTCGACGAGGACCTGCTTGAACGCGCCGCCGGCGCCGATCACGAGCAGGATCATCGCCATCGCCTGGGCCGCCGAGGCGCACGACGCGCTGACCTCCGAGAGGCTGCGTCCGATCCGCGGCCCGAACGCCCACACCGCCAGCAGCAGCGTCAACAGGAGCGCGATCGGCGCCGATCCGACGAAGGCCACGAAGTGCAGGAGCGGTCCCGACCCGGACGCGGCCATGTCCGTTACGGCCGCACCGGCGATCAGCACGACCGGGAAGAGGGCGACGCACAGCGACCAGGCCATGCCCGGCATCTCCTCGTCGGTGAAGACGCGCTCGCTGACCAGGCCCTTGGGAATGGAGGGGTTCATCGCCCTGACGAACGGAAGGCGCGGCCAGAGCAGGGCGATGAGCGCACCGAGGGGGACCGCGATGAACAGGCCGTAGAACAGCGTCAGTCCGATCGAGGCGTGGAAGGCCGCGGCGACCGCGGTGGGGCCGGGGTGGGGCGGCAGGAAGCTGTGCATGGTGGACAGGGCGATCGACATGGGGAGCCCGACCCAGAGCAGATTCTTGCCCGTGACCCTGACGATGGTGAACGCGACGGGCACGATGATCACGAACGCGACCTCGTAGAACATCGTGACGCCGATGAGCATGGCCGTCACGACCATCGCCACCTGGACCCGCCGCTCCCCGAAGGCGTCGAGCAGCGTGTTCGCCACGCGCTGGGCGGCGCCGGAGTCTCCCATGACGCGGCCGACCATGGCGCCGAGCCCGATGGTGAGCATCGTGTCGCCGATCTGGTCGCCGATGCCTCCCGAGAGGACTTCCGGGATCTTCGCCACGGGTATGCCCTGGACCAGGGCGACTCCTACGGCCACCAGGAGCAGGGCGGCGAAACCGTTGAGTTTCAGCCTCGTCATGAGGAAGAGCAGGATCAGGACGCTGATCCCGACGGCGACAAGAGGCATGCGTCAGTTCTCCTTTGGCGGGGCGTTCTGGCGGGGGGCGTTCTGGCAGAACATGAGGCGTGGCGTGGGGGCTTGTGGGCTTGCGGGCCCGCGCGCGGGCGAGCCGTCCGTCTCGGCGCGTGCCGCGCGGCCATTCCGGTCGGCGACGGCCCACGCCAGGAGGGCCGGAGGTTGCCGGCGCTACCGCCGTCCGGCTGCGGGCCGTCGCGACGGGACCGGTCCTCCGGGGCCGTGCGCGACGCCGGGTCTCAGACGCCCGTCGGCGTCGGGCGACGCTCGTCTGCCGGCATCAGACAACTGACACCCGTTCAGGATTGTGAACTGCGGCGTGGAGCCACGGTGTACGCGGCGCCGGGCCCGCGCACCCGCGCGCGGACGCGCACCGCATTCCGGCGCGGGCCGGGATCGCCGTGCTGGCGGCGCGCATCGCACGCTGCCGCCGCACGGGCGTCTCACTACGTCGGTTGCCTTCACGCTGTTCCGATCCGTGGACGGCAGGCGTCTTCAGTCGTCTTCATACGGGGATGCTGTCTATGTATGAGAATGGAGGCTAAGGTTGTGGCCAGGCGGGGTCAATGGGTGTGCAGCCGCCGGCCGCGAATCGGCCGCCCCCCGACCCCGATCGAGACCCCAACTCCCGGGACACAGCCGTGAACACAGCACACAGCGCCCTCCACGCCACGCGCCCCGAAGGGGGCGGAACGACGCCCGGCGGAATCCGCTGGATCAGGCTCTCCTCCGTACGTCTCCCCCTCGATACGCCCGTCAGCGACGCCAAGGTGCTCACCGGCCGGCAGCGGCCGATGACCGAAGTCGCCCTGCTCTTCGCCGAGATCGCCACGGAGGACGGCCACGAGGGCATCGGCTTCAGCTACTCCAAGCGCGCCGGTGGGCCGGGCCAGTTCGCCCACGCGCTGGAGATCGCCCCCGAGCTGATCGGCGAGGACCCGAACGACATCGACCGGCTCTGGACGAAGCTCGTGTGGGCGGGCGCCTCGGTGGGCCGCAGCGGTCTCGCCACGCAGGCCGTCGCCGCCTTCGACGTCGCCCTGTGGGACCTGAAGGCCAAGCGCGCCGGCCTGCCGCTGGCCAAACTCCTCGGCGCACACCGGGAGTCGGTGCGCTGCTACAACACCTCGGGCGGCTTTCTGCACACCCCCGTCGAAGAGCTCCTGGAGAACGCCTCCGCCTCCCTCGCCGACGGGATCGGCGGCATCAAGATCAAGGTGGGCCATCCGGACCACCGCGAGGATCTGCGCCGACTGACCGCCGTACGCGAGCACTTGGGCGACGACGTGCCGCTGATGGCCGACGCCAACCAGCAGTGGGACAGGCCCACCGCCCTGCGCATGGGCCGTGCGATGGAGGACTTCTCCCTCGTCTGGCTCGAAGAGCCGCTCGACGCCTACGACGCCGAGGGCCACGCCGCTCTCGCCGCCACGCTCGACACCCCGGTCGCCACCGGCGAGATGCTCGCATCGGTCGCGGAGCACCGGGAGTTGATACGGGCGGGCGCGGCCGACGTGCTCCAGCCCGACGCGCCCCGCATCGGCGGCGTCACCCAGTTCCTCAAGCTCGCCGCACTGGCCGAGCACCAACACCTCGCGCTCGCACCGCACTTCGCGATGGAGATCCACCTCCATCTCGCGGCGGCCTATCCGTACGAACCGTGGGTTGAGCACTTCGACTGGCTGGACCCGCTGTTCAACGAGCGCCTGGAGACGGGTGGCGGCCGCATGCGCGTGCCCCGGCGCCCCGGCCTCGGCATCACCCTCACCGAACAGGCGCGCGCGTGGACGCACCAGATGTGCGAGGTCGGCAACCGGCCCTGAGGGCAGGGGCTGTCGGGGGCGTCCGGCTCGTCCGTCAGTGCGCGCCGTCGAGCAGCGCTCCCGCCGCCGGAACCCAGGGCTTCAGGCCCAGTTCGGTGAGGATGCGGTGCGCCGTGGCCGTCGCCGCCGTCAGCACCGGGAGCCCCGAGGCGTCCTCGACATGCTGGACCGCGGAGAGCGAGGGCATCTGCACGCACGCCGACAGCACGATCGCGTCGGCGCGGGCGAGGTCGAGGCGCCGCCAGTGCTCCCGCAGATCCGCGGGGTCCAGGCGGGCGACGGCGAGGTTGTCCGGGACCTCCAGGCTCAGCGAGTCGACGACCTCCGTCCCCGCGTCCTCGATGTAGTTCACGACCGTCTCGGTGAGCGGCTTCATATACGGCGTGACGACCGCGACGCGCTTCGCGCCCAGCGCCCCGATCCCGCTCAGCAGCGCGCCCGCGCTGGAGACGACGGGAACCTGCGCGCCCTGCCCCGCGAGCACGGCGGTGATCTCGTCCTCCGCCGTGCAGTGGTGGCCCGGGCCCTGCGCCATGATCGCCACCAGGCAGGCGGTGGCGACCACGTCCGGCCGGGCGTCGGCCAGTTCGAGGGCGGCCCGCTCGGTCTGCGCGTTCATCTCCTTCAGCTGCTCCGGCGTCACCTTGCGCATCCGCATCCGGCTGCTGTGGAAGACGAAGCGGTCCGGCGTCCGCTCGCCGTGCCCCGCCTCCTCCCTCGCCCGCAGCATGCGCGGCAGTTCGGTCTCCATCGTCAGATTGGAGCTCGGGACGATCATGCCGATGTGGTGGTCTGCCATGGGAGGCCTCCGATCTCGCGCGATCTCGCGGCGTACGGGTCGCACTGGGGGCGGAGCCGCACGGAGAGTTAATCCGAACACGTACTATCTGGTCGCGCAAGGCCCTCGCACGGTTTCGCTCACCGGGCACGGGCCTCGCGGTGGTCAGCCGTCCCCGGCGAGCCCTTCCCAGTGGTCCGCCAGCTCCGTCAGCTCCCGCATCAGCCTGCGGCGCTCCGCGCCGGATCCGTAGCCCTCCAGCAGCCGCTCGTCCAGCGCCCGCGCGCGGCCGTCGGCCTCGCGCAGCGCCCGCTCCCCGTCGTCGGTGAGGTAGAGGAGCTTGCGCCGCCCGTCGTCGGCCGCCGTGCGGCGCACTATCAGTCCGCGCTTCTCCAGGCGCCGGGCGACGTCCGCCATCGTCGAGGTGTCCAGCGCCACCGCCGAGGCCATCGCGCTCTGGTCGTGTCCCGGCGCGGCGTCCACGGCGGTGAGGACCGCGAACTGCGGGCCGGTCAGGGTCGGATCGACACTGCGCACCCATGCCGCGAGATAGGCCTGGTAGAGACGGCGCACCTGGTATCCGGGAGCGGCGAGCAGCGCCGCGGGAGGGGCAGCCGTGCCCGAGGCCGGTGAGGTCTTGTCAGCCATGGGCCCACTAAAGCACGGCGGTACGACGGCTCGTTCCGCGCCTCCCGCACCCCGTCCGCTCATGCGGAAACCGAGCCGGGAACCCGGCCCGGGAACGAGCCGGGGCCGGTGCCCGGGACCTGCCCGGGACCCGGATCGGGGCTCACGCGAGCATCCCGCGCAGCGCCTCCCGAAGGGCGTCGAGCGCGGCCTCGGGGTTGTCCCAGAACACCATGTGCCCGGCGCCGGGGATGGCGGTCAGCAGGGCCCGCGGGTGCGCCCGCGTCGCCTCCTCCGCGCCCGCCGGGGTGACGACCGGGCTGTCCTCTCCGTAGAGCAGCGCCGTGGGTGCGGGAACGGAAGGCCACCAGTCGAAGAAGTCCTCGCTCTCGAACCCCTGGTGCGTGGCGCGGAGCGCCTCCTCGCCGCAGCTGGAGAGCCAGCGGGCACGCAACTCCTGCTCGCGGCGCGGCCAGCGGGGCCATGCCGCGGCGACCTCGTCGGCGTCGGTGCCGCGCCGCGCCTGCTCCAGCTGGCCGAGGAACGCGGGCAGCGTCGTGGGGTACGGATCCCTGCCGGGACCGCTCATGGGCGGGTCGACCAGCACCGTGCCGCGCAGGGGCACCTTGGCCCGTACTGCCGTGACGGCCGCGATCCTGGCGCCCATCGAGTGCCCGGCGACCAGGGGGCGCCGCAGGCCGAGGCCGGTGATCCAGGCCTCGGTGTCCGCGGCGTACGACTCCAGCGTGTAGGCACCGCCGTTGCCGCCGCCGTCGCCGTCGTCGGAGAGGCCCCTGCCCCGGATGTCCGGGACGATCGGGCGTACGAGATCGGTCAGCCGCCGCGCGACGAAGTCCATCGTGACGGCGGGGCTCGTGATCCCGGGCAGCAGCAGCATCGGCACGCGGTCGCCGGCGGCCTCGCCGGAGGCGCCGTCGCCGTAGTCGAGAGCGTGCAGACGCAGCGGGCCGGAGCGCAGCCATCGGCTGCGGGCGGGGACGTCGGCGAGGTCGGCGAGGGCGAGCTGGGTGACGAACCGGTCTGGCATGCGTGGGCCTCGAAGCAGTCGTACGGGACGGGACGTCGGGGAGAGGGGGCGCGAGGCGCGGGCGTGGCCCGTGGACTCGCGTACGGCGGCGGTCAGTTGGTCAGCCGGCCGGATGGCCGGGCGGGGCGGAAGCGGGCAGCTTGCCGAGGTACGCGAGCGCGTCGCCGAGCGGCACGACGTCGCCGTACTTGGCCTGGATGTCGAACAGCGCGGCGTCGTGCGGCCCTTGGGCACGGTCGCCCGCGCACTCGCGCGGCACCAGGGCCGGGAAGCCCGACTGCACGGCGTCCACGACGGTGGCCCGTACGCAGCCGCTGGTGGTTGCTCCGCAGACCAGCACGGTGTCGCATCCCAGCCCGGCGAGCGAGGCCGCGAGCGGAGTCCCGAAGAACGCCGACGCGCCCTTCTTCACCACGAGCAGGTCCTCGGGCCGGCGCGGGAGCCGCGGATCGAGCGCGACGGCCTGCGTGCCCTCGACGAGCGCGCGCATGCCGGGCGCCTTCTCCAGCCAGGTCACCGAGCGGCCCTCCGCCTCGGCCGGCGTGTAGGCGATCACGGTCCAGATCACGGGGACGCCGGCGGGGCGTGCCGCGTCCACGAGGGCCGCGGTCGCCTCGACGGTGCCGGTCAGGTCCGCGCCGGTCGGGTAGGCGTCCTCGGTGAATCCGCGGGTGAGGTCGACGACGACGAGTGCGGGGCGGCTGCCACGCCGCACCGGTGCGCCGAAACCGGCGCGCTCGTAGGTCCGGTCGGTCTCCGCGCCGTAGCGGCCCGGCTGCCCGTACGGTTCCGAAGTCACGGGCGCCCCCTCGGAGCGGTACGGCAACGGTGCCCGCCGAACGCCCGGCTGAGGAGCCACCCCTGGAAGACGCCGAAGGCGAACGCACCGGCGAGCGGGGCGTACTTGGCCGCCGCCGGGCCGAAGAGCAGGGAAAGACCGCCGAGTTCGGAGCCGCCCGACGGGATGGCTGACATACCGGCCGGCCCCGGCTCCCGTACCGCGGCGGGCACGTGCGCGACGCCCGGCCCCCCGCCGGCCGGCAGGGAGGAAGCGGGCACGGAGGAAGCCACGGTGGCGGCGCCGCGGCGCTGCGAGTCCAGCAGGGCGCCGAGGTTCCTGGCGAACTGCTGGAGAATCCTGTCCGAGACGGCCGCGACCGCGCCCTTGCCGAACTGTGCGATCTTCCCGCGGATGACGAGGTCCGTCGTCAGCCTCAGCTCGGCGCCCTCCGGTGCCTCCGCCACCTCCAGCGCGACCTCCGCCTCGGCGTCGCCGCTGCCGTGCGCGTCGTCGCCCCGCGCCTGTACGCGCAGCCGCCGCTTCTCCTCGTCGACCTCCAGGAACCGCACGGAGCCGGAGTACGAGGCGGTGACCGGGCCGACCTTCACCTTCACCCGGCCCGTCCAGGCGTCGCCGTCCCTGCCGTCCAGCGTCGCGCCCGGCATGCAACCGGCCACCCGCCGCACGTCGTTGACGAGAGCGAACACCTCCTCCGGAGACGCCTCCACCAGGACCGCGTTGTCGATCCTCATCGAACCTCCTCGCGCTCTTCGGCGCCGTCCGGATCCGGTACACCGGGCTGCCGCCCGAGCGCGGCGCGGCGACGGGCGGCGCAGTCGTCGATCGCCTCGACGATGGTCTGGTAGCCGGTGCAGCGGCACAGGTTGGAGGCGACGACCTCGCGGATCTCCTCCTTGGACGCCTGCGGCCGCTCGGCCAGGAATCCCTCCGCGAGCATCAGGAACCCGGGTGTGCAGAAGCCGCACTGCAAGCCGTGGTGCTCGCTGAACGCCCGCTGGAGATCGCTGAGTTCGCGCCCCTCCGCGAGCGACTCGACGGTGCGGATCTCGCTGCCCTCCGCCTGTGCGGCGAACATGAGGCAGGCGCGGACCGGCGCGCCGTCGAGCAGCACCGTGCAGGCGCCGCAGATGCCGTGCTCGCAGCCGACATGGGTGCCGGTCAGCCGCAGTTCGTGGCGGAGCACGTCGACGAGCGTGCGGCGCGGCTCGGTGAGCACGTCGTGCGTCTCGCCGTTGACGTGCAGGCTGATCAGCTGCTGATGCCCCGGGTCGGGCGGGCGGTGCGTCGTCTCCGTCATGAGGTGTGCTCCAGCGCTTGTGCGGACTGAGCTGGTTGAGCGGACCGAGCGGAGTGGGCTGAAGGTGCCCGCGGCGACGCCGGCGCCGGCGGGCGCCCCCCGTCGAGCGCGTCGGCGACCGTCTCCGGCGTGACGGGTGTGTCGTTCAGCTCGACGCCGGTAGCGAGCAGCGCGTCGTTGACGGCGTTGAGCACCGCGGCGGGCGCCCCGATGGTGCCGCCCTCCCCCACGCCCTTCGCGCCGGTCTCGGTGAACGTGCAGGGGGTCTCCAGGTGGTGGATGCTCACCTCGGGGATCTCCATCGCCGTGGGGACCTTGTACTCCATGAAGCTGACCGCGGACGGCGCGCCCTGCTCGTCGTAGGTGACCTGCTCGAAGAGCGCTCCCGCGATGCCCTGGGCGATGCCGCCCCTCGTCTGCCCCTCCACCACCTTCGGGTTGACGGCCACACCGCAGTCCTCGACGCAGACGTAGCGCAGGATCTCCACCCGGCCCGTCCCCTCGTGGAGTTCGACGACGACGCCGTGCGTGGCGTTGGAGAACGTGCCGTCGTTGAAGACGTCGAAGGTCGCCGACGCGGTCAGCCCCGGCTCCACGCCCTCGGGCAGCAGATGCGACCTGAGGTAGGCGATGCCGGCGAGCTCCCGGTAGCCCACTGTGCCGCCGCTCGCGGGGTGCGCCACGACGCCCTCGCCCAACTCCAGCTCTTCCGGGGGCACTTCGAGCACGGCGGCGGCGATCGTCTTGAGCTTCTCGCCGAGCCGGGCCGCCGCCAGCCGCACCGCGCTGCCGCCGATGGCGATGGAGCGGCTGGCGAAGGTGCCCCAGCCGTAGGTGATCCGGTCGGTGTCGCCCTGGTGGATGCGCACCCGCTCGATGTCCAGGCCCAGTTCGTCGGCGGCGATCTGCGCCATCGTCGTCTCGTGGCTCTGGCCGTGGCTCATGGTGCCGGTCGTGACGACGACGGCGCCGCTGGTGTCCATCCGTACCTCGGAGATGTCGAAGCCGGGGACGACCTCCATCTTGCGCTGCGCGAAGGCTGCCGAGCCGTAGCCGGTGCGCTCGCTGAAGCAGGCGTAGCCGACGCCGATGTGGCGGCCCGCGGAAGCTGCCTCCTCCTTCGTGGCGTACCAGCCCTCCTCGGTCAGCACGGCCTCGCACAGATTCAGCGACTCCAGATACGAACCGGGGTCGTACGTCACGTTGTTGACGCCCGTGTAGGGGAATTGCGTGATGAGGTTCCGGCGGCGTATCTCCGTCGCGCCGAGGCCGAGTTCGCGAGCGGCACGCTCGAAGAGCCGCTCCATGACCATCACGTACTGCGGGCGGCTCACGCCCCGATAGGGCGCCGTGGGCGCCTTGTTGGTGGTGACGGCGCGCGCCCGTACGCGGTAGGCGGGGACCTTGTAGACGCCGGGCATCTCGGCGGAGGCCATCAGCGGCTCGATGCCGGCGGTGAAGGGATGGCAGGAGTAGGCGCCCATGTCGCAGACGATCGCGGCGTCGAGACCGAGGATGCGGCCGTCGCCGTCGAAGGCCGCGCGCACGTCGTAGTGCTGTTCGCGGGCGAGGAAGGAGGCGGAGAGCGCGTCCTTGCGGTCCTCGATCCACTTCACCGGGCGGCCCAAGCGCAGCGCCGCCGCGCCCACCGCGATCTCCTCGCGTCCGACGACGCACTTCTGCCCGAAGCCGCCGCCCATGTCCGGGACGACGACGCGCACGGCGCGCTCGTCGAGTCCGAGGCAGCGCGCGGCAGTCGTGCGCACCTGGTGCGGCACCTGCGTCGACGTGCGCAGCAGAAGCTGCTCCTCGCGGTCGTCCCAGGCGGCGAGGACGCCCCGCGTCTCCAGGGGAAGGGCGTTCTGCCGCCCCGTACGGGACTCGACGCGGACGACGCACGGCGCCTCGTCGAAGACGCCGTCGATGCCTTCGGTGGCGAACATCGAGACGTCCAGCAGGGTGTTGGCCTTCGCCTCGTCGTGCACGAGCGGCGCGTCCGGCGCGAGTGCCGCCTCCTCGGAGAGGACGGGCGGACGCGTCTCGTACGTCACCTTCGCCGCCTCGATGCCGTCCTCGGCGGCGTACGGGTCGCGTGCGACCACCACCGCCAGCGGCTCGCCGGCGTAACGGACGCGGTCGCGCGCCAGGACCGGCATGCCGGTGGGGACGAACTCGGTGATCGGCCGCCCCAAGCGCGCCGTGATGTCGGCGAGCCCGAGGTCCCGCGCGTCGAACGCCGCCACGACGCCCGGCACTTGCCGTACGCCGGACAGGTCGAGTGCGGTGACCTCGGCGTGGGCGACGCCGCTGCGCACGAACTGCGCGTGCAGCATGCCCGGAGCCTCCAGGTCGTCGGTGAAGCTTCCGCGGCCGCTGAGCAGCCGGGGGTCCTCGCGGCGCCCGACGGACGCGCCGATCCACGCGCCGTCCGAACGGCCCCCGCGGGCGCGGCCGTTGGGGCCGCCGTTCGGGGTGCCGTTCAGGGTGCCGTTCGGGGTGCCGTTCGGGCTGCCGCCGCCTGCGCTGCCCCGCTTCCCGTTCGTCTCCTCGTACGTCATCGGGCGATCGCCTCCTCGCATGCGCGCGCCACCAGGGTGCGGATGAGACGCCGGCGGTGGCGCGCGCTGCCGTTCGCGTCGGAGGGAGGGTCGGCGGCGGCCGCCGCCGACTCGGCGCACTCGGCGAAGAGTCCGGGCCCGGGCGGGCCACCGCGTGCGAGCACGGCCTCGGCCTCCGGGACCCGTACGGGCCGCGGTGCGACCCCGCCGAGCGCGACGCTGCCTCCGCTCACGCTCCGGCCGCCGGGTGCGAGCCGGAGGTCGACGGCCGCGGCGACGACGGCGAAGTCGCCCCGGCGCTCGGCGAATTCGGTGAGCGCGGCGTTCGGCGCGGGCCGCGGGAAGACCACCTCGACGAGGATCTCGTCGGGCTCCAGCGCGGTCGTGTAGTAGCCGTGGAAGAAATCCCGCGCCGGGATGCGCCGCTCCCCCGACGGGCCGCGCGCCACCAGTTCCGCGTCGAGCGCGACCGCGAGCAGGCACCACTCGGCGGTGGAGTCCGCGTGGGCGAGGCTGCCGCCGACGGTTCCGCGGGTGCGCACGGGCAGGTGCCCGATCCAGCGCATGGCGTCCCGTACGACGGCGAAGCCGGGGCCGAGCGCATCGGGCGGCGCGGTCTCCACGGCGTGGTGCGTGGTCAGGGCCCCGATGCGGAGGCCGCCGCCGCGGCCGGGGCGGAGGCCGCTGAGGCCCTGGAGCCCGCCGATGTCGACGAGGTGCTGCGGCCGCGCCAGCCTGAAGTTCATCATCGCCACGAGGCTCTGCCCTCCCGCGATGATCTTCGCTTCGTCCCCGAGCTCGGCGAGCAGTCGTGCCGCGCCCTCGACATCGCGCGCACGGTGGTAGGTGAAGGCGGCGGGCTTCATCTCACTCCTCTCCTCTCTGCTCGGCTGTGCTGCTCGGCTGTGCTGCTCGGCTCTGCTGCTCGGGCGTGCTCGGCTGTGCCGACCGGATGTGCTCGCCGGATGTCCCGCGGGCGCGGGGACGAGGGGCCACGCGCCCGCGCCCGCAGGACGGCTCAGCGACGACTCGGCGTCGGTTCGGCGGCAGTTCAGCGCCAGTTCAGCCCTGCACGGGCGTCTTCTCAGCGAGCAGCGGAACAGTCGTCTCCTCGCCCACCGGCTCGTCGTCGATGTCGTCCAGGTCCTTGCCCTTGGTCTCCGGAGCGCCGAAGGCCATCCAGACCACCGCGAGCACCACGACCGCCCCCAGCACCGTGAACGTCAACGGCAGCCCGAGCAGCGGCCACATCAGCGACCCGAAGAGCATCGGCGCGAACCCGGTGCTGATCCGGCTGACCGACGAGGCCCACCCGAAGCCGCTGGCGCGCAGCGTCGTCGGGTACAGCTCGGCGGCGTACGCGTAGAGCACGGGGATGGTCAGCTGGATCAGGAAGCCGAAGACCGCGATCGCCACCAGCGCGGCGTTCTCCGCCTTCAGCACCAGCGCGAAGGCCACCAGCGCCGCCGTGGAGACCGGTGCCGCGACCCCGATGAGCCACTTTCGGCCGACGACGTCCACCAGCCAGGTCGAGACGAGGACGCCGAGGATGCCGACGCCGCTCATCAGGGTGGGCCCCATGAAGGACGCGGTGTCGTTGTAGCCCTGCTCCTTGAGGATCGACGGCATCCAGGTCAGGGCCGCGTAGTAGACCAGCATGATCGTGATGAACAGCAGCCAGGAGACCGAGGTGATACGCGGGTTGTACGTCCACAGCCGCCGGAACTGCTCGACTCCGGCCCGCACGCCCCGTGGCCGGTCCGCGCCCTCGCCCGCTGCGGGCGAGGGGATCTCGTACGGCTCGGGTGTCACGCCCGTACGGGCGGCGAGCGCGTCGATGACCTGCCGTGCCTCGGCCTCCCGGCCGACCCGGGTCAGGTAGATCGGGGACTCGGGAACGCCGCGGCGCACCCAGAACAGCAGCAGCGCGGGCAGCACCATCGTCGCGAGCATCCAGCGCCAGTTGCCCGGCAGCGGCACCATCAGGGTCGCGACCAGGCCGCACAGCGTGACGCCGACCGGCCACCAGAGGTCGAGCGCGGTGAGGATGCGGCCGCGGTACTTCCTCGGCGAGAACTCGCTCACGAGCGCGTAGTCGACGGGGATGCAGCCGCCCAGTCCGACTCCCGCGAGGAAGCGCAGCAGAAGGAAGACCGAGTACTCGGGAGAGAGCGCGCCCAGTACGGAGAACACCGCGAAGATCAGCAGCGTCGCGCTGAAGGCCCGCCTGCGGCCGATGCGGTCGGCGACGGCGCCCCACACCACGGCTCCGACGGCCATTCCGACGAGGTTGGCCGTCGCGACGAGACCGCTCTCGCCGACGGAGAGTCCGAAGTCCTTGGACAGCAACGGCATCAGGAAGCCGTTGAGTGCGATGTCCCACGCGTCGAACAGGTAGCCGAGGCCACCGATGATGAAAATCCTGCCCTGGACGCCCCATTTCCATGGGAGTTCCTGGACTATCTGATCGCCTGTCTTCACGGTTCGCTCCACGGTTTGGTGATGGGCTCATGCGCGTCGCCTGGGATGGACGACGCCGACGCCGGTTCGCTCGCCTGTCAGCGGGACGCCGCATCGACGCGCCCGCCCAGCTCACCGGGAGAATTGGTAGGAGAAGGCCCCCAGGTCGGGGTCGTTGAGCGGTGTGCCGCTCCACAGCCAGTCGTAGGAGACGTCGGACTCCCCGTCGAAGTGCTTCAGCTTCGCGTCGCGTTCCCGCTGCTCGGGCCCGTCGGGGAGGTGGTAGAAGGTCTTGTTGCGCAGCGAGGCCTGCTGCACCATCCCGGCGTGCTTGGCCCGCCGGTCCACATAGCGGCGCAGCGCTCCTCCGATCCCGTCCGCGGTGACGGCGCCCAGCTCCTCCGCGAGCACGGCGGCGTCCTCCATGGCCTGCGAGGCGCCCTGTGCCTGGTAGGGAAGCATGGCGTGGCACGCGTCGCCCAGCAGCGCGATGCGGCCGTCCATCCACACCGGGTCGGGACGCCGGTAGTAGAGGGCGAAGCAGGACACGTCCTCCTTCGCCTTGGAGAGCATGGCGGGGACCCTGTCGTCCCAGCCGGGGAAGGCGTCCGCCAGCTCCTGCGCGTCCGCGCGGGCCACCCATCTCTCGGCGACCTCGTCGGTGCAGGGGACGCAGGCGACGACGTTGAGATACTCGCCGCCGCGGATCATGTAGTGGACGAGGTGGCGGTCGGGGCCGTACCAGATGGTGCTCTGGTAGCGGTCCACGAGCCACCTCGTGGCCGGGTCGGCGGCGATCAAGTCGCCCGGGATCAGGGCCCGGTAGGCCATCTCGCCGGAGAAGAGAAGGGTGTCGTCGGCTCCCATCTCGTCACGCACCCGCGAGCGGATGCCGTCGGCGCCGATCAGGGCGTCGCTCTCGTACCGGCAGCCGTCGCCGGTGAGGGCGGCGGGGCGCCGCGGGTCGGTGCGGTCCAGGCCGGTGACCTTCTTGTCCGTGTGCAGGGTCACCACGGGCCCGGGGCCGTCCGGATCCGTGCAGGCGTCCATGATCACGCGGTGCAGATCGGCCCGGTGGTAGTGCCAGTACGGGGCGTTGTACCGCTCCTTGCAGTACTGGCCCAGCCTGGTCAGGGCGACGACGCTACCGTCCTTCCACCTGCGCCGCACCTGGTCCTGCGGCTCCGTGTGAATGGCCTCCAGCTGCGCGCGCAGTCCGAGCCCGAGCAGGACGCGGCTGGCGTTGGGCGCGGTCTGGATGCCGGCTCCCACCTCTCCCAGCGCGGGTGCCTGTTCCAGGACGGTGACCCGGATGCCCCGCTGGCGCAGGGCGAGCGCGGCTGTCATGCCGCCCAATCCACCGCCGACGACGGTGACTTCGAAAGACTGGCTGGGCGCCAAGGCTCCTCCAGGACGAGGCGTGGACAAGGGGTGGACGGGGCTGCGGCACAGCCCGTACGGGTTGGGAAGGGACGGCCCGAGGGTCGCCGGACTCCGGCGAAGTGCGGCGGCCGGAAGGCGCGGCCCTCCGGCGCGTCAGCGCTCGGTGAGCCGCCCGTCCACGACGACGTCGGTGCCGTCGACGGACACGGTGCAGCCGCGCATCGCGATGTCCACGTGTGCGTAGGACTCGCGGCCGAGCACGGGGTGCGGGCCGGTCGACCAGAGGAAGTTCCCGGCGAAGGCGCGGGCGTCCATGCCCATCAGCTCGCCCTTGCCGTACAGGGCGGTCGCGAACCAGTCGGCGCTCTTCATCAGCCCCCATCCCATGTGGGAGAGGCTGCGGCCCCACTCGTCGTCCGCGTCCTCGAAGAAGGTGTCCAGCAGCTTCGCCTCCGCGCCGCCCGAGATCTTCTCGATGCGGCCGTCGGCGATGTCCAGCGTGACGGGGTCGCGGACGTACTCCTTGAAGGGCAGCAGGATGTCGCCCTCCGCCAGCACCAGCCGGCCGTCCGAGAACTCGGGCCAGCACAGCACCATCGTGCTCGGCCAGTGGTCCCAGCGGCCCGGGTCGTCGGCGAAGCCGACCTGGAACTCCGGGCGGGAGCCCTTGAGCCGCACCGTGAGGTCCGTACCGGCGTCGGAGGTCACGCGCATGATCTCCGAGCGCTCCAGCAGGGCGGACCCCTCAAGGACGCGCTCCTTGTCGGACGCCTGCGGCAGGTTGCGTACGAGCACGTCGGGTGCGTCGCAGACGAAGATGATGCGGGTGCCGGAGCTGAGGATCTCCTGCTGGACGGGCGCGTGGATGAAGCCCTCCTGAGTGAGGTCGACGACGAGGTCCGCCGACTTCAGCAGGTCCTGGGCGGCGGTGTCGTCCAGCACGGACGTCAGCCCGGGCCCGGCGCCGGTGCGGGTGCTGTCCATCGGGGCGGGGCTGCCGCCGGGCACGGTCGCGGAGATGACGCGGGCTCCCAGGGACTTCGCCGCTCCGAACGCGGCGGCGACGTAGTCACCGCGGCTGCCGGGCTCGGCCAGGACGACGACGTGCTCGCCCTCCTCGACCTTGCACAGCTCCAGTTCACGGGTGAACGCGTCGAGCAGATCGACGGACGACAGATCGAACATGGGGTTCCTCCAGGAGTCTTCGCTTCAGCTATGGGGCCTTCGTACGGCGCTTCACCGCGCGAGGGTTGAACGGCGGGAGCGCAGGCCGGAATCGGCCCACCGCATAGGCTCTGACCAGCGGAAATGAGCAGCGTCTGGGCGCCTGACGGAACTAATCCGAACACGTACTAACTCTGCTTGGCAAGGGTTCGCCCAGGAGTTAACGCGAATTTTTCCGGCGGCCCCGCCGGTCTGCGGCCGCCTCCCGGCGGCCCTCCGCAGGCAAGGCGCACGGGGAACCGGTGACGCGCGGACGCGCGTTGGCCTACCGTCGGAGCGACGAAGGACGGGGGCGTATGAGACGCGGCAAGGCAGATCCGTACGGGCACCGGAGGCAGATCCGCGGCCGCACGCCCTCGCCGCGTCCCTGCGGCGCGGAGTGACCGGCGGTGGAACCAGTGGGACCGGAACGCCTGCGCATCGCCGCGGTACACGGCACCAGCCAGGGCAGCGGCTATCTCCTCACGCCCCGGCTCGTCCTGACCGCCGGCCATGTGGTCACCAACCGCTATACGGCGAAGGCTGCGGCGCTCGGCGGTGTCGGCGAGGTCGACTGCCGCGTGGTGTGGGTGCGGCACGACCGCGAGTGCGACGCCGCGCTGCTGCTCGCCAAGGCGGACCTGCTGCCTCCCGACCACGCCGAACTGCTGGACCTTCAGTCCGTGCGCTGGGGCATGCCGCTGGCCCTGGAGACGATGGAGTCCTGTCAGGCGATCGGCTTTCCGCGGGTGCAGCGCGGCAGCGGGGAAGAGCTCGACACCGAGCAGATCGTGGGCACGTTCAAGCCGGGTTCGCGGATGGTCCGCGCCCGCTATGTGCTGGACAGCGCGCACACCCCGCCCTGGCCCGGACATGACGGCGAGTCGCCCTGGGCGGGGATGTCCGGCGCCGCGCTGTTCGCCGAGGGGACCGTCATCGGCGTGGTGGTCGCGGATCCCCACGGCTGGCAGCACGGCCGCCTCGAAGCGGTGCGCAGCCGCGTCCTGTTCGACGACCCGGAGTTCGTCCGGCAGCTGGTGAAGCACACCGGCCACCAGCCGACCGTCGTCGAGTTCTCCGGCCCGGTGCACAATCCGCACGCCGAGTTCGAGCGCCGCTACGCGGACTACGTGGCCGAGTACTACAGCGAACTGACCATCTTCGGACTGGACTTCAGCCGCCAGGAGCACGCCCAGTGGCCGCTGGACACGGCGTATCTGAGCCTCGAACTGGCGCCGCACCACAGCCGGGAGCACGGCCGCGAGCACGCCTTCGACACTTCGCCCGACGGGCCGCCGCACGAGCCGGCCGGCGGCGGGCGCAAGCGCGTCGAGTCGGCGTTCTCCCGCGAGACGCGGATCCTGCTGCGGGGGCTGGCCGGTTCCGGCAAGACGACGCTCGTGCAGTGGCTCGCCGTGACGGCCGCACGGCAGGACTTCCCGGTGGGCCTGGGCCACTTCCAGGGGTGCGTCCCCTTCGTCCTCCCCCTCAGATCCCTGGCCCGGCGCGAGACCCTGCCCGCACCGGTGGACTTCCTCGCAGCGGTGGGCAACCCGCTCGCCGCCAGCCAGCCCGAGGGCTGGGCCGACCAGGTGCTGCACTCCGGGCGCGGGCTGCTGCTCGTCGACGGCGTCGACGAGGTGCGCGAGCGGGACCGCGAGCGCACCCAGCAGTGGCTCAAGAGCCTCATCACCCTCTACCGGGACTGCATCTACCTGGTCACCACGCGCCCCTCCGCCGTGGCCGACGGATGGCTGCACCACCAGGACTTCACCGAGCTCAACCTGCTGCCGATGAACCGCCAGGACGTGACGGCGTTCCTGAACCGCTGGCACCGGGCGGCGGCCGAGACGGCCCAACGCTGCGACGAGAAGGCCCGGTTGGAGACGTACCGGCGCCATCTGACCGATGTCCTGCCCCGCAAGACGGACTTGGCGCGGCTCGCCACCAACCCGCTGATGTGCGCCATGATCTGCGCGCTCAACCGGGACCGTGACTCGTATCTGCCGCAGAACCGGCTGGAGTTGTACCGGGCGGCACTGAGCATGCTGCTGGTCCGCCGGGACGTGCAGCGTGAACTGCCGAGGCCCGAGCTGTCCGGCGGGAGCAGCAGCCAGGAGGCGCTGCGGCAGGACGAGGACGCCCAGCGGCTGTTACTCCAGGACCTCGCCTACTGGATGATCCGCAACGGCCACGTCGAGGCCGACCGCCCGGACGCGCTGAAGATAGTCGGGCAGACGCTGCGGTCGATGCCCCAGATCGCTCCGCCCGAGAAGGCCGAAGAGGTCCTGGAGTACCTGCTGTTGCGCTGCGGTTGCTGCGCGCTCCCTCGCCCGAGACGCTGGAGTTCGTACACCGCACCTTCCAGGACTATCTCGGCGCCAAGGCCGCCGTGGAGGGCCAGGACCTCAACCTGGTGGCCGCGCACGCCCACGAGCCGCAGTGGGAGGACGTGGTGCGGATGGCGATCGGGCACGCGCGTCCGGGGGAACGGGCCGTGCTCCTGCGCCGTCTGCTGGAGCTGGGCGACGCCGCGGTGCACCCGCAGCGCGAGCGCCTGCACCTGCTCGCCGCGGCATGCCTCGAACACGCCACGTCGCTCGCCCCCGAGGTCCGCGCCGAGGTCGAGGAGCGGGCGTCGGCGCTCGTGCCCCCGCAGAACCTGCCCGAGGCCGAACTGCTCGCCGAGGCGGGCACGGTGGCCCTCGATCTGATGCCGCCTCCCGAGGCGCTGACCGCGCACCAGGCCCGGCCGGTGGCCCACACCGCCCGCCTGCTGGGCGGCGAGCACGCCTTCCAGGTGCTGCGCACCTTCCGCGAGAGCACGGACCCGGCGGTGCTCCAGGAACTCGCCGAAGCCTGGGACAGGTTCGACCCCCGCACCTATGCGGAGGACATCCTCGGCCACATGCCGCTGGACGGCGTGCAGCTCACCGTGGGAAGCCCCGAGCAATTGTCCGCGCTGACCGGGATCGGCTCCGTACCGCTGCTGCGCTGCGTGGGGGACTTCCCGGCGGACGAGCTGTCACCCGCGCTGCGGTGCGCGGCTCCGCGCGAGCTCACCCTGGAGGCCAACGACAGGCTGCCGGACGTGGAGTTCCTGCTGGACTGCGTACCGGAGCTGTCGGGACTGGTCCTGTCCGACTGCGGGGGACTCGTGGACTACGAAGCGCTGTCCGTGCTCCCCTTGCGGTCGCTCACGTTGCAGGACATGCCGAGCGGGCCGGACCTCGCTCCGCTGAGCGGCATCACGACGCTGCGTGAGGCCGCGTTCGTGTGGCACCGGCGGGGCCCGGCCCGCCGTCTGTCGCTGCCGGACGTGCCGTTCGCGTCCGGCCTGGAGCAGCTCTCCTTCGACGGCAACCTGACCCTCCAGAAACTGCTCGCCCTTACCCGCTGGCCTCGGCTGACCTCGCTCGATCTGGGCAACGCACCCGTACCGGCACGAGAACTCGGCGTCCTCTCGCGGCTCCCGCGTCTGCGCAATGTCGCTCTCGTCTCCGTCGGGCTGTGCCGGCCGGAACCGGGCCACATCTCCCCGCTCCGCGCCGTCACCACGGCGGTCGTGGAGACGTACGAGAGCCAGGCCCACTGCACTACGGACGAACTCCGCCGCACGTTCCCGTCGTTGCACACGCTCCGGCTGCACATCGCGGCCGGACGGAAGTCGTCGACGGTCGACCTCTCCGCGCTCGCCGGCATCCCGGACCTCCGGGTCCATGTGAGCTCGTCCGGCCGGAACCTGCACGTCACGGGAGCCGACGCTCTGCCGGAGGGCTCGGTCAGAATCCTCCCGCGAGGCCAGGAGGCGGCCGACGACGCCCCGAAGCGGGCCTTCGCGTGGCGGCGGCGGGCACCGCGACGGTGACGTACCGTCGGACCGGTACTCGCGAGCTACGGGGGCAGGGGCAGGATCGTGCCGGACTTCGACAGCATTGAACTCGCCGCCGCAGTAAGGGCGATCAGGGACGAGCTGGTGAGTGCGGCGGCCGCCGCCGAGGACGAGCCCGTGCGCTTCGACGTCGGGGAGATCCAGATGGAGTTCGCGGTCGAGCTCCGCCACGACGCGGGCACCAAGGGCGGCTTCAAGGCGTGGGTGGTCAGCGCGGACGCCGACGCCAGAACGGCCCGGAGCCGCACCCACCGGGTGGCCTTCACCCTCACGCCCAAGGACGTGACGACGGGCCGCGCCGTGGAGATCGGCAACGACTCCCCGGGCGACACGAGCGGCTTCGGGTCCTGACCTCGCCCGGCCGGGAACTGCCTTACGGGAACCGGCGCGCCCTACTCGAAGCGCGCGGTGTCGCCCGCCCCCCTGCGTACGATCTCGGCGCCGCCGCCGGAGAAGTCGATGACGGTGGTGGGCTCGGTCCCGCAGTCGCCGGAGTCGATCACCGCGTCCACCGCGTGGTCGAGGCGTTCCTTGATCTCCCAGCCCTGCGTCATCGGTTCGTCCTCGTCCGGCAGCAGCAGGGTGCTGGAGAGCAGCGGCTCGCCGAGCTCGGCGAGCAGCGCCTGGGTGACGACGTGATCGGGGATGCGCACCCCGACCGTCTTCTTCTTCGGGTGCAGCAGCTTGCGCGGCACCTCCTTCGTCGCGGGGAGGATGAAGGTGTAACTCCCGGGCGTGGCCGCCTTGATGGCGCGGAACACGTCGTTGTCGACGTGCACGAACTGCCCGAGCTGCGCGAAGTTCTCGCACACGAGGGTGAAGTGGTGCCGGTCGCCGAGATGCCGGATCGACCGGATGCGGTCCATGCCGTCGCGGCTGCCCAGCCGGCAACCCAGCGCGAAGCACGAGTCCGTCGGATACGCGATGAGCGCGCCGGACCGGAGGCTCTCGGCCACCGTGCCGATGGTGCGGCGTTGCGGGTTCTCAGGGTGCACGTCGAAGTACTTCGCCATCCACCGAGCGTAGGTGACCACGCCGCGGGCCTCGGCGGCGCGGGCGGCCCGTCGCCCCTCCCCGTACGGAACCCGGTGGCTCTGTTCCTCCGGGGAAGGGCCCTCCGGGGAAGGACGGCGGGACGGCGCACCGCCCGCGCCGAGGCGGACCTCCTCAGCTCAACTTGCCGTCGTAGTCCGGGAGTTTGAAGGTCTTCTCGGCATGCCCGCCCACCACGTCGGTCGGGGTGTTGCCGATGTTGGCGATGATCTTGTAGCCCTGGGCCTCGATCTCCGCGCGCTTGGCGGTCTTGTACTTGCTGACCTCGTCGAAGATGTCCGGCAGATCCCGCACGTACAGCCCGGTGATCGGGAAGCCTTCCTTCTCCAGGTTGTCCTTGGTGAGCGAGTAGATGATGCCGGGCCGGGCGGTGACGAAGTAGACGGCCACGCCACGGGATTCGGCGTAGCGGGCGAGGTCGAGGGTCTGCTGGACCGCGGGCGTCGGCAGCTCCCAGACGGGGTGAAAGTGCGTCTCCAGCGAGGTGTTGTCGATGTCGAGGACGATCGCCATCTTCTCGCCCGCGCCGTCGGAGATGCGCTTCTCCAGGTAGGGGCGCGCCTCGTCGGTGACCGTGCTCACGTCGCGTTTCCACGTGTCGTAGTCGACGTCGTCGGCGCGCGGCTCGCCCGGCTCGCTGGTCTTGCCCGTCTTGCCCGTCTTGCTGGTCTTGCCTGTCTTGCTCGCGTCGGCTTTGGGCTCGGCGGTGGCGACGGCCGAAGTGCCGTGCTTCGCCTGCGAGTCGGCCGGGGCGGAGGTGGCCGTCGTGGGCAGCGCGACGGCCGTGGCCACGGTCGCGGCGGTCGCTCCGGCGACCGAGACCGCTATCCGTACTCTCCAATTACGTCCATGCATGGGGGGTTCACTCCTGAGTCGCAACGCCGACGCGGGATGAGCCGTCGCCGGACCGGCGAGGGGGTCGTGACATGTTCGCGTCTCATCATGGACGGAAGGGAACGCTCCGGCTACCAGTCGGTAGTGATGACATGTTCTACGCCTCCGAAGGGACCACCGAGGCGCCCGCGCACCGGCGGTCGGCGCCTCAGGACGAACTCGGCAGCCGCCCCCCGTACGGAACGACAAGCGGCGCACTGCCATGAACGGTGTGAATATGGGACACACGGCACCGGCTGAGAGGACGGATCGTCATGGCGCGCGCAGTGTGGTCCGGGTCCCTGACGTTCGGGCTGGTCACCCTGCCCGTCCAGCTCGCCACGGCCACCGACTCCCATACCGTCCGCTTCCACCAGCTGGAGCGCGGCACCTCGGACCGGGTACGGAACAAGCGCGTGAACGAGCGGACGGGCAAAGAGGTCCCCTACGACAAGATCGTCAAGGGGTACGACACCGGCGACGGCGAATACGTCGTCATCGAGCCCGGCGAGCTGGACGCGATCACTCCGGGCCGTTCCCAGTCCATCGAGATCAGCGGCTTCGTGGAGCTGGACTCCATCGAGCCCGCGTACTTCGACTCCACGTACTTCCTCCAGCCGCGCAAGGAGCACGCCAACGTCTACGGGCTGCTGCGCGACGCGCTCTCGGAGACCGGCCGGGCCGGCATCGCCACGATGAGCATGCGGCAGAAGGACTATCTCGTGGCGGTGCACGAGCAGGGCGGCGTACTGGTCATGCACACCCTGCACTGGGCGGACGAGGTCCGCGACCCGCACGAGACGCTGAGCAACCTGCCCTCCGGCGCCAAGGCGTCGGCGCGGGAGCGGAAGATGGCCGCGCAGCTGATCGAGGCCATGGCCATGGAGTGGAACCCGCACGACTACCAGGACCACACCCACGAGCGGGTCCGTGAGCTGATCGAGGCGAAGAGGGCCGGAGAGACGGTGGAGAAGGGCGAGGGGCCGCCGGAGTCCACCAACGTGGTCGACCTGATGTCGGCGCTTCAGGCGTCGGTCGACAGGGCGCGCTCCGGCGGCACGAAGACGAGGGCGGGAACGAAGGCGGGAACCAAGGCGAGCGCGAAGGCGGGGGCGAGCACGAAGTCCGGGGGGAAGGCGGGGGCGAAGGCGGCGGCCGGCTCCGGCGGGCGGAAGAAGCAGGCCCGGAAGGAGCCCCGGCAGGACCTGGACGAGCTGACGAAGGACGAGCTGTATCGCCTCGCGACCGACGCCGGCGTTCCGGGCAGGTCCCGCATGACCCGCGACGAGTTGAAGAGCGCCCTCTCCCGGAGCGCGAGCGCCGCCTGACCCGTACCGGGACGGCCGGAGCGGACCGGCTCAGCGCATCGTCCGGCTTGACCTGCGCGCGGGCGTTGTCACTGTCACACGATCGAAGGACATGGCGACGCGCCCCCGGCTACGCTGCCGTTCCGTACATCCCGGCCACCGGGCCCGCGCGCGACACCGGAGGTTCCCCGCCCGTGCCGACCACCGAAGCACCACCGCGGGAGGATCACCGCGACGCGGACGAGGCGCGGGGTCGGCACGTCAACTCCTCCCTGGCGCTGATCCTTCTGCTGCTCCTGCTGATGGTGTTGCAGGCGCCGATCGGCCGGGCGCTCTCCGCACCGGTGATGCAGAGCTGGATGACCGTGTTCGTCGCGGTGATCGTGCAGGCGCTGCCCTTCCTCGTCCTCGGGGTGCTGCTGTCGGCGGTCATCGCGGTGTTCGTGCCGCCGTCGTTCTTCGTACGGGCGCTGCCTGCACGGCCGGCCCTCGCGGTGCCCGTGGCCGGGCTGGGCGGCGTGGTGCTTCCCGGCTGCGAGTGCGCGTCCGTGCCGGTCGCGGGGGCGCTCGTGCGCCGCGGCGTCACACCGGCGGCAGCGCTCGCGTTCCTGCTGTCCGCGCCCGCGATCAACCCGATCGTGCTGACCGCGACCGCCGTCGCGTTTCCCGGCAACCCCGAGATGGTGCTCGCCCGGTTCGTGGCGAGCCTGGTGGTCGCGTGCGCGATGGGCTGGCTGTGGCATCGGCTGGGCCGTACCGACTGGCTGCGTCCGCCGTCCCGGCCCTCGTTCGAGGGGTACGGCAAGGGGGCCGCGTTCTGGGGGTCCGTGCGGCACGACGTGATGCACGCCGGCGGCTTCCTCGTGGTCGGCGGCATGGCCGCGGCGACGCTCAAGGCCTTCGTACCGGCCGACTGGCTTCAGGCGGCGGCCGGCGATCCCGTGCTGTCGGTCCTCGCACTGGGGCTCCTCGCCGTGCTGCTGTCGATCTGCTCCGAGGCCGACGCGTTCGTGGCCGCCTCCCTGTCGCAGTTCTCGCTCACCGCGCGGCTGGCCTTCCTCGTCGTCGGGCCGATGATCGACCTGAAGCTCTTCGCCATGCAGGCCGGCACGTTCGGCCGCGGGTTCGCGCTGCGGTTCGCGCCCGCCACGTTCGCACTGGCCGTCCTCACGTCGGTCCTCGTCGGGGCGGTGCTGCTGTGAACCGGCAGGCGCAGGCAGCGGTGCTGTTCCTCGTCGGCGTGGCGGTGCTGCGCGCCAGCTCGACCGATCTGTATCTGCGTTACGTCAAGGCCGGGTTGCGTCCGCTGCTGCTCGTCGCGGGCATCGTCCTGATCGCAGCCGCGCTCGCCACCGTCTGGTACGAGCTGCGGCGGCCACGGGCGAAGGCGAAGAGCCGCCCGTCCGAGCAGGGAGACGACGGGCAGGACGCTCACGGGCAGGACGCGCGCGGGCAGGACGACGGCGTGCACGCCCACTCGGACGGCGACGCACACGGCCACGGCCACGGCCACCGGGAGCCGCGCATCGCCTGGCTCCTCGTCCTGCCGCTCTTCGCACTGATCCTCGTCGCGCCGCCCGCCGCCGGCTCCTACACCGCCATGCGTGCCGGCACCGCCCTGCAACGGCCCGCCGGCTTCCCGGCACTTCCCGCCGGCGGCACCCTCCGGCTGAACGTCGGCGACTACGCGGGCCGTGCGATCTACGACCACGGCCGCACCCTCGGCGACCGCCGGATACGGATGACGGGCTTCGTCGCCCTGGACCGCAAGGGCGCCCCGTACCTCACGCGCATGGTCCTCAACTGCTGTGCCGCCGACGCCCGTCCGGTCAAGATCGGTCTTTCCGGAGAGCTGCCGCCGACCCTTCAGCCCGACACATGGCTCGAGGTCGTCGGCACCTACGACGCGAAGCGGACCAAGGACCCCGTCAACGGCGGCGTCATACCGTTCTTCGACGTCAGCAAGGCGAAGCCGGTCAAGGCGCCGCGCGACGAGTACGAGAGCTGACCGGGCCGCCGCCTCCGCCCGCCGCAGAACCGGGACCGGAGCCCGTGGAGATCGCCCGTTGGGGCGTCTGAGCCGTGTCGAGGAGGGCTGCACGCCACTGCCCGGGGAGCTTCCTGTTGCGTGAGCTCGCAACCGCGAGCGTCACCGTCCGACCTCCCGGGAGCTTGCGATGGCCGATCTGGCTTTCGTCGTCACCGTCCTCGCGGTGTTCGCGCTGGTGGCCCTCGTCGCCAAGGGGGTGGCGAAGCTGTGACGGCAGGGAACATCGCCGGTCTCGTCGTCGCCGTCCTGCTGCTGGGCTACCTGGTCGTGGCGCTGCTCTTCCCGGAGAGGTTCTGAGAGCCCGTGAACCAGACCCTCGCGGACGTCCTCCAGGCGGGCGCGCTCGTCGCGGCACTGGCGCTGGTGCACCGCCCCTTCGGCGACTACATGGCCCGCGTCTACACCTCCTCGCACCACTTGCGCGCGGAGCGCTGGATCCACCGTGCCATCGGGTCGAATCCTGACGCCGAGCAGCGCTGGCCCGCGTATCTGCGCGCGGTCCTCGCGTTCTCCGCGGTCTCCGTCCTCTTCCTCTATCTCCTCCAGCGGATCCAGAACCGGCTGCCGCTGTCACTCGGCTTCCAGCCGGTCTCCCCCGACCAGGCCTTCAACACGGCGGCCTCCTTCGTCTCGAACACCGACTGGCAGTCCTACGCGGGCGAGACGACCATGGGGCACCTGGTGCAGACGGGCGGACTGGCGGTGCAGAACTTCGTCTCCGCCGCCGTGGGCATGGCCGTGGCCGTCGCGCTCGTACGGGGCTTCGCCCGGTCCCGCACCGGTGAACTCGGCAATTTCTGGAGGGACTTGGTACGCGGGGTCGTGCGGATTCTGCTGCCCGTCGCCGTCCTCGCGGCGATCGCGCTCGTCGCGACGGGCGCGGTGTAGAACTTCGCGTCTCCGCAAGAGGTCACCACGGTGACCGGCGCCTCCCAGCATCTGCCCGGCGGCGCGGTGGCCTCGCAGGAGGCGATCAAGGAGCTGGGCACCAACGGCGGGGGCTTCTTCAACGCCAACTCGGCCCACCCGTACGAGAATCCGAACGCCCTGTCCAACATCCTGGAGATCTTCCTCCTTCTCGTCGTCCCGTCCTCCCTGCCGCGCACGTTCGGCAGGCTCGTCGGCAGCACCCGCCAGGGGTACGCGATCGTCGCGGCGATGGGCGCGATCTGGCTCGGCGCCGTGATCGCGGTGACGGCGCTGGAGTTCGCCCACCCCGGCGCGGCCGCCCAGGCGGCGGGCGGGTCCATGGAGGGCAAGGAGACCCGGTTCGGCGTCGGCGCGTCCTCGCTGTTCGCGGTCTCGACGACCATGACCTCGACGGGCGCCGTGGACGCGGCCCACTCGTCGTTCTCGGCCATCGGCGGCGGCGTGCTGCTGCTCGGCATGATGCTCGGCGAAGTGGCGCCCGGCGGCGCCGGTTCGGGCCTGTACGGGATGCTGATCCTCGCCGTCGTCGCCGTGTTCATCGCGGGGCTCATGGTCGGCCGTACACCGGAGTACCTGGGCAAGAAGATCCGCGCCCGCGAGATGAAGCTGGCCGCCTGCTACATCCTGATCACCCCGGCCCTGGTGCTGGCGTTCACCGGCGCGGCGACGGTCCTGCACACACCGCCGCGGTCGGTGCTCAACTCCGGGCCGCACGGCTTCTCCGAGCTGCTCTACGCGTACACCTCGGGCGCCAACAACAACGGCAGCGCCTTCGCCGGACTGAGCTCGGACACGCAGTGGTTCAACACCACCATCGGTCTGGCGATGCTGCTGGGACGGTTCCTGCCGATGGTCTTCGTCCTCGCCCTGGCGGGTTCGCTCGCCGAGCAGAGTCCCGTCCCGGCGGGCGCCGGGACCCTTCAGACGCAGAAGCCGCTCTTCTCCGGGCTGCTGGTGGGCGCGGTGCTGATCGTCGCGGGGCTGACGTTCTTCCCCGCCCTGGCCCTCGGGCCGCTCGCGGAGGGGCTGTCGTGACGATACGCACGCCGCTCGCCGCCCGATCACCCGAGCAGTCACGTCGCGCGAGTCCTGCGGAGGACAGCCTTGTCTTCGACCTCGTCTCCACCGGACACACCGCCGTCCGGGAACGGGCCCTCGCCGGGCCTGTTCGATCCGCGGCAGTTGCTCACGTCGCTGCCGGACGCCCTGCGCAAGCTGGACCCGCGGGTGATGGCCAAGTCGCCCGTCATGTTCGTCGTGGAGGTCGGCTCGGTGCTGACCACGGTGCTGGCGGCCGTGGATCCCGGCTGGTTCGCGTGGTCGATCGCAGTGTGGCTGTGGCTGACCGTCGTCTTCGCCAACCTCGCGGAGGCGGTCGCCGAGGGACGGGGCAAGGCGCAGGCCGACACCCTGCGGCGGGCCAGGACCGGCACCGTGGCACGCCGTCTCACCGCGGAGGGGACGGAGCACCGGATCGCCGGCAACGAACTGCGGGTGGGCGACGTGGTGGTGTGCGAGGCCGGGGACACCATCCCCGGCGACGGCGACGTCACGGAGGGCGTCGCGAGCGTCGACGAGTCGGCCATCACCGGTGAGTCCGCGCCGGTGATCCGCGAGTCCGGCGGCGACCGCTCGGCCGTCACCGGCGGCACGAGGGTGCTCTCCGACCGCATCGTCGTGAAGATCACCACCCGGCCCGGCGAGACCTTCCTCGACCGGATGATCGGCCTCGTCGAGGGCGCGGCCCGGCAGAAGACGCCGAACGAGATCGCCCTGAACATCCTCCTCGCCTCGCTGACGATCATCTTCCTGCTGGCGACCGTCACGCTCCAGCCTTTCGCGATCTTCGCGGGCGCGGAGCAGTCGATGACGGTGCTGGCCGCACTCCTCGTCTGCCTGATCCCCACGACGATCGGCGCGCTGCTCTCGGCCATCGGCATCGCGGGCATGGACCGGCTCGTGCAGCGCAACGTCCTGGCGATGTCGGGCCGCGCGGTGGAGGCCGCCGGCGACGTCTCCACGCTACTGCTGGACAAGACCGGCACCGTCACGCTGGGCAACCGCGAGGCGGCGGAGTTCGTGCCCCTCCCCGGAGCGGACGGCGCGGAGCTCGCCGACGCCGCGCAGCTCTCCTCGCTCGCCGACGAGACCCCGGAGGGCCGCTCGATCGTCGTGCTGGCCAAGGAGCGGCACGGGCTGCGCGCCCGCGACGAAGGCGAGTTGGGGAACGCCGAGTTCATCCCGTTCACCGCGCAGACCCGGATGAGCGGCGTCGACGTCTCCGACGGCGGCAGTACGTACCGGGTGCGCAAGGGAGCCGCCGAGGCGGTCACGGCCTGGGTCGCCGAACGCGGCGGCACCGTCCCCGACGACGCCCGGCGCGAGGTCGAGTCCATCTCCACCTCGGGCGGTACGCCGCTGCTCGTGGCCGCCGAGGACGGCGGCGGCGCCCGGGTCCTCGGCGTGATCCACCTCAAGGACGTCGTCAAGCACGGCATGCGCGAACGCTTCGCCGAGCTGCGCCGCATGGGCATCAGAACCGTGATGATCACGGGCGACAACCCCCTCACCGCGAAAGCCATCGCCGAGGAGGCCGGGGTGGACGACTTCCTCGCCCAGGCGGCTCCCGAGGACAAGATGGCCCTGATCCGGCGGGAGCAGGGCAGCGGCAAACTCGTCGCGATGACCGGCGACGGCACCAACGACGCCCCGGCGCTGGCCCAGGCCGACGTGGGCGTCGCGATGAACACCGGCACCTCGGCCGCCAAGGAGGCCGGGAACATGGTCGATCTGGAGTCCAACCCGACGAAGCTGATCGAGATCGTGGAGATCGGCAAGCAGCTGCTGATCACGCGCGGGGCGCTCACGACCTTCTCCATCGCCAACGACGTGGCGAAGTACTTCGCGATCATCCCCGCGATGTTCGTGACGGCCTTTCCGGGGCTGGACGCGATCGACATCATGCATCTGACCAGCCCGGAGACCGCGATCCTCTCCGCGGTGATCTTCAATGCCCTGGTGATCGTTGCGCTGGTGCCGCTGGCGCTGAGGGGGGTGCGCTACCGGCCGATGAGCGCCGACGGCATGCTCCGCCGCAACCTCGGCATATACGGCATCGGCGGACTGATCGCCCCCTTCGCCGGAATCAAGATCATCGACCTGCTCATCTCGCTCATCCCCGGGATCGGATCATGAACGCAGCCGTCCGCAACACCTCCCGCCTCGCGGGTGCGGCGCTGCGCGCGCTGCTCGTACTGACCCTCGTCACCGGGGTGCTCTACCCCCTCGTCGTGACGGGCGTGGCCCAGGCCGCCTTCCCCGGCCACGCCGACGGCTCGCGCGTCCACAGCGGCGGCAGGGACGTGGGTTCCTCGCTGATCGGCCAGACCTGGAACGGCCGGAACGGCGAGCCCGCACGGCAGTGGTTCCAGCCGCGCCCCTCGGCCGGGAAGTACGACGCCCTCTCCTCCGGGGCGTCCAACCTCGCGGCCACGAGCCCGGAGCTGCTGAAGAAGGTCGACGCGCGAAAGAAGCGGATCGCCCGCTTCAACGGCGTCCCCCGCTCCGAGGTGCCCGCCGACGCGGTCACCGCGAGCGCCTCCGGGCTCGACCCGGACATCTCGCCCGCGTACGCCCGTATCCAGGTCCGCCGCGTCGCAGACGCGCGGGATCTCGGCCCGGGCGCGGTGCGGGCGCTCGTCGAGAGGCACACCCGGGGACGGATCGCCGGCTTCCTCGGCGAACCCGCCGTCGACGTACTCGAGTTGAACCTCGCCCTGCGGGAGCTGCGCGGATGACGCGACGGCCGGCGTCCGCGGTCGTACGACGTGATCACCGGGCGGCCCGCCCGCCCGTGACCGACTGGAAGACAATGGAGACATGGCCCGCGGCAAACTGCGCATCTACCTGGGAGCGGCCCCCGGCGTCGGCAAGACCTACGACATGCTCTCCGAAGCACATCGGCGGCTGGAGAGGGGCACGGACGTCGTGGTGGGCTTCGTCGAGTGCCACGGCCGCCCGCGCACCGAGGTGCTTCTGCACGGTCTGGAGGTCGTCCCGCGGCGCGAGGTGACGCATCGGGGGGCGGACTTCACGGAGATGGACGTCGAGGCCGTGCTGGCCCGCAACCCGGCGGTGGCGCTCGTCGACGAGATGGCGCACACCAACGTTCCGGGCTCCCGTAACGCCAAGCGGTGGCAGGACATCGACGAGCTGCTCGACGCCGGGATCACCGTGATCTCCACCGTCAACATCCAGCACCTGGAGTCGCTGGGCGACGTCGTGGAGTCGATCACGGGTGTGCGGCAGCACGAGACGGTGCCGGACGAGGTCGTGCGCCGCGCCGACCAGATCGAGCTCGTCGACATGTCGCCGCAGGCGCTGCGCAGGCGCCTGGCGCACGGCAACGTCTACGCGGCGGACAAGATCGACGCCGCACTCTCGAACTACTTCCGCCCGGGCAACCTCACCGCGCTGCGCGAACTCGCCCTGCTGTGGACGGCCGACCGGGTCGACGAGTACCTCCAGCAGTACCGCGCCGAGAAGGGCATCTCCTCCCCCTGGCCCGCGCGCGAACGCATCCTGGTGGGCCTCACCGGGGGGCCCGAGGGCCGCACCCTCATCCGCCGGGCCACCCGGATCGCCGCCAAGGGCTCCGGCAGCGAGATCCTCGCCGTATACATCTCCCGGAGCGACGGGCTGACCTCGGCCTCTCCCGAGGAACTGGCCGTCCAGCGCACGCTCGTCGAGGATCTCGGCGGCACGTTCCACACCGTGCTCGGCGACGACGTCCCCAGCGCCCTCCTCGAATTCGCCCGGGGCGTCAACGCCACGCAGATCGTGCTGGGCACGAGCCGCCGGAGGGCGTGGCAGTACGCCTTCGGGCCGGGCGTCGGCGCCACCGTCGCGCGGGAGTCCGGACCGGACATCGACGTGCACATCGTCACCCACGAACACGCCGCCAAGGGGCGGGGGTTGCCGGCCGCCCGCGGGGCGCGCCTCAGCCGCGGCCGACTCGTCGCCGGCTGGCTGACCGGTACGGCCGGGCCCGTCCTGCTCACCGTGCTGCTGACGGCGGCCGGTCCCGGGCTGGGGCTCGCCAACGAGATGCTGCTCTTCCTCACGCTGACGGTGACGGCGGCGCTGATCGGGGGTCTGCTGCCGGCGTTCGCCGCCGCCGTCGTCGGATCACTGCTGCTGAACTACTACTTCACCGCTCCGACCCACACCTGGACCATCGCGGACCCGAAGAACATCCTGGCCATCGTCATCTTCGTCGTGGTCGGGGTGGCCGTGGCCTCCGTGGTCGACCTCGCCGCCCGCCGCACTCATCAGGCCGCCCGGCTCCGCTCCGAAGCGGAGATCCTCAGCCACCTTGCGGACAGCATGCTCCGCACAGGGGTATCCCCGGCGCAGCGAGGGGAAGGGGTCTCGGCGGAGCGAGCGGAGGAGACAGACCTGCCCGCCCTCCTGGAACTCGCCCGTGAGACCTTCGGGATGGAGTCGGCGGCCCTGCTCGAACGCACCGACGGACGCGGCCGGTGGACGTGCGCCGGCAGCGCCGGCGACGACCCCGCGGCACATCCGGACGACGCCGACGTCGACGTCCCCGCCGGAGAGTCGACGACCCTGGCGCTGCGGGGCCGCGTACTGCCCGCCGAGGACCGCCGCGTCCTGGGCGCCTTCGCCGCGCAGGCCGCCGTCGTACTGGAACGCGGGCGGCTGATCGGCGAGGCCGAACGCGCCCGCCGGCTGGAGGAGACCGACCGCATCCGCACCGCACTGCTCGCGGCCGTCTCGCACGACCTGCGCACGCCGCTCGCAGCCGTCAAGGCATCGGTCTCCTCGCTGCGTTCCGAGGACGTCTCGTGGTCGGACGAGGACGAGGCCGGGCTGCTCGCCGCCATCGAGGAGGGCGCCGACCGGCTCGACCACCTCATCGGCAACCTGCTGGACATGAGCAGGCTCCAGACCGGGGCCGTCACTCCGCTCATGCGCGAGACCGACCTCGACGAGGTGGTGCCGCTCGCGCTGCGGGGCGTACCGGAGTCGGCTGTGCGGCTGGACATCCCCGAGACGCTGCCCATGGTCAGCGCCGACAGGGGCCTGCTGGAGCGCATCGTCGCCAACGTCGTCGAGAACGCCGTCAAGTACAGCCCCGAGGACCGCCAAGTGCTGCTGTCCGCCAGCGCGTTCGGCGACCGCGTCGAGCTGCGTACCATCGACCGCGGTCCCGGGGTGCCCGACGCGGACAAGGAGCGCATCTTCGAGCCGTTCCAGCGCCGCGGCGACGTCCCCCGGGGCGAGGGCGTCGGACTCGGGCTCGCCGTCGCCCGCGGCTTCGCCGAGGCCATGGGCAGCACCCTCACCGCAGAAGACACCCCCAGCGGCGGACTGACCATGGTGCTGACCCTCACGAACGCGCCCGGCAGGCACCCCGCCCGCCCCGATCTCCCCGCGGAAGCCACGTCATGACGGGAACACAGCAGGACACCAGGCAGCACGAGACGTCCCGGATGCCGCGGGTGCTCGTCGTCGACGACGAGCCGCAGCTCGTCCGCGCCCTCACGATCAATCTGCGGGCCCGCAAGTACCGCGTCGACGCCGCCCACGACGGCGCCACCGCCCTCCGGCTCGCCGCCACGCGGCACCCGGACGTCGTCATCCTCGACCTCGGCCTGCCCGACATGGACGGCATCGAGGTCATCAAGGGCCTGCGCGGCTGGACCCGGGTGCCGGTCATCGTGCTCTCGGCCCGCCACACCTCCGACGAGAAGGTCGACGCGCTCGACGCCGGCGCCGACGACTACGTCACCAAGCCCTTCGGCATGGACGAGTTCCTGGCGCGGCTGCGCGCCGCCGTCCGCCGGGCGACGCCCGCCGACGAGGAGGACGTCGTGGTGGAGACCGAGACGCTCAGCGTCGACCTCGCGGCCAAGAAGGTCCGGCGGGACGGCTCCGACGTACGCCTCACACCCACCGAGTGGCACGTGCTGGAGGTCCTCGTACGCAACTCCGGCCGCCTCGTGACGCAGCGGCAGCTGCTGCGGGAGGTGTGGGGTCCGACGTACGAGACCGAGACCAACTACCTGCGCGTCTACATGGCGCAGCTGCGCCGGAAGCTCGAGAGCGACCCGGCTCACCCGCGGCACTTCATCACCGAGGCGGGCATGGGCTACCGCTTCGAGCGGTAGGCGGCGACCCGGCCGGACCGGGGAATTGCCCGCGTGCCGCGTTTCCCCGCCGGGCTCACGGTGACCTGGGAGGCGTGCGACGCGGCCGCCGGAAACGGCCGCGGTCTGCGCGGAGTTCGGGGCGCCTCCCCTGCCGGGGAGCCCGCCCGGCCCGGCGCCGGAGGTGAGGGAGCGGATGACGCAGACAGTGGTGATCACCGGTGCGAGCGCCGGCATCGGCCGTGCGGCGGCCCGCATGTACGGCCGGCGGGGCGCGAACGTGGCCCTCGTCGCCCGCGGCAGGGCAGGGCTCGACGCCGCCGCCCGCGAGGTGGAGGAGTCGGGCGGCCGGGCACTCGCGCTCCGCGCCGACGTGGCCGACCACGGACAGGTCGAGGGCGCGGCCGAGGCGGCGGAGGAGGCCCTCGGCCCGGTGGACGTCTGGATCAACGCCGCCTTCACGTCCGTCTTCGCGCCCTTCGCCGAGATCGAGCCGGAGGAGTACCGGCGGGTGACGGACGTGACGTATCTGGGGTTCGTCAACGGCACCAGGTCGGCGCTGAAGCGGATGCTCCCCAGGGACTCCGGGACCGTCGTGCAGGTCGGATCGGCGCTCGGCTACCGGTCCGTGCCGCTGCAATCCGCGTACTGCGGGGCGAAGCACGCCGTCAACGGCTTCACGTCGAGCGTCCGTACGGAGCTGCGCCACCTGCGCAGCCGCGTTCAGATCACCACCGTGCAGATGCCCGCGGTCAACACCCCCCAGTTCTCCTGGGTGCTCTCGCGGCTGCCGCAGCATCCGCAGCCCGTACCGCCGATCTACCAGCCGGAGGTGGCGGCCCGCGCCGTACTGCACGCGGCGGACCATCCGCGCCGCAAGCAGTACTACGTGGGGGCGTCGACGGTGGCGACGATCCTCGCCGACAAGGCGGCACCCGCCCTGCTGGACCGCTACCTGGCCCGCACGGGCTTCGCCTCGCAGCAGGATCCCGGGCGGTCGCCCTCCGGGCGCGTGGTGAACCTGTGGCACCCGGCCGACGGCGAGCCCGGCAGCGACCACGGGGCGCACGGCGTCTTCGACGACCGCGCTCACGCACACGCGCCGCAGGCTGCCCTGGCTCGCCATCCCGCCCTGTTCCCGGGAGCCCTGGCGGGCGCGGCGCTGGGAGCGACGGGACTGGTCCGCGCGCTGCGGCGGCGTGCCGCCGCACGCTGAACACCCGCACGTGACGGCCCCGACGTGACAACCCCGTACGTGACAGCCCCGCACGTGACGGCTCACGACACCGCACGTCCGAGTCAGGAGAGGCGCATGGGAGAGAGCGCATGGGAGAAGAGGAGAGGGACCGCGAACGGCTGCGCGTGGAGCGGGAACTCGGCCGCCAGGACAACAGGCGGCTCCGTGCGCTGAAGCTGACCGGCGTGGCCGTTTTCGCGGTGGGCATCGCATCGCTCGCCGCCCTGGCGGTCGCGGTCACGGGGAAGGGCGGCAGCGAGGCCACCCAGGCGAGGCCGGTGACGACGGGCTCGCCCGGCGCACCCGCCACCCTGACCGTGTACGAGGACTTCCGCTGCCCTGACTGCCGCCGGTTCGACGCACGGTTCGGTACGACGATCGACGACCTGCGAGAGTCCGGCAGGCTCGACGTGGACCGCCATCTGGTCACGCACGTCGACGACACCCGGGGCGGCCGGGGCTCGCACTTCGCCGCGGAGGCGGCGCTCTGCGCCCTCGACGAGCACAAGTTCGCGCAGTACCGGCGGGTGCTGTACGAGAACCAGCCGCCGGAGCGCGAAGACCGCTTCGGGTCCGGTGCCCGTCTGCTCCGGCTGGCGGCGCACGTCGACGGGCTCTCCGACCGGGAGTTCGAGAAGTGCGTGCGGCACGGCCTCCAGTCCGGCCGGGTGGACCGCATGAACGCCGCCTTCGAGGACGCGCACGGGCACCGCCGCTTGCCGCTCGTCCTCCTCAACGGCAAGGAGCTGCACGCCGGGCCCGGCGGCACGCTGACGCCGGAGAAGCTGCGCAGGGCGGTGGAGCAAGGCGGCGGCAAGGGGGCGTGACGGGCGGGCCGGGCGCCCGCTTGCCGCCGCCCGGTCCGGGCCCGGAGCGCCTGCCCGGACTCCCGCCAGACGGGCGGCACTTCGGCCGCCGCACCGCCCGCGGCTCGGCTCGGCTCGGCTCGGCTCGGCTCGGCTCGGCTCGGCTCGGCTCGGCTACGGTCCTACCCCCACAGCGCCTGCGAGAGCGAGACGCCGACGTACACCGCGCCCAGCCCCGCCACCACGCCGGCGGCCACGTTCGCCGCGGCGAAGAACCGCGCCCCGTCCTCCGCGAGCCGCAGCGTCTCGTAGGAGAACGTCGAGTACGTCGTCAGCGCGCCGCACAGCCCGGTGCCCAGAAGCAGCCGCACCGACGAGGACGCGGCCCCCGCGGACAGCGCTCCGGTCACCGCGCCGAGCACCAGGCACCCGGCCACGTTGGCCGCGAGCGTGCCCCAGGGGAAGACCGTGTCGTGCCGCCGCTGCACCGCGCGGTCGGTGAGGTAGCGCAGCGGCGCCCCGACGGCGCCGCCGAGGAGCACGAGCAGCCAGTTCACTTCTGCTCCCGCCCCACGTACCGGATGACCTCGCACTCGTCGAGGATCACCAGGCCCTCGCCGACGAGTTCGTCGAGCTGCGGCAGGAAGGCCCGGATGCGCTCGGCGCTGTCCACGATGACGATCGCGACCGGCAGATCCTCGCTCAGCGACAGCAGCCGCTGCGTGTGGATCAACGACGACGCCCCGAAGCCCTCCACCCCCTTGAAGACGCTCGCGCCCGCCAGCTCCGCCTTGTGCGCCCGGTGCACGATCTCGGTGTAGAGCGGCTTGCGATGCCACAGATCCGTCTCCCCCACGAAGACGGTCATGCGCAGCGCGGTTCCCTGAAGCCTCGTCATCGCGTCCTCCACGCCAGTACGCGGCGCGTCGCCCACACCGCGGCCCATACCGCCGCCAGCGCCACCGCCGGCGTCAGCGCCAGATATGCCAGACCCGCGCCGGGACGGCCCGCGTCCCCCAGGGACTGCGTCTCCTGCGCATAGGTCGAGAAGGTGGTGAATCCGCCCAGCACGCCCGTACCGAAGAACGGCCGCAGCAGACGGTGTACGGTCCGGCCGTCCGAGATCACCACCATGAAGACCCCGATGACGGCACAACCGGTCACATTGACCCACAACGTCGTCCACGGAAACCGGCCGTCGGGGACCGTCCAGATCAGTGACGCTCCGTACCGGCCCGCGCTGCCCAGCGCACCGCCCAGCGCGATCACCGCGAGCACGCCCAGCCGGCCGCGCCGCAGCTCCCGCCGCTGGGCGGGCACATGCAGATCGATGTCGGGATCGGTGGGCTCGCCGCCCGCCGCGGACGCCGGAAAAGGGGCATTACGCATACACCACTCCTACTCGCGGAAGCGCCCGCCGGGCGGGCGCGCTCTCCAGCGCAAGCAGGGACCGTTGGCGGCCACGTCGCCGCGGTTCGGGTACGGCGGGCCCCACCGCCGCGCGACGCCCTCGGGCACCGCGACGGCCAGCCTACCCGGGGCGTCCCGGACCCGCCGACGCGCTGCCCTCGGCCGGCCGGCTCCTCGCGGCGGAGATCCACGGGACGTCCGTGCCGCACCGCGCCGGGGCGTGGCCGGCCACCGCCGCCGGACGGCCGACGGCCCCGGACACCGCCGCCTGTGCGGCCGCCGCGAGCGACCGCCGGTCGTGCCCGTGCGGCCACAGCGGCGGGCACGACCGCACCCGCACGGCGAGCCCGTCAGCGCCAGTCACCCGGCGCAGCGACGCCGTGAGGGTGTCGCCCCCGACATAGGCGGGCACCGTGCTGGGCCTGCGGTTGCGGGTGAAGTCGATGGCCACTGGCCGTACCGGCGCTCCGGCGTCGAGCGCCGCCTGGAAGGTGGCGCGCCGGAACGGGCCGCCGGGCGCGGTGCACCAGGTGGTCGCCTGCGGGAAGACCATCACCGAGCCGCCGCCGCCCAGGTACTCCGCCAACTCCCCTACGACTCGCGGCAGTTCGCGTAGCGCTTCACGGTCGATGAAGCGGGTGCCCGTTCTGCGGGTCAGCGGCCCGACGACCGCCCACTCGGCGACCTCGCGCTTGGCGAGCAGCGGGACGGGCTCCACCGCCAGGACCGCGATGACGTCCAGCCAGGAGACGTGGTTCGCGACGATCAACGTGCCCCTGGCGGTGCCCGGCACCCGCAGCGGCCCCGCGCCCGCGGCGTCCAGCGCGATGCCGAGCGCGTCGAGTACGGCGCACGCGTGCCGCCGCAGGACGGGCGGATCCGCGATCCGCGCCCCCGCCGCGACCGCGCTGCCGACGGTGGCGGCGAGCCCCGCGTAGCGCCGCAGCACCGTCGGGTACGGCGTACGGGCCACGCGGGAACCGCCCTCCGGGCCGCGGCCCGCGTCGCCGGTCACGCCGCCGGGAGCGAGCGGCGTCACGCAGCGCGAGGTGCAAGGCGAGGCGACGGCCCAGGAGTTCACCGGCTCTCGCCCAGGAAGTAGCGCCGGTAGCGGTCGTTCAGCTGCTCCATGTCCAGGAGTACGAAGAAGTCCGCGACGCCGAAGTCCCCGTCGTGCGCGGGCGCGCCGCACATCCACGCGCCGACGCGCAGATAGCCGCGCAGCAGCGAGGGCAGCGCCGCGTAGCTCGGCCTTGCCGTCAACTGCTCCTGCGGCAGCCACGGTTCGTACGGGTGGACCCGCAGCTCCGGCGGTGCCGCGTGCCGGGTGGTGCCGAGCAGCCAGGCGTCGGCCGCGGCCTGTCCCCCGTCGTCCAGCGGTACGGAGGCGCAGCCGGCCAGGTAGCGGTGCCCGGACAGCAGCAGATAGCGGGCGAGCCCGCCCCACATCGCGTTGATGACGGCGCCCGAGCGGTGATCGGGGTGCACGCAGGCGCGCCCGGCCTCGACCATGCCCTGACGCACCTCCCCGGGCAGGCAGCGCAGGTCGAACTCGCCGTCGGAGTAGAGCTGTTCGGTCCTCCCGGGAGGCACGAGGCGGTACGTGCCGACGATGTCGCCCGTGGCCTGCGCGGTGACGACGAGGTGGTCGGCGATGTCGTCGAAGGCGTCCACGTCGTGGCCGGGCAGGGCCGTACGCAGGCGGGCGCCCTTCTCCCCGGCGAAGATCCGGTGGCGGAGGCGCTGGGCGGCACGTATCTCCTCCTTCGAGCCTGCGATGGAAGTGACGTACGACCCGGCATCAGCGGATACGGTGGAGGCAGTGGGCATGGGTGATCTCCCTCTGTGGGCCTGCGGCACCCGCGCGGACTCGTTGCCAGCGATCCTCCGCGAGGGTTTATCCGTAGTTAAGCGGTTGCTCGTGTTCCGCACGGGGCCGCCGAGTTACCGCTCGGCGGCTCCTCCGCGTCGGCTGGGCGCCGTCTCGTCACCTGCTGTTCCCCGCGACAGGCGGGCAGGGCAGCACCGCCCGGCCGGCGGCAGGCCGGCGCACCGGGCCGTACCCGGGGCGCCGCCGCCCGGACTCCCCTGTATGGCGCGGGTCTTCGTCAGCCGAGGCTCAGGGGAAGGGACCGAAGAGACCGGAACTCGAGATTGGAGTTCCACCGCGGTTCGCCCGCCGGACGGATCCGCGGGAAACGTGCGAACAACGCCGCGAAGAACCACTTGAGTTCGAGGCTCGCGATCTGCCGTCCCAGACATGAATGCGGCCCGAGGCCGAAGGAGACGTGCTTGCCGCTGTTGCGGCGGCCGAGGTCGAACGCGTCCGGCCGTTCGAACATCTCCGGATCGCGATTCGCCGCGCCCAGGAACAGGGCCACGCTCTGCCCTTTCTCGATGCGCACGCCGCTCATTTCGATCTCCGTGGACGCGACGCGCCACGTGAACTGATTCGACGCGTTGTACCGCACCACTTCGCTTGCCGCGTTGCCCGCGCACGCGGGATCCGAGAGGAAGTTCTCGATCTGGGCGGGGTTCGTCGCGAAGGCGAGCATGCCGCTGGAGGCCGATCCCGGAGTCGTGGGTGCGAACAACGCGATGAGCAGCAGGACGAGTTGGTGGACGGTCTGCTGCGGCGTGCAGTCGGTGTTCTCCCGCTGCGCCGCCGCGAGACGTGCGATCACGGTGTCCGGAAGGACCCGGCCGCGGCCTCCCTGGACGAGTTCGAGGCAGTAGTCGTGCAACTCCGCGAGCCTGTCCAGGAGTTGATCGAGTTCCACCGGCTGGTCCTGCGGCCCCGACCAGTACGTCATCAGCACGTCGACCCGCGGCACGACGAACTCCAGGTCCTCCTCCGGAACTCCGAAGGCCCGGACGGCGGCGTTCACGGGGAGCTTCGCGGCCAGCTCGGGGACGGCGTCGATCTCCCGCGTCCCCTCCGGGATCGTCGCGACGAGCTCGGAGGCGACGCGCTCGATGACCCGGCTGTAGTGCTGATGGGCGTCGCGGCTGAAGGCGGGACGGGTGGACTTCCGCAACGCGTCGTGCCGCGCGGAGTCCGTGTACATCATCACGTTCTTCGTGAACCGGTGATAGATGTTCTCCGGCGGCAGCGACCGGCCGGGATATCTGACGCCGAGAATCTCCTCCATGCGCTCGGCCTTGAGCCGGTCGTCCGTCAGCGCACGGGCGCAGTCGGCGTAGCGCATCACCGCCCAGGCGTTCAGCTCCTCCCACCAGTGGACCGGCTCGCTCTCCGCGAGCGCGGCATACACGGGATACGGGTCCGGGACGATGGCCGGATCGGACAACGGCGAAGGCGAGACTGCGCTCACGGAAACCCCTCAACTACCCGCTTGTAACGGTCGATCCGTCGTGCGGATCGACGTTCCGGTGCGGTTCCCACATGATCATGAGGGTACGCCAAAAGCGAATTATTGCTACGGCTCGTACCAAATCGGATGGCTCGGTTCCGGCTTTGGGCGCGTCAGGCGCCCCGGGATTGGCTCGAACTCGCCCCAGGCGCCCTTGCGTTGGGCCGCGTCCCGCGCGTCAATAAGCATCGCGTGGACTGACGAGCCATCCCCTGTGGCGCCCCGGAGTGCGGCCACGAGCCGCGGACCGTTCGCATTCCTGGAGACCGCAGCACGCACCGCACCCCCCACACCGCGTCCCCCGCGCGTCAGACGTGACCGCGGATGCGGTGGTCGTGCAACTCCCCACAACCGGAAGGCATTTCCATGGGACGCAGCAGATCGGCTTACGCAACGGCACTGGGCACGGCGGTACTTGCGGCGGGCGCGCTGGCGTTCGCTCCGACGGCCTCCGCCGTCGACCCGACGACGGCCACGGTCTCGGCGGACTGCGGCAGCGCGGGGGCGGGCGAGGCCACCCTCACCGCCACGCAGGACGGCACCGCCGCGACGATCACTCTCACCTCCTCGGCAGTGAAGGCGCCGATCGACGTGGGCGCCGGATCGGTCGAGACGACGCTCACCCTGTCGAAGAACGGCAGCGACACGGCGACCTTCACCGGCAAGTCCAACCCGGCGATGTCCGCCGGTGACGACGTGAACTCCGGTCCGCTGGACGGGACGGTCGCCGCGGGCGACGTCATGGAGGCGAAGTCCGTGAAGATCGTGATCTTCGGAACCATCACGGTGAACTGCACCGCGACCTCGGCACAGTCGCCGGGACCGTTCACCTTCTGAGGCACCGCCGGAAGACGGCGGGGCGGCACCGGCACCGCCCCGCTCGCCCGACGCCTCGCAAGACCGGTTCCGTCCAGTGGTCCGGAAGTCCAGCGCGGCTCGGTCCAGTTCAGCCCACCTCAGCTCAGCTCACCTCAGCTCAGCTCAGTCGAGCTTCCGGCACAGGATCGCGGCGGGAGCCCCGGAGGAGCCTGCCCGGCTCGTGTACGCGATGCCGGCGATGTACTCGTCGTCCGCGCACTGGCCCTTGCTGTGTCCGTATGCGAAGTCGCCGCCCTTCGCGCCGGGCGGGCGGCTGTCGGACCTGTCGAACCACACGGTCCGTCCGCCGGAGCCCAGCGGCCGCCTCGCGTCGGCGCACAGCGCGGTAGATACGACGGTCCCCCGCACGCTGTAGCCGGTAACGAACCGGCCGGGCGGGCACTGGAGTTTGGTGTATCCGGCCGCCCAGTCGTCGCCGGGTTCGACGTACCGTTCGTCGCGGACCGCCTCATGGCCGCCGTCCGGCGACGCGAGGGAGCGCGCTCCGGCGTCCGTGCACAGCCCGCGGCCGCCCGAGTGGCTGAGACCGGCGAGCCGCTGGTCGTCCGGGCACGCGGCCTTCCGCGCCCCCTGGTCCCAGTCGGGCGCCTCGCGCATCCGCAGGGACTGGACGAAGTCCCCGTGGTCCGGGCTCAGCATCGACCATCTGTCCGCCGGTGCGACCTCGCCCGTCCGGCCGGGCGCCTCGACGAGGCGCCGCCAGGCGTCCGCACGCCAGTCGTCGCCGTCGAAGACGCCCATCCGCCGTCCCGCCGAGTCCCAGTGCAGCAGCGCCCAGCCGTTGCCCTTGCGGTTCTCGTGCCAGCCGACGAGCGGCCAGTACGCGAAGTCGGCGTCGGTCTCGACGAGGAAGTCGACGAAGTTGCGGAACCACGCGCGCTCCTTCTCGTCGGTCTCCTCCCGGCCGCCGACCCCGAACTCGCTGATCCACACGGGCGCGGTGAAGTGCCGGTCCTGCTGCGAGGCGACGTAGAAGGCCTGCCGCCGCAGCACGTCGTACAACTCCTCGCGGCCGAAGTCGCGGTAGCGGGGGTCGGAGGTCTCGCCGACTCCGGTGGCGCCGCTGTGGTTCGGGCCCGTGTAGCCGTAGAAGTGCGCCGAGTAGACGAGCTTTCCGGAGCGTACGAGGGTGTGCGAGAGCCGCTGGACGGGCTCCAGGGTGGGACGGCCGTGGGGAAGCCCGTCCACGGGCAGCCCGGTCCAGTTGATCCCTTCGACGATCACCAGAAGGTCCGGGTTCGCCTCCTGGAGGATGCGGTCGCCCAGGTGCTGTGACGCCGCGAACCAGTCGTGCCCGTCGCCGAGGCCCCAGTTGGGGTCGTCGAGGACGGAGCGCCGCACCTCGTTGTAGAGGTCCGCGCCCGCGACGCGCGGGTTGTCGCGGTAGCGGCGGGCCATGAACAGCCAGTCGCTCTCCCACCTCCCGGTGCTCTGGCCGGCGTTCCAGCGCTCGTTGCCGTCGACGCCGCAGCACCAACGCGTCGTGTTGGTGTGGTTGTTGAGGATGACGGCGAACCCGGCACCGGTGAGCGCCTCGACCGCCGCGTCGTAGACCTGGAGCGGCGTCTTGCCCTTCAGGGACGGGTTGGCCGCCACCGAGGCGTCGGCGACGGGCCGTTCGTCGTGGATCATCTCGTTGGAGAACGGGAGCCGGACGGTGTTGAGCCCGAGCTCGCGGAACCCGGCGACGATCTCGGCCATCGGCGCCCGGTCCAGGCCCAGCGGCATGCGGTCGGACTTCTCCCCCGCGTGGTTGTCCGCGGGGTCGTCGGGGCTGCCCGATCCCGTCCAAGTGCCGCTCGCGCCGTGCCAGTTGCCTGCCTTCAGCTTGAACCGGTCGCCGTCGGCGTCGACGACGTAGCGTCCCCTGGTGCTCAGCGGAGGCTTCCAGTCCTCCGCGCGCGGGACGGAATCCGGGAGGGAGGCGCCCGCGGTGCGCGGGGCGCCGGCGGGTGCGGCGGCTGCGGGGGCAGCGGACTCGGCGGCGCGGGCGGGCGGCTCGGCCGCGGCCTGCGGCGCACCGGCGACCGGCGCGAGGACGCCGAGGACAGCCACGGCGAGCACTGGTCTGAGCAACGCCGCTCCTGGCCACGCGAGTCGGGTGCGCGCGAGTCGGGTGCGCGCGGGCCCGAAGAGCGCCGGTCTGCTGAACTCCGGCCTGGCGAGCGCCAGTCGGCCGAGTATCGGTCTGGACCTGTTCACGACCACACGCTTCCCGGGCGGAGCACGGTCCATCCGCCGCCACGGACATCGAATGCCCGTTACCTCGTCCGGGGCTGGCCCCGTACCGTGTCCAACTGCCCCAAGACGCCGCTCACTTGACCGCGTACGGCGGTGACGGGAAAGAGGCAGGACGAAGAACGCTCAGCCCGCGCGGACCCGCGTGCCCGGCCGCCAGCCGAGCTGCCGCGAGATCCCCAGCCCGCTCGCCAGCACCGACGGCAGCGCGGCCCGCTGCTTGACCGAGCCGGACCGCAGCACGACCGACAGCGCCGCGACGACGCGGCCACGGCCGTCGACGACGCGCGTGGCCACCGAGTCGGCTTCCCCGGTCAGTTCGCCCCGTACGCCCGCGGTCCCGGTCCGGCGGCACGCCGCGATCTCGTTGCGCAGCACGACCGGATCGACCACCGTCCGCGGCGTGTAGCGGCGCAGCCCCCCGTTCAGGACGCTCTCGATCAGCTCCGGGCCGCCGTGGCTCAGCAGCACCTTCCCGACACCGGAACAGTGCAGCGGCAGCCGCCCGCCGACCTGCGACACCAGGCCCAGCGCGCCGGGCGCGGAGAGCCGCTCGATGATCACTGCCTCGTGTCCTTCGAGGACGGCCAGCTGCACATGCTGGTGGAGCGCGCTGTGCAGGTCCTCCATGAACGGCTGGGCCAGCGTCCGCAGCGACTCGGTCAGCGGTGCCAGCGTCCCCAGCTGCCAGAGCCGCAGGCCGACCGTGAACGTCCCGTCCTCCCGGCGTTCGAGGGCGCCCGCCTCGACCAGCTCCAGGGCGAGGCGGCGCACGCTGGGGTGCGGGATGCCGGTGATGCCCGTCAGATCGGACAGGCTCAACTCGGCCTGGCCGGGCCGGAAGGCGAAGAGGATCTCCAGCAGGCGGGAGCTGACCGTTCTCCCCGGTTGGCGCGTACGAGGCATGGTGTGTGCGACCTCCTGGCCTTTCAGGGGACGGCACTCCTGCGGCCATGTCCATAGGATGAACGCCGCGGCCTGCCGGAACGGCGCGGTCAGGCACCATGACGCCACCGGTGCCCATGCCGGGCGGAAGCGGAGTGCGAGCAGATGGTCGACGCGGAGAGCCCCAGGATCGCCATCCTGGGAGGCGGTATCGGCGGGCTCGCTGCCTGCGCCTTCCTCCGCCGCGAGGGCATCGCCTCCACCGTCTACGAGCAGGCGCCGGATCTGCGGGAGGTGGGTGCGGGGCTGGTGGTCGCGCCGAACGCGGCCCGGCTGCTTCGCAGGCTCGGCGTCCTGGAGGACTTCGCCCGCCGTGCCGTACGACTCGACACCGGCTGGGAGTTCCGCCGCTGGCAGGACGGCACGGTGCTCTCCGCCGAGGACCTCGCCTCCGCGTGCGAGCGGCTGTACGGCGAGCAGACCTACACCGCGCACCGGGCCGACCTGCTGGAAGTGCTGCGCTCGGCCGTCCCGGACAGCAGCGTGCGCCGAGGCAGGCGCTGCGTCGGCCTCACCGTCCGCGAAGGGGACCGGCCCGTCCTCCGCTTCGCCGACGGCGAGAGCGCCGAACCCGACGTCGTGATCGGAGCGGACGGCATCCACTCCGTCGTGCGCGCCACGATCGCCGGGTCCTCGCCCGCCGTCTACTCGGGCATCTGCGCCTTCCGCGCCCTCGTACCAGCCGAGCGGGCCCCGGACTTCGCCCGGCGCAACGCCCAGACGCTCTGGATCGGGCCCGGCCACCATCTGGTGCACTATCCCGTCTCGGCCGGGCGGTCGGTGAACCTCGTCGCGTTCGCTCCCGCCGGGGACGACGCCGTCGAGTCCTGGACGGCGACCGCGACGGTCGAGGAGTTCCTGGCCGAGTTCGACGGCTGGGACCCGAAGCTCACCGAGCTGATCCGGGCGGCCGGAACGCCCGGACGGTGGGCCCTCCTGGACCGGGCGCCGCTCGGCCGCTGGAGCAGCGGCCCGGTCACGCTCCTCGGCGACGCGGCCCACCCGATGTTCTCCTTCTTCGCGCAGGGGGCGGCCCAGGCCATCGAGGACGCCGCCGTCCTCGCCCGCTGCCTCGCCGGCGACCTGGGCGATCCGCCCCGCGCGCTGGAGCGCTACGAGAGCCTCCGCATTCCCCGTACCAGCCGGCTTCAGGACGTCAGCCACGCCAGGTCGCTCGTCAACCACCTGCCGGACGGGCCCGAACAGCGGGCCCGCGACAGGTCGTTCGCCGGCGCGGACCCGCTGGTGGCCAACGGCTGGATCTACGGGTACGACCCCGACGACGCCTTCGCAGAGACGACGGACACACGATGACTACTCCTCCGAGCAACGGCGAGCCGATGCGGTTCGAGCACGACACCCTCCCGCAGCGCGTCCGGTTCGCCTCCGGTGAGGCTGCGGCGGCGCTCCACGAGGAGATCGCCGCCCTCGGCGCCTCCCGCGTGATGGTGATCGCCGCCGTGCCCGAACGGGAGCTCGCCCGGCGGATCGCGGGCGGTCTCCCGGTCGCGCACTGGCACCACGAGGTCGCGATGCACGTGCCGGTGCCGGTCGCCGAGCGGGCCCGCGCCGCCGCGGCGGAGCACGGCGCCGACGCGCTCGTCAGCGTCGGGGGCGGCTCGACCACCGGGCTGGCCAAGGCCGTCGCGCTCACGACCGGGCTGCCGGTCGTGGCGGTGCCGACGACGTACGCCGGCTCGGAGGCCACCGACGTCTGGGGGCTCACCGAGGACGGCCGCAAGACCACCGGCGTCGACGCACGGGTGCTCCCCCGCACGATCGTGTACGACGCCTCGCTCATGCTCACGCTTCCGGTGGACCTCAGCGTGGCCTCCGGGCTCAACGCCCTCGCGCACTGCGTGGATTCGATGTGGGGCCCGCGGGCCGACCCCGTCGACCGGGCGCTGGCCGCCGAGGGCGTACGGGCGCTGCGGACCGGCCTGCCGCAGGTGGCCGCGGACCCGGGCGGGCTGCGGGGGCGCGAACACACGCTGTACGGCGCCTACTTGGCGGCGGTCGCCTTCGCGTCGGCCGGATCCGGGCTGCACCACAAGATCTGCCATGTGCTGGGCGGGATGTTCGATCTGCCGCACGCGCAGACGCACGCCGTGGTCCTGCCGCACGTGCTCGCCTTCAACGCGCCCTCGGCGCCGGAGGCCGAACAGCGCATCGCCGCGGCGTTCGGCAGCACCACCGCGCTGGACGGCCTCGCCCGGCTGCGCGCCGACGTGAACGCCCCGGCCGCCCTGCGGGACCAGGGCATGCCGGAGGACGGGATCCCGGCCGCCGCCGAGGCCGTGCTGGGCGCCGTCCCCACCGGAAATCCGCGACCCGTGACCGCCGACGGCCTCACCGCCTTGCTGCGGGCGGCCTGGGAAGGAGCCGAGCCCCGATGACCCACAGCGATGCCGCACCAGCCGGCCCGCCCGACGCCACACCCCACGCCCCGCCCGATGCCGCCGCGGAGCAGGCGCGGCGCGAGCAGGAACTCGTCGAGCGGGTGCTGCGCTCGTACGAGGCCTGTGCCGACCCGCGGTTCAAGGAGCTGATGCAGTCGCTCGTACGGCATCTGCACGCCTTCCTCCGCGACGTCCGGCTCACGGAGGAGGAATGGCAGAAGGGCATCGAATTCCTCACCGAGGTCGGCCGGTTGACCGACGACAAGCGTCAGGAGTTCATCCTTCTCTCCGACACCCTCGGCGCCTCGATGCAGACGATCACGATCAACAACCAGGCCTGCGGCGACGCCACCGAGGCGACGGTCTTCGGACCGTTCTTCGCCGAGGACGCTCCCCGCGTCGAACTCGGCGGCGACATCGCAGGTGGCGCGTCCGGCGAGCCGTGCTGGGTCGAGGGAACGGTCCGCGACACCGGCGGCGAGCCGGTGCCCGGCGCCCGGATCGAGGTGTGGGAGGCCGACGGCGACGGCTACTACGACGTGCAGTACGGCGACGAGCGCACCGCGGGACGAGCCCACCTCTTCAGCGGCCCGGACGGGGAGTACCGGTTCTGGGCGATCACGCCGACGCCCTATCCCGTTCCGCACGACGGGCCCGTGGGGAAGATGCTCGCCGCCGGCGGCCGGTCGCCCATGCGCGCCGCCCACCTGCACTTCATGGTGGCGGCCGAGGGCTACCGCACGCTGGTCACCCACATCTTCGTGCGCGGCGACGAACTGCTGGAGTCCGACACCGTCTTCGGCGTGAAGGACTCGCTGATCAGGGACTTCGAGCACCTCCCGGCCGGGACGCCCACGCCCGACGGCCGGGCCGTCGACGGGTCGTGGTCGCGGGTCCGCTTCGACATCGTGCTCGCCCCCACCGGAGCCTGACCGCCGACGGGAGCCCCGGCACGGATACCGCCACGGCCCCCTTCGAAGGCCCACTCCGTGACGTCAGCCGGAGGCCTTCTCACCCGTGATCGACGGCTCCTCCGACGCAGCGTGCGGCGGGAATCCGTCGGCGGGACGGGAACCGCGCGGCACGGCGAGGATCAGCGCGGCGGCGACGAGGGCGGGGATCGCGAAGGCGTAGAAGTTCCACTGCGCGGAGAGCGTGCCCGCGTTGACCTCCGTCAGGATCCAGCCGCCGTACGTCGGACCGACGATCGCGCCGACGCGGCCCACGCCGAGCGCCCAACCGAGCGCGGTGGCCCGTGCGTTGGCGGGATACCGGCCACCGACGAACGCGTTGACGAGGGTCTGGGTGTTGGATCCGAAGCCCGCGACCGCACCGAGCAGGAGAAGCGGCACCGTCGGCGGTTCGAGGCTGAACAGCAGCACGGAGACGGCCGCGATCCCGAAGGCGCCGCTGATCACCGGCTTCTCCCCCAGCCGGTCGGCGAGCGCTCCGGCGAGGACGACGCCGATCACCGCGCCCGCCCGGCCCATGTGTCGGGGCATGCGACCCATCCCATTCGGTGTGTGCTGCGCGTCGTGGATCCCGGCGATCCAGGACCGCGGCGGCGGATGCCGAACAGAATCGGGCAGGCCCGGGGCCTCGCGCGCCATGTTGTTCATTGAACGAACCGCGCGCCGCGACCGGGGTGGCCACCCCGGATCTTGACTACGGGCCGCTGGCGATTTAGGCCGGTAAGTGAGGCAATCAACGGTTCCCGTTATGCCGACAGGACCGTACGAGGAGGTCAGCGGTGGGACGCGTAGTCGGTATCGACCTCGGCACGACGAACTCGGTGGTCTCCGTCCTGGAGGGCGGGGAGCCCACTGTCATCACCAACAACGAGGGCTCCCGTACGACGCCGTCGGTGGTCGCCTTCGCCAAGAGCGGCGAGGTGCTGGTCGGCGAGCCGGCCAAGCGGCAGGCCGTCACCAACGTCGACCGCACCGCCCGGTCGGTCAAGCGCCACATGGGAGAGGCGGACTGGCGCTTCCCGGAGAAGGGCGACGTGGACGGCAAGCGGTACACGGCCCAGGAGATCTCCTCGCGGGTGCTCCAGAAGCTCAAGAGCGACGCGGAGGCCTTCCTCAGCGAGCAGGTGAGCGACGCCGTCGTCACGGTGCCCGCCTACTTCAACGACTCCCAGCGGACGGCGACCAAGGAGGCGGGCGAGATCGCCGGCCTGAACGTGCTGCGGATCATCAACGAGCCGACCTCCGCCGCCCTGGCCTACGGGCTGGACAAGGAGAGCGACCAGACGGTGCTGGTCTTCGACCTCGGCGGCGGCACCTTCGACGTCTCCCTGCTGGAGATCGGCGAGGGGATCGTGGAGGTCAAGTCGACCTCCGGAGACACCCACCTGGGCGGCGACGACTGGGACCAGCGGATCGTCGACCACCTGGTCCAGCAGTTCAAGAACGGCTACGGCATCGATCTGTCCAAGGACAAGATGGCCGTGCAGCGGCTGCGTGAGGCGGCGGAGAAGGCCAAGATCGAGCTGTCCGCGGCGACGGAGACGGCGATCAATCTGCCGTACCTCACGGCCTCCGACGAGGGTCCGCTGCACATGGACGAGAAGCTCACCCGGGCCCAGTTCCAGCAGCTGACAGAGGACCTTCTGGACCGCTGCAAGGGCCCCTTCCACCAGGCCGTGGAGGACGCCGGCATCGAGGTCTCCGACGTCGACCACGTGATCCTCGTCGGCGGCTGCACCCGCATGCCCGCCGTGACGGAGCTGGTCAGGGAGCTGACCACCAAGGACCCGCACAAGGGCGTCAACCCGGACGAGGTCGTCGCGATCGGCGCGAGCCTCCAGGCCGGTGTCCTCAAGGGCGAGGTCAAGGACGTCCTGCTGCTGGACGTCACCCCGCTGTCCCTCGGCATCGAGACCAAGGGCGGCATCATGACCAAGCTGATCGAGCGGAACACCACGATTCCGACCAGGCGCTCGGAGGTCTTCACCACCGCGTCCGACAACCAGCCCTCGGTCAGCGTGCAGGCCTACCAGGGCGAGCGCGAGATGGCCGCGTCCAACAAGAAGCTCGGCATGTTCGAGCTGACGGGCCTTCCGCCGGCCCCTCGCGGCATGCCGCAGATCGAGGTCACCTTCGACATCGACGCGAACGGCATCATGCACGTCTCCGCCAAGGACCTCGGCACCGACAAGGAGCAGAAGATGACCGTCACCGGCGGCTCCGCGCTCTCCAAGGACGAGATCGACCGCATGGTGCGCGAGGCCGAACAGTACGCGCACGAGGATCACGAGCGCCGCGAGGCCGCCGAGACCCGCAACCAGGCCGAGCAGCTCGTCTACCAGACCGAGCAGCTCCTCAGGGACAGCGGAGACAAGATCCCGGACGACGTCAGGGGCGAGGTCGAGACGGCCCTGGCCGATGTGAAGGAGAAGCTCAAGGGCGAGGACGCCGGGGCGATCCGCGCCGCGACCGAGCACGCGGCGGCGGTCAGCCAGAAGCTGGGCCAGGCCGTCTACGGGCAGGCGGCGCCCGGAGGCGCGTCCGCAGCCGGAGCCGGAGCGGAAGCCGGGACGGGAGCCGCAGCGGGTGCCACGGAGAGTGACGAGGCCCGGGAGGGCGGGGGCGCGGAAGACGTCGTCGACGCCGAGATCGTGGACGAGGACGAGCGAAAGGACGAAGGCGGGGGCGGCGGCGGTGACACCGGCCGGGACACCGGAGGCGCGGCCTGAGCGGGCGGTGTTCCGCATTCCGCCGGACTGATCACCGGCTGTTCCTTCGTACGCAGTGGCCGCGCGGCCCTCGCTGCCCCGGCCGCGGCGGCGGCCGTACCGCCCGTACCGCCCGTACCGCCGAAGCCGCCCGCTACCGCGGCGTCACCTCGTGAGCGGAATCCAGATCCGGGGCGAGGTCGCGGAGCCACGCCGCCGTGGCGTCCGGGTCCGCCGCGGAGACGGCGATGAGGCTGAAGGGCGAGGGCGGTCGCAGCTCGACGCATACGTGCGGACCGTGGCGCCGGAGCGCGACGAAGTCCTCCGCACGGCCGTGCCGTCGGGTGCCGACGTACAGTCCGCCCGCTACCGAGAGGCCCCGGCCGTCCACTCCGCGCAGCGCACGCCACCAGTCGCGCTCGACGGCCACCCGGCGTACCGCCGCGAGCGGCGCTCGCACGCCGACGCGGCGCGCAGCGGCCTTCTCCCACCACGAGAGCCGGACGATCAACTCCTCGTCCTTGACCCGAAGCTTCGCCATCACACCTCCCGGCCCGGTTTCGGCGGCGCTGCGTGCGCCGGGTGCCCGGCCCCTCGCCGCCTCTCACATCCGGCTTTCCGGCACGGCCGGGCCTCCGCCTGTCCGCCCCCTCTTCGCCGAACGGCCCCCGGTCCAGGGCGGCCCGTGAACACCGCGGGAGACCACGGCCGTTCGCCCGTGACCTGTCGGAACCGGCGAGTCCTGCCGGGACGACGTCGCTAGGGTGTGGGGAACGGCGTGAGACGTGAGGCCGCAGTCGATTGGGGGGAGCCATGGAGCCGCTGGAGCCCGGGGATCCGCGGACTGCGGGCCCGTACCGGCTGACGTGCCGGCTCGGCTCCGGCGGGATGGGCCGCGTCTTCCTCGGTGAGTCCCCGGCCGGGCGCCGGGTCGCCGTCAAGGTCGTACGGGAGGACCTGGCGTCCTCCCCCGGCTTCCGCGACCGCTTCCGGCGCGAGGCCCGACTCGCCATGCGGGCGGGCGGGTTCTGGGCGGCGCAGGTCGTCGACGCCGATCCGGACGCGGCCATGCCGTGGATCGCGAGCCAGTACGTCGACGGCCCCTCGCTCGCCCAACGCGTCGCCCGGCAGGGCCCGTTGGGCGAGGACGAGGTGCGCAGGCTCGGCCTCGGGCTGGCCGAGGCGCTCGCGTCGTTCCACAAGAACGGCTTGGTGCACCGCGACCTCAAGCCCTCCAACGTCCTGCTCGTCGACGACGGTCCGAGGGTCATCGACTTCGGCGTCTCCAAGGCTCTGGAGACCCTGGAGACCTCCGGAGGAGCGGATCTCACCCGGGCCGGAACCATCCTCGGCACGCCCGGATTCATGTCTCCGGAGCAGGCGCTGGGGCGGCCCGCGGGCCCGCCCTCCGACGTCTTCTCGCTCGGCGCGCTGCTGGTCCACGCGGCGACCGGCGCCGGGGCCTTCGGCGACGGGCCCTCGCACGCGCTGCTCTTCCGCGTCGTGTACGAGGCTCCCGATCTCGGCGCTGTGCCGTACGGCCTGCGGGAGTTGGCGGAGAGCTGCCTGCGGAAGGCCCCGGAGGACCGCCCTTCCGCGGAGGAACTCGTCACGCGCCTCGCCAACCAGCAGCCGGCGGCGGTGCCCGACCCACGCGTCGAGCCGGACAGCGTGCCAACGGGCAGGGCCACGCCGGGCAGCGGCGCGCCGGAACGGATCGCGCCGGAAACCGCCACGCCGGGGAACCTCGCGCCGCAGAGCGTGCCGACGGGCCCGTGGCCGGGGGTGCAGAGCGACGATCCGCACGCGGACGCCGTCGCCACCACCGGGCCGCAGCACGTCAGTTCGGGGAGTCCGGCAGCCGCGACCAGGCCGCCCGTACCGGGCGCGCGGCAGGTCCGGCCCGCCGCCGGAAAGGCCGGAAAGGCAGTCGAAGAGGGAGCCGCAACGGGAGCCGAGCCGGCGGCTGTGCCCGCGTTCGCGGTGGAGGAGTGGGGCCCGGCGGTGCTGTGGCGCCGCCTGCGACGGCCGGGGCGCTGGGCGGCGGGGATCGTGGGCGTGGTCGTCCTCATGAAGCTGACGTTCGACGTCGCCCCCATGCTCTTCGTGTACGCGGTCCTCGGCATGTCGGCGTACGTGCTCTACCGGCTGAAGGTCTCACTGCCGCTCCTGCGGGCCAGGGAGCTGCGGATCGGAGCGGACGGGCTCTTTGTGCGGCAGGGCCCGCACACGCTGACCGTGCCCTGGCGGGACGTCGCGTCGGTGACGTTCACCAGGGAGAAGAACATGCGGGAACTCGCCCTGACGGTGGCCCTGGAGAAGGGCGCGGGCACGCACGTCCCACAGCCGCTGAGCCCGGGTGAGGGCGTGCTGAGGTACGTGATCGTCTCGTCCGCTGAAGAGAAGACGCGCACCCGCGCGGCAGAACTCGAAAGCGCGCTGCGCACCTTCGCCGGCGGCCGCTACCAGCAGACGCTTCCCACCTCGCACTGACGGCCCTGAGAGGGCGGGCGTGAGTCCGCAGAGGCGTGAGTAGTGACTGCTCACGCGCGCACACCACCCGCGGTGACAGGCTGCCGGGTGGTCGGGCTGCGCCCGACGGTCATGAGGGGAGGGCCGGTTCCATGGGCGATGACGCTCGACCGCCGGACGCCGGGCAGCGGGCGGACGGCGCGGCGGCGGCACAGGACGGCGGCGACGGGACCGTACGGCAGTGGCGCCGTCATCAACTCCTGGCGTTGAGCGGGGCGGCAGCGGCGTCCACGGCGCTGACGGGACTGGCGACGAACGTCTGGCATGTGCCTGCCGGCCTGTGGTTCCTCTGCTTCGCGGCCCTGGTGCTGGCGGCGAAGCGGCGGCTGCGGCGCATGTCCGTGGCCGTGACGCCGTCCTGGCGCGTGCTGTGGCTCGTGATCGGCGCGTGGGCGGTGTCGCTGGGCCTGACCGTCGAACTGGCGCCGGGCCGCTGGTGGATCTGGCCCGCCGCGGCGGGAGTTCAGCTCGCCGCGGGCGCTGTGGGCACCTGGTGGACCGAGCGCTGACGCGCCGGCGCGGCCGTACGCGGGCGACCCCGCCCCTCCGCCCCGCTCCGCCCCCGGGGCTCAAGTGGCAAGCCGCGACGGCGTGTTCACGTGAACGCGTGGCGGCGGGATGCCGCGTACCGTGGGCGTGAGGTGAATCTGCGTCAGGCGAATCCGCGGGGGCGGCCGGAATGGAACAGAGCGGGGTGCACAACTCCTTCTCCGGCAACGCCACTTACGTCATCCAGGCCGGAAACATCTTCGGGGACGTGCAGTTCCACGGCGCACCGGCGGAGAGCGCGCAGGACGCGGCGGCCCGCGAGCTGGCCCGTACCGTCCACGCCCGGTTGCGGGACGAGGCGGCGGCACGCGGCCTGTCGGGCCGGGCACGGCTCGCGGTGCGCTGGACCGCGGAGCGGACGTCGGCCGACCACCCGGAGAACGTCGGCGGCGCCGTACCCGGGCAGGGCGACGGGCTCACGGCCCTGACGGCCGCCTACCGGAACCTTCCCGCGCGGCGGCTGGTGATCCTCGGCGGGCCCGGCGCGGGCAAGACCTCGCTGGCGATCCTGCTCGCCCTGGAGCTGCTGCGCACGTGGTCGCAGGGCGCGCCCGTTCCGCTCGTCGTGCCCGTCGCGTCGTGGAACCCGGAGCGCGAGCATCTGCACGCCTGGCTCGCCCGCCGGGTCCACCAGGAGTACGGCACGCGCCGGCTGGACCGGCGGCGCGTCCGCGAACTCGTCCGGGACCTGCGGGTGTTGCCCGTGATCGACGGATTCGACGAACTGCCTCCCCCGGCACGGGAGAAGGCACTGGCAGGCCTCAACCGCGCGCTGGCCGACGACGCTCCGCTGATCCTCACCTCGCGGACCGCGGAGTACACGCATGCGGCGGGCGGCGAGGACGTGCTGGCGTCGGCCGCGGTCGTACGGGCGGAGCCGGTGCCCGCAGCCGCGGCCGCGGAGTATCTGCGGCGCACGTGCCATCCCGAACGCCTCGGCGACTGGGAGGAGTTGCTTACCGCGCTTTCCGCGGACGCCGCCCACCCCGTGGCGCGTGCGCTCTCCTCTCCCCTCATGCTGTGGCTGACGCGCACGGTGTACGCGGGACGGGACACGGCGCCCGCCGAACTCCTGGACGGGGCCCGCTTCCCCGAACCGGAGTCCGTCGAGCGGCACTTGCTGGACTCTCTGGTGCCCGCGGTCTTCCCGGCCGTGCCCTCCTCTCCTGACGGGCCGCGGTCGGCACGGCCCTGGGGTCCCGAACGGGCCGAGCGCTGGCTGCGGTTCCTCGCGCTCCACCTCACACGCATCCGCAGCCGGGAGTTCGCCTGGTGGCAGCTGCACCGCGCGAGGCTGCCGTCGCTGCTCGGCGTCCCGGCCCTGTTCGCCGGCTCCGCCCTGCTGGTGGGGGCGATGGCGGGGCTGACGGCGTGGTGCACCGAGGACGCCGCCCAGCGGGTGCCCGTCGCCCAAGGGGCCTCGGTGGCCCTCGCGTTGGCGCTGGCGGGCGGCGTCGTCCACCGGCTGCTCCTCGCCACGCGCGGGGATCTGCCGCAGCGGCCCATCGCCCCGCTGAGAAGATGGCGCCCTCAACTGGCGGTGCTCCTCGTCGTGATGCTGGTCTTCGCGTCGGTGATGCAGTTCCTGCTGCGGGACGGCCCCTCACTGGTCGTCGCGATCGTCCTGCCGGGCCTGCTGATGCTCGTCCTCGGCCGTCCCGCCGATCCGGACAACGCCTTCGGCCCCGCCGAACTCCTCGACGAGCAGCGCAGAAGCACCGTCCTGACGCTGTCGGTGGTGAGCCCGGCGCTCGGGGCCGTGGGCGCCCTCGCGGCGACGGGCGCCGGGACGGCGGCCGTGATCACGACATGGGTGGTGGGCAGCGCCGGTGCCGCGGGCACGGTCGCCATCCTCAGCCCCTGGAGCCACTGGCTGCTGACGCGGACGGTGCTGGCCTCGGTGGGCGCGCTCCCCTGGCACCTGCTGGGCTTCCTCGGGGAGGCGAACCGGCGGGGCGTGCTCCGCCAGACGGCGGGAACATGGCAGTTCCGGCACGCCCTGCTCCAGGAACGCCTCGCGGACCCCGCCCGCCGCGCCCCTGTTCGTACGGCCTCTGCCCGTACGCCCGTTGCCCGTACCCCCATTGCCCGTACGGCCTCTGCGCGTGCGGTTTCTGCTCGTACGAACGTGGCCGCCGCGTCCGCCCAACAGGCCGGGGAGGTACGGGTCTCCGGGCCCTCCCGGCCCAGACGGCTGTGGGCCAGGGCCCGGATCTATGCCGTGCCCTGGACCATCGCGGCCGTGCGCATCGTGCAGATGGGCGTCGAGCACGACTGGGACGTCGTCGGAGGGTGGCTGCTCGTCGCCTTCCTGACGCTGCTGCCCGTCGTGCTGGACCTGTGCGAGCCCGCCGTCGTGCGCCGCAAGGCCGAACTGCGCCTGGACGACGAGCTGATCGAGGTCACGATGCGCGGGCGTACGGTCTCCGTCCCCTGGGCGGACGTCGCGGAGGTGGCGGTCCGCACCCACGAGAGGTCCGCCGGTACGCACGATCGCCCGATGCTGCACGTCCGCCTGCGGCCGGAGGCGGTTGCGGGGCCGGGGCTGCGAGCCGACAGCGCCGGGTGGATCGCCCTGTGGCCCCTCGGCAGCGAGGGACCCGGCGAGCTACCGCCCCAACTGGCCGGAGCGCTCGGCACGTTCGGCGGCGAGCGCTGGACCGGGCAGGCATAGGGCGCGTCCGCGAGCGGCGTCGTTCTCCCCGTGGGCCTCGGCCCGGGTGGGGGTCCCCAGCGCGAGCGGGGGCTGCGCGGTCTTGGCGCGTGCTGGGGGCACCTCCGGCGGAGCCCGGGGGTGAGGCGGAGGTGGAGGCACCACCCGGGCCGCCCAGGCCCAGGGGCAGTGCTGTGCCGACGACCGGGAACGCAGCGTGGGCGCCCCCCTGACCAGCGGCCAGGGGCGTGCGGCCAAGACCCCGCGGCCTGGGGGCGATTCACCTCGCTGCGCTGGGGCCCCACCCTGACCGTGTCCGGGGGCGGGTCTTTGCGGGCGCCCTGGGGCGTCCGCAGGATCCCGCGCGAGCCGAACGGAGGCCCCGGGCACCGCCGTTCGCCCCCCCGTTCGCCCCCGAGCAGAACCGCGACCGTCACCCGGCGTCGCCGAGTACCTCGCGGAGCCTGCGCGCGAAGGCCTCCGGCTGACCCGCGTATCCGAACTCCCCGCCCAGGAAGCCGCCGTGGTGGCTGGGGAAGACCGTCGCCTCCTGGCCGAGCAGCTCGGCCGTCGCGAGCGAGGTGCGTCCGGTGAAGGTGTCCCCGGTCTCCTCGCCCACTGCGATCACGACGCGCGTGGGCGCCGCGGCGAGCGCCTCGACGTCCGGCCGGTAGCTGCTGACCGCCCAGGAACGGTCGGAGAGCAGCGGGTCGTCGCGGGAGCCGTCGTCCTCGGACGGCATCCCGAACGCGGCGGGATCCGGCGCGGGCCGGGCGAAGTAGTCGTCGGTGAATTCGCCCGGCCACGACGTCATGCCGATGAAGGCCGCCATCCCCGCGCCGGCGCCCTTGTCCTCGTACACGTCCCGGACGGCGGCCCGCGCGCGCTCCGCGGCCCCCGCGTCGGGAAGCACGGGGATCAGCGGCGGCTCGTGCGCCACGAGAGTCGTCACGTCGCCGGAGTACGCCGCGACGAGGGCGAGCGCGGTGACCGCTCCGCCGCTGCTGGCGAGCATCTCGACGGGGCCGGCGCCGAGCGCCTCGATCAGGGCGTGGACGTCGCGGGCCTGGGTCAGGGGATCGTGATCGGTCCGGCCGTCCTTGCGGGTGCTGCGGGCGAGGCCGCGCGGGTCGTAGGTGACCACGGTGCGGTCGGGGAAGTGCGATCTCAGTGCGGCGAAGCCGCTCGCGTCCATGGGCTGGCCGATCATGACCAGCGGGGGACGTCCGCCGGCGGGCGGCAGTTCACCGTGGACGTCGTAGGCGAGGTCGGCCTCGGGTGTCTCGAGTATGTGCGTCGTCATGAAGGTGCCGACCCGTTCCGGGCCGGGAACTCATCGGAGCCGCACGCCGCACGCCTCACGCCTCCGCGCCGACCGCGGACGGGAGCGTCACCGATCGCCGCCGGACAGGAGCCCCGCGCCCGGCCCCACCGGGCCCGATGCGGCCGTAGTGCCACATCCCACGCCACGACCTGCGCACTTTTGGAAAAACGGAACTCACGCGGGCGAGCGCACACCTAGCCTCAGTGCCATTGCCACCGTGTCTCCCGTACACAGGCGTACCCAGGGGGAGTTCGTGAGTGCTGTTCGCCAAGACCCGACCGCCGCGCACCGCGTCCCGAGCGGTGCACCGGCGGAGTTCCCCTCCCGGCGGCCGCACCGCTCCCGGCGCGGTCGCGGACTGAGCACTCGATGAGCGAGAACGACCGGTACGCGCTGCTCGTCGGGGTCTCCGTCTACGACCACGGCGCGTACCAGGGTCTCCCGTCCGTCCGCGCGAACCTGCACTACATGCGGGCGGTGCTGGAGAGCACGGAGATCGGCTCGTACGACGGCTGCGCGATCGCCGCCGAGCCGACCCGCGCCGAAATGCTGCACGCCGTCGGCTCCTTCCTGGAGGACCGCCGGTCCGGTGAGACGGCCCTGCTGTACGTCAGCGGGCACGGGGAGTTCTGCGAGGACGACGGCCAGCTGTACTTCCTCACCCGGGACACGGACCCGTCCGACCTTCCGGGGACCGCCGTGGCGGCCTCCTTCCTGGAGCGCACGCTCCAGTCGTGCCGGGCCACTTCGAAGATCGCCCTGCTGGACTGCTGCTCACGTGAGAGCGCGGCGCAGGGCCGTACGGACGGGAGCACAGGCCGGAGCGCCCTGGAGCCCACCGCCAGGAGCACGTTGCTGCGCCCCGCCGGCGTGCACTTCATCACCGCGTCCGACGCTCTTCAGGACCCCTCCGCGATGTCGCCGTCCGGTTCGGCGCCCGGCACGTCCCGGTTCACGGGCGAGATCGTCGAGGGCCTGCGCACGGGACGGATCGAGCACGACGGCGACTGGATCACGCCGGACGACCTCTTCGAGGATCTGGCCTCCCGGATGGCGGGCCACGGAGTGCCGGAGGAGCAGCGGCCCGCCAGGGCGGCCGTCCACGCCGTGGCCCGGAGTGTGCCGTTCGCCCGCCCCGCGGCGAGCCCGGTGAACCTGCCGCCCCCTTCCGTCGTTCCCGGGGACGGACCGGACGCGGGAGCGGGCGCCGACGTGGGCGAGGGCGTGGACTGGCGGCGGCTCCTCCAGTACTACGTGCACTGCCTGGGCGCCGGCACCGCGGCCGGGATGATGCCCGCCCGCGACACCGGCCGCGACTACACGTACTTCCTGGTGCACGGTGCCGCGGAGGCGATCCAGTCGGGGCTCGCGGGCTCCCTCCCCGCGCCCCCGAAGCTGCACACCGGCTCGCTTCAGGAGTACTGGTACGGCTACCCCGCCGTCACGCTGCCGGGCTCCGACACCGGTGGACGCCGGCGCAACGGCATGCGGATCGCCCCGCTGCTGATCCAGCCGCTGGAGTTCGCGCAGGACGAGAACGGTGACGGCGTGCTCCGTCCGACGGGTGTGCCCGCGCTGCACACGGGAGTGGTGACGGAGATGCTGGCGGACGACGACGCCGCGGACCTCCTCGCCCGCTGGCAGCCGGCGTGGCAGGAGGGCGACCCGGCGCAGATGGTGCGCGCCGTACGGGAGTTGCTGGACGAGTTGGGGTTGCCGGAGCTCGAATGGCTGGAGTCGTCGGCGCTCGACGAGGAGTCGGCGAGGTGGTCGCTGATGCCCGGAGCGCACAACGTCGCCGTACTGCTCACACCCTCGGGATGGGACCGCGTCGCGACGGAAGGCCTGGTCGACAACCTGCTCCAGATCTCCGCGAAGACCGACCAGATCCCCGGGACGGCTCTCGCCGCGCTGGTCCACGGCGGCGCCCACGCCGACGTCCAGGGCGACGCCCCCGGTGCGGACCCCGCCGCCGCGGCCCACTCCGTGGTCGCCCCGGGGCCGTGCAACGAGAGCCAGGAGCGGGTGATCGCCTCCGCGATGACGCGGCCGCTCACCGTGGCCGCCGGCCCGCCCGGCACAGGCAAGAGCGAGCTCGTCACGGCCGTGGTCACGACCGCGGTGGCCTCGGGCCAGTCCGTGCTGGTCGCGTCCACGGACAACGAGGCGGTGGACACCGTGGCCGAGCGCTGCGACTCCGTCGCGCCGGGCCTGCTCATGCGGACGGGCAACTCCGAGGCCCTGGTCGCGGAGGCCGCCAAGCTGGAGCGGCTGCTGGCCGGCGCTCCGCAACCGCCGCCCGCGCGCGGCTCCGCGACCGTGGCCGGGGACCTACGAGCCGCCCGCGCGCGGGCGGACGTCGAGCGCGACGAGGCCGGCCGCCTGGTCGCCGGGGAGCAGCGCCTGCTCGGACTCCTGCGGAAGCAGGAGCACCGGGCCGAGGCCCTCGGGATACCCCCGCGGCTGCTGGCCCGGATCTGGACCGGCGACGGCGACGCCGCACGTGCCGCCGAGTGGCTGGAGAGCGCCAAGTCGGCGGCGGAGGCCCGGTCGTTGTTCGCACGCTCGCGCCGGCGCCGCGTCCTCGAACCGCTCGTCGCGGCCCTGGACGAGGCGCCCGGTCCCGCTTGGCACGAGAGGCCGGGCTGGATGTCCTCGGGGCCGGTGACGTCCGATCTGCTGTCCGTACTGGCCGACATGCTCGCGGCGGAGCTTCGGCTGAGAGAGCTCCGGCGCGAGCATCCGGCCCGCAGCGAGCGGCAGTTGGGACAGCGGCGCCGGGAGACCGCCGCCCTGCTCTCAAGCCTGTCGGACGAGCTGTCGCGGGCCGTGTCCGCCGAGGCCCTGGCCCGGGCGCACACCTCGATGGGCGAGCGCCTCCAGACTCTGCGCAACAAGCGCGGCAACCAGCGGAGCCAGCGCAACCTCCTCCAGGACGTCAGGGGCTGGGCCATCAGCACCCACTCGGTGCGTCAGCTCGAACTCGTGCCGGAGCTCTTCGACTTGGTCGTCATCGACGAGGCGAGCCAGTGCTCGGTGCCGTCCGTGCTTCCCCTGCTCTTCCGGGCCCGGCGGGCGCTGATCATCGGGGACCCGGCGCGGCCGGGCCATATCCCCGGGGTCTCGCCGCAGCAGGAGCGCCAGGCCCGGCTCCGAACCGGGCTGAGCGCGGCCCAGTTGGAGGACCGGCGGCTCACCTACCACGTGCACTCCTCGTACGACGCCGCCGCCCGCAGCGGCGCGGCCGCTCTCCTGCTGGACGAGCACTACCGCTGCCATCCGCGGATCGCGGACGTGGTCAACGCGCATTGCTACGCGGGGCGTTTGCAGATCATGACCGATGTGCGCGTGCAGGTTCCGGCGGCCGATCCGGTGGGAGCGGCCGATCCGGCCCCGGCGCTGGGCTGGGTGGACGTGCCGCTCGGCACGCCGGAGCGCGGCCCCGGCGGCACGTCCTGGCACAACGAGGCCGAGGCCGAGGCGGTGCGCGACCTCGTGGCGAAGCTCCTCACGCGGCTTCCGGACGACGCCCGGATCGGCGTGGTGACACCGTTCCGGGCCCAGAAGGAGGCGCTGGACCGGCTGCTGCCGCAGCAGCGCGTACGCGTGGGAACCGTACGGGCCTTCCAGGGCGGGCAGCAGGACGTGATGGTGCTGAGTCCCGTGGCGACGACCGGCACCCCGGAGACGGCCGTGCGGTGGGCGGCGAGCCGGGTGAACCTGTGGAACGCGGCCGTCTCGCGGGCCGGGTCGCAGGTGATCACGGTCGGAGACCGCGCCTTCTGGCAGGGACTCACGGGGCTGCCCGCGCTTCTCGCGCACCGGTCGGCGGTACTGCGGCCGGGCATGTACGAGGACCCGGACGGCACGGCAGCGCCCCCGCCGCCCGACGCCGAAGATCCCGTGTTCCGGGGCGAGTTGGCCGATCGGCTCCAGCGCTCCCTCGCGTCGCACGGGATCACCGCGTCGGAGCGGTCCGCGGTGGTCGGCGGCCGCACGGTGGATCTGCTCTTCACCGCGGACGGAGAGAACACGGCGGTGCTCATCGACACCGGCCCGCCGCCGGGTCTGGACGCGGCACGGCACCACCGGCTCGCACACGCACGGGGCGAACTGCTCGTCGGCCTCCCCTCCGGGGGTCGCGGAGCGAAGGCGGCACCGGTGTCGCGGACGGTGCGCCTGCCGGCGTGGCGGATCCTCGCGGGCCAGGAGACGGTGGGTCCACTGCTCGGCTGAGTGTTCCGGGGGTCCGTTACAGGGCGCCGGTTCGCCGCCGGACGGCGGTCACGCCTTGCGGAGCCTGGCCGCCAGTGCCGGGGACTTGTATCCGGTCGACCTGCGGGTGATCCAGGCCTGAAGGTCCGGTGGGCGCAGCGCGGCACCGCCCACGAGGTAGACGCCGACGAGCAGCACCGCTCCCGCCACGGTCGCCACCAGCGTGATCGTCACGGCGAGGCTGAACCCGTCCACGATGCCCTTGGTCACGGCGAGGTGCAGCAGCGCGGGACCGACCAGGAAGGCGGCCTCGGAGCGAAGGAGTTCGACCAGGGCGAAGGTCGCGCCGATCTGTGCGGCGGGGGCCGAGAGTCCGGCCATGAACAGGCCGGGCGTCACGCCCGCACCCGCACCGAACCCCAGGAAGACCGAGGCGATGGGAACGACGTACGAGGCGCTGGAGGTGTCCGTGCCCAGCAGTACGGCTGCGCCGACGCCGACGCTGAGCAGACCCCCGAGCGCCAGGCAGGGGGTCCAGCGTGTGGTCAGCAGCTGCCGGAAGAGGATCGCGGCGACCACCACGCCGGGCAGCATGGGCGAGAGGAGCGCGCCGACCTCCAGAGTGTCGAAGCGCGCCACTTCCACGAGATAGGACTCGGTGAGCTCGATCAGCGTGGTGAAGGTCGCCCCGACGAGCATCGCCGCGGCGACGCCCGTCACCGGCAGGGTGTTGCTCACCGGCCGCACCGGCATCAGCGGCGAGGACGAGCGGTACTGGCTGACCACGAGCAGCACGCCGATGAGCACCCCGACGATGACCGGTACGAGGAACAGCGGGTCGAGGAACGACGCGTGCGTCAGCCAGGCCACTCCGAAGAACGGCAGCACGGTGGCTCCCAGAGCGGGCGGAATCGCCAGCCAGTCGAACTTCAGGTCCGGCACGGGCGGTTCGTTCCTCTCGAAGACCAGCGCACCGATGGTCAGCCCGATCGCGGCGAGCACGGCGACCGAGGTGAACATGTACCGCCAGCCGTCCAGCGTGCCCACCAGGCCGCCCACGAGCGGCCCGAACGTCACCATCCCGAACAGGCCCAGGCTGATCACCGCGGCGGTGGTCGGCAGCCGGTCCGCGCCGTGCGAAAGGATCAGCGGCGGCAGCGCCGCGACGAGCAGCATCCCGGTGGCCAGACCTTGCAGAACCAGCCCGGTCGCGAACACCGAGATCTCCTGCGCGCTGAGAACCAGAACGCTGCTGAGCACGAAGCCCGACTCGCAGACGAGATAGACGTGGCGCCGGGGGAATCGCTGGACCAGGTCCGCCGCCGCCACCGCTCCGAACGCGTAGGCGGCGTTGGACAGTCCGACGGTCAGCTGCAACTGGAACGCGCTCACGCCGAGTTCCTGCCTCAGGACTTGCTGCATGAGGGAGATGGCCGTCGTGAGCACCAGGTACGGACAGAGCGCGAGCAAGGCGACAGCCACCGCGGACGGATAGTGCCCTGCGAGCGGCGCCCTGCCGGAAAGGATCAGGGAGCTGGACCGCACGGGAGCCTCCGAAGTGTGGGGTTGGACGCGGCACTGCCGTCCACGCCGGCACATAAGCAGTCACTCAGCGCTTCGCGGCAGTCACATGGAGTTGCCACGGCAGTCTACGACCCGGCCGGAGAACGGTGCCTGAACTGCGCCGAGGCCCGAGAGCTCCTGGAGTTCGCTCCGCTGGACCGCTCCGCCCCCCGAACCCCTACGTCGTACGGCGCGCGAACAGCGTCGCGTCGTGGATGTCGACCGTCTCGCCGTCGCGGACCATCGTCCGCGGACGCTGCTCGGCCACGAGCACGTCGAAGCCGTCGGGCAGGCCGGGCAGCAGGTCCTCGGCGAGGAACATCGCCCTGCGGTGGCTGGCGCTGAGCCGCGCGAACACCTCGGACGGGGCGTGGCCCACGATCAGGAGGCAGCCGCCGGGCGCGACGGCCTCGGACAGGCGCGCGGCGACGTCGACCATCCCTCCGTCCGGCGGGTGCAGGAAGTGGGTCGTGACCAGGTCGTAGGAGCGGCCGTCCGCTGCGAACGTACGGGCGTCGACCTGCCACCAGTCGGTACGGGCGGCGACTCCGGCATCCTCGGCGTGCCGGGCGGCGCGGGCCAGGCCGTTGGCCGAGAAGTCGGCGCCGGTGACCCTCCAGCCCTGCCGGGCCAGCCAGATCACGTCGCCGCCCTCGCCGCAGCCGACGTCGAGCGCGGTGCCCGGGGTCAGTCCGGTCACCTCGGCGACCAGTTGCGGGTTGGGGTTCCCGCTCCAGATCTTCTCCTCGCCGGCGTACCGCTCCTCCCAGCTCTCCGGCTCGAACACGGCCGCCGCTTCCTCTTCGGTGAGCTCATGTTCGTGTCCACTCATCAGGCTGCTTCCTTCCGGTACTCCGCGACCGCGGACGCGGTCTCTTCGAGGAGGAGGTCGTGGTTGAGGAGCGTCCCGGCCGTCATGCCGTCGGCGGCCGAGGCGACGACCCCGCCGAAAGGTGTGGCCGCGTTGCCGACGACCTTCAGGCCCGGCGTCTCCGGGCCGCCGACGGCGTCGAGCAGCGTGGTGTCGGGGGTCGGCACGGTGGTGACCACCAGCGCGGCCCGGTTCACCGTCTCGCCGTCGGCCAGTTCGACGCCCGTGACGGCGTCGTCCTCGACGACGACCCGGGCGATCTCGCCCGGCACCCACCGGATGCCGCGGGCAGCGAGCTTCTCGGCGTCCTCCCCCTGCGGGGCCGGCCGGCCGTTGAGCAGGATCAGCACGTCCTTGCTCCACTGGCGGAACAGCAGCGCACGCTCGGCACAGTCCGGCCCGCTCGCCACGACTCCCAGGGGCAGGTCGGCGACCTCCCAGCCGTGGCAGTACGGGCAGTGCAGCACGTCCCGGCCGAACCGCTCCGCGAGGCCCGGGATCTGAGGCAGTACGTCGACCACGCCGGTGGCCAGGACCAGCCGGCGGGCGGAGACCGAGGTGCCGTCTTCCAGCCCCAGGGCGAAACCGCCGCTGGTGCGGGCGGCGGAGGAGACCCGGCCGGCACGGACCTCCACGCCGTACCGCCCGACCTCCTCGCGGCCGTCCGCCAGCAGCTCGGACGGCTTCGCGCCCTCCCTGCCGAGGTAGTTGTGCATGTGATCGGCGGGGGCGTTGCGGGGCTCGCCGGCATCGATCACCAGCACCGAGCGCCGGGACCGTCCCAGCACCAGCGCGGCGCTCAGGCCCGCGGCTCCGCCGCCGACGACGACCACGTCGTACGACTCGTTGATGTCCATGTCCGCCAGCGTGCGGACCCCCTCCGCGATTGTGCAAACTTCCTTGCCGGTCTGGCAAAGTGGAGGGATGGCAGAGTTCGACGACGTACTCGACGAGGTCGGCTCACGGCTGCGCGCGCTGCGCACGGAGCGGGGCGCGACCCTGACGGCGCTGGCGAAGAGCACCGGCATCTCGATCAGCACCCTCTCGCGGCTGGAGTCCGGGCAGCGCAAGCCGACCCTGGAACTGCTGCTGCCGCTGGCCCGGGCCCATCAGGTGCCGCTCGACGAGCTGGTCGGCGCACCGGAGACGGGAGATCCGCGGGTACGGGCCAGGCCGATCCGACGGCACGGCCGTACGTACGTCCCGCTGACCCGGCGGCCGGGCGGCGTACAGGCGTTCAAGGTGATCGTGCCGCCGCACGACCCACCCGAGCCGTACGAGCCGAAGGTCCACGAGGGCTATGAGTGGATCTACGTCCTGTCCGGACAGCTGCACCTCGTCCTCGGCCACCGGCGCCTCGACCTCAAGCCGGGTGAGGTCGTCGAGTTCGACACCCACACCCCGCACGTCATCGCCAACCGCGGCGGCCATCCCACCGAGATGCTGGCGCTCTTCGGGCCGCAGGGCGAGCGGATGCACGTGAGGACCGGGACCTGACACGACGTCCTCCGGCCGGGAATCGCTCAGCCCGCCAGAAACGGCGCCAGCACGATCGAGACGAAATCCAGGGAGAAGTGCATCACGATCGGCGCCACAAGGCTTCTCCGCCATTCATAGACAAGGGCGAAGACCAGGCCGATCAGGCCGACCGTCAATACACCCGCGCCGCCTTCGTAGCCGTGGCCGACGGCGAAGACCACCGTCGACAACAGCACCGCCCAGGTACGGCTTTGAAGAGCGCTCTTGAACCGCAGAATCAGATACCCGCGAAAAACGGTCTCTTCGGCGACGGCGACGACCACGACGAGGACGAAGGCGAGCAGCAGTTCGCCGATGTGGGCGGAGGGCAGCAGGCCCGAGGTGCCACCCTGCTGCACGGACAGGCCCGCGCCGTGAAGGGCGGCGGCCAGCAGCTGGCCGCCGAGCAGCGCCACCGCCGAAAAGGCGACCCCGACGAGAACCTCCAGCCAGACGGTGCGGCGCACCCAGCCGATGGCCGCGACAGGCTGCCGGGCCCGCGACAGGAGAAGCAGAACCAGGGCGACCAGACCGGCGTCACGCAGAATCGTCGCGGCGGCGACGAGAGGGAAAGGCAAGGCCCCCTGGCCGGACCCGACGAACGAGAACGCCAATGACGGCACGATGAGCAGCAGGAACACACCTGTCTCGGCCAGTTCTTGACGGCGCGAGAGAACTCCGGCGTGCGACTCGTCCTGCATGCGGCTCCCATTTCGCATTCCGTCCGGTCGACGACCCTTCGAATGCAGACGAAGGTCGCAACTTTGCACGGACGGGGTTCTGACTGCCTGTTTCAACGTAGCGATCCGCAGCTTTCCACAAGGGGCGCACTGCTCCGCGTTGCGGATCGCCCGGGTCACCATCGCCGCCTGACAGCCGCCGCCCATGGCACGCCACCGCGTTCCCGACTGCGTCGGGCACCTCGCTGCCTTCGCTGCGGGCGCCGGCGGCCCTGGCCGGACGTCCACCCCTCCACGTACTCGGCCAACTGCCTCTCAGCTCTGGCCAGTTGGCGCCTCGACTCCAGTCCTCACGCAGGGGCTCGCTGACGGCGCCGGCACAAGCCGAGGAGGGCCGCCTCTCAAACCGGTTTAAAAAATGGAGTCAGAACCATTGACGGGGTCTGTTTCAAACCGGTTAAGTGCCTGCCCAGGCCGTACGGCGGGCAGTTGCCCCCAGCCTGCTGTGCCGCTGCTCGCACGCGGCGGCACCCCGTACCACCCACACCGCACCACCCACACCGTCCGAGAGGAGAGACCGTGCGACGGAGCCCGACGATCGACGACGTCGCCCGGGCCGCCGGCGTCTCCAAGGGCACGGTGTCCTTCGTACTGAACGACCGTCCCGGAGTCGCACCGGACACCAGGGCGAGGGTCCTCGCCGCGGCGGCGGAGCTGGGATACCGGCCCAGTCACTCGGCGCGTGCCCTGTCCTACTCCCGGGCCTTCGCGCTCGGTCTGGTGATGGCCCGGCCCGCCGAGCTCCTCGGGGCGGACCCGTTCTTCCCCGCGTTCATCGCCGGCGTGGAGACCGAGCTGGCCAAGGTGGGGCATGCCCTGGTCCTGCGGGTGGTCACCGGCGGCTGGGACGAGGAGGCCGACGGATACCGTCAACTCGCGGGCGACGGACGGGTGGACGGGGTGTTCCTCTCCGACCTGCGCGTGGGCGACGATCCCCGGCTGGAGCTCCTGGAGGAGCTGCGGCTGCCCGCCGTGACCCTCCAGACGCCGGACACTCCGCACGCCTTCCCCGCCGTCAACCTCGATGAGCGGACCGGGATCCGCGCCGCCGTGGAGCACCTGGCCTCGCTGGGGCACCGGCGGATCGGACATGTGGCCGGGCCTCAGCAGTTCGTCCACGGCCACAGGCGGCGTGACGCCTGGGCGGACACGTTGCGCGATCTCGGCCTGCCCCCGGGCCCGGAGGCGGCAGGGGACTTCACCGCGGCCGGCGGTGCCGCCGCCACCCGGCGCCTGTTCGACGACGGCGAGCCGCCGAGCGCCATCGTCTATGCCAACGACCTGATGGCGATCGCGGGCGCCACCGTCGCGCATGAACGGGGCCTGAGCATTCCCGACGATCTGTCGGTCACCGGTTTCGACGACACCGAACTGGCCCGCCACGTGCACCCGCCGCTGACCACGGTCCGGATGGACGCCCTCGCGATGGGCAGCGCCGCCGCCCGCACGCTGCTCCAACTCGTGGAGAAGGGCGGCGCGGAGAGTGCCGAGCTGCCGCCGGCCGAGCTGGTTCTCCGACGATCCACCGCACCGCCCGCCCCGGGCGGTGTCCCCCGCCCCCGAGTCTCCCAAGCCGACGACGAACCACGGAGCTCCTCATGAAACGAGCACTTCCCCTTGCCATAGCCCTTCTCGTACTGCCGCTGAGCGCCTGCGGCGGCTCCGGCGGCGACGACGGAAAGGCCGCCGCGTCCAAGGGCCCGATCAAGATCTGGTACGCCAACAACCCCGACGAGATCGCGTGGGCCAAGAAGATGGTCGCGTCCTGGAACTCCGCGCACCCGAAGGAGAAGATCCGCGCTCAGGAGATCCCGGCCGGCAAGAGCTCCGAGGAGGTCATCGGAGCGGCCATCACCGCGGGCAACGCCCCCTGTCTGGTCTTCAACACCTCCCCCGCGGCCGTGTCGCAGTTCCAGAAGCAGGGCGGCCTGGTACCGCTCGACGATTTCCCGGGCGCCACGCAGCACATCGAGAAGCGCTCCGGAGACGCGGCCGAGCAGTACAAGTCGGACGACGGCAAGTACTACCAACTGCCCTGGAAGTCCAACCCGGTGATGATCTCCTACAACAAGGACGTGTTCAGCAAGGCCGGACTCGACCCGGACAAGCCCGGCTTGACGACGTACAAGGAATTCCTGGCCACGTCCCAGAAGCTGGTCGACAAGGGCGGAGTGAAGGCCGCGATCTGGCCCTCGCCCAGTTCGGAGTTCTTCCAGTCCTGGTTCGACTTCTATCCGCTGTTCACGGCGGAGAGCGGCGGCAAGCAACTGCTGGAGGACGGCAAGGCACAGTTCAACGGCCCCGAGGGGCAGGCGGTCGCGGACTTCTGGCAGTCGATGTACGACAAGGCCCTGGCGCAGAAGGAGAAGTACAACGGCGACGCGTTCGCCGACGGCAAGGCCGCGATGACCATCGCCGGTCCGTGGGCCGTGAAGGTCTACGACAAGAAGGTCGACTACGGCGTGGTCCCTGTCCCCACCTCGAAGGGCAAGCCGGCCGCGCAGACCCGCACCTTCAGCGACGCCAAGTCGGTGGGAATGTTCAACTCCTGCAAGAACCGCGGCACGGCCTGGGACGTTCTGAAGTTCGCCAGCAGCAAGGAGCAGGACCGCAAGCTGCTGGAGATCACCGGCCAGATGCCGGTACGCGAGGACCTGACGGGCGACTACGCGGACTTCTTCGCGAAGAACCCGAAGTACAAGACCTACGCGCAAGCGGCCGGGAACACCGTCGAGGTGCCCAACGTGCCCAAGTCGATCGCCATTTGGCAGAACTTCCGGGACGCCTATTCGCGCTCGGTCATCTTCGGCAAGGCGGACCCGCAGAGCGCGCTCAAGAAGGCGGCGTCCGAGGTCGAGAAGCTCGCCGCCCAGAAGTGACGAGCGCAGAGAGGTTTTGTTGATGTCCTCGCCCACGCCGGGCGGCACCCGCCCCAGGAGGATCAGGCGGTCCTTCGGCCGCAACCTCCTGGGGCTCGGGTTCGTCTCGCCGTATCTGGCGTTCGTCGCCGTGGTCTTCGCCTACCCGTTCGGGTTCGCGGTGTGGATGTCGTTCCACGACTACTTCTTCGCCGCGCCGAACGCGATCGTGGACTACCCGTTCGTCGGCTTCGAGAACTACGCGGCCGTACTGAGCGACCCGGACGTCCGCCAGGCGTTCGGCAACATCGTCGTCTTCCTGGTCTTCAACGTGCCGCTGACCGTCGGTCTTTCGCTCGTGCTTGCCACCGCGCTCAACGCCAAGCTGCCGATGCGCTCGTTCTTCCGCGCGGCGTACTACCTGCCGTACATCACCGCGAGCGTGGCCATGGTCGGCATCTGGCTGTGGCTCTTCAGCAGCGGCGGCCTGGTGAACAAGCTCCTGGGAGGGCTCGCTCCGGAGCCGTCGTGGCTCGTCAACGAGACGCTGGCGATGCCGCTGATCGCGGTGTTCGTCGCCTGGAAGCAGCTCGGCTTCTTCATCATGCTGTACCTCGCGGCGCTTCAGAACGTGCCGAAGGAGCTCTACGAGTCGGCCGACACCGACGGCGCGTCCACGGTGCGCAAGTTCCTCTCCATCACTGTGCCCGGCGTGCGCCCGGCGACGACGCTGGTGGTGATCGTGGCCACGATCACCGGGGCGAACCTGTTCACCGAGCCCTACCTGCTCACCGGTGGCGGCGGCCCCGACGGAGCGTCCGCCTCCCCCGTCCTGCTCATGTACCAGCGGGGCATCGAGCAGGGAAGCCCGGACGTCGCCGCCGCGATCGGGGTGCTGCTGGTGCTGTTCGTGCTGGCCGTCTCGCTGATCAACCGCAAGCTGACGGAAAGGGGCTGAGCCGTGACGTCCGCCGCCTCCAAGAGCCGGATATCCCGGCTGCTCGTGCTGCTCGCCGGCGCGTGCGCGTTCCTCTTCCCCTTCTACTCCATGGTGCTCGGCTCGCTTCAGTCCGAGCCGAGCTCCGATCCGTCGGCCGTACTGCCCGATCCGTCGGGCCTCACGCTGGGCAACTACGCGGCGATCAACGACCGGGTCCCGCTGTTCAGGGCCGTCGCCAACTCGGGGATCTTCACCGGGGGCGTCATCCTGTGCACCGTCGTGTTCGGCCTTCTGGCGGGCTACGCGCTGGCGCAGATGCACTTCCGCGGCCGGGGCGCGGTCTTCGGGACGGTGCTCCTGGTGCAGCTGGTTCCGTTCCAGCTGCTGATGATCCCGCTCTACGTGATGATCGTCCGCAGCTACGGGCTGGCGGACACATACCTCGGCATCATCCTGCCGTTCGCGATCAACTCGACGGCCGTCTTCGTCTTCCGCCAGTTCTTCCTGCAACTCCCCCGGGAGCTCTTCGAGTCCGCGCGGATCGACGGGGCCAGCGAGTTGGCGATCATGCTGCGGATCGCGACCCCGCTGTGCAAGCCGGCCCTGCTCACCACCGTGCTGCTGACCTTCATCGGTCCCTGGAACGAGTTCCTCTGGCCGTTCCTCGTGACGAAGGACTCGGACATGCAGCCGCTGGCCGTCGCGCTGGCCAACTACATCGCGAACGTCGCCGGACGGGCCGCCAACCCGTACGGCGCGATACTCGCCGGGGCATGCGTGCTCGCCGCCCCGGCCGTGGCGCTGTTCCTCGCGTTCCAGCGCCGCTTCGTCTCCACCGACCTCGGATCCGGCATAAAGGGCTGACACTTGAGCACCGACAGAACCCCCCGTACGAACATCCCCTACACCCTGCGCCGGCTGGGCGTCGTGATGGCGCCACTGCCCGGAGAGGCCAACGAGGCCGAGGGCGTCCTCAACCCCGCGTCCGGCCGCACCCCCGACGGCAGGCTGCACCTGCTGCCCCGCCTCGTGGCCGACGGCAACGTCTCCCGCGTCGGGCTGGCCGAGGTCACCTTCACCGACGGCGTACCCTCCGGCGTCGAGCGCCGCGGCGTCGTGCTCGCCCCCGACGAGGGCTGGGAGCGCGGCAAGAACAACGCCGGCGTCGAGGATCCCCGCAGTACCTGGATCCCGTCCCTCGGCAAGCACGTGATGTCCTACGTCGCCTACGGGCCCCTCGGCCCCAGGCCGGCCCTCGCCGTCTCCGAGAACCTCACCGACTGGACCCGCATCGGCCCGGTCCAGTTCGAGTACCAGCCCGACCTCGACACCGACCTCAACCTCTTCCCCAACAAGGACGTCGTCCACTTCCCCGAGCCGGTCCCGGGCCCGGACGGCGAACCGGCGTACGCGATGCTGCACCGCCCCATGTGGGACCTCGCCTGGTTCCGTCCCGGCGAGGGCACCCACCTCCCCGCAGGTGTCACCGACGAGCGCCCCGGCATCTGGATCTCCTACGTTCCGGTCGCGGAGGCCGAGCGGGACGTCCGCGCGCTTGTACGTCCCCGGCAGCACCGCCTGGTCGCCCTCTCCGAGCACCCCTGGGAAGCGCTCAAGATCGGCGCCGGCCCCGCCCCGATCCGTGTCGACGAAGGCTGGCTGCTCATCCACCACGGGGTCTCCGGCTCCATCGAGGATCCCTTCGTGCCGAACCAGCGGGTGTCGTACGCCGCCGGCGCGATGATCCTCGATCCGGCCGACCCGTCGAAGGTCCTCGCCCGTTCCGAGGAGCCGCTGATGGCTCCGGAGACGGAGGAGGAGCGCTCGGGCACCGTCCCGAACGTGGTCTTCCCCACGGCGATCGAGGAGATCGACGGGAAGTTGTACGTCTTCTACGGCATGGCCGACGCCCACATCGGCGCCGCCCTGCTCGAACGCACCACGTGACGGCGCCGGTTCTCGGCCTCGGGCTGGCCGGCTGCGGATCGTTCGGGGCGTACGTCCTGGATGCCGTGGCCGGCCTGCCCGGCCTGCGCATCGCCGCCGTCGCCGATCCCGACCCCTCGCGCGCGCAGCCGCTCGGCGCACGGCACGGCGCGGCCGTACGCGACGGCCTCGACTCGCTGCTCGCCACGGACGGCGTGGACCTGGTGGCTCTGGCGACCCCGCCCGCAACCCACGCCGGGATGGCCGTCGCCGCGCTCCGTGCCGGCAAGCACGTCTTCTGCGAGAAGCCGCTGGCCACCACCACCGAGGACGCCCTCCGGGTACGGGACGAGGCGGACCGTTCGCCCGGAACTCTCGCCGTCGACCACGTACTTCGCTACAACCCGGTCCTGCGCGCCGTTGAGCGGCTGATCGCCGAGGGCCTCCTCGCCCCACCCCGCCGCTTCCTCTTCGAGAACGACGCGGCCGACGAAGACCTCGGCCCCGGCCACTGGTTCTGGGATCCCGCACACAGCGGGGGCATCTTCATCGAGCACGGTGTCCACTTCTTCGACGCCGCACGCGCCCTGCTCGGCAGCGAACCGGAGTCGGTGCGCGCCACGGCCGTACGGCGCCCGGGCGGCCCCGTCGACATGGTGATCGCGGACGCCGTGCACCCCGGCGGCGTCCTCGCCACCCACCTGCACTCGTTCACCCACGCCCACCGGTGCGAACGCCAACTGATGCGCCTGGACCACGGCTTCGCCGAGTCGCGCATCACCGGGTGGATCCCGGCGTACGCCGCCATCACCGCGTGGACCGACGAGGAGGGCGCGGCCCGGTGGGAGGAACTCCCGTCGAGAACGGCCGAGTTGCTGGCCGTTCCCGGCCTTCGCCCGCACGGCGGCGAGCGCGTCGCCGTCAATGTGCGGCGGGGAGCGGGCAGTTCGCGTCCCGCCCGCGGCAGAGGCGTGGCACGCGGCGTCCCGCACCGTGCCGAGGCCGTGATCGACCTCGGCGGCGAGGACCGCAAGTCGTACGTGTACGCGGAGAGCGTGCGGGCCGCCGTCGCCGACCTGCTGCGCTGCGCGGCCGACGGCTCCACGCCGGTCGCCGACGCTGAGGCCGGTCTGACCGCGGTCGCCGTGGCCGAAGCCGCCACGCGCGCGGCCGCGACAGGAGTCGGCCAGGCGGTCGCCGCGCCCGCGGGAGTTCAGGCGTCCTCGTAGCGGGCGCCGTCTCCTGGCAGGCGCCGTCTCGTAGCGGGTGCTGTCTCGTAGCGGGTGCTGTCCCGCTGCCGCGGCGGATCGTGCGCAGGGTGTGGCCTACGGGGTGAGAAGGCGGCCTACGTGCGGACGGCGCCCAGAGTGCGTTCCGTCCAGGCCGTGTGGCGGCGGCGGAGTTCCCGGGCGGTGAGGTCGGCGCGGCCGAGGCTCGCGTAGTTGGGGACCCAGGTCTCGACGGTGCTGTGGGAACGGCCGAGCGTATACAGGTCCCACAGCGCCATGTCGGGTGGCGGCGCGCCGGATGCGTCCCGGTAGGCGGCGAGGAACGTGTCCGCGGTGGTGGTGCCGGGCCCGTGCAGCAGCGCGAGGTCGAGCCGGCACCAGCCGGCATCGAACCCGCGAGGTGCCAGGCTCGCGCCGGACCAGTCGATCACGCCCGTGAGCACGCCGTCGCGCCACAGTACGTTGCCCGACCAGTAGTCGAAGTGCGACAGCACTCGCGGCTGGGCGGCGAGCCGGCCGGCGTGCCCGTCCAGGGCCGCCGCAGCCGGGCCGGTGCCGCGGCGGGTGGCGGATATTCCGTCCCGGAAGCCGCCGAGTCGCATACGAGGCACGGCGTGCAGCCCGGCCAGGGCGCGCCCGAGGGCGGCGGCGGCTGCGTGTGGATCAGCGGGAGTGATGTCGGCCTGCCCCGGAAGCCGGGTGGTCAGGACGGCCGGTGCACCGCACTGTTCGCCGTGCGGATCGACGCCTATCAGGCGCGGGGCGAAGCCGCCCAGGCCGTCGAGCGCCGTCAGGACCTTCTCCTCGCGGGCGGCGGCGTCGTCGCCGGGCGGGAAGCGCCGCAGCACGACGTGCCGTTCGGGACCGGCTGTCTCCAGCAGGTGAGTGGAGGCGTGGGTGCCGCCGTCCAAGGACCGGACGGCGCGCACGGCGGCACCGTCGCCGGTGCCTGTGCCTGTGCCCGTTCCGGGGCCAGGGCCGGTTCCGGTACCGCTGCCGGTTCCGAGGAGTCCGGCCACCCACGCGAGCGCCCGGGCCGGCGGATCGCCGGACGACCACGGCCCGTCGTCAGACGGACGGGGAGGAGGAGCAGTCACGGAGCCACCCCAGCACGCCGCGACGTACGGCGGCCAACGAATTCCAGGCGCCGCCAACGCACATGCCACCGGGCGGGCGGTGAGGGACAGGCCCCCGCCGCCCGCCCGGAGCGGGCCCGCGGACCGGAACCCGAAGCGTGCAGCAGTCTCCCGGAGATCAGGAGCCGGCCGGGAGCCGTCCCTCCGTGATGAACCACTCGCGGCTGATCGGCGGGAAGTTGATCCGCTTCGACGGACGGTCGCCGATGACCACGAACGGCAGCTGGGCGAAGAGGGAGCTCTCCAGGGTCAGTCCGCCGAAGAGCTTCCACGAGCCGCTTCCTTCGGCGGGTTCTCCCTGCGCCTGCCCCGGGAACTGGGCGGTCGCGCGCAGATACGGGCCGAAGAAGGCCTCCACGCCCACCGTGTCGTAGAGGCTCACGTTCGCCTCGGGGCCGAGCAGCGTCCGCAGCTCGCCCTGACCCGAAACGTCGGCCTTGCCACCCGGGAGGGCCGAGCCGTCGGCGTGCGAGTCGGACTCCCAGCCCGTCTCCTTGGCGTAGCGCGTGCCGACCTTGACCGATCCGGTCACGTCCTGGTCCACGTCCACCTGGAGCCGTCCGTCGGCCCGCGCCTTGAGGACGAGCGTCAGCTTCACGGTGACGACGACCGGCACCGGACCGACCATGATCACGGGGTGTGCCGTCATCTCGGCGAGAGGAAGGCGCTCGGCGGCGCGGGGTTCCACGACGCCCTTGACGCGCCACCCGGCCTTGTAGTCGCCCCCGATTCCCAGCGACGCGGTCGCCTCGGCCGGGTCGGCCGAGCCGTGACCGTCGTAGGAGAAGTCGACCTTCGGTGAGATCTCCAGATGCCCGCCCACTTCGGGCGGGGGCGCGGGGTCCTGGTCGTCCGGGGAGCCGGGCAGTTGAGTGTCGAAGTCGAAGCTCAGGTTCCCGGCGTCAGCCGCGCGTCCGGCCTTGCCCGAAGTGCCGGATGCGCCACGGGAGTTCTTCGCGGAGCCCCGGGTCACGTCGAGACCCTTGACCATCGGGTCGACCTTCCACTCCGAGGAGGGGACCGGGACCTTCCCGTCGGCCTTGGCACCGCCGAAGACCTCCGTGAGGTCGGCCCGGGAGGTGCGGAGTTCGGCCTTCCCGCCGTCGGCGGAGCCCACGTCCTCGACCTTGACGAGCGCGCCCGCGGGGGCGGCCTTGGTGGGCGGGCTGGCGATCACATCGCCCTTGCGGACGTCGATGGCGCCGGTCTGAGCGTTCCGGCCCTGCCGGCTGAGAACGGCCCGGCCCTTCTTCGCGTCGTACGAGGAGAGCGTGACGTCCGTCTTCTTCAGAGTGTTGGGGCCGCCGCGGTCCGAGGGGCGGTTGATCCTCGCCGACTCGGAGTCGCCGGCTCTGACGGAGAGTTCGGGTCTTCGGCTGTTGTCGTCCGAATCGCCCGGAGACGACTCGCTGCCCGCAGCGTAGGGAACCACGCTGCCGGCGACCAGCAGACCGGATATGCAGATCGCGGCAAGATAGGCGCGGCTAGTAACACGCTTCACGTGGACCTCTTCGCTCGCGCGGGCACGAGGCCCGTGGGGGGTGGATCGGCGCAAAGTACTACCGCGGCACCGGAGTTCCAAGGCTTAGCGCCAACACACGGCTCCGGACCGCCTCATTCACTCCAGATCGGAGCATTCCCTGCGGGGAGGCCGGGTTGTGCGGCATGGCCCGCCGGATCGCCCGCCGAGCACACGCTGCCACGTACACAGAGGAGCAAATGCCGTTCACGGGGCCCCGGACGACTCCGGCCCTGGGCCCGGCCCCGCCGCTCCCGACTCCCGTACGCACAGGGCCGGTTCCGCGTCAGAAGCCGTGGGACAGCCACGGCGCCTGGTCCGTGGCGAAGGCGCGCGACGCGGCGCCCAGGGCGCCGCTCCTCAACTCCCGCACCCGGCCCGCCGAAGCCAGCGTCCGCAGCGCCGTGCCGCCCAGATAGACGGCACCCAACTCCCGTACGGACAGGGCGAGTTCGGCGGCGTCGCCGGTACGCTCGCACGTCGCGCCCTTGCTGTCCCCGGACAGCCGCCAACGCCCCTCGTTCCACGGGCAGAAGGCGTCCTCGACGTCGAAGACGACATCGACGGGCGCGGAGTACGTACGAGCCGCCAGCGCCGCCCCCACCTCCACGGGCCGCGCGAACAGCATGTCCCGCCATCGCGGTCTGCACAGCCGCACGCTGTCGCCGACCATGTGCAGCCACGCGTCATCGACGGGACGCTCGCGCACGCACAGTTCAGGCATCAGATCGATCTCGAAGAGGAAGCGCCACAGGGCACCGTATGCGGCGGTGTCCAGCGCCTCCAGGTCGCGCAGGAGCACGCGCCCGCGCGAGGTGCCGTGGTCGTCACCGCCGGCGGAGAGGGCGTACCGCGCGTAGCCGCGCACCTCGCCGCTCCCGTCCGTCGCCAGCACGCAGGCCAGCGGGGTGGCGCCGTCCCGGTTCTCCGGCAGGTCCATCAGCGGACGGCGCTCCCAGGCCGGGAGGCGTTCCAGCATTCCGGCTCGCTCGGGGACCATGCGGGCGTAGACGGCCTCGCACTCGGGGCTCACTGAGGCCGCGTCGTCGACGATCCGCAGCCGTATCCCCTCCGACTCCGGCGGCGCCTGGAGTACGACGCGTGAGGTGTCGACGTCGGCGTCGAGCCTGCGCGTGGCCATGCCGTAGCCGAAACGCCCGTAGATGTGCGGCTCGGAGGCGGTGAGGATCGAGAGCGGCTCGACGCCGGCGGCCCGCGTCTCGTCCAACTGGCGCCGCATCATGGAGCGGAGTATTCCGCGACGTCTGTGCGTCGCCGCCACATGCACCATCGACAGGCCCGCCGCCGGTACGAGCGCACCGCCGGGCACGGTCATCCGGAAGGAGACCATGCTCGAAGAGCCGACGACCTCACCGCCGTCCCACGCCGCGACCGACCGGTCGATCTCCGTCAGTTCCCGGTACAGCTCGCGGTCGAAGACTCCGACCGCGCCGAAAGCGCGAAGAAGTCCGTCGTACCAGCGGTCCCATTCGGCCGGGCGCAGCGAGCGCAACTCTGTGGTCATGTGCCTTCTCTAGCAGGGGCCTTGAGAAGGAGCGACCGCATTTCCGCGCCCGAGGTGGCGGCAGCCAGACGGGATTCGTCAGACAGGGCCTAAGACTCTCTCGCCTCGATGGCGTTGCGCCAGACCGTGACGTCGAGCTTGACGTAGTCGCTCGGGTCCGACTCCGGGGAATGTCCGCGGTAGGTGACGAGCGCGATGTGCCCGGAGTCCGTGTAGACGCACAGCTGGGAGCTGGGGGAGAGCTGGCTCAGCTGCACCTCGCCGGTGAACCGTGTCTCCGCACGGCAGGTCTTCAGCGAACCCTTCTGGGAGTTGTTCAGCAGGACGAGCTTGCCGTCCTCGGATGCGACGCTCAGGGTCGCCTCGGTGCCGTAGTCGTTGCCGCCGTCGTAGTCCAGCTCCGCCGGGGTCTCGTACTCGCTCTCCTCGCTGTCGTGGGGCTTGAGCGGGTCGTCGGCCATGACGAGGTAGTAGCCGTCGGTCAGATTGATGCCCTTGTACGTCACGGGCTTGGGGTCCGGTTTGGCCTTGTGGTCCGACCCCCTCTGGCCCGCCGTACCACCGGAAGAACTGCCCGTCTCGGTGCCGAGTTGGAGGACGGCCGCCAGCGGGAAGCCGCAGAACAGCACGATCGTCCCCACCACGGCGGCTGCGATGATCTTGCCTCGGTGGCGCGGCGGCGCCGGGCGCGGATAGACCGGACCGGCAGGACCGGGCGGAGCGACGGGGCCCGTGGCGTGGTGCGGGAAGTGCCCTGCCGGAGGCTGCGGGCCCCAGGGCGGTGGGGTGGGGTGCTGCGGGCCCACCGGCTGGGACGTCATCGTCGGGGAGGCGGCGAGCGGGGGCGGCGGAGGCGGGGTCCCGGGCGGGGCGGACTGGGGCGACGGCGGCACCTGGGCCGTGGGCGGAGCTGCCGGCTGCGGCGGACTCTCCGCGGAGGCGACCTCCGTGGGCGGCGGGGTCTGCGAGGGCGCGGGCGCCGCCGCGCGGAGGGAGATGTCCGCGGCCACCGCGGACGGCAGCCAGTCCCCTGGCCGTCTGAGCTGAGTGTCGCCGGAGGCCGCCTGGCACATCCGCAGGATGTCGTCGAGCCCCGGCCGGTCCTCCGGCTTCTTCGCCAGGCAGCGGGTCACCAACTCGTGGAGCTCCTCCGGCAGATCGTCCAGCGCGGGCTCGTTGTGGACGATGCGGTACAGCACTCCGTGCGAGGTGCCCTCGCCGAAGGCCGGGGTGCCCAGCGCCGCGTACGCCGCGAGCTGGCCCAGCGCGAAGATGTCCGTGGCTCCCGTGATCGGCTGCCCCTCCGCCTGTTCGGGCGCCATGAACGAGGGGGTGCCGACGGTGACCCCGCTGCTGGTGAGGGAAGTGGCGTCGGCGGCGCGGGCGATGCCGAAGTCGATGACGCGCGGCCCGTCGTCCGCGAGCAGCACGTTGGACGGCTTGAGGTCCCGGTGGACGATGCCCGCCTTGTGAATGACCTGAAGGGCCTCGGCGGCTCCCGCGACCAGGAACAGCACGGTGGAGGCCGGCAGCGGTCCGTGTCCGGTCACCACCTCGGCGACCGAGGGGCCGGGAACATAGGCGGTGGCCAGCCAGGGCCGCGGGCTCTCGGTGTCGCTGTCGATGACCGGCGCGGTGTAGAGGCCCTGCACCCGCTCGGCGGCCCGTACTTCCCGCTGGAAGCGGCGCCGGAACTCCGGGTCCTCGCCCAGATCCGGCCGGATCACCTTGATGGCGACGGGCCGTCCGCCGGGGGTGTAGGAGAGATAGACCTTGCCCATTCCGCCCGAGCCGAGCTGGGCTGCCAGCCGGTATCCGGCGACCGAGGCCGGATCGTCCTCTCCGAGCGGTGTGAAGATCTCCCCCGATGCTCCCCCGTCAGGCATGAACGGCCGCCCCGATACTCGTCGTTGTCCGCAACCAAGCCAGCGCACAATACCGGCCCGCCCTCAGCCCGTCGAGCGCGAGCCGCCACCGGAGAGCGGACACTCGCCCGTCAACATCCGCATCTCTACCGGGAGATGGCGAAAGAGGCCTTGTTATGGTGCCCTGTGCCATCGATCAAGCAGTTCCAAGTCACCTTTGACTGCGCCGAACCCGAGCGCGTCGCTCGCTTCTGGTGCGAGGTGCTGGGATACGTCGTATCGCCGCCACCGGCGGGGTTCGCCACTTGGGACGATTTCAACCGCTCCCGGTCCCCCGAGGACCGGGGTTCGTGGTTCGCGTGCAGTGACCCCTCAGGTGTGGGCCCGCGCCTGTTCTTCCAGCAGGTTCCCGAAGGCAAGGTCGTCAAGAATCGTGTGCATCTCGACGTGCGAGTCGGCACCGGGCTCGTGGGCGAGGAGCGCCTCGCCGCGCTCGAAGCCGAGTGCGCACGGCTGGTCCCCCTCGGCGCGGTACGCGTGCGGCTCCTGTATGACGGCACCGATTCCTGCATCGTGATGCAGGACGTCGAGGGCAACGAGTTCTGCCTCGACTGAGCGTCCTCCACCTCAGGGGCGGCGCAGCAGAACCGCCCTGAACTGCCGGCCCGGTGGGATCCGGCCACTGGTCCGAACCCGCTGCGGCCCTGCCGCTCAGCGGGACTTCTCGGCGATCAGCAGGGCGTAACCGAGGACGCCGTCGGCCACGGCGGATCGCGCGGCGGCCAGGACAGCCGGTGCGGCGTCCAGGTCGGCGCCCGCAGCGGCCAGCTTGGCCGGGGCAGTCATCCGCAGCAGGTTCAGCCGCGCCTCGATCTGGTCGATCATGCGGGTCATCGCCTGGTCGTGGCGCTCGGTGCGCACCGTACGCAGCCCTGCGGCGGCCAGGATCCGTGAGTACTCGGCGGGCGGGCGGGCGTCGGCGATGCAGGCGATCCGGGCGGCCAGACCGGTCAGTTCGGGCGGGAGCCGGCCGGCCGCGGCGGTGACGTCGGTGATTCCGACGCGACCGCCGGGGGCCAGTACGCGGGCGAACTCGGCGGCGGCCCGGGCCTTGTCGGGGAAGGTGCACAGCGCGCACTCGCACACCACGGCGTCGAAGACGCCGTCCGCGCAGGGCAGATGCTCGGCGTCACCTGTGGTGAAGGCGGCTCTGTCGCCGAGTCCCGCTGCGGAGGCGGCGCCTCGGGCATGGGCGGTGTTCGCCGCGGAGTAGTCGACGCCGTCCACGCGCACGCCGTAGGCGTCGGCGAGGAGGAGGGCGGTGGTGCCGCGCCCCGAGGCCACATCGAGAACGCGGTTCGTCCTCGTGAGCCGCAGGCCGTCGGCGAGACGTCGGGTGAGGGCGGTGCCGCCGGGGTGGTAGGCGTCGCCGAGCAGCAAGGCGACCACGTCGGAGGAGTATGCGGCCGCGCAGCAGTCCTTGAGGCCGTCACCGGACGGTGCGGGCGGGACGGGGCTCTGGCCGGTCATCGCACGTCCGCCTCGCCGGCCGGAGCGGGTGCGCCGAGGAGGGTCTTGGAGCCGTAGGGGGTGCCGGTGAGGCGCGTGGCCAGCGGCAGGGCGTTGGGCGCCACATCGGCGACGGGAACTCCGGACATCCGGGCGCGGATCTGCTCGCGGTAGCCGACTGAGTTGTACGCGCAGAAGGGGATCAGCCGCCCGTCCGGGGTGATCTCCTCGACGCAGCACTTCATCAGCTGTTTGACGTTGAGGGTGTAGGGGTCCTGGAAGTCCTGCACCACGATCATGAACGCCTTGTCCTCCAAGTCCTTGACGGCGGAGGGCAGATCGATGCCGCACGTCTCGGTGCAGTCCAGGGCTTCGGCGGTGGCGCGCAACTTCTCCTCGGTCGTCTCGGTGCCCATGAAGGCCGAGGCCGACCACAGCCTCTCCAGCGCCTCGCGGATCGCGGAGTCGGGCATCACGCGGTTGGCGACGTAATCCAGATAGTCCGCGATCTGCAGCAATCGCGGGATCGGGACGACGGTCCGGCTGCCCGGCTCGCCGTCCACCAACAGGTAGGTGACGGAGCGGCAGGTCGGAAAGCAGCAAGGTACGGGGAAGAAATCACCCTCGGCGAACCATTGGGGCAGCTGGGCGTTGATCAGCCGGACGACGTCGGGATTGGTGAGCCGGTTCAGCGGATCGAAGGGCACATGCCGCCCGGAGTGAGTGACCGGCTGGAAGGCCACCGAACGCACTGCCGGATGGTCGACGCCGAATTCGATGATCGCGCCGAGTTCGTGCTCGTTCAGCCCGCGCTCGACGGCCGCGACCAGGGTGACGGTCAGCCCCGCCTCCGCGCAGTTGTCCAGCGCCCGCTGCTTCACCGTGCGCAGGTCACGCCCCCGGATCTCCATGTGGGTGCGCTCATCGAAGCCGTCGAACTGGAGATAGACGTTCACCGACCTTCCGGGCACCTGGTTGCGCCGGCCGAGTTCGGCGACGAACCGCCGGTCGGAGGCGAGGCGGATGCCGTTGGTGTTGAGGGTGACGTTCTTGATCGGGCGGGCCTGGGCGAGGTCGATGAAGTCGAGGATGTGCTTGTGGATCGTCGGCTCGCCGCCGGAGAACATCACCACCTCCGCCTCGCCTTCGGATTCCACGAACACGTCCAGCATCCGCTCGCACTGCTCATGGGTGATGGAGTAGCCGCCCCCGGCGCCTTCGGCCTGGGGGAGGTGTCCGGAGTCTGCGAAGCAGATCGGACAGTCGAGATTGCAGCCGGTGTTGACCTCGATGATCCCCAGACAGGCGTGCTGCTTGTGCTCCGGGCACAGGCCGCAGTCGCTCGGGCAGCCCTCCTTCACCTCGGTCTGGAAGGCGAGGGGAATCGTGCCGGGCTTGTTGAACCGGGCCGAGGAGAGGTATTCCTCGGCGTCCCCGTAGACCAGGGCCTCGAACCCGCCGTGCTCAGGACAGCGTTTACGCAGGTAGACCTTGTCGTCACGGATGTTGACCTGCGCGTCGACGGGCGTCTTGCACAGCGGGCAGATCGACTTGGTGAACTCCACGAACACCTCGTCACGGTCGGCCTTGCGCCGTGCCGCGGGCGGCCGGGTCTCCTGGGGCGTCTCGGGCATGGGCGGGCCTTCCTGGTCGTCGGCGCGGGGACGGTGCGGGCGTCGGCGGGGCGGTCGTCTTGCGGAACGGGTCGTACCGGCGGGGCGTTCGACGGCTCCCGGCACGGCTCCACCACCAGAGCAGTGGTCCATCGCCGTAAGCGTTACCACCGCGTGCGCTCCGCTACGGTCATCACTCGCCGCGCCTTCTGCGGCCCTGCTTCGGCCGGACGTCGTGCGACGCGGAGCGCCCCGGCCCTCGAAGCGATCGGCGCACAGACGGTCTGATCCGCGCGAGCCGGAACGCCTTGCACGACCTCAACTCCGGGCTCTGCGCTCCGCTTCCTCCTTCACGGAGGCGAGCGACGCCGCGACGGCGGCCTCCCAGCGGGCGCCGACCGCAGCGCCCCACCACTGCCCCAACCGCCACAGGTCCGTGCCCATCTGTCCCTCGTACACCAGTCGTGTCCCCGATGCGTGCTCGCTCAGTACGAAGGACTCGACCACTTCCGGAACCGGTCCACGGACCAGCCGGAAGTCGATGCGCTCGGGCCGGGAGAAGCCCACCGTCTCCACCGTGACCGCCCTGAGCCTCCCGCCCGCAACGGGAGTGAAGTGCTCGGCCAGCACCAGGTCGCTGCCGCGCTCCAGCACATGGAGCTTCTCTCGCATGGCCCGCGGAGTGCGGCCCAGGTACGGCTGCGCCACCAGATCGAAGACAGCCTCGCGGGGTGCGGCGATGTCCACGGTCTGCGGGCCCAGAGGCCGGGTGCGCCGCCCGGCGCCCACGTCGACGGGCAGCGCTCCGGTCACCAGCCCCAGGTACGCGCCGCCCAACGCGCCCCCGACGCCGGCGGCCCACGCGGCGATCCGTGCCAGACGAGCTCCGGTCATCGGCCCGCCTCCGGTACGGCACCTCTTCGGCGCAGCACGCATCATGGCTCTCCACCTCCAGCGCGATCCGGATCACCCATAGCGTCACCACTGCACCGTGGTCGCAGACCGGGACGCCCGAGAATCCACTCGGTGGCTGTCGTATCCGGCCGCTCGCCGATCGTCTTCCAGGCAGAAGGGCCAAGGCGGCCCTGCGTAAGAAATCAGAGAAGGAGACGATCCCGTGTCGAGACGAACTGCCCCGAAGCCGATCCCGGACACCTACCGCCGGGTCACGCCCTGCCTCGTCGTCCATGGCGCCGCGAAGGCGCTGGAGTTCTACGGCGAGGTGTTCGGCGCCACCGAACGTATGAGGTTCCCGGGCGCGGACGGGACGATCGCGCACGCCGAGATCGAGATCGGGGACTCGGTCGTCATCGTCGAGGACGCCTCGTCCATGATGGGGACGGAGGCACCCCCGGCCACCGGTCTGACCGGCAGCCCCGCCTTCCTGTTCGTCTACGTCGACGACGTGGACTCGGTCGTCACCCGGGCCGTGGAGCTGGGAGCGTCGCTCATGCGGGCGCCCCGGGATCAGTTCTACGGCGACCGGGACGGGTACCTCATCGACCCGTACGGGCACGGGTGGACCGTGGCCTCGCACGTGGAGGATGTGGCGCCGGAGGAGATGGCGCGGCGTATGGCCGCCATGCAAGAGCCGGGAGGCGACGCATGAAGTACGTGCTGCTGTTCGTGGAAACCGAGGAGTTCGCCGCGGAACTCCAGGCGATGAGCCCTGCCGAGCGGGCGAGGGCTTATCAGCGGGTCAACGAGTGGTTCGCCGCCCACGCCGACAAGGTCAGGGGCGGGCAGAAGCTGCAAGCCCCGGAGACGGCGACGACCGTCCGGCTGGGGGGAGGCGATCCGGTGGTGCTCGACGGGCCGTTCGTCGAGGGCAAGGAGGTCGTCAGCGGATACACCGAGATCGAGGTCGCCGACCTCGACGAGGCGATGCGCATGGTGCGCACCTGGCCCGGCTGCCCGGTGGTCGAGATCCGTCCCGTAGAGACCGGCCCGATGGAGTGAGCACCACGTGACCGGGCCCGCGGGCGGAGCCTCCGAGTCACACGACCGCCTGGCCGGCGTGGTCCGGGAGCACGCCGGCCGGCTGGCCGCCTCGCTGATACAGGTGACCGGCGACTTCGCCACCGCAGAGGACCTGGTGCAGGACGCCGTACTGGCGGCGCTGAAGCACTGGCCGGTGGACGGTGTCCCGGAACGCCCCGACGCCTGGCTGTTCACGGTGGCCCGGCGCCGCGGGCTCGATCTGCTGCGGCGCCAGGAGAACTACCGGCAGAAGCTCCTTCAGATGCAGTGGCCCCCGGACGGGAGCGAACCACCGGAACCGGACTCACAGCTACAGCTGGTCTTCACCTGCTGCCATCCCGCACTGACGCAGGAGGCGCAGATCGCCCTCACTCTGCGAGTGGTGTGCGGACTGACGACGGCGCAGATCGCCCGGGCGTTCCTGGTGCGGGAGTCCACCGTGGCCCAGCGCATCACACGCGCCAAGCAGAAGATCACCAGGGCGGCCATCCCGTATCGCGTTCCCGACGACGAGGAGCTGGGCAGCCGCCTGTCCCAAGTCCTCGCGGTGATCTATCTGTTGTTCAACGAGGGCTATCTGTCCACCGCCGAGCACGCGCAGTCGCACGACCTCGCCGACGACGCCGAGTGGCTGGCCGCCCTGCTCCACCGGTTGATGCCGACCGAGCCGGAGGCGGCAGGGCTGCTGGCGCTGATCCGGCTGCATCGCGCCCGTACGGCCGCCCGCTTCACCCCCGAGGGCACGCTCGTACGTCTCCAGGACCAGGACCGCTCGCTGTGGGACCGGGAGGAGATCGCAGCGGCCGGAGGACTTCTGGCGCGCGCCATCAGACAGCGACGTCCGGGCCGGTACCAACTCCAGGCGGCGATCGTCGCCTGCCACGCAGAGGCCGCGAGCTGGGAGGACACCGACTGGGAACAGATCGTGCTGCTCTACGACATGCTGCTGCACCTCGCTCCCTCCCCGGTCGTCCGGCTGCACCGCGCCGTCGCTCTCCGCTACACGCAAGGGCCGCACGCGGCGCTGGCGGTGGTGGACGGCCTCACCGCCGAACTCGAGCGCTACCACCTGTTCCACGCCACCCGCGCCGACCTGCTGCGTGCGCTGGGACACCCCGACGAGGCCCGCGCCGCAGACCGGCTCGCGCTGGAACTGACCGCCAACCCCGCCGAGCGCGCCGTGCTGGAAGAGCGCGCGGGCTGCTGACTCCTGAACCGGCGACGCTGTGCAGACGTCCGGGGCCAGGCCCCGGCCCTGGCGACTGTCGGCAGCGACGCGGGCTGCCGCCCCTCCCCCACCCCGGCAACTCCGTGATCCACAAGCGCGGTTGTCCGTGCGCAGGCGCTCCCTCTCGTAACATCCCTGTTGGTATAATGGTCTGACATTAAGCGTTGCTGAGGCGGGAAGGGTCGCACCATGGGGAGTGGGACAGTCGTCGTCGGGGCCGGCCAGGCCGGGATGCAGCTGGCCATGTCGCTCCGTGAGGCCGGCGACGAGGGGCCGATCGTCCTCGTGGGCGAGGAGCCCCACGCCCCGTACCAACGCCCCCCGCTCTCCAAGGACTTCCTCACCGGCAAGACCGACCGGGCCTCGCTGGCCTTCCGTGAGACCTCGTACTACGAGCGGGCCGGCATCCGCCTGCTCACCGGCGAGTGCATCACCAAGGCCGAGCCAGGACTGCTGCACACCGCGTCCGGCCGCGCACTGCCCTACGAGCGGCTCGCCCTGACCCTCGGCGCGGAGCCCGTACGGCTGCCCGTCGAAGGGGCCGAGTTGGAAGGGGTCCGTACCCTGCGCAACCTGGAGGACGCCCTCGCGCTGCGGGAGCATCTCGGCCGCGCCGAGCGGGTCGTCGTGGTCGGTGGCGGCTTCATCGGTCTGGAGGCGGCCGCCGTGGCCCGCTCGATGGACGCGTACGTCGCCGTCGTGGAGGCCGCGGACCGGCTGATGCCCCGCGCCGTGGCGCCCGTGGTCTCCGAGTTCTACCGGCAGGCCCACACCCGGCGCGGCACGCAAGTGCTGCTGTCCTCCGCCGTCGCCGGCTTCGAGGGCGCCGCCGGGCGGGTGCGCGCCGTGGTGCTCGCCGACGGCACCCGGCTGCCCGCCGATCTGGTGCTGCTCGGCGTGGGCGTACGGCCGCGCACCGGCCCGGCGCGGGAGCTCGGCGTCGAGGTGGACGGCGGCATCGTGGTGGACGCCTGCTCGCGCACCGATGTGCCGGGCGTGGTGGCGGCCGGGGACTGCACCGTGCGGCCCCACCCGCTCACCGGCGAGGGCCGGCTGCGCCTGGAGTCGGTGCCCAACGCGGTCGCCCAGGCCAAGGCGGCGGCCGCGAGCCTGCTGGGCCGCAGCGAACCGGACACCTCCGTGCCCTGGTTCTGGTCCAACCAGGGCGAGTTGAGGTTGCAGATCGCCGGTCTGTCCGCCGGCTACGACACCGCCGTCGTGCGCGGCGACCCGGCGAGCGAGCAGTTCTCCGTCCTGTACTACGGGCAGGGCGCGCTGCTGGCCGTCGACGCCGTCAACCGGCCCGCCGACTACATGGCCGTACGCCGCGCCCTCACCCGGGGCGAACACCTCCCCGCGGACCGGGCCGGCGACCCCGCCGTGCCGCTCAAGCGCCTGCTGACCGAGGGCACGGCGGACGTGCACTGAGGCGGCAGGAAAGGGGCCGGACCCCTGCGCCCGGGCCCCGCCCCGTTCGCTGCCGCTTTGGCGGTCGATGCGGCCCGTCAGATCACCGCCGCCTCCAGGGCCTCCGGGGCGAACAGCTCCTCGGGCCGGTACTGACGAGGGGAGAGCCCCTGCTCGTGGTGGTAGCGCAGGAAGGCCTCCAGCGTCTCCCTGTTGCGGCTCCCCAGTCCGTACGACCAGTAGTCGCGGCCCAACAGCTGCTGGGCCTCCTCCAGTTGGGGAATGAGCCAGGGCAGCGTGAAGCGCAGCGCCGAGGTGTCGTAGAGGTTGTCCAGCGCCTCGTTCTTCGCCGCCAGCAGCGCCTTGTAGAGGGACTGGGCGACCCAGGGATACGCCTCGTACACGTCCCGGCGGACCACGACCACGTGCATGATCGGGAACATGCCGGTCGCCGCGTAGTACTCCTTCTCGGCCGCCACCACGTCGGGGAAGACCCGGCGCACCCGCGGGTCGCCCGCCTGGAAGGGGCTCGGCACCCGCGGGGTGCACAGGGCGTCGATCTCGCCCTCGGCCAGCATGCGGGCGAGCGTGGCGTCCTCGGCGATGCGGCTGATGCGTACCGAGTCCGGCAGGTCGACCCCGGCCTTCTCGATGCGGCCCGGGGTCTCCTGGCCGCCGGTCACATGGCTGACCGAGTCGTAGGGGACGCCGTGCCGGTCACCGAGGATGCCGCGCATCCACACGCACGCCGTCAACTGGTACTCGGGGGTGCCGATCACCTTGCCGCGCAGGTCCTCCGGCTTCGCGACGCCCGCGTCGGCATGGCAGTACAGCGCGCTGTGCCGGAACATCCGCGAGGTGTAGACGGGCAGCGCCACGAACGGCGACGGGTCGGCGGAGAGTGAGAGCACGTACGAGGACAGCGACATCTCCGCCACCTCGAACTCGCGGTGCCGCATCATCCGGAAGAAGGTCTCCTCCACGGGCAGCCTGAGGTAGTTGACCTCGATGCCGTCCGGCCGGATGGTGCCTTCGGCGATGGCGCGGGTGCGGTCGTAGTCGCCGCAGGCGAATGTCAGTCGTAGAGGTGGCACTTTTCACCGTCCCTGTGAGCTGAGCCTGGCATCCAGGCGCGGATAGACGCGTCGGGCGTTCGCCTCGTACACGCGGTGGAGCTGGTCGCCGGTGAGCCCCGCGGCGTCCACGTACGTCTTGGTGTCGTCCCAGGCGATCTCGGTCTCCGGGTCCGTGCCGCGGACGGCGCCCAGCATCTCCGAGGCGAACAGCACGTGTTCGGTGCCGATCACCCGGGTCAGCAGGTCGACGCCCGGCTGGTGGTAGACGCAGGTGTCGAAGACGACGTTGCCCAGCAGCTCGGCCGGGTCCGCCAGGCCCATGCGCATCGCCAGGCCCCGATAGCGGCCCCAGTGGTACGGCACCGCTCCCCCGCCGTGCGGGATCACGAAGCGCAGGGTGGGGAAGCGGCCGAACAGCTCGGCGCCGCCCTGGAGGAGCTGCATGAACGCGGTCGTGTCCGCGTTCAGGTAGTGCGCGCCGAGGGTGTGGAAGGCCGGGTTGCAGGCGCCGGCGACATGCACCATGGCCGGTACGTCCAGCTCGCACAGGGCCTCGTACAACGGGAACCAGGCGGCGTCGGTGAGCGGCGGGGCCGTCCAGTGTCCGCCGGAGGGGTCCGGGTTGAGGTTGCAGCCGACGAAGCCCGACTCCTCGGCGCAGCGGCGCAGTTCGGCGACCGCGTCGGCCACCCCGCCGTCAGGGGTCTGCGGGAGCTGGCAGACCGGGGCGAAGTGCTCCGGGTACAGCTCGGTGACGCGGTGCACCAGGTCGTTGGAGACCCGCGCCCACTCCCTGGCGGTGGCGGGGTCGGTGACGTGGTGCTCCATGCCCGAGGCCTTCGGGGAGAACAGCATCAGGTCGCCGCCGCGCTCGCGCAGGACCTTCAGCTGGTTGTGCTCGACGCTCTCGCGCAGGGCGTCCTCGCTGATCCGCTCGGGCCGCGGGACCGGCAGCGAGGGGTCGTCCAGGCGGGCCAACTGGGCGTCGCGGAAGGCCTGGTGGGGTGCGGGGGCCGTGGTGTAGTGGCCGTGGACGTCAATGATCAACGTCGGCCTCCACGTAGTCGAGACCCTTCTTCGCCAGCCGCTCGCGCATGTCGTTGACGTCCATGCCGAGTTCGCCGCGCCGGTAGCGCTGCCGCGAGGCCTCCTCCTTCTCCTCCCGTACCCGCGAGGCGTTCACGGTGTCCGAGGCGCTCCGACGGGGCACCACGACCACTCCGTCGTCGTCGGCGACGATCACGTCCCCGGGGTGGACGATCTGGCCGGCGCAGGCCAGCGGCAGGTTCACATCGCCCAGGGTCTCCTTGACGGTGCCGTAGGCGCAGATGTGCCGGGCCCAGACGGGGAAGCCCATCTTCTTCAGGTCGGCCACGTCACGGCAGCCCGCGTCGATGACCACGCCGCGCACGCCGCGGGAGGCCACCGACGTGGCGAGCAGCTCGCCGAAGTAGCCCGCCTCGGACGGGGAGGTCGGGGAGACGACCAGGATGTCGCCCGTGCGGCACTGCTCGACCGCCACGTGGATCATCCAGTTGTCGCCGGGCGGCACGCTCACGGTGACGGCGTTCCCCGCCACGTGCGCGCCCGGCCACACCGGTCGCAGGGCGGGCGAGAGCAGGCCGGTGCGTCCCTGCGCCTCGTGCACGGTGGCGACGCCGTACTGCCCCAGGGCGTCCACCACGGCCAGGTCGGTACGGGGGGCGTTGGTGACGACGGTGCTCATGCGGCCGCCCAGGGCAGCAGGGACACGTGTAGGGCGTCCTCACCGGTCTCGCCGCCGACCGTCCGGATCGCCCGGTCCGCCTCGTGCAGCGGAAAGGTGTGGGTGCCCAGCTTCTCCAGAGGGAAGCGGCCCGACGCAAGCTGCTCCAGGGCCAGTTCGCACGAGCGGAAGCTGTGGCCGCGGGCGCTCTTGAGGGCGATGGACTTCTCGGTGAGCTTCTTCAGCGGGAAGTCGGGAAAGGCGGCGAGCTCGCCCTGCACCACCATGACGCCCTCGCGCCGCTTGAGCGCGCTGATGCCGAGCAGTACGGGCGAAGTGCCCGCGCCCGCGGTGCAGTCCAGCACCACGTCGACGCCGCGGCCGCCGGTGAGCTCCCTGATACGGGTCAGGGCGTCCTCCTCGAGGACGTCGATGACGTGGTCGGCGCCCAGCTCCCGCGCCATGGCCAGCCGGGCGGCGTCCCGGGTGGTGCCGGTGACGAGGATCTGCGAGGCGCCGGCCTGCTTGCAGGCCACCACCTGGGAGAGTCCCTGCTGGCCGGGGCCCTGGATGAGCACGGTGGAGGCGTAGCCGACCTGCGCGGTGACAAGCGCCCACTCGATGCCGTTGGACAGCGGCGTGACCAGGCCCGCGAGCTCGGCCGGGACCCCGTCTGGCACGCGGTGGACGACCGCGTTCCACGGCAGGTACATGTACTCGGAGAAGCCGCCCCACAGGGTGCCGGGCTTGTCGCAGGAGGTGTAACCGTAGCGCCGCGCATCGGAGTTGGTGCGCCAGTCGGTCGCCTCGCAGTGCCGGTACTCACCGGCGTGGCACCACTCGCAGCGGAAGCAGCCCACGTAGTGCTCGACGAAGACGCGGTCTCCCTCGGCCAGACCCTTGCGGGCGGTGAACTCCTTGCCCGCCTTCGCGATGACGCCCACGTTCTCGTGCCCCATGATCACCGGGTCGGCGAACGGCGGCCTGCCGTACATCTTCACGTCGGTGCCGCAGATCCCGGCGACCTCGACCTTCAGCAGTGCGCCGTCCGCCGGGACGTCCGGCATCGGCAGCTCACGCATCTCCGTGACGCCCGGCGCCGTCCTGACCGCGGCCCGCACTGTTTCTGCCATGACCCCTCCTCGAAGTGGAAGCCGTCGTGCGGGCACAGTCTATGGACTGATGGACTAACCATGCTACGTTCCCGTCATGACGGAAGCTCTCCTTCGGACAGTCACCCGGACCCAGGGCAACAATGAGGCGCTCAAGAGCGGAGCCGTCCGCCCCCGGGGCTTCGCGTTCGACTTCGAGGAAGTCCCGGTCCTCGTACACGCCTTCCGCCGCATGGTCCGCGAACACGCCTACGACATCAGCGAGATGGCGCTCACCACATACCTGGTGGCCAAGGAGCACGGCGCGCGCTTCACGGCCGTACCGGCCTTCCTGGTGCGAGGCTTCCACCACGGCGCGATCCACCAGCACGCCGCCGCCCCCGTCGTCGATCCCAAGGACCTCGAGGGCCGCCGGGTCGGCGTCAACCGCGGCTACACCGTCACCACCGGAGTGTGGGCCCGCGCCGTGCTCCAGGAGGAGCACGGGGTCGACCTGTCCAAGGTCACCTGGGTGCTCTCCGGGGACGAGCACGTGGCCGGCTACCAGCCGCCCGGCAACGTCGAATCCCTGGAGCCGGGCCGCAGCCTGGAAGAGGCCCTCACCGCGGGCGACTTGGCGGCGGCGATCGGCATCACGCCGCAGTCCGGGCAGGTCGTCCCGCTGCTGCCGGACGCGGAGGAGGCCGGCTACCGGGCGCTGACCGGGCGGGGCCTGTTCCCCGTCAACCACCTGGTGGTCGTACGCGACGAACTGCTGGAGAAGAACCCGGAGTTGGCGGCCCAGGTCTTCGACGCCTTCGCCCGCTCCAAGCAGATGTACGTCGAGCGGTTGCGGGGCGGCGAGGGCGGCACGCCCGCCGACGCCATGCACCGCAGGGTCATGGAGCTGACGGGCGGCGACCCGCTGCCGTACGGGATCGAGCCCAACCGGGGCGTGCTCGACGCGCTGCTGCGGCACGCGGTGGACCAGCGGATCCTGCGCAGCCCGCGGCCGCTGGAGGAGCTGTTCGCCCCCGCCACCCGGGATCTGGTGGCCTAGGTCAGGGGAGGAATCCGCATGCGCATCGCCGTCGCCGGGGACCACAACGGCTTCGTGCTCAAGGGCCGGCTGGTCGCCTGGCTCACCGGGGCCGGACACACGGTGGAGGACCTGGGCAGCCACACGCCCGAGGAGGTCGACTACCCCGAGTTGTGCGTGCAGTTGTGCACACGGGTGATCGCGGGCACGGCCGACCGCGGCATCGTTCTCGGCGGCAGCGGCCTCGGCGAGACCATCGCCTGCAACAAGTTGCCGGGCATCCGTGCCGGGCTCTGCCCCGACCTGTGGTTCACACGGATCTCGCGCGGCAACAACGACTCCAACGTGCTGGTCCTGCCCGCCAAGGTGCTGGACGGCGAGTACGCCGAGGAGATCGTGGAGACCTGGCTGACCACCCCGTTCAAGGGCGGGGTGCACCGGCGCAGGATCGACCGCATCGCCGCCCTGGAACGGCGGCACGACTGAGAACGGCGGCATGCCGGTCGCTGGCTCCGAAGTGCCCCGGGACCGGCGGCCGTTCACGCCCCGGACAGGAAGGACAGGATCCGTTCCGGGGCGGTCTCGGCCGTCTGCCCGGCGACCGGTACGTCCCAGTACTGGCTGACCGGCAGGCACTCCTGGAGATAGCGCGCGGCCGAGGGCGCGTGCGACGTGTCCTCGCCCGGCACGATCAGCGCCGGCACCCGCAGGGTGAGCAGGTCCTCCGGCTCCGCGCCGGGCACGGTGTCCCGGTCGAACAGCAGCCGGGCGCCGCCGGTCACCAGGGTGCGGTAGCGCTCCGGGTCGCAGGCGGCGTACTCCTCGGCGAACTGCTCGTCGTGGCGCAGCACTTGGGCCCAGGGCCCCACCCGCGGGTCCTTGGAGAAACCCGCCTCGGTGGACCGCGCCAGCTGGACGACGCCCCGCAGCCCGTGCTCGGCCGCGTAGGCGAGATGGGCGTCGAAGCGCTGGTGCTGCTTGCGCCGGTAGTGCACCCCGCCGGCCGGCGAGTAGAGCACCATGCCCGCCACCCGCTCGGGCCGGGCCACCGCGAGCGCGGCCGCGGTGGAGCAGCCGACGCAGCCGCCCATCACGTACGCCCGGTCGATGCCCAAGTGGTCCAGCAGGCCGAGGCCCTGGCGGACGTACCCCTCCCAGGACAGGCGCTCGAGCCGGCCTCCGGAGCGTCCCGACTCGCGCCGGTCGAAGGTGATGCAGGTGTAGTGCTCCGCCAGGCGGTCGAGCAGGGCGAGCCGGCGGTAGACGCCGGTGGTCCGCCAGGCCTCCAGGCTGGAGTCGAAGCCGCCGGGCGAGAACATCAGCAGCGGCGGCCCGTCCCCCACGGCCTCGTAGCGGGTGGTGATCCGGTCGACGACGGCGGTGGCCACTGGCTCAACTCTCCTTGTCAGCGGGCTTGTCCGCGGGCGGTACGGGAATGCCGCCGGCGATCTGCCGGGCGGAGCGCACGTCCTGGCTGTACGCGGTGAGCGCGTCCAGGACGGTGCGCGCGACGTTGGCGTACGTCACCGGCGGGTCGTCCACGGCCTCGGCGGAGTAGCCGATGGCGGCGTTCGCCATCCGCATCCGGCCGTCCAGCCAGGGGCCGCCGCCGAAGCCGCCCACCACCGGCACCCTGACCGCCCGGGCGACCGCGGCGCCCACCACGGGCCCGGAGTTGGTGAAGTTCAGCAGAACGGCGCCCGCCTCCTCCAGCCGCTTGGCCTCGGCGACCATCGCCTCCAGCATCTCCTCGGGCACCTGCTCGGCGGCCGAGGGGGCGCCGCGGTACTCCACGCCGTGGCGCAGCGCGGTCTGCGGGGTGATGCCGAACTGGGCGAACACCGGAACGCCGGCCCGGGTGACGGCCTCGACGGCCTCCGGGTGGTCGGCGGCGCCGTCCAGCTTGACCAGGTCGACGCCGGCTTCCTTGGCGAAGCGGATCGCCGCCCGCACGGCGGCCGCGCTGCCCTCCTGGAGCGGCCCGTAGGGGAAGTCCGCGCTCACCAGGGCGCGTTGGGTGCCGCGCCGCACCGCCTTGGTGACCACCAGCATCTCGTCCATGGTGATCTCCAGGGGGTTGGCGTGCCCCCACAGGTTCACGCCGACGGTGTCGCCGACCGAGATCAGGTCGACTCCGGCCCGGTCGGCGATGCGGGCCATCTGGTAGTCCCAGGCGACCACGCCGACGATCTTGCGCTGCTGCTCCTTCATGCGTCGCAGCGCGGGCAGCGTCACCTTGCCGTCCAACGGTTCCACACTCCCTTCTCGCCCGCCCGCGCGGGCGAGGCCCCGCACGCGCAGAGGCGCCTAGACCCGCAGCGCGGTGAGCAGTTCGACGACGTCGCTCTCGTCCGCGGACAGCAGCAGCACCCGGGCGTACGGGCGCAGGGCCGCGACCGCCTCGTCGACCTCGAAGCCCTCGCCGAGCACGACGCCGGCCGTGGTGATGGCGCGCTCGCCGCAGATGCGTCCGATCTCGGCCGCCACCCGGTGGCCCCGGTCCTCGGTGGCCAGCACGACCACCACGTCGGTCCGGGCGATCACCCCGTCCAGCGGGACGGGGGTGTCGTCCAGCTGACGCAGGGTCTCGGTGCTGACCGCGGTGTAGAAGCGGGCACCGGCCCACGGGAGGGCGGCGAGCCGGCGGGCGACCCCGGCGGCGCGGTCGTCGAGGGCGACGATCCGCGCGCTCCGGGCGGGGGCGATGGGCACGTCGATGCGGAAACCGGCCTCGTGGGCCGATGCTGCCCTGGCACTCTCGCTCAGCTGCACGGTGGCCTGACCCATGCCTCAGACCGTGGCCTGCGGGGTGCCCGGCACGACCCTGACCGCGTCCCGGCAGGAGTCCAGGAAGGACTCCGCCTGCGGCAGAACCACCGCGGCCGACCGGACCTGGTGGTGCCGGGTGTCCACGCCGGGCGGGGTGACTCCCTCGTCGCGCAGGGCTATCGCCGCCTTCCGCAGCTTCTGGCGTGCCTTGATGATGCCGCTGTCGGCGGGCACCAGGCGCTCCTTGGTGCGGTCGACGATCGGGCCCATCGACTCCTGAAGCGACGAATCCTGGATGGCGATGCCCCGGATGCCCGAGTACATCTCGCCGCGCCGCTGGGCCTCACGGTCCATCAGGTAGTCGTTGTCCATGTTGGCTTCCGGCCGGTAGGTGCCGGGGATGTTCTTGCTGTGGACGCCGTGGCCGTCCTTCATCGCCTGCCGCTCGGTCTCGGTGAGCGCCCGGACCGGGTGGTAGTCGAAGGAGTACGCCCAGCAGTTCTCGTCGTCGATCGGCACCCACCAGTGGCCGTGCATCGGATGGTCGCCGCGCGGCGGGACCATGGTGAAGGACGGCATGACCCAGGGCGTGATGCGCCAGTAGTAGCTGCCCTCCTCGGCGTTGCGCCGGGCGCCGACGAACAAGCCGCCCTCGAAGTCGGCGACTTCGAAGAAGGGCTTGGTGTCGTTCATGTTGTACTCGTTGCCCTTCGCGCCCTTGAACAGCGGGTCGCTCTTGAGGCCGCCGGAGTGCAGGAAGGTGACGTGGCTGGAGTCGATGCCGCCCTCGAAGGCCTGTAGCCAGTTGCACTGCTGCCAGCGCTTGGAGGTGTAGGTCTGCTCGGCCGGCACGTGGATCCACTCGAACTCGGGCGGTTCGGGCTGGGTGGCCCGGTCGCCCATGTACGTCCACAGCACGTCGCCGATCTTGACCAGCGGATACGACGTGAGCTTGACGTTCTCGCAGAAGCTGGAGTTGTCGGACTCGGAGGGCACCTCGGTGCACTGGCCGGTCACGTCGTACTTCCAGCCGTGGTACGGGCAGCGCAGGCCGCCCTCCTCGTTGCGGCCGAACCACAGGGATGCGCCGCGGTGGGCGCAGAACTCGTCGATCAAGCCGTAGCGGCCCTCGCTGTCCCGGAAGGCGACCATGCGCTCGGACAGCAGCTTGACGCGCACCGGCGGGCAGTCGTCTTCCGGCAGCTCCTCGGCCAGCAGGGCCGGGATCCAGTACTGCCGGAACAACTCGCCCATCGGCGTGCCTGGTCCGGTCTGCGTGAGCAGCTCGTTGATCTCTTTGCGGAGCACGGACGTTTCCCTTCGGATGCTGGGCCCCGGGCGGGGCGGCTGCTTCAGCGGGCTGTACGTGTGCGGGTCACGGCTGTTTCGGTCGGGACTGTTTCGGTCAGGACCGGTGCGGGTCAGGACTGCTGCGGCGGGATGTCCACGGTCAGCCCCGACAGCTCCTGGGTGAGCGTGATCTGGCAGGCCAGGCGGCTGGTCTCGCGCCGCTCCTCCACCGCCAGATCGAGCAGGTCCTCCTCCATGTCGCCGGGTGGGCCGACCTGTTCGGCGAACTCTTCGCGCACCCACACGTGGCAGGTGGCGCAGGACTGGTTGCCGCCGCATTCGGCGAGGATTCCGGGGACGCCGTTGCGCACCGCGGCGGACATCACGGAGTCGCCCGGCTGGGCGTCGACGGTGTGCTGGGGCCCATCGGAGCCGACGAAGATGACCTTCGGCAAGGTCCCTACCTCTTCTCGCAGTTGACCGTTCCCGTACCGGCAGGGCAGGGCTGACATCCACTACCCTGACTGATGGTCTTTCCATTAGACCAGATGCCGGAACGGAGAAACAAGAGACCGGAAGGGGCCTCCGCCATGACCCGCACCCGGACACTGGTGCTGCTGCGCCACGGCGAGAGCCGCGGAAACGCCAGGGGCGTCTTCACCGGCTGGATCGACGCGCCCCTCACCGCACGGGGCGAGGAACAGGCCCGCCAGGCCGGCCAGTTGCTGCGCGCGCACGGTCTCCGCCCCACCCGTGCGCACAGCTCGGCCCTCACCCGCGCCGTCCGCACCTGCGCGCTCGTCCTGGCCGCCGCCGACTGCCCGGACACGGACCCCACCCGCACCTGGCGCCTCAACGAGCGCCACTACGGCGCTCTGCAGGGCCTGGAGCGGCGGGCCGTACGCGAGCGGTACGGGGATGCGGCCTACCGCCGCTGGCGCCGCTCCGCCGATGCCGTGCCGCCGCCACTGCCCGCCCGCGAGGCGGCCGCCTTCGCCGGCGACCCGCGCTACGGCGGTTTCCCGGCGGCTCGACTGCCGCGCGCGGAGTCCCTGGACGACGTACGCGCCCGCCTGCTGCCGTACGTGGAGGAAGCGCTGGCGCCGCAGCTCGCGGACGGGCACACCGTCCTGGTCACCGCCCACAGCAACTCACTGCGCGCCCTGGTGTCCCACCTGGACCGGCTGACCCCGCGGGAGACGGCGGAACTGAACATTCCGACCGGCATGCCGCTCTGCTACGAACTCGACGGGCAGCTGCTCCCGTTGGTGCGCGGCGGGCGCTACCTCGACCCGGAGACCGCGCAGGCAGTCGCCAATTCCATGGCTGAACAGGGGCTTTGAGGACGGGGTGCCGGAGCGTGCAGATCCATTGACGGCCACTCCCGGTGGACTTATGGTTCTACCAATCCTAGCCTCCGTGTTTCCTCCTCCAATGGGCGGACAAGACCAGGAAGGGCACCGATGTCCAACGACGCCGTGGTCGACGACAAGCTCGCAGCGAAGTTCGCCACCGAGAAGGACTCCCCGTACACGCGGTGGGTCGCGGACGAGGGCCTCGACATCATCGCCGCCCACTACATTCCGGACCTGCGCACCGTGGAACTCAAGCCCTGGGAGCGACGCGGCGGGCGCGGCGTCTTCATCAACCACGAAGCCACCCGCACCTCCAACGACTGCTACGTGTGCGAAATACCGGCCGGCGGCAAGCTCGCCCCGCAGCGGCAGCTCTTCGAGGAGATGATCCTCGTACTGGACGGGCAGGGCTCGACCCGCGTGTGGAACGGCGCCGGCGCCTCGGTGACCTTCGAGTGGCAGGCAGGCTCGATCTTCGCCATCCCGCTCAACGCCCACCACCAGCACTTCAACGGCTCCGGACGGAAGGCCGCGCGCTTCGTGTCCTCCACGAACATGCCGCCGGTGATCAATCTGTACGGGGACCCCGACTTCGTCTTCGGCACCGCGCGCGACTTCCCCGACAGGTTCAACGGCGAGCCCGACTACTTCTCCCCCAAGGGCGAGCAGAGGGGCCTGCTGCTGGACACCAACTTCGTCTCGGATGCGGCCTCCCTGCAGCTGGTGGAGGCCAAGGAACGCGGCGCCGGCGGCGGGCACATCCGCTTCGCCATGGCCAAGGGCTCGATGAACAGCCACATCTCGCAGTTCCCCACGGCCACTTACAAGAAGGGCCACCGGCACGGCCCCGGCGCTCACGTGATCATCCTGTCCGGCGAGGGCTACAGCCTCATGTGGCCCGACGGCGAGGAGCCGCGTCGCTACGAGTGGGGCCCCGGCAGCCTGATCGTCCCGCCGAACATGTGGTTCCACCAGCACTTCAACACCAGCACCGAGCCCAGCCGGTACCTCGCGTTCAAGCACGAGGTGGTCTCCGTGCGCAACGCCCAGGGCGTGCCCAAGGCGTGGATCAGCCGGCGCACCGGGGGCGACCAGATCGACTACGCGGACGAGTCCGCCTTCGTACGCGAGACCTTCCGCGAGGCCCTGGCCAAGCACGGCCTGACCCCGCAGATGGACGAGATCTACGAGTCGGAGCTGGAGACCCTTCCGCCCCTCCCCGGCATCGGCGCCTGAGAGACGGGAGCCCGTGGTGCACACCCACAGCGCCTCGCCGCCGCGCACCGTCCACGCCGCGCACGTGCCCGAGCACACGCACGACCACGACGACGAACCCCTCGGCCCGATCGAGGACAACCCCATCTGGCAGCAGGACAACGTCACTTTGCACAGCGTGGGCATCGACATCGGCTCCTCCGGCACCCAGGTGCTGTTCTCCCGGATCCGGCTGCGGCGCATCGGCGAGGAACTGACCAGCCGCTACCACGTCGTGGCCCGGGACACGCTGTACCTGTCGCCGGTGGCGCTGACCCCGTACGCCGACGGCGAGCACATCGACGCCGAGCGGCTGGGGGAGGTGATCGACGAGGCGTACAAGGAGGCGGGGGCCGACCCCGGGCAGATCGACACCGGGGTCGTCATCCTCACCGGTGAGGCGCTGCGCAGGCACAACGCGCGGGCGATCGCCGGCGTACTGGCAGAGCGCGGCGGCCAGTTGGTGACCGCGACCGCGGGCCACCACATGGAAGCCATGCTGGCCGCGTACGGCTCCGGGGCAGCCCGCCGCTCCTACGAACAGGCCCTGCGGCTCCTGGTCGTGGACATCGGCGGCGGCACCACCAAGCTCGCCGTGGTCGAGGGAGGACGCGTGCTCTCGACCGCGGCGGTCCACATCGGCGGCCGCCTCCAAGTGACCGACGAGACCGGACGGATCGTCCGCCTGGAACCGGCCGGGCGCCGCCACGCGGCGCGCGCCGGCTTCGACTGGCGGCCGGGCGACACCGTCAGCTCCGACGAACTGGACCGGGTCGCGGACGCCATGGCGCACACCCTGGCGGCCGTGATCCGCGGCTCGCCCGAGGAGGACGGCCTCTACCTCACCGAGCGGCCGGCGGACTCCGGCCGGCTGGACGGAGTGCTGTTCTCCGGCGGCGTGGCCGAGTACGTCTACGGGCGCGAGGAGCGCGACTTCGGCGATCTGGGCCGGCGGCTCGGACACGCCGTACGCCGCCGGCTGGAGGCCGGAGACATCCCCTGGCCGCTGCTGCCGGCCGGTGAGTGCATTCGTGCCACCGCGCTCGGCGCCTCGGAGTACAGCGTGCAGCTGAGCGGAAACACCGGCTGCATCACCGACCCGGACGCCCTGCTGCCGCGGCGCAACCTGCCCATCGTGTGCCCGCGTTACGCGCTGGGCGAGAAGGTCGATCCCGAAGCCGTCGCCGGGGTGATCCGGCAGCGCCTGGCCGACCGGGACACCGGCGACGACGTGGCCCTGGCCATGGAGTGGTCGGGCCTGCCGGAGTACGGCAGGCTGCTCGCCTTCGCCACGGGCATCCGCGACGGGCTGGCCGAACGTACGGCGGCGGGCAGACCGGTGTACGTGTTCCTCGACGGCGACGTGGCCATGACCCTGGGCCGCCTGCTGCGCGAGGAACTCGGCGTCACCTCGCAGTTGCTGATCGTGGACGGGCTTCGCCTGCACGACCTCGACCACGTCGACATCGGCCGGGTGCGGCACCCCTCGCGCACCGTGCCGGTGACCATCAAGTCCCTGGTGTTCGGCGCCGATCCGCGCGAGCACGGTTGACGGGACTCCCACCGAGACGCATAACGGTCCGGTAAATTCCGTGACTTATGGTTAGACCATAAGACCGAACCTCTTGTTTCATACGCAGGAAACCGGCACCGCGCCTCCCCTATCGGGGCCGGTCCCCCCCCCGCCCCCACATGCACGACGATCCCCGGCAATGACGTCCCAAGGAGCGTGCGATGCATCACCGAGTTCTCACCGCCGGCCTGCTGGCCTCCGGGCTGGTGCTGGCCGGCTGCGGCTCCCCTCCCACCGCCAAGAGCGCCGGCTCCAAGGAGTCCAAGGCCTACGCCGAGTACGAGGGCCTGAAGGGCGAGGAGCGTACGAAGAAGCTGCTGGCCGCGGCGGAGAAGGAGGGCGGTGTCCTGGACCTCTACACCTCCAACACCGACATCCAGGAATTGGTCGACGGCTTCGAGAAGGCCTATCCCGGCATCAAGGTCCGCGCCTTCCGCGCCAACTCCGAGACCGTCCTGCAACGCGTCCTCCAGGAGCACGGCGCCCGCAAGACGCGCAACGACGTCATCGACACCAACGACATCGAACTGCGCGCCATCAACGACGAGAACCTCCTGCACGACTACAAGGGCCCGGCCCTCAAGGGGCTCAGGTCCGACGCGACCAAGCCGGAGGGCTGGACGGCCGAGCGCTTCAACGCCTTCGTCGTCGGCTGGAACACCAAGCTGGTCCCCAAGGGCGAGGAGCCGAAGAAGTTCGCGGACTTCGCCGACCCGAAGTGGAAGGGCAAGCTCTCCATCGAGCTCGGTGACTGGGACTGGTACATGTCCATGTCCACCTACCTCACCGAGGAGAAGGGCATGTCGCAGAAGGAGGTCGACAAGCTCTTCAAGAAGATCGCCAAGAACTCCAAGCTGGCCAAGGGCCACACGGTCCAGGGCGAGATGCTCGGCGCGGGTCAGTTCAGCGTCGCCATGTCGGTCTACAGCCACACCGTCGACAAGGCCAAGGAGAAGGGCGCGCCCGTCGAGTTCCGCCCGGCGGTGCAGCCGGTGATCATGCGGCCCAACGGCCTCGCGCTGATGAACGAGCCCCGCCACCCGGCCGCCGCGCTGCTGTGGGCGGACTGGGTGCTCACCGAGGGCCAGGAGATCATCGCCGACTCCAAGCGCATTCCGGCTGCCAAGGAGGTCCCCGGCTTCAAGGACCCGATCCCGGCCGGCACCGAGGTCTACAGCCTCGACAAGTCGGACGCTTCCGACAACCAGAAGTGGAACTCCGCCTACGACGCCCTGCTGCGCGGCGTCCCCAAGGCCGGCTGACCCAGCCTCACACTCCGGGAGAACCTCAATGACGAGCCGTTCCGCAATATCCGCCGCCGTGATCACCGCACTGGCGGCCACGACCCTCCTGAGCGCCTGCGGGGGCACCACCCCGAAGGCCAGCAACAGCGGCGCCTCCGACGCCTACAAGAAGATCGCCTCGGCACCCCAGGACAAGAAGGGCGCCGAGGCCGAGAAGATCGCCAAGTCCGAGGGCAACACCCTGTCCCTCTACACCTCCATGACCTCCGACATCGTCGGGCCGATCACCAGGGCCTTCGAGAAGGACACCGGCGTCAAGGTCAAGGTGTTCCGCGGCAACTCCGAGACGGTCCTTCAGCGCGCCGCCCAGGAGGCGCAGAGCGGGAAGTCCGGCGCCGACGTCGTGGAGACCAACTTCGCCGAGATGGAAGCCCTGTCCAAGGAGGGCATCCTGGCCAAGTTCAACGGCGCCTCGCGCGACAAGGTGGACGACACCGGCAAGTTCCCGTACTGGACCGCCACACGCCTGAACCTCTTCCAGCCCGCGTGGAACACCGACCTGATCAAGCCCGGCCAGGAGCCCACCAGTTGGGAGGACCTGGCCAAGCCGAAGTACAAGGGCAAGATCACCCTCGAGATAAGCGACTCCGACTGGTACGCGAACGTCACCACCTACTGGCGCAAGCACGGCAAGTCCCAGTCCGAGGTCGACGCCCTGTGGAAGAAGATCGCGGCCAACTCCAAGGTCGCCAAGGGCCACACCACGATGATGCAGTTCCTCACCGCCGGGCAGACGCCCATGGAGGCGATGAACTACACGTACATCACCGCTCGCGCCGCCGCCGGGGGCGCCCCGGTCGCCCACCTCCCCAAGAGCGGCAAGTCGACGATCCCCGCCTTCCCGCGGCCCAACGGCGTCGGCCTGCTCAAGGGAGCCCAGCACCCGGGCGCCGCCTGGCTGTTCTACGACTGGATGCTCACCAAGGGCCAGAAGGTGATCGTCGACCTGAAGCTGTCCCCCTCCACGAAGGTGCCCGGCGACAAGAGCATGAAGGGCCTGACCCTGGCCCCGTTCGCCGTGAAGGAGCTCACCGACGACGGAAAGAAGTGGGACGAGAAATACGACGCGCTGCTGCGCGGCGCCAAGACCCTGGAGAAGTAGCGCCGTGGCTGTGACCTCTACCTCTGCCGAGCCCGCCGCACCGCCCCCGCAGAAACCGCCCGCGGCGGCGCCCTCCCGGCGACCGGGCCGGCTGCGCAGGCGGTTCACCCCGCAGACGCTGCTGGTGGGCGTGGCCATCGTGATCGTCGGCTACCTCGCCATCGTCCCGCTGGGCTACCTGCTGCACGACACCTTCATCGACTCCGACGGCTTGGGCATCTCCTTCGATGCCTTCGCCCGCGCCTACAGCGGCAATGCGCAGGCCGGCACGATGCTGGCGAACTCCCTGTTGTTCGCCTCCGGTTCGGCCGTCCTCGCGCTGCTCGTCGGGACGGCGCTGGCGTACGTACAGGTGCGCACGGACACCCCGTTCAAGGGGCTGTTCTTCGCCGCCTCGATGGTGCCGCTGATCGTCCCCGGCATCCTGTACGCCACCTCGTGGATCTTCCTCGCCGACCCGGAGACGGGGCTGCTCAACTCCCTCGTCTTCAAGCCGCTGTTCGGCGGCTCGCCGGTCAACGTCTACAGCGTGTGGGGCATGATCTGGGTCCAGGGCCTGCACCACGCCCCGGTCGCCTTCCTGCTCATGGTCGCCGCGTTCCGCGCCATGGACCCCTCCCTGGAGGAGTCGGCGTCCATGTCCGGGGCCGGGACCTGGACGGTGCTCAAGCGGATCACCGTGCCGCTGCTGCGCCCGGCGACCATCTCCGTTGCCCTGCTGATGTTCGTGCAGTCCCTGGAGAGCTTCGAGGTACCGGCCCTGCTCGGTCTTCAGAACGGCACGTACGTCTTCACCAGCCGGATCTACTTCGTACTGCGCGCCTACCCGATCGACTACGGCGCCGCCGGCGCCTACGCCGTGGGGCTGCTGCTGATCGCCGCGGCCGGCGTGCTGTTCGCGCAGTGGCTCCAGCGGTCCTCGCGCAACTACCAGACGATCACCGGCAAGGCCTTCCGGCCGCGCCCGGTCGACCTCGGCAGGGCGAAGCCGTGGGTCGGCGCCGGCGTGCTGCTGTACTTCCTGGTGACCGTCGTACTGCCGGTGGTCGTGCTGTTCTACGCCTCGCTGCTGAAGTTCTACACGGCGCCCAGCAGCAAGACCCTGTCCACGATGACGCTGGCGAACTACAAGCGCGTGCTCGAGATGCCGCAGGCCCTCAACGCGCTGGAGAACTCGGTCATCGTCGGAGTCGGCGCGGCGACCGCGGTCATGCTGCTGACCTCGGTGGTCTCCTGGGTCGTGCTGCGCACCAAGGCCAAGGGACGGCAGGTCCTGGACGTGCTGGCCTTCACCCCGATCGTGATCCCCGGTCTGGTGCTCGGCCTCGCGCTGTCCTTCGTCTATCTGCGCATGCCGCTGCCGATCTACGGCACGCTGCTGATCCTGCTCATCTCGTACTGCACCCGCTACCTGCCGTACGGCATGCGGTACGCCTCCGCGGCGATGTCCCAGATGTCGCCCGAACTGGAGGAGTCCGCGCACGTGTCGGGGGCCTCCTGGTTCCAGACCTTCCGGCGCGTGCTGCTGCCGCTGATGAGCAGCGGCGTCCTGGCCGGCTGGGTGTACATCCTGGTCGTCTCCTTCCGCGAGCTGTCCTCCACGATCCTGCTCTACAGCCCGGGAACCGAGGTGCTGTCGGTGCTGATGTGGGAGCAGTTCGAAAACGGGCAGTTCACCACGCTCGCCGCGATCGGCGTGCTGATGGTGGTGCTGCTCGTCGTCCTCGTCGCCGGCGCCTACCGCGTCGGGGCCCGCTTCGGGCTGCAGAACGACTGAACCAGTCCGGAACCGGAGGAAGTCCTCATGCTGACTGTCTCATCTCTGAAGAAGAGCTACGACGCCCCTTCCCAGCGCAAGAAGCGCAAACGGGAGGACGACACCCGTACCTATGCCGTGGGCGGGGTCGATTTCGAGGTCCATGACGGCGAGCTGTTCACCCTGCTCGGCCCCTCGGGCTGCGGCAAGACCACCACGCTGCGCTCCATAGCGGGACTGGAGAAGCCCACCGCGGGACGCGTCGCGCTCGGCGACCGGGTCCTGTTCGACGATGAGCAGGGCATCAATCTGCGGGCCAACATGCGCGGCTTCGGCATGGTGTTCCAGTCGTATGCGATCTGGCCGCACATGACGGTGTTCAAGAACGTCTCCTTCCCCCTGGAGGTGCTCCCCCGCGCCCAGCGGCCCACCCGTGAGGAGATCAAGCAGCGCGTCATGGAGGTCCTGGAGGTCAGCGAGCTCGGCGCCTACGCCTCCCGTCCGGCGACCAAGCTCTCCGGCGGGCAGCAGCAGCGCCTGGCCCTGGCCCGCGCGCTGGTCACCCGGCCCGAGCTGATGCTGCTGGACGAGCCGCTGTCCAACCTGGACGCCAAGCTGCGCGAGACCATGCGTTTCGAACTCAAGCGCCTCCAGCGCGACTTGAACATCACCGCGATCTACGTCACCCACGACCAGTCCGAGGCGCTGGTGATGTCCAACCGCATCGCCGTGATGAACCAGGGCCGCATCGAGCAGATCGGCAAGCCCCGGGAGATCTACACCAAGCCGGCCACCCGCTTCGTCGCCGAGTTCATCGGCACCTCCAACTTCCTGGAGGCGAAGGTCATCGCGGTGCGCTCCGACGAGGTCGAGGTCGAGACCCCCCAGGGCAAGCTGACCGCGAGCGCCGTGGAGAACGTGCCGTCGGTGGGCGACGACGTGCTGCTGTCGATCCGGCCGGAGTCGGTCCATCTGACCCTCGCGCCGCGTGGAAACGTGCCCAACGAGTGGAGCGGGACCGTGCAGAACCGCGCCTTCCTCGGCGACACCGTGGACCACATCGTCGACATCGGCGACGGCGTCGAGATCCGCAACCGCTCCAACCCCAACGTCTCCATCCCGCCCGGCAAGGGCGTCCACTTCACCGTCGACCCCGACAAGGTCACCCTCGTCCCCGTCGACTGAGCGTCTGAACCGCCGCAGCGCCGTACCCCCTGGCACCGGACCGTCCGGGCCCCGACCCCCGCCGGTTGAGAAAGGAGTCCCGTGCGCATACCCGAGGTGCTGCGCAACCGCGACTTCGACCTGTACTGGGGCGGAGTGGTCCTCTCCCAGATCGGGACGCGGGGCGCCGTGGCCGCCAACCTCTACCAGGTGTACGAACTCACGGGCTCCACCGCCCAGGTGGGGCTGGTGGGCCTCGCCCAGGCGGTGGCGCTGGTCGTGCTCTCCCCGCTGGGCGGCGTCTACGCGGACCGGCTGGACCGGCGGCGCCTGCTGCAAGCCTCCCAAGCCGTGGCACTGCTGGTCTCGGCCGCCCTCGCGGTCGTCACGTTGGCCGGCGAGGACACGGTCTGGGCCGTGGTCCTGTCCTCGCTGCTGGCCACCGCGGCGGCCACATTCGACCAGCCGGCCCGTCAGGCGCTCATCCCCGCGATGGTGCCGCGCGCGCACCTGGTCGACGCCTTCGCCCTGCTCAACCCCTCGCGGGAGCTGGCCGTCCTGCTCGGCCCCGCCCTCGCGGGGGTGCTCATCGCGGTCGGCGGCCCGGGGCTGGTCTACGTCTTCGACACCGTGACGTACGCGGTCCTGGTGGTGGCTCTGGCCATGCTGCGCACCCCGGTCCTCAAGCCGCACGGTCCGCGGCGGCCGCTGTGGCAGAGCATGCGCGAGGGCGTGCGGTGCGTGGCCGGGCGTCCCGTGATCTGGCAGCTGACCGGGCTCGACCTGTCCGCCACCGTGTTCGGCGCCTACCGGGTGCTGCTGCCGGCCCTGGCCGTCGACGTCCTGCACGCGGGCGCCACCGGGTACGGGCTGCTGTCGGCGGCTCCCTCGGCCGGCGCCCTGATCGGCTCGGTGTGGGTGTTCCGCCTGGCCCGTACGGCCCGTTCGGGACACGTCGTGCTGTGGGGCACGGCTGCCTACGGGCTGGCCGTGGTGGGTCTGGCCCTGGCGCAGGCCTTCTGGCTCGCGCTGGTGATGGCGCTCGCGCTGGGCGCCGCGGACGCCGTGGCCACCACGGTGCGGCACGCGGCCGTCCAGCTGGAGACCCCCGACGAGCTGCGCGGACGGGTCTCGGCCATCTACCAGATGGCCTCCCGGGGCGGGCCCGCCGTCGGCGACAGCCTGATGGGCGTGGCCGCCGGAGTCCTCGGGCCGGTCGCCGCGCTGTGCGCGGGCGGCCTCGTGCCCGCCCTCGCCTCGGGGGCGAGCGCCCTGCGCAGCCGAACGGTGCGCGAGTACAGCGTGCCGCAGCCCGGGGCCGAGGAGGCACCGGCCTCGTCCAAGTCCGCTACCTGACCCCTGCCCGTACGTCCCGGCCACGCTCAGCGCGACCGTCCGCGACCCGAACTGCCCCCGCACCCGAACACGCCCCGAACGCAGCCGTGTTGGAGGATCGATTGAGTACGCACACCAGCACCGAGACCACCCACTACCACGTACAGAAGCGCCGCAGGGCCAAGTTCCTGGAGGACTGGAGGCAGAACCACCGCACGGTGGTCGCCCTCGAAGACGTCGAGATGCACGAGACCGCCCGCGGCAGCAGGGTCGGCGTCTACGTCAGCGCCGACGGCGACCGGCCCACCCGCACCATGGACGCCCTCGCCCACGAGATCGACCCCGGCGTGACGACCACGGTGCACCGCCACTCCTGGGACGTCATGGTCTTCGTCGTCGCCGGCAACGGCTGGACCGAGATCGACGGCAAGCGCATCGACTTCGGCCCCGGCGACTCGCTGCATCTGCCCTCCTGGGCCTGGCACCGCAGCGGCAACGACGGCGCCGTCCCGGTGCGTTACCTGACCTTCTCCAGCCAGCCGATGCTGGAGACCATGGGCATGGCCGTGCTGGAGGACGCCGGGCACACCCCGGTCGCCGAGCTGGCTCCGCGCCCGCCCTTCTCGCCCGGCATCGACGGCGCCGACCCGTACGCGAACCGGCTGCGACGCCTGGCCAAGGAGCAGGAGCAGCGCCGCTCGGGCCGGCTGCACACCAGCTGGGACGAGCTGGAGCTGCGCAACACTCCGCGCGGCACCCGCACCACGTTCCTGCTGGACCGCGCCATCGGCTACCAGGCCTCCGGTATCACCATGGCGATGTTCGAGATCGGCCCGGGCCGCAGCCAGTCGATGCACCGCCACCCCGGCGAGGCCTGGCTGTACGTGGTCGAGGGCTCAGGCGAGAGCTATCTGGGCACCGAGCCCGAGGGCGGCGTGCGCCACCCGTGGAAGAAGGGCGACATCATCGTCGTCGACCACTTCCTGTGGCACCAGCACATCAACACCGACCCGGACAGCACGGCGAAGGTCGTGCGGATCCACATGTTCGACAGCCTCCTGGAGACCATGCGCGCGCTGTGCGACCCGCTGGTGCTGTTCGAGGAGCCGCCGGAGCACATCCGCGACGCGCAGGCCGGCGACCCCTCGACCGTCCGGTGGCCGGAGATGAAGCGGCCCACCTGGCCGTGAGGCCGGCGAGGACGTGACGTACGGAACGTGACGTCGTGTACGTGACCTCAGAAAGCGAAGGAGGAACGCTCCCATGAGCTCGCTGCCGCACGGCGTCGCCGGAGTGCACGCCCTGCCCGCCGACCATCACGAGGGTCCGTGGGACGCGGTGCTCATCGACCCGCGGGTCAAGGAGCGGCTGCTGGCGACCGCCGTCCTCGTGCTCCGGCACGGGCGGCGGCTCGCCGGTTCCGCCGTCGCCCCGCACGGCCTGATCGTGCTGGCCGGGCCGCCGGGCACCGGGAAGACCACGCTCGCCCAGGGGCTGGCCCAGGCCGCGGCCCGCACCCTGGCCCCGCATGGGGCCACCACCCTGGTCGAGGTCGATCCGCACGCCTTTCCCAGTGAGTTGCTGGGCGAGAGCCAGCGCGCGGTGAGCCGGCTGTTCCGCGAGGACCTGCCGGAGCTGGCCGCCCGCAGGCCGCACACCATGGTGCTGGTCGACGAGGTGGAGGCGCTGGCCGTCAGGCGGCACAGTGCGTCCTTCGACACCAATCCGGTCGATGTGCACCGGGCCACCGATGCCGTGCTCAGCGGGCTGGACACGCTGCGCGCCCAGCGGCCCGGCACGCTGATGGTGGTGACGACGAACTTCGCCGAGGCCGTCGACGAGGCCTTCCTGTCCCGCGCCGACCTGGTGATCCGTACGGAGCTGCCCTCGGCCGAGGTCACCCCGCTGATCGTGGCCGACTCGCTGCGCGAACTGGCCGCGCAGTGGCCTGAGTTGGCCCCGCTCGCAGAGAACGGGGAGGTGCATACGAAGGTCGGCCGCCTCCTGGACGGCGTGGACGGACGGCGCATCCGCAAGACCGTGCACGGGGCGCTCGCGCTGCGGCTGTCCACCGCGCGCGAGCCCTCCCTGCTGACGATGGAGGACCTGGTGGAGGCCGCCGAGGAGACGGCCCGCGAGGCTGCCGCCGAGACCGCCGCCGGGACGGCCGGCTGAGCACCGCGACGACGGGAACGGCCCCGCACCGTGACGGTGGGGGCCCTTCCGGCGCTCTCCGGCTCAGCCCTGGTACTCGGGAGCGTCCTCGAAGTAGTGGACCTTGTCGTAGCCCAGGTGCTTGAAGACGCGGTTCTGGGCCGAGAACACCCTGAGCGGGCTGCCGTCGGCGGCGAACAGCTGGCAGATGTGGTTCTGCGGGACGTAGAGCGTGTCGCCCTCGGTGAGTTCGAAGCGCTTCGGCTCCTTGGCGACGCGGGCGTAGTACTTCTCCGCGATCTCCGCCTCGACCTCCCACTGGAGCGCGTGGCCGCCGCCCTCGAGCACGTAGAAAACCTCGTCGGCCATCTTCCAGTACTTGCCCGAGCGGCTCCCCTCCGGGACGTCCAACTCGTAGGCGTCGACGGAGAAGATGCGCGCGTCGGTGCGCTCCGGCGAGGCCATCACGCGGGTACGGCCCAGCGGGGTGGTCTCCCAGGTGGTGTCCTTCGGGCTGATCACCTTCTTGCGGTCCAGCACGCCCGGGGTCCAGATCCGGGACCAGTCCTCGCGCTCGCCGAACTCCTCGGGGCGGTCGATCGGGCCGGAGCGGCCCTGCTGGATCAGGCCCATGAACATCCAGGTGCTCTTGGCCTTCACCACAAGCGCCTTGGCCTTCTCCTCGTACGGGTTGAAGTGCCGGTGCACCGAGTCGGTGTGGACGAAGACGAGGTCGTCCTTGGCCCAGTCGTAGCGCTGGTCGTCGTGGATCTCATAGCCGCGGCCCTCCAGGATGTAGAACGCCGCCTCGTTCTGGTGCCCGTGCCCGTGGTTGCTCGACTGGCCGGGCAGTTCCACGAAGTGGACCTGGATGGTCTGCGTGAGGAAGTCCTCGTCACCCGGCCCGACCCGCCACCAGGTGCGGGACTTCTCGCTGTCTCCGGAGTGCGCGACCTTCGCGTCGTCCACGATGACCGAGTCGTCCCGGACCCGCCCGACCGCAAGCTGCTGCTTGCGGAAATCGTTGAGGCCGTACGTCTCCGAGGTCAGACCGCGGACGAAGACACGTCCCTTCTTTGCCATGGATCCTCCTGTGGAACAGTGACGTGATCGGTCTAACCATAAAACCTCTAGCCCTCTCCGCCAATCCCCACGCCACAGCCGGAGGCCGCCGCACCGGGACACCCCCGCATACACGTGCGCCCCGGACCGCGACGGTCCGGGGCGCAGCAGGCAAGTCGCGCGGGCGGCTCACTCCTTGACGCGGGCGGCGGTGCGCTCCAGGTGGACGCGCATGGTGGCGGTGGCAGCCTCGACATCGCGAGCCGCGATCGCCTCGACGAGGTCCTGGTGCTCCTTGGAGCCGCGCCGCCCCATGCTCGGCTCGGCGGTCTGGGCCTCGCGCAGGCTCATCAGCAGCGGGCCGTGGAAAGACTGCACCAGCATCTCGATGGCCGGGTTGTGCGCGCAGGCGGCCACCCTGATGTGGAAGGCGGCCGACAGCTCCATCGTGTACGTGCCCTGCTCCAGGATCTGGGCGTGCGACTCGCACATCGCGCGCAGCTCGGCGATGTCCTCCTCGGTGGCGCGCTCGACCGCCAGCGGCACGACGCCCAGCTCGAACACCAGCCGTGCCTCGGTGACTTGAGCGGCCGTCAGCGGAGAGAGAGTGAGCAGGTCGGCCAGGCCCTCGCTGACCCGACGCGAGGACGGAGCGGTGACGAAGGCGCCACCGTGAGCTCCGACGCGGATCTCCACGAGCCCGCTGGACTCCAGGATGCGCAGCGCCTCACGCACCGTGACCCTGCTGACTCCGAACTGGGTGCACAGCTCCCGCTCGCTGGGCAGACGGTCGCCCGGCTGAAGTTGCTCCTCGCGCATCAGGTGACGGATCTGCTCGACGATCACCTGGGACACACGGTGGGAGCTCACGGCCTTGAACAGGTGCTGACCCACGGGGGCTGAGCGGGAGGACGTCTCACCATCCGTGGTCTGACTGGGTCGCGATGGCATGCCTGTCATCCTCCCATGCGAAGCGGCGACATTGACCACGCTAAGTCCGACGACTTAACGTCATACCAAAACTCCATTATGGCGGTGCCGCGCTCGTCCTGGAAAACCAGCCGCCCGAGGCCGTCTGCTGCGCCGGCGCCGTGGTCGCCGCCGCGGCGCCGGCCTCCGGAGCGTGTACGCACGGTGAGCAGGGCCCGGCCGGGAGATCCCCCGCGACTGACGGCCCCTCACACCCTTGTCTGGAGGAGCCCCATGCAGCACCTGCCGGAGCGGCAGCTGATCTCGGACGCCTGCCGTGTACTGGCCGCCCGGGGTCTAACCGACGGCATCCTCGGCCACATCAGCCTGCGCATGGACGCGGACACTCTGCTGGTGCGCTGCCGGGGAGCGATGGAGCGCGGGCTGCGCTTCACCACGCCCGCCGACATACGCCTGGTCGGCCTGGACGGGCAGGAGGCGGCGCCCGGCGAGCTGGACGGCTGGTCGGTGCCGAACGAACTCCCCCTGCACACCGAGGTCTTGCGCGACCGCCCCGACGTACGGGCCGTGGTCCACGCCCACCCGCCGGCCGTGGTCGCCGCCGACCTGGCCGGGCTCGCCCTGCGCCCGATCGTCGGGGCCTTCGACATCCCGGGCGCCCGGCTCGCCGCCGGCGGCGTGCCGGTCTACCCGCGCGGCGTGCTGATCCGCGACCGGCACCTCGCCGCCCAGATGGTGCGGGCCCTGGGCGAGCGCCCCGCCGTACTGCTGCGCGGGCACGGGCTGGCCACCACCGGCGGCAGCGTCCCCGAGGCCGTCCTGCGGGCCGTCTCCCTGGACACGCTCGCCCGGCTCTCCCTGGACGTCACCAAGGCCGGCGGCACACTGCGGGACCTGCCCGAGGAGGACCTGGCCCAACTCCCGGACCTGGGCGGCCCCTTCACCCACGACACTCCCTGGCGCCACGAGCTGGCCCGGCTCGGCCCGGCGGACTGAGCGGGACGGCGGGCCCGGGTCCGCGGGGCCCGCGCCGCCTGCCCGACGGGCCCGCAGGGCCGGTGGGTGACGGTCCGCTGAGTCCCGTCGGCTGGACAGCTTGCGGTGACCCGCATTAGCTTAATGGTCAAACCATTTGCCCCACAGAGTGCAGTCAGACGCGCCTGCCGGCGTGGGGCCGGGCACGGCATCGGGAGGGACCGCATGGTGAAGCAGGGCCGCGGCTACGGCAACGTGCACCACGCCGGGGCCGCGCCGGAGTACGCAGGCGACCGCGCTCTCGCCGATGCAACGGCGTGAGCCACGGCCGGCCCGGCCGGAGCGAAAGGCGACGGCGAGGCGGGTGATCAAGCGCCGGACGGTCCAGCGGCCCTCGCGCGACTCCGTCGCCGCCGCGGCGGGCGCCGTCGTCTTCTCGTGTGCGCTGGGCCTGTCCTCGGTCGCGCTGCCTCTGCTCGCCCTCGACTCGGGCTACACGAGCGTCGAGGTCGGTGTCCTGACCGCCATCTCGGCGGTGTCGCAGATGGCCACCCGCCTCGGGCTGGGCGTCGTGATGCGGGTGCTCCCCGACTGGACTCTGGTCGCCGCGGCGGGCGCCGTGCTCGCCGCCTCGAACGTCATCGTGGCGGTCTCGGCGGCGGTCGCGCCGTTCGTGGTGGCGCAGCTGCTCCAGGGAGTGGCGCGGGCCTGCTTCTGGACGGGCAGTCAGACCCACGTCGTACGTGGCAAGGGCTCGTCCGTCCGCGCCCTGGCGACGGTCAACTTCATGTCCAACGCGGGCCTGCTCATCGGTCCGGTGCTCGCGGGCGTGCTGTCGGAGCGCAGTCCGTCGTACGCCCTTGCCGTCTGCTCGGCGATCGCGGCCGTCGCCGTCGTGCCGACTCTGTTCCTGGACCGGCTGCGTCCGTTCCGGCGGCCCGACGACCGTCCCGCGGGCCGGATCTGGCGACGGCCCGGGGTCTCCACCGGGTGCTGGGCGGGTGTGAGCGCCGGCGCGTGGCGCGGTCTTCTCGGTTCCTACGTCCCGGTGGTGCTGGTGCACGCCGGGCATGCCGCTGCCGTCGTGGGCGCCCTCGTCTCCGTCGCCAACGCGTCCTCGCTCGCCGGGTCGGTCGTCATCGGCCGGACCGGCCGTGCGGGTCTGGCGCGGGCCTTCGCCATCGGCACGGTCGCCACAGGGGGCGCGCTCGCGCTGTTCGCCGTGCTGGCCGGTTCCGCCGTGGCCGCCGGCATCGCGCTCGGCATATCGGGCATCGGAGCGGGAGCCCTCCAGACCCTCGGCCCGGCCATCGCCAGCGACGCGGTCCACCCCGAGGAGAGGGGCGATGCGATAGCCGCGGCCGGCACCTTCCGCGCCGCGGCGCTGTTCGCGGTGCCGTTCGGCGCCGCGGGCCTGGTCGCCGTGCTGCCCGTTTCCGCGTCACTGGCGATCGCCGGAGCCGCGATCGGGGTGCCGGCGCTCGCCGTCCGCAGGCTGCGCGAGCACCTGCGCGAAGCGCCTGCGGACGGAGCCGAACGTGCGTGACGGGGTGGCCCGCGCGCTGCGCTCGCTGTCCCATCGCAACTACCGCCTCTTCCTCACGGGCCACTCGGTGAGCGTGATCGGCACCTGGATGCAACGCGTGGCCCAGGACTGGCTGGTGCTCGAACTCACCGACGACGCGGTCGCGGTCGGAACAGCCGCGGCGCTTCAGTTCCTGCCGATGCTCGTCTTCGGGCTCTGGGGCGGCGTGCTGGTCGACAGATGGGACCGCCGCCGCCTGCTCCTGGCCACCCAGGCGGCCAGCGGGGTGCTGGCCGCGGCGCTCGCCGTGGTCGTACTCGCCGGGGTCGTCGAGCTCTGGATGGTCTTCGCCCTGGCGCTCGCGCTCGGGTTCGTCACCGTCCTCGACAACCCGGCGCGGCAGGCCTTCGTCGCCGAGCTCACGACCCCGGCGGACTACGTCAACGCGCAGGCGCTCGCCTCGACGGTGCACAACCTCGGCAGGCTGGCGGGTCCGGCGGTCGCCGGTGCGACGATCGCCGCGGTCGGGGCGGGCTACGCGTTCGCGCTCAACGCCGTCTCCTTCGTGCCGGTCCTCTGGGGGCTGCTCCTCATCGATCCGCGGGCGACACGTCACCGGCTCGAGTCCGCCCGTACCGGCGCCGGCGGAGTCCGCGAGGGCCTGCGGTACGTGTTCACCCACCCCGAACTGCGCGCCTGCATGCTGCTCATCGGTGTGATCGCCCTGCTCGGGCAGAACTTCCGGGCGGTGCTGCCGGTGCTGGCCAAGGACACCTTCGACGGCGGCCCCGAGACCTACGGCTGGCTCACCTCGGCGCTCGGCGTCGGCGCGGTCGCGGGCGCCCTCGGTACGGCCGCGGCGCGACGGGTCACGAGCTGGGCGCTGCTCCTCGCCGCGATCGGCTTCGGTGCTGCGAACGCCCTTGTGGCGGCGGCTCCTTGGCTGGCGCTCGCCCTCGCGGGGATGGTCGCGGTCGGCAGCGCGAACCTCGCCTTCAACACGCTGGGCAGGAGCCTGCTCCAGCTCGGCACGGACCCGGGCATGCACGGGAGGGTGATGGCGCTGCACGGCCTCGTGGTCCTCGGAAGCACACCGCTCGGCATGCCGCTCCTCGGCTGGATCTGCGACCGATGGGGCGCCCGCACCGGTATGGCCGTGGCCTCCGTGAGCGCGCTCGTCGCCGCCGCCGTCGTGTCACCGCAGCTGAGGCGCCGAACAGCCGGCCGGTGAACGGCGCCGGTTCCCCTTCCCGGTGTCTACCTGCTGAAGCCGGCGGTGAGGCCGCTGATGAGCTGGCGCCGGCCGATGACGTACAGGGCGAGTATCGGGAGGGTCGAGAGGACGACGGCGGCCAGGATGGCGGGGACGTTGATGGTGAAGTCGCCCTGGAAGCTCCAGACGAACAGCGGCAGGACGCGCTTGTCGGGGCTCTGGGTGAGGATCAGCGGGAAGAGGAAGCCGTTCCAGACGTTGAGCGCGTCGTAGATCGTCACGGTGATCAGGGCGGGCCGGGACAGCGGCAGCGCCAGGTGCCACAGCATGCGCCAGTGCCCGGCGCCGTCCGCGCGCATGGACTCGTACAACTCGTCGGGGATGTCCCGCATGAAGTTGACGAGAATGATCACTGTCAGCGGGATCGCGAAGGCCGACGAGGGGAGCACGACGGCCGCCAGGGTGTCGTACATGTGCGCCTTGGCGATCAGGTAGTACACGGGGATGATCGTCGCCTGGAGCGGGATGGCCAGCCCGAGCAGGAAGAGGCTGAAGGTCCAGCGCAGCGCCCGGCCGGTGCCGCGCACGATCGCGTTCGCCGCCAGGAAGGACACCACCAGGGTCAGCAGCGTCGCGCCCGCCGTGACCACGACGCTGTTCCACAGGAAGTGCGCGAAGTCGTTGTCCAGGACCAGCCGGTAGTTCTCCAGAGTCGGGTCCGACGGGACGGCGAGCTGGTTGGCGTCGAAGAAGCCCTCGCGGGTGCGGAGGCTGGAGACGACCACCCAGTACACCGGGAGGACGACGACCAGCAGCCAGGCCACGCCGCCCAGCGCGCCGAGGGGGTTGCCGCGGCGCAGGCCGGCGGGACGGCCTCCGGGTGGTGCCGTGGACGCCCCGGGCCGGGCTCGTACGGGAGCCTCCGGCTCCGTCGACGGGGCGTGCGAGAGCGCGGATCGCATCACATGCCTGCCTGCTGGCTTCGCATCCGGGAGAAGCCCGAGAAGCGGACGAGGAGAAGGGAGAGAAGGAGCCCGGACGCGACCAGGATCACGGAGATGGCACTGGCCAGGCCCATCTCGTTGCTCTGGAAGCCGGTGATGTACATGTCGAGCGGGAGCAGCCGGGTGGCATATCCGGGGCCGCCGCCGGTGAGCACGAAGACCAGGTCGAAGTAGGTGAGCGACCCCACCAGCATCAGCGTCGAGGACGTGACGACGGTGTGGCGCAGCTGGGGCAGGGTGATGCGCCAGAACTGCGCGACCCGGCCGGCACCGTCGATCGCGGCCGCCTCGTACAGCGAGACGGGGATCTGCCGGGCCCCCGCCTGGTAGAGCAGCGTATGGAAGGGCACGAACTGCCAGGCGATGATGAACACCACCGCATAGAAGGCGAGTTGGGGATCGCCCAGCCAGTCCTGGCGCAGCAGGGGCACGTCGAGGGCCGCGCCGAGGCCGAAGCTGGGGTCCAGCAGGTTCTTGAAGATGATCGCGATCGCGGCGGCGGAGATGAGGAGGGGCACGAAGTAGAACACCGCGAACAGGGCGCGGTAGCGCTGTCTTCCGGCGACGAAGACGCCCAGGAACAGGCTGACCGGCGTCTGCACGAGCCAGGACAGCACCATGAACTTGAGGGTGAGCCCCAGCGCGTGGCGGACGACGCCGCTGTCGAGGGCCTCGCGCCAGTTGCCGAACCCCGCCCACGCCGGACTGCCCAGGCCGTCCCAGCGGGTGAAGCTCAGGTAGACCACGATCGCCATGGGGACGAGCGCGAACAGGGCGAACAGCACCAGGGCGGGCAGCGCCATCACGAACGGCGCACCGCCCGGCCGTGCCGACCCGGGGGGCTTGGCGATGCTCAATGCGCCGCCTTGTCCATCTGCGCGCAGAACTTCGCCGGGCTGATCTCGCCGAGGAAGAGCTGATCCAGGTTGGTGAGCATGACGTTGCCCAGCTCGGGGGCGAGCGCCTGGTCCCAGGAGAGCTGGAAGTTCTTCGCGTCGAGGGTCGTGCCGTAGACGTACGACAGCCAGTCGGCGCTCTTCGCGCGCTTGATCTTGGCGTCGAGGTTCTTCACGGGCGGGACGTTCCCGATGGAGAGGAGATTCTCCACATAACTGTCGTTGTAGACGCCCTTCTTGAGGTACGACACCGCCGTCTTCTTCTCCTTGGCGTCGGCCTGGGCCGACAGCGAGTGGAAGTTGGCGGGATTGCCGACGACGTTGGCCGCGTCGCCCTTGCCGCCCTCGACGGCCGGGAAGGCGGTCCAGCCGAGGTGCCCCCCGGAGATGAACTTCGGGGCGCCGGTCTGGATGTTGGCGTACGCCCAGCTGCCCTGGAGAAGCATGGCCGCCTTGCCGGTGTACATCTGTGCCTCTGGCTGGCCGGTGTCGGCGGAGACGGAGGCGAAGCCCTTGGCGAAGCCGCCCGCGTCCACCAACTGCTTGATCATTTCGGCGGCCTTGAGGACGGCCGGGTCGGACCACGCGCCCTTCTTGCCGGCCTCGATGTCCTTGAACACGCCGGGCCCGCCGATGCGGTCGACCAGGTACTCCAGCCACATCAGATCGGGCCACTTCGAGGCGCCGCCCATGGAAAGCGGGGCTATGCCCTTCGCCTTGAACTTCTTCACGAGCGCGAGCAGGTCGTCCCAGGTCTTCGGCGGCTCTGCTCCGGCCTTCTTGAACAGCTGCTTGTTGTAGTAAAGGACCACGGGCTGGACGCCGTTGATCGGGACGCCGTAGATCTTGCCGTCGAACGTGGTGCTCCGCAGCACCGACGGAAGGAGGCGGTCCTTCCACTGCGGATCCTTGTCCAACTCGGGTGTCAGATCGGCCACTTTGCCCGCGTCCACATACTTCTTGAGCGTGCCGCCGCCCCAGTTCTCGAACAGTACGGGGCCGTTGCCGGCTCCGACGGCCGTGCGGAGCTTCTGCTTGTACGGGTCGTTCTGGAAGTACTGGATGTCGACCTTCTCGTCGGGGTGCGCCTTGTTCCACTCCTTGGCGGAGGCACGGAAGGTCGACTCGGTTCCCTGGCTCAGCGCCCACACGAGCGTGCCGCCACCGGAACCGCCCTCGCTGCGCCCGCTCTTGCCGCAGGCCGATGCCGTCAGGGCGAGCGCGGCCGCGCAGACGGTGACCAGGACGCGGCTGGAGATTCTGGTGGCCATCGTGAGCTCCTTCGCTCTCCAGAGGTTGGAAGACGCGGCGGGATCCCGAAAATTTTCGAAAACCTCTGTTTGCTGGCCGACAAAGTAGGTGCGGCCCGGGACCGGGTCAAGATGCCTGCGAGGTCGAGTTCAGAGGGAGTTGGCCGCTGGAGGCCCCTGGACCTGTTCCGAAAGATTGCGCTACCGTCCTCGTAAATTGCGAGAGGATCAACATGGCGAAGAGAGCCGTCGGGCGGAGCCGGACGACCCTGACCGGTATCGCCGAGGCGGCCGGGGTGTCGGTTGCCACCGTCTCGAAGGTGGTCAACGGCCGCAGCGACGTGTCGCCCGGGACGCGGGCGCGCATCGAACGGCTGCTGGTCGAACACGACTACGTGGCCCGCGGGACGGCGGGCTCCCGGTCGCCGGTCCGCATCGTCGACCTCACCTTCAACCACCTCGTCGCTCCGAACAACCTGGTCATCACCCGAGGCGTGACCGAGGCCGCGGCGGAGGCCGGCGTCGACGTGGTCATCGGCATGACGCCCGACGATCCGTCGGGCGCCGCCTGGACCCGGAAGATCGTCAACGCCGGGCGGGAGGGCGTCATTCTCGTGACGTCCGAACTGACGCCGCAGCAGCGGGCCCAGTTCAAGAAGGCCGGCATTCCCCTCGTACTGATCGACCCGATGGGCGTCCCCGACGAGAGCGTGCCGAGCATCGGCGCCACCAACTTCAGCGGCGGCATGGCCGCCACCGAACACCTGCTGAGCCTCGGGCACCGCCGCATCGCGATGATCGAGGGCCGGCACGACGCCCTCTGCAACACCGCCCGGCTGCACGGCTACCAGGCCGCGCTCAGGAGCGCGGGCATCACGCCCGATCCCCGGCTCATCAAGCGGGGGGAGTTCCACTTCGAACCCGCCTACGAGGCAGCCCGCGACCTCTTCGCGCTTGAAGACCTGCCCACGGCCGTCTTCGCCGCCAACGACTCGGAGGCGTTCGGGGTCATCGAGGCCGCCCGGGTGCACGGGCTGCGGGTGCCGGAGGACGTGAGCGTCGTCGGCTTCGACGACACCGTCGCCGCCGCCACCTCCGCCCCTCCCCTGACCACGGTCCGCCAGCCCTTCGCGGAGATCGGCCGTGCCGCGCTTCGCACCCTTCTCCGGCTCGCCGCGGCGCAGCCACTCGACAGCCACCGGGTCGAACTCGCCACGCAGCTGGTGGTCCGCGCGTCCACGACAGCGCCGCCCGTACGCGCCGGGACACCCGCCCCGGCCCCGTCCGCCGCCGTCCCCGGAGACGCCCCGTGACCCCGCCCTGGGCCGATCCGGCCCGCCCGCGTGACGCCAGGGTCGAGGCGCTCCTCGCGGAGTTGACCCTGACGGAGAAGCTCGCCCAGCTCGGCAGCGCCTGGCCAGGCGTCAAGCGCCTCAGCGGCGAGGTCGCACCGATGCAGGACGTCCTCGCCCGCACCACCGAGTTCGCCTCGGACTGCGAGAACGGCCTGGGCCATATCACCCGGGCGTTCGGCACGGCGCCGGTCGAAGCGGCCGAGGGCAGACGCCGACTCGCGGCACTACAGCGGGAGTTGATGGACTCCACGCGTATCGCGATCCCCGCGATCGCGCACGAGGAGTGCCTCACCGGCTTCACCGCCTACCGCGCCACGGTCTTCCCCACCGCCCTCGCCTGGGCCGCCTCCTTCGACCCCGGCCTGGTCGAGCGGATGGCGCACGCGATCGGCACGAGCATGCGCCGGGTCGGCGTGCACCAGGGGCTCTCACCCGTACTGGACGTCGTACGCGACTATCGCTGGGGTCGCGTCGAGGAGACGCTCGGCGAGGACCCCTGCCTGGTCGCCGTGACGGGCACCGCGTACGTGCGGGGCCTGGAGAGCGCCGGGATCATCGCGACCCTCAAGCACTTCGCCGGATACTCCGCTTCGCGTGGCGCCCGCAACCACGCCCCCGTCTCCATGGGGCGCCGGGAGTTCGCCGACGTGATCCTGCCGCCGTTCGAGACGGCGCTGCGGGACGGCGGCGCGCGCTCCGTCATGAACTCCTACGCCGACGTCGACGGCGTCCCGGCCGGCGCCGACCCGCTCCTGCTCACCCGGCTCCTGCGCGAGGAATGGGGATTCGAGGGCACGGTCGTCTCCGACTACGGGTCGATCGCCTTTCTCCGTACGATGCACCGGATCGCGGCGACGGACGGCGAGGCGGGCGCTCTGGCCCTGGCGGCCGGCATCGACGTCGAGTTGCCCAGCACCCTCTGCTACGGCGAACCCCTCGCCGAACTCGCCCGCGACGGCACCGTCTCCGAGGATCTCGTCGACCGCGCCGCACGGCGCGTCCTGCGGCAGAAGGCCGAACTCGGCCTGCTCGACGCCGGCTTCAGCCCGGACGGCGGCGGCGAGGAGCCGATCGACCTCGATCCGCCCGCGCACCGGGCCATCGCCCGCGAACTCGCCGAGCAGAGCATCGTCCTGCTCGACAACCGCGACGGCGTCCTGCCGCTGGCTCCGGAGACGTCGTCCATCGCCGTGATCGGCCCCAGTGCGGACGACCCGAACGCCCTCTTCGGCTGCTACTCCTTCCCCAACCACGTCCTCCCCCACCACCCCGGCTACGACAACGGCATAGAGACGCTCTCCCTGCTGGACGCGCTCACCGCCGAATTGCCCACCGCCCGTATCGCCTGCGAACAGGGCTGCACCGTCAAGGACTTCGATCGCGGCGGCTTCGACGCGGCCGTCGCCCAGGCCGAACGGGCGGAGGTCTGCGTCGCCGTGGTCGGCGACCGCTCCGGGCTCTTCGGCCTCGGCACCTCCGGCGAAGGCTGCGACGCCGAAGACCTCGCCCTGCCCGGCGTCCAGGGCCAGTTGGTCGAGGCGCTGCTGGCCACCGGCACGCCTGTCGTCCTGCTCGTCGTATCCGGCCGGCCCTACGCGCTCGGCGCCTATGCCGGCCGTGCGGCCGCCGTCGTCCAGGCCTTCTTCCCCGGCGAGGAGGGCGGTCCGGCCCTCGCCGGAGTGCTCTCCGGCCGCGTCACGCCCTCGGGCAAGCTGCCGGTGCAGATCCCGCGGACGCCCGGCGGTCAGCCCGGCACGTATCTGCACGCGCCCCTGGGCGGAAACAGCCGGGGCGTGAGCAACCTCGACCCCACCCCGGCCTACCCCTTCGGACACGGCCTTTCGTACACGACCTTCACGTACGAGGACCTGTCCCTGACGGCGGCGGAGATACCCACGAGCGGAGAGGTGGAGATCGGCTGCCTGGTCCGCAACACCGGAGACCGTCCCGGTGCCGAAGTGGTCCAGCTCTACACCGCCGACCCGGTTGCCCGGCTCCCGCGCCCCGTCACCCAGCTGACCGGCTTCGCGCGCGTCCGCCTCGATCCCGGCGAGCAGCGCCGGGTCACCTTCCGCCTGCACGCCGACCGGCTCGCCTACACCGGACCTGATCTGAGCCGCATCGTCGAACCCGGCGAGATCACCGTCATGGTCGGATCGTCCAGCACCGACATCCGCCTGCGCGGCACGGTTCACCTCACGGGCCCGGTCCGTACGGTCGGCCACGATCGCGTCCTCCACACCGAGGCCCGCATCGGCTGAGCAAGCCTGCTCCCCGCGTGACCCGCCGTTCGGGACGCACCGGCTTGCCGTCGTGGCCGCCCCGGTTCCGTCCGGTAGTAACGGCAGTGAGTCGACGGCTGCCGGAGAACTGGAAGGAGCAGTGGATGAGACGAGTCAGACGGCGCTGGCGGACGGCGGTACTCGCGGTGACCACGGCGTCCCTGGGGGCCGGGCTGGGCCTGCCCGGGCAGCCCGGGCCCGCGGAGGCGGCGGACGTTCCTCCGGGCAGGATCCTCACGCCGGACGGCGACGAGAGCGGGTACGCGCGGATGGCCCTGCCCTACAACCGGGACCCGAGATCCAGGGTCACAGGTGCTCTGGTGAAGGACGACGACTTCGCCGACGGCGAGGGCGCGAGGTGCAGCGCCTCGGTGATCCGCTCCCGCACACGGGACCTCCTGGTGACAGCCACGCACTGTGCCGAGGACTTCGGTGACAAGGACTCCGGCAACGCGGACGAGAAGGCGATCGCGGAGGCCATCGAAAAAGGAAAGGACTACACGGGCCCGACAGGCTGGAGCTTCGTCCCCGCCTACAACAAGTGGGCCGACTCCCCCGCTCCGTACGGCCGGTGGAAGGTGACCGGAATCTACTCCCTGGGCCCCTCGGGAGAAGCCGACAGCATCGAGGACACCTCCAAGGACATCACCGTCCTCAGGGTGGCGTCGTCTCCGACCGGGGAAGCGGACAAGGGCAGGCACAAGAAGATCGAGGACCGCACGGGATACTTCACCCCGCTGCTCAACCGCGCCGGACGTTACCGGTTCACCAACCTCGGCTATCCGGCCGACGAGCCGTACAGCGGGCACGAGATGTTCCGCTGCGACGGCAGGACCCACCCCGCCACGGACGACGACGGCAAGGACGACGGTGCCCGCGTACTGGAGACGCGCAACTGCGCGACGACCGGCGGGAACAGCGGCGGGCCCTGGGTCGAGCACTACCGGGAGTACAGCCTCATCGGTGTGCTGTCCGGCGGCTCCGACCCCTCCGATTCCGATCCCGACAGCCATGCCCCGCCACTGGCACCCGAGACATTCGGCCGTCTTCTGGCCAGGGCCGACCCGAAGGGGACGTCTCTCGGGCATTACGACAACTTGGGCTTCGTGCAGAAGAAGCAGGACAAGCCAGGCAAGCCGACAGAGGTGAAGCGCGGCAAGTCCATGACGCAGACGGCCACGGTGCGCATGGGCGGGAAACTGGCACACGCCGACGTTCCCATCACCTTCGAGCTGTCGAAGGGTCAGACGTTCCTGTCGGCGGAGGGCGCCTCTTGCCGGGCCGGCGGACGTACGGTGCACTGCCTGCTGCGGGACATCCACCCCGGCTCCAGGCAGCACCGGCCGATCGACCTCCGCACCAAGGTCTCGGAGGATGCCCCCGATCGGCTGACCACCACCGCCAAGCTCACCAGTTCTCAACTCGACCAGAACAAGGAGGACAACACCGTCACCCTCGAAGCGGTGGCGGTGAAGCAGCCGAAGTAGCCGCGGGCTCCGGCGGCCGGGCCCGGTCCACTCTGGGGCCGGGCCGGTTGATGCTGCCGTTCCTCCCTGGCGAGGCTGAGTGACGAGGAGACGCGTGCCTATTCGCGGGCCTGCCTCGGGTCGATGGGGATTTCCGGAGCCGAGTTCTCGGCGCGCTCCTCGGCGATCGACTGCCGGCCCGTGGTCCCGCAGCAGCGGTCGTACTGGTTCCGCCAGTCCGCCATGAACGTGTCGTAGCTGGAGCGGCCGACCAGCTTCAGATCCGTCTCGTCGTTGTGCCAGACGCCGTTGCTCGTCCAGTTCGAGGAACCGGCGAACACGAGCCTGGAGTCGGCCGCACCCGCGTAACCGCCGCTGACCATCATGTACTTGTCGTGCGTGTAGTGCAGGGCGTTGCCGTTGGCGTCGGTGCCGCGGCTGGTGTCGTGTACGTAGATGTTCGGCCGGTTTGCCAGATAGCTCTGCACGCTGTCGTCGACCTGGGCGGCGGTGATCAGAATGTGGATCTTGACGCCGGTCCGTGCCAGGCTCACCAGCTTCTTCGGCAGCTCCAGATAGTTCCGGTCGCCCGGCTGCCCGTGTGAAGTCCACTCGAACATGGCGATGTTGATCGTTGCCGGTGCCTTGATGTTGTTCAGGAAGTCGACCCATGTGTCGCTCTTGGCGCGCGCCTTGGGCCACTGGTAGGCGGGCGGGGACAGCGTCCTGGCGGCATTGGCGCCGGTGGAGCTGTAGTAGTCGGGCGCCAGCGGGCCCGGCCCGTTGAGCGCGCCCTTCGCCATGGCGGTGAAGTAGCTGACGTAGGAGTTGTACAGGGCCACGTTGCCCTTGACGGTGGCGCTGCTGTTCCACGCCGTACGGGCCTGGGCGGAGGTCGGGTTGGCGCTGCTGACGGTCACGGTCCTGTTCGCATCCTGCCCGCCGCTGAGCATGTAGTACTTCGCGTGCAGCGAGGAGCCACTGAAGTGGGACAGGCAGCCGCCCGGGCACAGCGCGGCGAAGCTGGAGGCCCGCGGGTCGTTGCCCAGCTCGTCGACTATCGACTGCCAGACCGCGTTGTCGCTGTGCACGTCCATCAGCGCTTTGACGACGACGCCGCGCCGGTGTGCGGCAATCAGGGCGTCGGCGAAGTCCGGACCCGGCTGTGCGCTGCTGATCGAGTACATGGCGACGCGTATGGTCTGCCCGCAGCCGGCGCTGTTGATCGACTCGATGATCGGGCCCATGACCTCCATCTGGGCGGCGGGGTCCTCCGGGTCGTTGAAGCGCGGGCCCGGGCTGGAGGTGAACGTCCGGGACTCGCAACTGAGCGGGGCCTTGGCCTTCTTGACCGCGGCGTGCGCCGTCGACAGCGGCAGCAGGGAGACGACCAGCGCGGTGATCAACGTGATCGTTCGCTTCATGAGCGGCCTCTCGCCGGGGGGTTGACGATGACGAGCCGGGTCGCCGCGAGAGGCCCGCCGGGTCGCGGGGGCCGAGGGCGGGAATGTGGCGGGTTGAAGCGGAACGGCAAGGAAACTCCCACGACGTCAAGTTGGTTGCGCATGTACCAACTTGAGGACATGTGGGAACTTCGAATGGTTGCAGGGCGATCCGAACCGTGACATAGCACGTGCGTCCGCGATGAGCGGCAGACGGCCGGCGGCCGCGGACCGCCTCGGGGACGGCTCCGGTTCCAGGACAGGCCGACAGCCCGGCGCTCCGAGATCGGCGCGACCGAGCCCGCCGGTTCCGCTCCCGCTCGCGGCCGGACGCAGTGCGGAATGCCCTGGAAAGCTCGTTCTTGCCGGACTCCTGCCGCATGGGAGAAGGATGCGCGGGCACGCGCCCCGCATGGTCGGTGACAGGGACGGCGCCGGGCCGGCGCGAAGCGAGGGAGAAGGCGGTCATCGTGCGGTGCCGCACACGGCCGATCTGCGCATCGAGGCATGGGGACCCACCCGGGAGCAGTGTCTCGGGGAAGCCGTACTGGCGATGGTGGAGTCCTTCGCGGACCTCTCACAGCTGCGGCCGGCGTCCGTACGGAGCGTGCGGCTCACCGAGAGCAGCGACGACGACCTGCTGGCCGCGCTGCTGGAGGAGGTCGTCTACGGACTTGAGGTCCACGGCGAGGTGCCCGTGGACGCCGAGGTGGAGACCACCGACGGCGGGCTGGACGTGCGCCTGGCGGTGACCGGCCTGGACGCGGTGACCGTCACCGGAGCCGCGCCGAAGGCCGTCTCCTGGAACGAACTCCGCCTCGGCAAGGGCCCCTACGGCTGGTCGTGCACGGCGACAGTCGACGTATGACGGCCGGGCCACGACGGCCGGGCCACGACGGAGGGCGCACGATGCGGAACCGGGGCCCGGCTCTATCCCTTGACCACACCGAGGGGGACCAGCCGCGCCACCTTGCGGCACAGCCCGGCAGCCTCGCTCACGTCCACGACCGCGCCGACGTCCTTGTACGCCTCGGGCGTCTCCTCGGCCAGGCCCTTCGGCGACAGCGGACGCACCGCGATGCCCTCGGATTCCAGGCGTGCCCGTAGCTCCTTGCCGTGGACCGAACGCGCGGCCTTGTGCCGGCTCATCACGCGTCCGGCGCCGTGGCACGTGGAGTGGAAGGCGTCTCCGCCGGTCACGCCGGAGAGCACATACGAGGCGGTGCCCATCGTGCCCGGGATGAGGACCGGCTGGCCCGCCTCACGGAGGTCCTCGGGCAGGTCGGGGTGGCCGGGCGGGAAGGCGCGGGTGGCTCCCTTGCGGTGTACGCACAGTTCGCGCCGCTCTCCGTCGATCCGGTGCGTCTCGATCTTGGCGAGGTTGTGGGACACGTCGTAGACGAGCGACAGGCGCGCGCCCGCCTCCTCCCGGAAGACGCGTCGGGTCGCGTCGGCGAGCAACTGGCGGTTGGCGCGTGCGTAGTTGGAGGCCGCGGCCATCGCCCCCAGATAGGCGCGGCCCTCCGGCGAGCGGACCGGTGTGCAGGAGAGCTGCCTGTCCGGCACGCGGATCCCGTAGCGGGCCATGGCCCGGTCCATCTCTCGTACGTGGTCGGAGCAGATCTGGTGCCCGAGCCCGCGCGAGCCGCAGTGGATCATGACGCAGACCTGGTCCTCGGCGAGCCCGAACGCCGCGGCGACGTGCTCGTCGTAGACCTCGGCCACCCGCTGAACCTCCAGGAAGTGGTTCGCCGAGCCGAGGCTGCCGACCTGGCCGAGTCCGCGTTCGCGTGCGCGGGCGCTCACCCGGTCCACCTCGGCGTCGTCCACCACGCCTCCGTCCTCGCAGCGCCACAGGTCCCTCTCCTCCCCGTGGCCCTTCTCCAGGGCGTACCGGGACCCGCCCGCCAGCAGCCCCTCCAGCTCGCGCTGGTCCCGCAGCTTCCAGACTCCGCCCGGGCCCGCCCCGCGCGGGATCACCTCGCCGAGGCGGTCCATGACCGCGGTGAGTACGGGCTCCAGTCCGCGCCGGTCGCAGTCCGCGGCCAGCAGTCGTACACCGCAGGAGATGTCGAAGCCGACGCCGCCGGGAGAGACCACGCCGCCCTCGGCGACGTCGGTCGCGGCCACACCGCCGATGGGAAAGCCGTATCCCCAGTGGATGTCGGGCATCGCATAGGAAGCGCCGACGATGCCGGGCAGCGACGCCACGTTGACGACCTGCTCCAGGGATCTCTCGGCGTCCCGCAGCAGATCCCGGGACGCGAACACCTCTCCCGGCACCCGCATCCCCGGCTCCTGGGCGATGCGGAATCGGTAGGGGCGCTCCTCGACGAGTTCCATATGCCCACCTGGTTCCGCGACGGTTCGGACGAGGTACCCGCATCGTCTCCGTGCATGCAGCACGGCACCCCTGGTACGGGTGCTGGTACGGATGTCAGCGGATCCCGGGCGCCGGTCCGCGAGGTCTTGGGAGGTCCCGAAGTGAGCCGTATCCCCGCGACGATGCGCGCATGGGTGGCGCCCAGTGCCCGCCCCGGCGTCATCGAATACGCCGAGCTTCCCGTCCCGGAGCCCGCCGCCGACGAACTGCTGGTCAAGGTGCATGCGTGCGGGGTGTGCCGGACGGATCTGCACGTCCGGGACGGCGATCTGCCACCCCACCTGGAGAGCGTCGTTCCCGGTCACGAGGCCGTCGGCGAGGTCGTCGCGGCCGGTCCCGCGGCCGGTGCCGCAGTCGGCGCTCCGGCGCTGGGCGGCCGCGTGGGAATTCCGTGGCTGCGCCGTACGTGCGGTGAGTGCCGGTACTGCCTCAGCGGACGGGAGAACCTGTGTCCCTCGTCGATCTACACGGGCTGGGACGCGCACGGCGGCTACGCCGAGTACGCCACGGTCCCCGCGGCGTACGCCTATGAGCTGCCGCCCGGTTCCCCGGACGAGGAGCTGGCGCCCCTGCTGTGCGCGGGGATCATCGGCTACCGGGCGCTGCGCCGCGCCGACCTGCCCGACGGCGGCCGTCTGGGCATCTACGGCTTCGGCGCGTCGGCCCATCTCACGGCGCAGTCGGCCATGGCGCGCGGTGCCGTGGTCCATGTGGTCACCCGGTCCCCGGCGGCGCGGGAACTCGCTCTCGAACTCGGTGCGGCCTCGGCCGTCGGCGACGACGTACCGCCGCCAGAGCCGCTGGACTCGGCGATCCTGTTCGCGCCGGTGGGCGAACTCGTGCCCGTGGCCCTGGAGGCGCTGGACGCCGGCGGGACGCTGAGCATCGCCGGCATCCACCTCTCCGACATCCCGTCCCTTCAGTACCAGCGGCATCTCTTCCGGGAACGCACGGTGCGCAGCGTCACCGCCAACACCCGTGAGGACGGGCGGCAGTTCCTCTCCTCCGCGGCCGAGCACAGGCTCCGGACGAGGCTGACCGTCTACGACTTCGCACACGCGGACGCAGCGCTCGACGATCTCGCCGCCGACCGCGTCAGCGGCGTCGCGGTGCTCCGGATGCCCGACTGACCGGTCCGATGCGGGAGTTGGGGACCAGTCGCACGGCGGATCCTCGCGTGGGATCGGTTTGCTCAGGCGGCAGACCCCAGGTGTTCACGCGCCCATTCTTCAAAGCTCGTCAATTCGATGCCCAGTGCGCGGGCGAACTCCGGCCGGGCCGGCTGGCCGACCACCTCCATGAACTCGTGAGTGGCGCCCATGTCGGGCATGCCCGCGGCACGGGCCTGGTCCTCGGTCATGTCGGGCGCCGTCAGCGGGACGCCCAGGGCGCCGGAGAGGACGCCGGCGATCTGTGTCATGGTCAGGTAGTCGCTCGCGAGCTCCAGTTCCACGCGGTGGTACTTGCCGGGCGCGGAGAGGGCGGCGGCCGCGGCCCGGCCCACGTCCTTGGCCGCTACGAGTGACAGGTGCGTGCCCGGTTTGACGACGGTGACCAGACCGCCTTCGACTCCGCGGGGAAAGTAGAACCGCATGGACGGCTCGAAGTTCTCCATGAAGAACGACGGCTTGATCAACGTCCAGTAGGGGAAGTCCAGTTCACGCAGGCGGTCCTGGATGGCCGCCTTGGTTCCCAGCGGTGCCTCCAACATCGCCCAGCGCCCTTCCGCCCAGCCCGGAGCCCGGGTGTGCCGGCCCACACCGCTGGTCGAGGACTGCACGAACTGCTCCACCCCGGCGGCCCTGGCGGCCGCCATGAGGTTGAACGCCTGCCTGACCTCGCCGTCGAAGTCGACGCCCTGCTCGGTGAACGCGGGCATCTGCACGGAGAAGACGGCCCGTACGCCGTCCACGGCAGGCTCAAGAGTCGTCGGGTCGGTCAGGTCGCCCACGACCAGGCGGGCGCCGAGCTCTTCGACGGCCCGCGCGCGCTGGGTGCGCGGGTCACGCACCAGCGCACGTACGGGCGTTCCTCCGGCGAGCAGGGCGCGGGCGGTGGCGCCGCCCTGACGGCCGGTGGCGCCCGTGACAAGGACCGGTGTCGCGGCAGTGGTCATGAGTGCATCTCCTCAGCAAGTCACGCACGCCAGAAACGGCGGGGCCCGCCGTTTCTCGTTCGCTAGAATATGGCGGGGCCCGCCACTTATCAATGTTGGGGAGACGATGACCGGCCAGCGCTCGGATGCCCGCCGCAACTTCGCCCGCATCCTCGCCGTGGCCGAGGCCGAGGTGGCGGCCCACGGGGCGCAGGCCTCCCTTGAGCAGATCGCGCGCGTGGCAGGCGTCGGATCAGCCACCGTGAGGCGCCACTTCTCCACGCGCAGGGCCCTGCTCGATGCCGTCTTCAAGCAGCGCATCCACGCCCTGTGCGACCTCGCCCACACGCTCGGCGGCGAAGACGACAGCCGGACCGCCCTTCTGAAATGGCTGCGCGAGCTGCTCTCCTACTCGCTTGCCGCGCGCGGCCTGGCCGACGCGCTCTCGTACGAGCCCCTCGGGGACGAGGCCACCCAGGGTTCCTGCGCGACAGTCATCGAGGCGGCCTGTGCACCCTTGCTGCGCAAGGCCATCGCCGACGGGACGGTACGGGCGGACGTCACCGTCCACGATCTGCTCACGTTGATCGTCGGAATCGCTCTGGCCACCGAGCACAACACCGACCCGGCCACGCAGGCGGAGCGCGTCTTCCGGCTCGCCGTCGAGGGCCTCAGCCCCACCGGCACCTGACCGCCTCAGGCCGTCCGTTTCCGCACCGGTATGCCGGCTCGCTCCGCGAGTTCGGCGCATGCGTGGGCGTCGTGGGAGTCGTGCGGCTTGGGCCGACGGCACGTGGCGGACGTACAGGGACCGATGAAGACGAGGCAGAGGTCGGCCCCGGCGCCGACCATGGCCCGGTCGCGGAGGTGGGAGGCGTCGCGGCCGTGGGTCTCCCAGTCGGCGGGGTGGGGTTCGGCCGGCACGTCATGGGCGGCGCACCACTCGGCGGCCATGGCGTCGGCTCCGCTCGGGCGGGCTCCGTGGACGACGCGGATGCCTCCGGCGCCGTCTTGGAGGGCGTGCTGCCGGGCTTCCAGGAGCTCGTCCGCGAGGGCCTGTTCGTCGGTCCAACTGCTGCTGCCGGTGACGAGGACGCGGCGGAAGGGGGTCATGGGGCGCTCCTGTCCCGGGCCAGGTGACCGAGTCGGCTCGTACGGTAGCGGGCCGCATCGGAGGTTCGGACCTCCGATGCGCCGCCACCGTAATCGCGAACAGGCCGCCCGCGCGCCCGAGTTCCCGCTCCGTACGCGGCGCCACCCCAAGACCGGCGTGCGGGAGGCGCCGCTTGCGTACGGAGTCAGTCAGCGACCGTCCGGACGCTCCAGCGCCACCTCCGGCAGCCGGCGGCCGAGCGGCGCCGGGAGCCACCAGGCACGGCGGCCCAGCAGTTGCATCGCGGCGGGCACGATCAGACAGCGGATGACCAGCGCGTCCAGCAGGATCGCCACCGCGAGGCCCAGGCCGAACTGTTGCAGCATGCGGTTAGGGCTGAGGACGAAGGCCGCGAACACCACGATCATGATGACCGCCGCCGCGGTGATCACCTTGCCGGTGGCGGCCAGACCCTCGCGGACCGCGTGGCCGTGGTCCTTCGTACGCGCCCATTCCTCGTGGATACGGGAGATCAGGAAGACCTCGTAGTCCATCGAGAGCCCGAAGACGATCGCGAAGATCATCACGGGGATGAACGCCTCGACGGGACCCGGCTGCACCCCGAACCAGCCCTCCTGGAAGACCAGCGTGATCACGCCCAGCGCCGCGGAGATGCTCAGCAGGTTCAGCAGCGCCGCCTTGAGGGGGATCAGCACCGAGCGGAAGACCAGCACCAGCAGCAGCGAGGACATCCCCACGACGATCGCCACGAAGAGCGGCATCCGTTCCGCGACGCTGTCGGCGAAGTCCTGTGTCGCGGCGGTGGATCCGCCGACCAGGAACTCCGCGCCCGTCTCCCGCTCCAGCGGCGGCAGCACGTCGTCCCGGAGCCGGTGCACGAGACCGGTGGTGCCCTCGTCCTGCGGAGCGGTCTCCGGGAAGACGACGACCGTGCTGAGCCCGCCGTCCCGGGAGGGCAGCGCGGGGCTGGCCGCGGCGACGCCGTCGGCGCCGGCGAGTGCCCGCCGGGCCGCCTCGCCCGCCGCCCGGTCGCCGTCGGCCACGACGATCAGCGGACCGTTGAAACCGGGGCCGAAGCCCTCGGCGAGGAGGTCGTACGCCTGCCTGCTGGTCGAGGCGGCGGGGTCGTTCCCGGCGTCCGCGAAGCCGAGCCGTATCCCCAGCGCCGGAGCGGACAGCGCGAGGAGCGCCACGACCGCGGCGAGCAGCGCGGAGAGAGGACGCCGCTGCACTCCGGCCGCCAACCGCCGCCAGCGGCGGCCTTCTTCCCTGCCCTTGGCCTCCGACTTCGCGGCGCGCTTCATCACGTGGCGCCCGATCCGCCGGCCGAACAGCCCGAGCAGGGCGGGCAGCAGGACCAGCGAGGCGGCCATCGTGACCAGGACCGTCAGCGCCACCGCCAGGGCCACCCCTTGCAGCGAACCGAGGCCGAGCGCCACCAGCCCCAGCAGCGCGATGATCACGGTGCAGCCGGCGAAGAAGACGGTGCGGCCCGCCGCGTCCAGGGCCAGCCGGGCGGCGGCCAAGTGGTCGGCGCCGCGGGTGAGTTCGTCCCGGTAGCGGAAGAAGATCAGCAGCGCGTAGTCGACGCCGACGCCCAGTCCCACCAGCATCATGATCGGCGGCGTGAAGTCGGCGACGGTGAACAGATGGGAGGCCAGGGCGGTCAGCCCGATCGCGCCTCCGACCGCGAACAGAGCGGTCACGAGCGGCAGCGCGGCCGCCACGAGCGAGCCGAAGAGCAGCACGAGGACGACGAGCGCGGCGAGCATGCCCGCCCCTTCCGCCGAGCCGCCCGCTTCCTCCTCGGCTCCGCGCACGGCGTCGCCGCCGACTTCCACGCGCAGCCCGTCCCCGCCTGCCGCCTGCGCGGTGTCGATGATTCCGGCGACGTCGGCCTTGGGCACGTTCTGCGCCTTGTCATCGAGGGTCACCGTGGCGTAGCCGATCGTGCCGTCCCGGGAGACGGCCGAGGCGTCGGCGAAGGGACTGCGCACGTCCGCGACGCCCGGCAGACCGCGCACCCGGTCGAGCATCCGCTCCACACCGGCCTCGCGTTTCCCGATGCCCCGCGCGTCCTTGAGGACGATCTGGACGCTGTCCCCGGCCTGCGCCGGACTGCGCCGCTCCATCAGGTCGGTCGCCGCCTGCGAGTCGGTGCCGGGCAGCGTGAAGTCGTTGCGGTAGTCGCTGCCGGCGACCTGGGAGCCGGCCGTGATCGCGGCCACCACCAGCACCCACAGCAGTACGGCGCCCCAGCGATGCCGCTGGGACCAGCCGGCGAGGCGTCCGAAGACGCCCTGCGAGGCGGCGGTCGGTGCGGAGCCGCCGGTCGTGGTCGTGCCCTGCGGTACGGCCATGATCACCAGCCGCCGTTCTGCCGCGCGGGGCGGCCGTACCGGCGCGCGCCGATCACCGAACCGGCGACGCCGCACAGGACCGGCACGGCGATGAAAAGGGCCAGCAGCCCGGCGCTGCCATCGACATCGGGGGCGCGGTCCAGGACCAGGGCGAGGAAGGCGGCCACGGTCTCGGTCAGCAGTACGCCCGCGGCTGCGCCGATCAGCAGGCCCACCAGGGCGGCCGCGGCCCTGGCACGTACGGAAGGTGTCAACGGTGTGCTCATGCCTGGAGCGTGCGGCGCCGGCACGGCCGCGGACATCCGCCCGGAGCGGACACCTGCGCTACCCCAGCGGTTGCGGGCCAGGCAGCCGCGTACACCCGGGGTCGCGGCAGGGCGCCTCGGGTCCGGCAGGTCAGTCCCCCAGCCAGCCGGGGCTGACCATCCCGGACTCGTAGGCCATGACGACGAGTTGGGAGCGGTCGCGCGCGCCGAGCTTCGACATGATCCGGCTGACGTGCGTCTTGGCGGTGGCCGGGCTCAGCACCAGCCGCCCCGCGATCTCGTCGTTGCTCAGCCCCGCCGCCACCAGCTCCATCACCTCGCGCTCCCGCTCGGTCAGCGCGTTCAGCAGCGGGCCCGGCTCCGGCGCCCTGACCCGGCCGGCGAACTCCGCGATCAGCCGCCGCGTGATGGAGGGGCTGATCAGCGCGTCACCGAGGGCGGCGACCCGTACCGCCCGCAGCAGTTCCTCGGGTTCGGTGTCCTTGACGAGGAAGCCCGTGGCCCCGGCGCGCAGCGCCGCGTAGATGTACTCGTCCAGGTCGAACGTGGTGAGGATGACGACCCGCACCCCGGCGAGGGCCGGGTCGGCCCCGATCCGGCGGGACGCCTCGAGACCGTCCACGCCCGGCATCCGGATGTCCATCAGGACGACGTCGGGCCGCAGTTCGCGGCACCGGGCCACGGCCTCCTCGCCGTCGCTCACCTCGCCGACCACGCTGATGTCGTCCTCGTCCCGGAGGATCGAGCGGAATCCGGCGCGCACCAGGCGCTGGTCGTCGGCCAGCAGGACCTTGATCATGGGAAGTCCGGCTCCGATCTGGCGGTACGCGGTCGGCGAGTGGTTGAGACGAAGGGGGCGGCCGGTGAAGGGCCCGGCTCAATTCTCGTACGGGATACGGGCGGTGACGGCGAATCCACCGCGCGCCCCCGGCCCCGCCGAGAGTTCACCGCCGAGCGAGGCCGCCCGCTCCCGCATCCCCTTGACGCCGCTGCCCTCGAAGCCGCGGCCTCCGGCCCGGCGGTCCCCCGCGTCCGCCGTGTCCCCGTCGTCCTCGACTGCCAGCGAGAGCTCATGGCCGGTTATGTCCAGCCGCACGTCCACCACAGTGGCACCGCGCGCGTGCCGGGTCACATTGGTCAGCGACTCCTGCACGATCCGGAACGCGGCGAGGTCCACCGCGGCGGGCAGCGCCCGTTCCCGCCGCGCGTCGTGCACCCGCACGTCCAGCCCGGCCGGTCTCGCCGCCGCCACCAGCTCGTCGAGGCGGGCGAGGCCGGGCGGCGGCTGCCTCGGGGCGTCCTCGTCGACCCGGCGCAGCACGCCGAGCGTGGTGCGCAGCTCGCGCAGCGCCTCCCGGCTGCTCTCCTTGATCGCGGTGAGGGCCTCTCCGGCCTGCCCCGGATCCCTCTTCAGCCGGTGCAGTGCGGCGGCGGCCTGCACGTTGATCAGGGAGATGTTGTGCCCGATGACGTCGTGCAGTTCGTGGGCGATCCGCAGCCGCTCCTCGGTGGCCCGTCGCCGCGCCTCCTCCTCCGCGTATGCGAACCGCCCGTGCCGCATGGTGCCGAGCGCGACCACGGCCACCAGCCATCCGGCGAGCATGAAGATGGCGATGCTGTTGATGTCGTCGTTGCCTGCCAGCGTCCCGACGCCGACACCGATCACGACGGCCGCCGACATGGCGACGGCCGCACGCAGCCGCCCGTCGACGGCCACGGAGTAGAGCGCCACGATCACCACGACCATCAGCGGACCGTCGTACTCGCTGGTGAGGTAGTAGACGGTGGTGGCGGCCAGGATGAACAGCGCGGACGCCACGGAATTCCGGCGCCGGAAGTACAGCGCCCCGCACGAGGCCACGATCAGCAGCCAGCCGAGAACGGTCGTGGGCCAGGGCTCCGCAGGGTTGCGGATCAGCGGGGCCGCGCTCCAGACGGCCACGGGCAGCAGGACCGCGCACGCGAGCGCCAGGTCCGCCGCACGACCGTGCAGCGGCCACAGCCCGGGTATGCCGTCACGTGCCATAGGGCCAGCCTAGGCAGACGCCACGACCCGTACCGTCGGCCGGAAGGCGACATCTGCGCGGGCCGGTGTACGACCACGGATGTACGGGACCCCAAGGTGCCGCAACGCCGGGTGCAGGACAGGTGCCCACCCGGAGGCGACGCGGTGGAACAGGACGGCGGCCGATCCTCGGCGGCATGAACACCTCGGAGCACAAGCCCTCGGCCTTGCCGCTGCTGCGCCGCCCCCACTGGCCGCTGGCGGCCGCGCTGGGAGCCGTCGCGCTGATCCGGCCGCTGTTCTCGATCACCGGTCTGACAGGAGACCTCGGCGCACCGGCCACACCGCTCATCCTCACGGCGGTGATCTCCGTGGTGTGGATCGGTGCCGGTGCCCTCGCGAGGGTGCGCGACCCGCTGACGACCCTCGTGGCGGCCGGGCTCGTCTACGCGGTGAGCTCCATCGTGCTCAGCGGTGTGCTCTCGCCCCTGCTCCTCGGGAAGTTGGAGGGTCCCCTCGCGCATCCCCAGGCGATCGTGCCGGTCCTCGCCGTCAACGCGGTGTGGGGCGCGCTCTGCGGCGCCTGCGCACTGGGCGTGCGCGCAGTACGGGTGCGACGGGGCCAGGGGGCGTGATCTCGGTTCAACTGGCCGTTCCGCCGAGGACGGGCTGCCTGAGGATGGTGCGCAGACGCCCGGCGGCGACCTTGCGGAAGTCGCTGAGGTAGATCTCGTGGTGCTTGCCGTCCATGCGAAGGCCGTGGCCGGGGATGAACTCGTGGTGCATTCGCTCGAGGACCGCGGCCTCGTCGTCGAACGACCCGACGTGCAGCGTCTGCACGCACTGCCCCTCGGACAGTGGTTCAAGGCGGACGTCGCCGAGACGTACGGGACGAGCCTTGGCTCCGGCCTGGTCGACGGCGGCTTCGAACATGCTCTGGTCGATCCAGCCGGGGACCATGAGCATCATCGTCCACTTCCACCGGGACTTGTCACGCGAGGCCGTGAAGGAGTCCATGTCCTCGGCCCACCACAGGCCCTCCAACGGCGGGACGACATAGTCGCGTTCGAGATCTCGCTTGCTGGCGAACTTCAGCTTGTACGCCACCGGGTACAGCGCTCCGAGCGCCTCGGCGAAGGCCGGTGAGGTGTTCGGATCGCCGTGCCCGTCAGCCATCAAGTACTGCATGGCGGGCACGTGCAGAACCCGGAACTCGCCTCGCTTCGCCCGGTAGCCGTCGAGGGTCTTCTTGAAGTCGGTCTTGTCGGTCATCCGGTACCCCGGCTCGTCGTCACACGGTCGGAATCGGTCACGTCTTCCTCTCCGAACGGCCGGGCAGCCGCCTCCAGTTAACTCCGGGTGACAGTTACGGGCCCAGTCTTGACCGGGCTCGCCGGGGTTCGTAACGTGCCCGCCGTGCTTCGCAATAATGACGCTGCTTCATCATATTGATGACGGCTGGAGTGCCGGCGACCAGTGGCACGAAGCGGGGGAGGACAGGCGTGAGACGGCTGAGCCGATGGGCAGGCGCCGCAATCGTATTGGCCCTGCCCGGCGCGTGCTCGCCCGGAGCCGCATCGCACCACGCTTCCCGCACAGGCGGGTTCCGGGCCGACGGTTCGCATCCGGCACGAATCACTTCGTAGAAGCACGGCAAACCCCCAAACCGGCGGCGACCGCGCCGGCCGAGGAAAGGAAGACGAATGACAGAACGTCACCGCCCTCCAGCAGAGCCGAAGAAACGCCGTTCGCCGGGATCTGTCGCCCTGCGCAGTGGATTCGTCCTCGCGGGTGCCGTCGTCGCGAGTGTCGTGGCGGCCGGAACGGCAGCCGCGGACGACTCCGGGCCCGGATCCAACTCAAGTGCGAGCGCCCCGGATTCGAGTACGAGCGCTCAGGGCAGCGTCAGATCGAGCACCAAGGCGACCCCGGGGAACGTCGGCGGTGTGAGCGCCCAGCAGACCAGCACAGGCGGGGGGACCTCACACGACGGACCGAGGTCGAGCAACACCCAGATCACCGTCCGGAACAATGAGGACGGGTCAAGGACAGTGTCCGACCAGCACAGCACCAGCGTGTTCTCCCCACCGTCGGCGCGTGGGGCCGACGGTCCGGCATCGTCGGTCGGCGACGGCCCGGCACCGTCACCCGTCGAAGCTCTCTCGGCACTGGTGGCGCCGCCTGCTGACGCCCCGGCTCCGCCGTCTGAGCCCGCCAGTAACGCCCCGGCTCCGCCGCCCGCTGACGCTCCGGCACCGCCCCCGGCACCGGCACCGGGTCCCGCACATGAGGCCCCAGCCCCGGCACCCGCCGCTCCCCCGCCACCTGCCGAGGCCCCGGCACCGCCGCCCGCGCCCGCCAGTAACGCCCCGGCTCCGCCGCCCGCTGACGCTCCGGCACCGCCCCCGGCACCCGCACCAGGTCCCGCACATGAGGCCCCAGCCCCGGCACCCGCCGCTCCCCCGCCACCTGCCGAGGCCCCGGCACCGCCGCCCGCTGAGGTCGCCCCGGCACCGTCCGCACCCACCGGCTCCTCCGACCCACAGGCATTCCAGAACCTCGACGACCAGGGTGTCGCGCAACCGCCCGCCCAGGGTCCGGCTCCCGCACCGGCGGGTCCTCCCCCGGCCAACGGGGCTCCGGCGCCTGCCAGTCCGGCGCCTGCCAGTCCGGCGCCTGCGGGTCCGCCGCCGGAAACCATCGCGCCGACCGACCTCGGCGGCCTGCTCGGAGCCCCGCCCGCCCCGGCCCCGGGGCCGGTTGCGGAACCCGAGCGTCACGCTGCCGACGGCCTCCCGGCCGCTCCGGCCCCGGCACCCGCGGGCCCGGCGCCTGCCGGTCCTCCGCCGCCCGCCCAGGGCCCGGCTCCCGCACCGGCGGGTCCTCCCCCGGCCAATGGGACTCCCGCTCCGGCGCCCGCCGGTCCCGTGCCTGCCGGTCCGCCGCCGGAAACCATCGCGCCGACCGACCTCGGCGGCCTGCTCGGAGCCCCGCCCGCCCCGGCCCCGGGACCGGTTGCGGAACCCGAGCGTCACGCTGCCGACGGCCTCCCGGCCGCTCCGGCTCCGGCACCCGCCGGTCCGCCGCCGACGGCCCCGGGAAACCTCCCCAGGCCGATATACCAGCAGGGGCCGGACGTCCTCGTCCCGACGTATGAGGTGCCCGGGGTGGAGGCCTACAAGCTTCCGCCGAGCCCGAGTGGAAGCCTCTCTTCTCCGGATACGGCCCAGGTATACGTCCCGGGCCACGTTCCCCAACCCGCTACGGCCGCCCTGCCGGAAGCCAGCTGGGAGAACGGGCTGTTGAGCGCGTGGCACCCCAACATCAAGGGTCAGACGATCAGCATCCCCGTGAAGGAACCGGCCACGTACGAGCCGGCTTACCGCGGCGGCAGCATCAAAGCGCCGGGCAAACTCGGTTCCGTCGACGTCTCCGTGAACGAGAGTTACCAGGTTCGAGCGGTCGGGTTGGAACCGGTGGAAACCCAGCAGATGGTCACGCCGGACGGTCAGCCCGTCACGCGTGTGAACTACCGGTATCAGTACGAGGTTCGAAAGCGGACCGTGGGAACCGTGAACGGCATCAATGGCTGGGGCACGTCGGACTGGAAGCGTGTTTCGACGGACGAGCTGGGCGACCTGGTCGGCGACAACGGTGTGGCCAAAGCGAACCTCCCCGGGAGGGAAGGGACCTGACCGCACGCTCTCGGTGCCACAGCCGTTCACCCGGCTGTGGCACCCGGCTGTTCACCCCGCATCGGATCAGCATCCGTAGGGGGGCGCACGCACCGTTTCTCCGGCCGCCCGGAGGCCGGGCGGCCGGAGGAGCCGAACGTGCGGGCGGACCCTGATCGTCATGCCGGCGCGCCACCGCGGACGCATAGAATCCTGAGGCGTTCATGAGGGCGTCCGACCGGAGCGGTGTACCGAGGGGTGAGCGATGCCGAGGAAACCCGACGGGGAATCAGGCGGTTCAGCGGGGGAGTTCGCTGAGTCCCGGTTCGCTCCCGCCGGAGACGGTGACGGCGAACTCGAAACGATCGGGACGACCGTCCGTTCGACGCGGCGCCTCCTGGGCATGACCGTCGAAGCACTCGCGTCCCGCGCGGGCGTGAGCACGGGCGCGCTGAGCCAGCTCGAACGCGGTCAGGGCAATCCCTCCCTCCAGACGTTGCAGCGTCTGGCCGCCGCACTCAGCATCCCGCTGGTGCAGTTGCTCCAGGGGGCGGCCCAGCCCGATCACCACGTCGTCCGCGCCGGTCTCGGGCCCCGGCTGCCCGCGTCCAGCGATGACACACGTGATCTGCAGGTCCTGCGCGAGCTGCTGACTCCGTCGGGCGGACGTCTTCAGGTGATCCGGAGCGAGGTGCCTCCGGGGTTCAGCAATGAGGGACGTTCCTATCGCCATCTGGGTCAGGAGTGTGTCGTCGTGCTGTCGGGCCGGCTCAGGGTGAGCGTCGGCCAGGAGGTCGTCGACCTGTCGCAGGGGGACACGATCACCTATGACTGCACGGCGGCCCACTGGTGGGCCAACCCCGGGAAGGAGACCACTGTGGTGCTCGGATCGGTCATTCCCCTGGCCTTCTGACCGGCCTTCTGACCCGCCTTCTGACCGGCCCCTCACGGGTGGGTCGTTCAGCAGCGCGGCGCCGGACTGGCCGTGGGGCGGGCCGAGTTCGGGGGCTCGCCGTGGACCGTCCGGCGCATGGCCACCGCTTTCAGCGCCCGCGTGGGGACGGGTCCGCCGCGCCGGTGAAGACGTCGTGCAGTGCGAGGAGACGGCGCAGTTCGCCCACCGGGTCATCGTGATCGTCCACTCGCAGGTCGACGCGGGCCGCGCTGCGGAGGCTGCCGTCGTCGGCCGGGCCGACGACGCGCAGTGCCGCGCTCTGCCTGCCGCGATGGTCCCCACCGGCTTCCTCGCCGCTGGCGAGCGCCGCGATCAGACGATGCGCAAGCGTGCCGGCCGTGGCCAGGAATGTGTCCCGCAGGGAGCTGAGAACCGGCGTTCCGCTCAGACAGTTCCCGGCGGCCACGCATCCGGGCCCGAGGAGATGTCCCGCGGCATCCGTGCAGTCCGGACCGGTCCACGCAGCGGCGTCACCCGCCGGACCGAGCACCGCGAGCTGCCGCAGGGAGCGTCCCGGGTCGGAGGAGATCAGGTGCTGGACCGTCTGGGCCGCGTCCGATCCGGCGCGCAGCTGCGCGATCCCACGCTCGGCGAACGTCGTGTTGGTGTGGGCCTGCGTCACGAGGGCGCCCGCATCCGCGGCCACGGCGGGTACGGAGGCGCCCACGGCGAGGGACTTCGACGCGGTGACGACGCCGAAGCTCCCTTCACCGTCCCGTACCACCAGGGAATAGGTCATACGTCTTCCTCTCTCAACGGCCGGGCCGCCGCCCGCAGTTAACTCCCGGTAACGGTTACGGGCACTGTCTTGACCGCGCTCGCGGAGGTTCGTAGCGTGCCCGCCGTGCTTCGCAATAATGACGCTCCTTCATCATAATGATGACAGGTGCCGACGACCAGTCGACCGAAGCGGGGGAGGAAAGACGTGAGACGGCTAAGCCGATGGGCAGGCGCCGCACTGGTGTTGGCCCTGCTCGGTGCCTGCTCGCCCGGCACCGGAGTGGACCGCGGCCTCAGCAAGGACGGCTCCGGAATCGTGGCCGCGATCGCGGGCGAGCCCGATCAACTCGACCCGCACCGCACGTCGTCGTACTTCTCCTTCCAGGTGCTTGAGAACACCTTCGACACACTCGTCGAGCCGGACGAGAACCTCACGATGCGACCGGCGCTGGCCAAGCGCTGGAAGGTCAGCAAGGACCGGCTCACCTGGACGTTCACACTCCGCAAGGGCGTCACCTGGCACGACGGCTCCAAGTTCGGCGCGGACGACGTCGTCTACTCGTACCGGCGCATCATCGACGAGAAGCTGGGGAACGCCTGGAGATTCGACGGCGTCAAGGACATCTCCGCACCGGACGACTCGACCGTCGTACTCGAACTCGACAAGCCCGTCTACAACTTGCTCTCCAGGATCGGCGGCCACAAAGGGCTCGCCATCGTCAACAAGAAGAACGTCGAGAGCGGGAAGATCAAGACGCACCCCGTCGGCACCGGACCCTTCTCCTTCGACGACTACAACCCCAGCGAGTCGATCCGGCTGAAGGCCAACTCCCACTGGTGGGGCGGCGCTCCGAAGGTCCCGTCGCTGACCTTCCGGTTCATACCCGAGCCCACGACGGCCCTCGCGGACCTGGAAGCGGGCGAGATCAACTGGACCGACAACATCCCGCCGCAGCAGGTCGAGCGCGTCTCGCAGAACCAGGACCTCAAGCTCGACACGGCCGTGGGCAACGACTACTGGTACCTGGCCGCCAATCAGAAGCGGAAGCCGTTCGGCGACCCGCGGGTCAGACGGGCCATCGCCTACGGCATCGACCGCAAGGCCATCGTCCAGGCCACGCAGTACGGCAACGCGACCGTGAACCAGCTGGCCATACCGAAGAACAACCCCTGGTACACCGCGTATTCGCCCTATTCGCACGACACGCGCCGCGCGGCCAAATTGCTCGCGGCGGCGGGCGTACACGACCTGAAGATCGACATGTTGGTGACCAAGGAGTACCCGGAGACCGTCATCGCGGGCCAGGTGATCGCGTCCCAGCTCGAGAAGATCGGGATCACCGTCAAGCCCCGCGAGGTCGAATTCGCCACCTGGCTGGACAAGCAGGGCAAGGGTGAATTCGACATGCTGATGCTCGGATGGCTCGGCAGCCAGGACCCGGAGGACTTCTACTACGCCCAGCACCACTCCAAGGGCGACTTCAACTTCCAGAAGTACTCGAGCCCCGAGGTCGACCGGCTGCTGGAGGCGGGCCAGGAGGAGACCGAGAAGAAGGCCCGCAAGAAGCGTTACGCGAAGGCGGCCCGGAAGATCGCCGACGACGCGAGCTACATCTATCTCTACAACCCCGATGTCGTGCAGGCGTGGGCACCGCAGTTGAAGGGCTACGAGGTCCGCAGCGACGGTGCCGTCCGTTTCCGTGATGTGAGGCTGGCCGACTGATGCTGCGCTTCTCTCTGGCCCGTGCCGGGCACGCGGTTGTCGTCCTGCTGGGGGTGACGGTCGTCGTCTTCGCGCTGATGCACCTCGTTCCGGGTGACCCGGTGCGGGTCGCTCTGGGCACGCAGTACACGCCGGAGTCCTACCAGGCGCTGCGTTCGGCTTCGGGACTCGACCGGCCTCTGGTCAGCCAGTACTTCCACTACGTGGGCAGCGCCTTCACCGGTGATCTGGGCGTGAGTTTCCGCACGGGGGAACCGGTCACGCTCGTGCTGCTCGAACGCCTGCCGGCGACGCTGTCGCTGGCGTTCGCCGCGATGGTCATCGCCGTGGGGATCGCGTTCCCGCTGGGTGTCTACGCGGCGACGCACCAGGGGAGGATCAGCGACACGATCGTGCGCGTCGTGAGCCAATTCGGGGTCTCCGTACCCGACTTCTGGCTGGGCATCCTGTTCGTCCTGCTGTTCTCGAGCACGCTCGGGTGGCTGCCGCCGTCCGGTTACGTGCCGCTGACCGAGGACCCCCTGGGCTGGCTGTCCAGGGTGATCATGCCTGCGACGGCGGTGGGCCTCGTCTCCGGAGCGATCATCACCCGCTTCGTACGCAGCGCCGTCCTCGAATCGCTCGGCTCCGAGCACGCGCGCACCGCCCGCGCCAAGGGGCTGCGGCGCCGCATCGTGACGAGGCGGCATGTGGTCCGCAATGCGATGGTCCCCGTCGTCACCGTGATCGGCGTGCAGGCGGCGGTCCTCATGGGCGGCGTCATCGTCATCGAAGTGGTCTTCGCCTGGCCCGGGTTGGGGCGGCTGACGTTCGACGCCGTCTCGGCACGCGACTATCCCGTCGTCCAGGGGGCGGTGCTGCTGGTCGCGGCGCTGTTCCTGCTCGTCAGCACGGCCGTCGACCTGCTGTACGCGCGAATCGACCCGAGGATATCGATCCGATGAGCGCCCGTCCGTTCTCCACGTGGAGCCATCTGCTGCGCCGCCCCGTGTCGGCGGCCGGGCTCGGTGTCGTCGCCCTGCTCGTGGTCCTGGCCTTCCTCGGCCCGCAACTCGCCCCTTACGGCCCGAACGCCGTCGACGTCACCCGAGCCCTCCGACCGCCTAGCCCGGAGCACTGGTTCGGCACCGACGACCTGGGACGCGACGTCCTGAGCCGGGTCGTCCTCGCCGCCAGGGTCTCGCTCCAGGTCAGCCTGATCAGCGTGGGCATAGCGCTGGTCGTCGGAGTGGTTCTCGGTCTCGTCGCCGGCTACTTCCGGAGGTGGGCCGACACCGTGATCATGCGCCTCGTCGATGTGGTCTTCGCGTTCCCGATCATGCTTCTGGCCATCGCGATCGTCGCGGTGCTGGGGCCGGGGGTGACCACCGCGACGGTGGCGATCGGCGTGGTGTACGTACCGGTCTTCGCCCGCGTCACCCGCGCGAGCGCGCTGGCACTGCGCGAGGAGCCGTACGTGAAGGCCGCCGTGAGCATCGGTGCGGGTCCGCTGCGCATCATCCGCGCCCACGTACTGCCCAACGTCGCGGCCCCGGTCATCGTCCAGACCTCGCTCAGCCTGGCGTTCGCGATCCTCTCGGAGGCGGCGCTGTCCTTCCTCGGGCTCGGCGTACAGCCGCCGCAACCGTCCTGGGGACGGATGCTCTTCGACGGCAAGGGCTTCACGGACGCCTGGTGGATGAGCGTCTTCCCGGGGCTCGCGATCTTCGTCACCGTGCTGGCGTTCAACCTCGTGGGCGACGGGCTGCGCGACGTCCTCGACCCCCGGCAGCGGTCCGTCATCGAGTCCAGGAGGGGCCGATGACGGCACCCGGTTTCGCCGTACGCGACCTCACCGTCGTCCTCGGCCGCGGCAGGCGTGCCGCCCATGTCGTACGAGGAGTGTCCTGGTCCGTGGAGGCCGGACAGACCCTCGGCGTCGTCGGCGAGTCCGGCTCGGGCAAGTCGATGACGGTGCTCGCCTCGGCCGGACTCGTCCCACCGCCGGCGACGGTCACCGGCAGCGCCCTGCTCGGCGGGCGGGACCTGCTGAAGCTTTCCCGGCGTGAACTCGAAGGCATACGGGGACGGCGGCTCGGATTCGTCTTCCAGGACCCGATGACCTCGCTCAACCCGCTCCTCACCGTCGAACGGCAGATCACGGAGGGCATCGAGGAACATCTCGGCGCCACCCGGCGGGCGGCCCGCGACAGTGCGCGAGAACTCCTGGAGACGGTCGGCATCCCCGACCCCGATCGCCGACTGGACGCCTACCCCCACCAGTTGTCCGGCGGGATGCGGCAGCGGGTGATGATCGCGATCGCGCTCTCCTGCGGACCGGACGTCCTCGTCGCGGACGAGCCGACCACGGCACTCGACGTCACGACGCAGGCGCAGATCCTGGACCTCGTGCGCGAACGGCAGGAGCGCACGGGCATGGCGGTGGTCTGGATCAGCCACGACCTCGCCGTGGTGGGCGGTCTCGCCGACGACGTCGTCGTGATGTACGGCGGGCAAGTGGTCGAGCAGGCACCGGTCGAGACCCTGCACAGCGCGCCCGCGCACCCGTACACACGGGGCCTGCTGGGAGCACGTCCGATCCTCGGCGGGCGACGCGAGCAGCTCACGGCCGTCCCGGGCACACCGCCCGATCCCCGTGAACCGCCGCCCGGCTGCGTCTTCTTCGACCGTTGTCCCGTCAAGGGAGACCCGAGGTGCGAGACCGAGGTCCCGGATCTCGTGGAGGTCGGGCGCCGCCACCACACCCGCACGTTCTGCCCGGAGGACCAGTGAACAGCGAACCAGGTCCGGGCAAGGCCCAGGACTCACAGTCCGAACCGCTGCTGGATGTGCGGAACTTGTGCGTACGGTTCCCCGGCCCGCGAGAGGGACGCCACCGGTCGTGGGTACATGCGGTCGAGGACGTGTCCTTCGCCGTCGACCGCGGGCGGACGCTGGGTCTGGTGGGCGAGTCGGGGTCCGGCAAGTCGACGATAGGCAACGCGCTGACCCGTCTGGTCCCGGCCACGTCGGGGACGGTCCACCTCGGCGGTGAGGACGTACTGGCGGTGCGAGGCGCCCCCGCACGCGAGTTGCGAAGACGGATCGCGATGGTCTTCCAGGACCCGTACGCCTCGCTCGATCCGAGGCGCACCGCGGGTGCGACCGTACGGGAGCCCATGGACGTGCACCGGATGCTGTCCGGGCGCGCCGAACGCAACCGCAGGGTGGCCGAACTCCTCGATCTCGTGGGGCTCGTGCAGGAGACGGCCGCCCGGTACCCGCACGAACTCTCCGGCGGTCAGCGCCAGCGCGTGAGCATCGCACGCGCCCTGGCGGCGGATCCGGATCTGATCGTCCTGGACGAATCGACCGCCTCCCTCGACGTCTCGGTCCAGGCGCAGATCATGAACCTGCTCCGGGAGTTGCAGAGTGAACTCGGGCTGACCTACCTGTTCATCTCCCATGACCTCGCCGCCGTCGAGCACATGAGCCACCGCGTCGTCGTCATGTACCTCGGCCGCCTCATGGAGACAGGCGCCACGGACGACCTGTACGCCCGGCCCGCGCACCCGTACACGCAGGCGCTCATGTCCGCGGTACCCGACACGGACCCGGCCACGGAGAAGAACCGTGAGCGGATCCTGCTCGGCGGCGATCCGCCCAGCCCACTCGATCCACCGTCCGGCTGCGTGTTCCGCACCCGCTGTCCCATGGCGGTCGGCGAATGCGCCGAACCGGTCCCGCAGATCCCCGTCTCCGGCGACCACGTCGCCTGGTGCGTACGCACCGGCGACTCGCTGTCACCGGAGCGGCTCCGTCGCTTCGTGCACTGACCGGCGTCAGCGCCGGGTCCTCAACCAGAAGGGAGCACCGGCTGAACGAGCCCGGCGCCGGGAGGAGTTCGGGCGGCCGACCTCAGCAGGCCGGCCGACGCAGGTAGCGACAATGCACGGCTCATCAGGCTCCATCAGCGCAACTGACCCCAGACCGGCGCCGACCGCGCCGGCCGAGGAAAGGAAGACGAATGGCAGGACGTCACCGCCGTCCATCAGAGCCAAAGAATCGGAGTTTGCCAAGATCCATCGGCAAGCGCAGCGGCTTCATCATCGCGGGCGCCTTCGCAGCGAGCATCGCGGCCGCCGGGTCGGCCGCCGCGGACACCGGCCCGGGCTCCGGGCCGGGCGCCGGGCCCGGGTCCGGTCCCGACTCGAGTACGAGCACGCCGGACGCGGGCCCGGCGAACGACTCCGGCCCGGCGAACGGGCCGGGGCCGGGCGCGGGTCCGGGGAACGGTCCCGGCACGGCTCCAGGTGCGGGTCCGGCGAACGGCCCGGCTCCGGGCTCGGCGAATGGCCCGGGGCCAGCTCCGGGTCCGGCAAACGGTGCGGGTCCGGCGAACGGGCCCGGGCCGGGCGCGGGTCCGGGGAACGATCCGGCTCCGGGAACGGCTCATGGTCCCGGGCCGGCTCCTGGCCCGGGTAATGGTTCGGCGGACGGCCCGGCTCCGGGGAACGACTCCGGGCCAGCGCCAGGCCCGGCCAATGGTCCGGGCACAGCTCCCGGTTCGGCCAACGGTCCCGGCCCAGCACCCGGTTCAGCCAACGACCCCGGCCAGGCTCCGGCTGACGATCCCGGTCCAGCTCCGGGTCCGGCAAACGGTCCCGGCCCGGCTCCGGGCTCGGCGAATGACCCAGGGCCAGCTCCGGGTCCGGCCAACGGTCCCGGCCCGGCGCCCGGTTCAGTCAACGACCCCGGCCAGGCTCCGGCTGACGATCCGGGTCCGGCACCAGGTCCGGCTCCCGGTCCGGCCAACGGCCCCGGCCCAGCGCCCGGTTCAGCCAACGGCCCCGGCCAGGCTCCGGCTGACGATCCGGGTCCGGCACCACGTCCGGCTCCGGGTCCGGGGCCGGCCGATGCACCGGCTCCGGGAACGGCTCATGGTCCCGGGCCGGCTCCCGGCCCGGGCAATGGTTCGGCGGACGCTCCCGATCCGGGAACGGCTCATGGCCCGGGCCCGGCTCCAGGCCCGGGCAATGGTCCGGCACCGGCCGCACCGGCGCCGGTTGCCGAACCAGAGCGACACGCAGCCGACGGCCTCCCCGACACCCCCGCACCGCCGCAGCCGGGACCAGTCGAAGAACCCGAACGACACGCAGCCGACGGCCTCCCCGACACCCCGGCACCGCCACCGGCCGACGCACCGGCTCCAGGTCCGGCACCGGCACCGCCGCCCGCCGGGCCGCCGCCCGAGGCTCCCGCTCCCGCACCGCCGCCCGCTGCGCCTCCTGCCCCGGCTCCGGCTCCGGCCCCGGCTCCCGCTCCCGCTCCGCCCATCTGGGAACCGGCCGACCCGGCGAACTACACCCCTGGCCGGAGCGGGGAGATCTCACAGATCGTCATCCACGTCACGCAGGGCAGTTACGACAGCACGATCAACTGGTTCAAGAACCCGGAGGCAGAGGTCAGCGCCCACTACGTGGTGCGTTCCTCCGACGGTCAGGTGACCCAGATGGTCGACGACGGCGACACCGCCTGGCACGTCGGTAACGGCAACCCCACGGCGATAGGCATCGAGCACGAGGGCTACGTCGACGACCCGGCGTCGTTCACCGACGAGATGTACCGCTCCTCGGCCGCGCTGACGAGGAGCCTGGCCGACAAGTACGGCATCCCGAAGGACCGTCAGCACATAGTCGGCCACAGCGAGGTCCCCGGTAACGACCACACAGACCCGGGCCCGAACTGGGACTGGGACAAGTACATGGGTTACGTGAACGAATGATCATGCGCCGGGAGGCGCGTCAACGCTGAAATGACGGAGCGAACTCGGTGGCCCAGCGTCGTACTGGGCCACCGAGGCGCGTCCGGCGGCGGTCACACGCTGGAGCGCGGAGCCAACTACCCACGCTGCGCCCCTCGTTCGCGCGCACGGGCAGTGATCACACCGTAGCCACGGCGAGCACTGTCGAGCTCGAAAGGCGCAGGTCAAGTTGTGTGGGCAGATAGCGTGCGCGGAGGGCGTCGGCGTCCAGCAGCGTCACGGTGCGGAACCCCGCTTCATGCAGGAGGGTGTTCACTTCCGAGGTGGCGTAGTCGGCGAGGATGGGCTCGCCGTCGGCTGCGACTGCCGCGTCGGCGGAGGCTCTGACGGCCTGTCCGGCATCGTCGAGTTCCCCGGTCGCGCAGACGAAGTCGGCGACGAGCGTTGTTCCTTCCTGCCGGGAGGCGATGGCGCGCAGGGTGGTTCGGGTGGCTTCTCGCGGGAGGTACATGGTCACTCCCAGCCAGTTCCATGTCGCCCGGCCCGGCAGACCGGTCTCCTTGAGCCCTCTGGTGACCAGGTCGACCGATACGAAACGGACGTTCGCAACGTCCGCCACCCCTGCTTGGGCAAGTGCTGACCGCTTCCACGCCTGGGTGTCGGGATGATCGACCTCCCAGATACGGAACTCACCGGCCCGTGGATGCCGCCAGGCGAATGTGTCCAAGCCGGCTCCGAGCAGCACGTAGTCGGATCGGCCAACGGACAGTCCGGCTACTGCCTCGTCCTCCGCAAGTCGAGCCCGAAGGGCATGATGCAGACGCAGAGACCGGCGCACCTGCGGAGGCCAGCCGGCGATCGTTTTCTCCAGTCGCGGTCGTTCTTCGCTCGGGACGAGTCGTCCCGCCAGCGTGTCATCCAGGACACGCGTGGGGTCCTCGCGGGCGTGTTCTGCCCTGAGCAGGGCGCTGCCCATCGCCGAGCGACTCGCATGGCCAGACTGCATTCCTGTCCCTTCCGGATCAGCTCTGTCAATTGCGTAAGCGGTGGTCAAAGCGAGATCGTCAGCCTGCAACTGCGCACAAGAGCATGCGTGTCGCGAAGGGCTACGAACTGGATGTCGGCGCAGAAGAGGCGTCAGGTGGCACTCACAGCTTCTGCCCCGCCGAAGGCGGCGCGCAGAGCGAGAGCCGGACAAGGCTCCGGGACGCTCAGCCGACCAGAGGCCACCACGCTACCCCGGCCAACGGCTGGTAAGTCAGCTCACTTTCGACAAGGGGACGGAGTCCGTGACGATCCGTGAGCGCATCACGGGAGTTGAGCCAGAGCCAGGGAAATGACGGCGATGCCCTGGCCGCGCCCTCCCACCTGCGCGTGTGGCTGGAGACAGCCCGGCCGGTGTGTCGTCTGTCCGGTCCGCGCGGTGGGCGTATCGAAGTCGCGCCCCACGTAATCTCTTCCTGTGCCCGCACCCCGCCTGCATCGCGTCGCCGTCCTTGTGCTCGAGGGTGCGAAGCCGCTCGATGTCGGAATTCCTGCGCAGGTTTTCACGACCCGCGCGAGCATGCCGTACGAGGTGAGGGTGTGCGGGGCGACACCCGGTCTCGTGACCGGCGGCGACGGCCTCGCGTACTACGTCGCTCACGGCCTCGACGCGCTTGCGTGGGCCGACATCGTCTTCGTCCCCGGCTACCGGTTCCCGGACCGCGACGACCCGCCGCACGCCGTCGTCGAGGAACTGATCGCCGCCCACGACCGGGGCGCCCGGCTCGCCGCCATCTCGACGGGTGCCTTCGCGCTCGCCGCCACGGGCCTCCTCGACGGCAGGCGCGCCACGACGCACTGGCACTACACGCGGGCGCTCGTGGCCAGGCATCCGCTCGTCCAGGTCGACGAGAACGTGCTGTTCGTCGACGAGGGCAGCGTGCTCACCTCGGCCGGCGCCGCCTCCGGCATCGACCTGTGCCTGCACATCCTGCGCGGGGACCTCGGAGTGGCCGCGTCCAACCACGCGGCCCGGCGTCTGGTCGCGGCCCCCTACCGCAGCGGCGGCCAGGCCCAGTACCTGCCGCGCAGCGTCCCGGACCCGCTCGGCGAGCGGTTCGGCGCCACCCGGGAGTGGGCGCTGCAACGGCTCGGCGAGCCCCTCACCCTCGACGTACTGGCGCGGCAGGCCGGGGTCTCGCCGCGCACGTTCTCCCGGCGCTTCGTCGAGGAGACCGGCTACACGCCGATGCAGTGGGTGATGCGCGCCCGCATCGACCTGGCCCGCGAAATGCTCGAGCGCTCGCAGCGCAGCGTCGAACAGATCGCGGCCGACATCGGGCTCGGCACCGGCGCGAACCTGCGCCTGCACTTCCAGCGCATCCTCGGCACCACACCGAGCGAGTACCGGCGCACCTTCACCCAGGGCGAGTAACCCACCGCACCCGTGGCGGGATCCTTTTGAACCATGGCGATCCCGCCACTGTCAGCCGCGCCGGCCGCGGGCGAGCCTGGTGTGGAGGTAAGGGAAGGGAAGGGACATCACTCATGACTCGCATCGCCATCAACGGATTCGGCCGCATCGGACGCAATGCGCTGCGCGCACTACTGGAGCGCGACAGCGACCTCGAAATCGTCGCCGTCAACGACCTGACGGAGCCCGCCACTCTCGCCCGGCTGCTCGCCTACGACAGCACGGCCGGCCGGCTCGGGCGCCCGGTGACCGTCGACGGGGACGCCCTCATCGTTGACGGCCGTCGGATCACGGTGCTGGCCGAGCGCGAACCGGCGCAGCTGCCGTGGGCCGAACTCGGCGTCGACATCGTCCTGGAAGCCACCGGCCGATTCACCTCGGCCAGGGCGGCCCGGACCCACCTCGACGCGGGCGCGAAGAAGGTACTCGTCAGCGCGCCGTCGGACGGCGCCGACGTCACGCTCGCGTTCGGAGTCAACAGCGACGCCTACGACCCGGCCGTGCACACGATCGTCTCGAACGCCTCCTGCACGACCAACGCGCTCGCGCCGCTGGCCGCGGTCCTCGACGAACTCGCCGGTATCGAGCACGGGTTCATGACGACGGTGCACGCCTACACGCAGGAGCAGAACCTGCAGGACGGCCCGCACCGCGACGCCCGTCGCGCCCGAGCCGCCGGCGTCAACATCGTGCCGACCACGACCGGCGCCGCCAAGGCGATCGGCCTGGTGCTGCCGAACCTCGACCGCAAGCTGTCGGGCGACTCGATCCGCGTACCGGTGCCGGTGGGCTCGATCGTCGAACTCAACACGACCGTCGCCCGCGACGTGACGCGCGACGACGTGCTGGCGGCGTACCGCGCCGCAGCGGAGGGGCCGCTCGCCGGCATCCTCGAGTACTCGGACGACCCGCTCGTGTCGTCCGACATCACGGGCAATCCCGCCTCGTCGATCTTTGACTCGGCCCTCACCCGCGTCGACGGCCGCCACATCAAGGTGGTCGCGTGGTACGACAACGAGTGGGGCTTCTCGAACCGCGTGATCGACACCCTCGGATTCCTCGCCACCCGCTGACCGGACGCCGGGGCGCCGCCCGTTGGCGGGCCGACACACTGTCAGGCCACAGTGTCAGGCTGCCGTTGTCAGGTCGTGGATGCCTTGCAGTTGCGTCATGACCTCGCGCAGGGAATGGCACCCCCGTGGCGCCTGGGGCAGTGTGAGTACTGGGCACTCGCGGCCGTCCGACAGCGAGTCGGCCATGGCCGCGAGCGTGGTGGTCACCTTTCGAGTCTCGGCCCTGGGTGGGCGTGGCACACCGCGCTCGAGGCGTACCGCGCACGCGGTGGCCGCATCAGCGATCCGTTCTGCCCGTGCCATCACGGCAAGCCAGTCGTGCCCTTGCCCATGCTGCGGTGGGGGAAGTTCAGCTGCGGCCGTCTCCGCGGCGATGCGGGCCTCGGCGAGCGCCCTGTATGCCGCGTGCCGCAGCCGGTCGCCCTCGTCGGCGCGATCCCTGTTCGCGGACGAGACAACGGGGATGCCGCAGGTGGTGGTTGATCCGTCGAGCACATGGCACAGATACCGTTCCGTGCAGCGCAGCGCGACTGCCAAGCGGTGGCCGACCCGCAGCCGTGGATTCGCGAGGTGCGGAAGGTGGCCGACCAAGAGCACGATCCCGCAGGCAAGCGCCGTGTCCACCAGTCGGGCGGCTGCCGCCTCGCTGTCTCCCACCGAGTGAACGAACGACAGGACCAGCACGGTGACCACTGCGGTCTGAAATCCGAAGTTGCGGACCGCCACCGGGATCAGCGTCCCCCCGGCCACGACCACCGCGACCGGCCACCACGCCCCTGAAAGTCCTGCCGTGGTCAGCGTGAAGACCAGGACGCCTGTGGCCGTGCCCGCGAAGCGGGCCACCACCCGGGAGAAGAGCGGGCCCATGTCGGGCTTCACCAGGAAGGCGGCGGTCGCGGGCAGCCAGTACCAGTGGGTTTGGTGGAGTGCCAGTGCGACGGCGGCGCTGACCGCGACGCAAAGGGCCACGCGCAGCCCGTACTCCCGCCCGGCGGGCCCGCAGACGTCCCGCCATGGACGGGTGGGCGCAGGGCGCGCGCTGTGGCCGGACAGGAGGTTCACCACGCGGCGGGAGCGGGCGGCGAGTCCGGACCGGTCGCCCGCCGGGGACGCCCCGGACCCGTGCTCAAGAGGGGCCCGGCGCGGCGTCGTACGGTCGAACGTCACCGCCGCTTCCAGCACTGCCCGGTCGAAAGCATCGCGCTGGACCGTATCGGCGAGCGGGCTCGCCAGCGCGCCGGGTACCGTCTCAGCGCGGACCGCCGCGGCGAGCCGACGGGGCCCGTCAGCCACACGACTGGCCACCGGCCTGCCCTCCCAGAGCAGGGCGATGCTCGCTTCGCACAGCGCGGTCGCAGCACCGAGGCGTTCGGTCAGCACATGGGCCCGAGTCTGACCCCGACCGGTGCGCCGTACCGGCCAGGACAGCACCCGCATCAGCCGCAGTGCCTCTTCCGCGTGCTGCTGCGCGGCGGTGAGCCGGCGACGGGCGGCTTCCGCTTCCGGCCCTCCAAGAGCGTGCAGAGCATCGGCGAGCGCGTCGAACACCCCGGCGACGGCTTCCCGTTCGCCGTCACCGGGCGTCGCCTGCCGCAGCCACGGGACGCGGACGAGGAGCCGGAGCAACAGAAGCCAGGCCGCGCCGCCCAGGAAACATCCCGCATTGAGCCACCCGGGGCCGGGCAGCGGCATCCCCGCACCGATCGCCGTGGCGACCAGCAACTGCATGGCTGCCGCGGACCACACAGGGCCGGCCACGCTGAGCGCGCCGGAGAGCAGGCCCACGACGAACAGCGCGGGCACGGCGCCCCAGTGGCTCCCCGCGTCCGCGAGCAGACTGCCGCACAGCATTCCGAGAGCACCGGCGATCGCCGGCAGGCCGATATGCACGACGCCGGTTCGGCGTGTGCCGGGACGGTCGTTGACGCCGGCGAGCATCGCGGCGATTCCCGCCGCGACTGCTTGACCGACGTGTTCCGTGATCACGCCCAGCGCCAGCAGTGGTCCTGCGCTCAAGGCACCGCGGAGCATGGCCGTCCACGGGACGGGAGCAGAACGCCAAACCAGCGGGTGAATGAGCCAAGTCGGCACGGAACGCCGTTTCCTGCGGGCGGGATCGGAGAAAGGGAAAGGGCGCGTCACGCGCGGGGCGTGAGAAAATCGCGGAACGGACACGGGCCTCCTCGTGCGACCGGTCGGCAAAGAGCGACAGGGCGGGGACGGGCGACGATGACCGCGGATATCCGACGCTAACCGGCCGATTTGTCATCCTGGCTGCCGACGCATTGCGCGCACATGTCCGTCGCTGCTCGTTCCCGCACCGGCGCTCGCGGCGGTGGCGGACACCCCTACCGAGACCCCGAACACTGCATCGCTCGACCTGAACGCTGCCCTGCCACGGGGTAGTTGGCGGACTGAAAGCCCGGCGCCGGTGGCCCCGGCGCAGTGAACTGGAAGTACTTGTTGCGCCCACCGCGGCGCCCCTGCGGCATCGGGGCGAGCGGCTCGACGAACGTCACGTCCGTCTGGACGCGATGGCCGGGCAGCCTGCGCCCTGGCGACCGCACTCTTCGGCGGGACCGCGCCGTCGGTAGTGGCCTGGCTCGTCGGCGCCACCGGCGTCGAACACGAGCTCTTCGGCGCCGGAAGCAACTTTCGGTTACGCGGGAGGACGGCGTACCGGAATCGCCCTGCCTCATGGGGCAGGCGTCGGCGCCTGCTTGTGCGTCGAGGGCAGTGGTACGACGACGGGGTGGGGTCGGTTCAGGAGTGCTTCGCGGCCGGTTCCAGGATCGCCACGCACTCCAGGTGGTGCGTCATCGGGAAGAGGTCGAAGGCGCGCAGGAAGCGCGGGACGTAGCCCTCGGTCCTGAAGTAGTCCAAGTCCCGTGCCAGGGCGGCCGGATCGCAGGCCACGTAGCCGATGCGGCGGGGGCCGAGGGACGCGATGTGGCGGGCCGTCTGCCTGCCCGCGCCCGCGCGCGGCGGGTCCAGCACGACGAGGTCGGCCTCGGTGATCCCCGTGCGCGGCAGTACGGATTCGACCTTGCCGTGCTCGACGCGGACCCGCGGGAAGTCCGCCAGGTTGTGCCGGGCGTCCTCGACGGCGCGCTTGGACGACTCGATGCCGAGGACGGCGCCGTTCTCGCCGATGCGGTCGGCCAGCGCGCCCGCGAAGAGGCCGACGCCGCAGTACAGGTCGATGGCCATCTCGCCCTTGCGCGGGGTGAGTCCGCGCATCAGGGCGTCCACGAGCAGCTCCGCGGCCTGCGGATGCACCTGCCAGAAGCCGCCCGCACCCACGCGCCATGTGCGGTGGTCGGCACGCTCGCGCACGAAGTCGCGGCCGTGCACGCGGTGCAGGTTCCCTTTGTCGCCGCCGCGCTCCCCGGCCCTCAACACCGAGACCGGGCGGTCGAGTTCGACGATCGGGAGGCGACCGCCGGGCCTGGGGGTGAGCACGACCTGCCGGTCCTGGGAGCCGGTGGCCGCCGTGGCCTCGACCCCCGCCATCTGCGGCCACTCGCGCCGCTCGATGCCCAGTTCCTCCACGCCCGGGGCCGCGATGAGGCAGTGGTCGATCGGCTCGACCTCGTGAGAGCGGTGCCGGCGCAGCCCGGCGCGCCCTTCGTCGTCCACGGCGAACTGGACGCGCGTGCGCCAGGCGGGCACCTCGCCCGCCGGCACCTTGTCGCCCGGGGCCGGTTCGACGGTGCCGTCCCACGAGACGTCCTCCGGGGTCATCTGCGCCAGCCGCCACAGCTGTTCGGTCAGCACCTCGCCCTTCAGGCGGCGCTGGGCGCCCGGCTTGACGTGCTGCCAGTCGCAGCCGCCGCAGCGCCCCGGCCCGGAGAAGGGGCAGGGCGCCGGGATGCGGTCCTTCGCGGCGTCCAGCACCTCGACCGCGTCCGCCCGCAGGAAGCGGGAGTCCTCGCGGCCCTCGGTGACGCGGGCGACGACGCGCTCGCCGGGCAGCGTGTGCCGCACGAACAGCACTCGCCCCGCGCTCGTACGTGCGACGCAGTGCCCGCCGTGCGCGACGGGGCCGATCTCGACCTCGTACTCCTCGCCCACGAGCGAGGGGGCAAGGGCGTCTGCGGGGGCATCGGGCATGGCGGGACAGCTCCAGGGGTGCGAGATCAGCGGTGCGGGGCGGGCGCCGGCGTCCCGCGGTGACCGTGCGGATGCCGGGCAGCCCGTCAGTCTACGTGCTGTGATGCGGTCCCCGGACCGCCGGCATCCGGCCCGCCCCCGCCCGCTCCGCCGGAGCCCCGCGCGGCGGCGGCCGCGACGGGGACCGGCGAAGTGAGGAGGCTTCGCCGCCGTCACTTACGGGCGCTCACCCACCCGCGCCGGGTTGCCTGGACCGCGAGTTCGAAGCGGCTGCGGGCGTTCACCCGGGACATCAGGTCGGCGGTGACACGGCGGGCGGTGCGGACCGAGACCCCGAGGCGGCGGGCCACCGTCTCGTCCGTGTGCCCGTCGGCGAGCAGATCGAGGACGGCGCGCTCCTGTCCGTTGATCTCGTCCTCGGACTTCGGCAATCGCGCCCCCACCGTGAGCGGAAGCGCCTCTTTCCAGAGCAGGGCGAAGAGATGGTGCATGGCGACGGCGATCGCGGAGCCCTTCACCACGAGAGCGCCGCTGCCGGAGACCTCCGGATCCATGGGCGCGACCACGAATTCCCGGTCGAATACGAGCATTCGCGAGGGCACGGTCGCCAACGTCCTTATTTCGGCGCCCAATCCGGTGAGCCATTGTGCGTACTCGACGGAATCCCGGTCGTTGCGGACGCTGTCGAGGTAGATCGTACGGAATTTGACGCCGCGTTCCAGCAGCATCTGATTCAAGGGGCGCCCGGCTTGGCGATTGGCCTGGGTCTGCGCTCCGTCGGGCGCGCAGGACAGCACTTCTTTCCGGCAGTCCTGAGAGAGCTGTTCGATGCGGGAGCGTACGGCGTCGATTCCCACCAGACGCTCCACGTCTCCGCTGTCCTCCGCCCGGACGGAGCGGGCGAAGTCGTCGCCGAGCTGCTCGGCGAGCACTTTGCTCGCCGCCAGGTCGTTCTGAAAGCGCGTAAGGTCCGCCTCCCTGCGGGCGATCAGGGCGGCCAGGCCGACCTGAGGGCTCACAGGCTGGAAGACGCCCGAGGTCTCCCAGGAAGGACGGACGAGTTGTTGTTCTGCGAGTTCGTCGAGGCCACTGCGGACACGGTCGATGTCCCAGCCTAATTCATCGGCGATTTCCTCCACGCCGGCCCCGGGTTTTCTGAGCATCTCTTGGTAAACCTTCAGGGCTCGTTCCCCCAGCCCGAGAAACTCCACTGAAACTCCCCACGTTGTTCCCCCGTGTATCCCTCGTTACGGCCGGCTCCCCTTCCGGCACGGTAGCTATCTAACAATCCCCTTCAGCAAAGTTCAAGACGGTTTCGGCAAAGTTCGGACGGTTCAAGGGGCCGTCGGCCGCGGTGAGTTGGCGGAAAGGGATCGACCCGGGGGCCCCGGGCGCCGAATCGTGATCGAGGGGGCGAAAGGTGCGTCCGGCCGGTGGCGACGGCGTACGGACGGGAGACGGCGGCTCTGAGCTGCGCGGTTCCGGGCGGGAATAGTGCCGGCGGCTATGCGGAATGAAGAATTCCTTGTTCCTCGGGACGACTGACCGAATGAGCCACGACTTGGAGTCTCTCCCGCCAATTGCCACGGCTGCGCGCGCGGGCGCACGACCAGCGCGCGTTCGCAGCGGGATCGGCACCGCGGGTCCGCGCCGAAACCGGTGCCGCGTACACGCAACCGGCAAGCAGCGAGCGGGAATTCGTCCCGGACGAGGGAGAGGAGAGGAGAGGAACGGAGGTAGGAGAGAAGGGGGGAGAGAAGGGGGAACAGGCGGGCGGGGAAGCAAGCGCACCGGCAGAGGGCTCACCCCCGCCCAGCCCTCACCGTTGCTGACGCCCCTCCCCCAGCCCACGGGCGATGACGGGCGCGATGCGTTCGAGCGCGCGGGCGCTCATCATCTCTTCGTGGACGCCGTCGACCACATGTTGCTCGATCGCGCCGCCCACGAAGGGCCGCCACAGCACGGCCGAGGATTCGGGGAGCGGTCGTCCCGATCCCGCATCGAAGGCCACGACATCCCCCTCGTACCGGCCCGGGGTGTGCGTGCTCATCAGCTGGACGTGATGCGCCGAGGCCTTCATCAGGGCCGCGACGGCGTGCTCGTCGAGTCCGGCCAGCTGGTTCTCCTCGTCCCGCGCCGCCTTGAGGACCCGGCTCGGTGTCAGCTCGCCGTCGCCCAGGGACTCCGGGGAGAGCCCCAACCCCTCGGCGAAGAGCCTCCGTTCGTCGGCGGCGGTCATCGCGCCGCCCGGCTCGTCCGTAGCGGCCTGCGGGAAGGAGTCGAGCAGGGCCAGGAACTCCACCCTCTCCGTCGCCTCTTCCCCCGTCTGCCCCGCCTCGCGTTCGAGCAGGCAGGCCACTGCGTGAGCCACGACCCCGCCGAACGACCATCCGAACAGGCGGTAGGGACCGGTGGGTTGGACCCGCCTCATCAGCGCGAGATATCCCCCTGCCATGGCCTCCACGGAGTCCGGGGCACTGTCCGGATCGGTGAGGATCGCGGCCTGCACGCCCAGGATCGGCTGGTCCGGCCCCAGATGCCGCGTCAGTCCCGTGTAGCACCAGCTCAGGCCGCTCCCGGGATGGAAGCAGAACAGCGGCGGCCGGCTCCCCTCACGACGCACCGGCAGCAGCATGTCGAGCCCGGCGGCGTCGGCGCCGCGGGCGCCCGGGACCGACGCGTCCCGTCCGGTGAGGATCCCGGAGACCGTCGGCGACTCGTACAGCCTGCGGACGGTCAGCCCCAGCCCCAGCTCGGCGTTGACGCGGCCCACGAGACGCCCGGCGGTGAGCGAGTCGCAGCCCAGGTCGAAGAGGTTGTCGTCGAGCGTGACGTCGTCGACGGCGAGCACTTCGCCGACGGCGGCGCACACGGCCTTCTCCCTCCCGGTGACCGGCCGCCTTCCCGAGCCGCCGGCGCCGGAGGCACCGGGAGCGGGCAGCGCGTCGCGGTCCACTTTCCCGTGCGTGGTGACGGGTACGGCGTCCAGCCATACGAACGTCGAGGGGACCATGTAGTCCGGCAGTGACGCGCCGAGGTGCCGCCGGACGTCCTCGTCCGTGGGCCGCTCCCCGGGGCGCGCCACGACGTAGGCGACGAGCCGCCGGTGCCCGGGGGTGTCCTCGCGGGCGAGCACGGCGGCGCCCGAGAGACCGCTGTGCGCGATCAACGCGCTCTCGATCTCTGTGAGTTCGACCCGGTAGCCGCGGATCTTCACCTGGTGGTCGGCCCTGCCCAGGTACTCCAGCTGCCCGTCCGCGCGCCACCGGGCGAGGTCGCCGGTGCGGTACATGCGTGTGCCCGGTTCGCCGTACGGGTCGGGCACGAAGCTCGACGCGGTCAGCGCGGGGCGGTTGATGTAGCCGCGGGCGAGGCCGGCACCGGCGAGATACAGCTCGCCCTTCACCTCGGGAGGCAGGAGGTCGCCGTGCAGCCCCAGGACGTAGGCGCGGTCTCCCGGAATCGGCCTGCCGATCGGGGCCGCGGGCCTCGGCGGCACCGCATGCCGTGGCCCGCCTCCGATCCACTCGCCGAGCAGTGCGCGGCGCTCCCCCTCCGAGAGGATGTCGAAGTCGCCCACCGCGGTGCCGGGCCGGCGGGCGGCCTGCTCCAGCACCTCGGCCACCCGGTCGAGGAGCCGCGCGGCACCTCCGGGCACGTCCGCGGCGTCCCTGAACGTCAGGTCGAGGAGCAGCCGTTCGCCCGGTACGGCCATGAGGCTGACGGGGTAGTGGGTGGCGTCGTGCGCGTCGACGCCGGTCACGCGCAGGCCGGAACCGGGGGCGTCCTCGTCGGGCCCGGCCGGGTAGTTCTGGAACACCAGCAGGGTGTCGAAGTGGCTCCCGGGGGCGAGGCGCTGGGTCTCGGCGAGCCCGAGGTACTGGTGCTCCAGCAGCCGCGCCTGTTCCCGCTGCAACCGCGGCAGGGCTTCGGCGAACGGCTCGTCCTGGCGCAGCCGTACGCGCACGGGGACCGTGTTGATGAACAGGCCGATCATCCGCTCCGAGCCCGGCAGATCCGAGGGCCGCCCGGAGACCACCGCTCCGAAGACGACGTCCTCGCGCCTGGTCAGACGGCCCAGCAGCAGCGCCCAGGCGCCCTGGACGACGGTGTTGAGGGTGAGGCCCTCGCGGCGGGCCAGCGCGGTGAGGCCGTCGGTCGCCTCCGGGGAGAGGGCGCGCTGGAGCTTCACCGGGGAGCCCGAGGCGCGTCCTCCGGGCACGAGGTACGTCGGCTCGTCGAGGCCGTCCAGTGCGCGGCGCCACTCCGCTCTGGACTCCGCCTCGTCCCGCCCGGCCAGCCACCGCAGATGGTCGCGGTAGGGGACGGCGGGCGGAAGCCCTGCCTGCTCGGGGACCTCTCCCCCCGCGGCGGCCGTGCGGTAGAGGGCCGTCAGTTCGTCGACGAGCAGGGGCAACGACCAGCCGTCCACGAGGATGTGGTGGCAGGTCAGCAGCAACCGGTGTTCTTGCGCGGCGAGTTTGACGAGCATGAAGCGGAACGCGGGCGGCCGGCTCAGGTCGAAGCGCTCGGTGCGCTGCTCCTCCTCCAGCCGGTCCAGCTCCGTGGCCCTGGCCGTGCCGTCGAGGCCGGACAGGTCCTCCTCGGTGCGCGGGATGCGGGTGCGGTCGGTGAGGATCTGGACCGGTTCCCCGGTCTTACGGTGGCGGAAGGCGGCGCCCAGGTGGGGATGTCTGCGCAGCAGGGCGCCGGCCGCGCGCCACAGGGCGTCCTTGTCGAGCGGCCCCTCCAGGCGGAGCTTGAGCTGGACGGTGTAGACGTCGTGGCCGGAGTCGTCCAGCTCGGCGTGGAAGAGCAGCCCTTGCTGGAGTGGGGAGAGGCCGAGGATGTCCTGGATGCGTGGACGGCTCGCCGTGGCCGGTCCGGCTCCGGATGCGGGTCCGGGTGCCGCTGCGGATGCGGATGCCGGTTCGGGTGCGGGTTGGGGTGCTGCTGCGGTCGTCGGTTCGGCGGCTGCCCGGCCGGGCGCGGAAAGAGGGGTCGTCATGGCTGCGCTTTCTCGTCTCGTCGTACCCACACGGCTGAACTGCGGGCGAGTTCGGTGCCGTCCTGGCGGAAGACCGCCGTCTCGCACTGGGCGGTCCTGCCTCCTCCCGGGCTCCCGGTGGCCACGACGACGGTCGTCTCTCCGGGAGAGGGCAGTCGGCGGATGCGCGCGGTCATCCGGCCGAGGACCAAGGGGGCGGAGACGGGGTCGAGCGTCCAGCCGCCGGGGCAGTCCAGGACCGCCCAGATCAGTTCGGGCCGGACCAGGCCGTCCTCTCCGGCATGCTCGGGACCGGGTGTCCAGGTGCACGCCGCGGTGTCCGTACGCCCCGGGACGGGCCCCGGTGCCAGGCGCAGTCCGCGGTCCCGGTGCCGGGGGCCGCATACGTAGCAGGTGCCGAAGGGGTGGCTGGAATGCCCCGCATACGCCTTTTCGGCCTCGCGGGCGCCGGCCGGGGCGACGAAGGGGCACGCCTGTGCCGGGACCGCCCCGTGCGAGGCGGAGGCGACGAGCGTCTCCCCGTGCCAGAAGGCCACGCGCCGCCCCGCGGACGTCGCTGTCAGAGGGGTCTCCAGCGGAGGCGGCGACAGCAGCTGGACGGCGATGTCTGAAGCCTTGCCGTCCGGTGACGTGCCCAGCATCGGACGTGCCAGAGCCGCGAAGAGCCCGCAGGCGTAACCGCCGTTGGCGCTGCCGGGCGGACCGTTGTAACGCCGGCCGATGATTACGGGATCTGGCACGGTCTGCTGTGCTCCCTCATTCCGATCGGGCTCATCCCGGCTCGTACTCGATTCGCTGGTGCTCATTCCGGAGGTGGCGGCGGAGGCGTTCAATGAATTCCCGCACCGGCGCCCGTACTGCCGCAACCCCTAGAACCCCCCTCCCCCCACCCGGCGAACCCGGAGAACTCATGGGAAGGACCGCAGTATTCGCGGACTCGTCTGCCGCCCTCGCGCCCCCGGCTCTACGGTCCGTACGTCACGTCTTTCCGGCACGGCGAACACGATGAAGACCACGACGAAGACGACGAAAACGAGGTCGCGTGAATTCCTCATGGCACGGCCGCACCGTCGGTGCGCTGTTCAGGGAACAGGCGGCGCGCCGCCCCGACTTGGAGGCCGTCGTCGGCGCGGACGGCGAACTCCGCCGTACGTACGGCGAACTCGCCCGGGACGTCGACGCGTTGACGGAACATCTGGTGGACCTCGGCGTCGGCCGCGAGGTCTCCGTCGGCGTACTGCTGCCGCGCTCGTACGAACTCGTCGTCTCGATGCTGGCGGCCCTGTGCGCGGGCGGCGTCTACACACCGCTCAACCCGGCGCTGCCGGACTCACGTCTGAGCGCCCTGGCCGAGGACACCCGTCCGCCCGTGGTGCTCTCCAGCCGTGCGCTGGACGACCGGCTGCACGGAGCGGGCCCGGCCGGCGGCGTCGTGCGTACAGACGTCGGCGCGCTGCTCTCGGGGCTTCCGCCCCGGGCGCCCCGGACGGCCGGTGACGAGGGCCGGGCCGCGGCCGCCGACCGGCACGCTCCGGAAGCCGCCGCCTACGTCATCCAGACGTCGGGCTCGACGGGACGGCCCAAGAGCGTCCAGGTCGGGATGGAGGCGCTGGTCAACACGTTGACCTGGTGCCGCGACGCGTGCGGGATACACGAGGGCAGCCGCGTCCTCCAGGTGATCGCCTCCAGCTTCGACGCGTCGATCCGCAGCTATCTCACCCCGCTGCTGACCGGTGCTTCGCTGACGCTGTTCCAGGAGGGGCCCTACGATCCGCAGGCCCTGCTCGCGACGCTGGGCAGGGAGCGGATCTCCGTGTTCAACCCGGCCGTTCCCAGCCAGTTCTATCCCGTGGTGGAGCTGGCGGCGGCGGACGGATTCCGGCAGCTCCGCTCGCTGCGCTGCCTGGCGCTCGGGGCCGAGTCGCCGGACCTGTCCTCGCTGCGCCCGTGGATCGACTCGGACCACTTCGACGCCCGCATCCTGAACGTCTACGGGCCGACCGAGGCGGCGGACATCGCGTGCTATGCCGAACTCGCCACCGCCGGCTGACCGTTCACGCCCGTCGTGCCGGGTGCGCAACCACACCGCCGCAGGGCGCTGTGCCCGTACGGCCGGTACAGCCATACGACAGGCACGACCCGTACGCGTTCAGATCGCCAGTGCGCACTCCGCGGCGTGCTGACGGCGGGGAAGTCCGGCCAGCCGCGCGGGGAGCGCCTTCCGGCTGCGCACGCCCAACTTCCGGTACACGCGCGTGAGGTGCTGCTCCACGGTGCTGGCGGAGACATAGAGCCGGGCGGCGATCTCCCGGTTCGTATGTCCGCGCACCGCGAGCGCCGCGACGCGGGCCTCGGAGTCGGTGAGACCGGTGAAAGGGGCCGCGGAAGGCATGCCCGGGGTCCCCCGCCCGGCAGCGACCGGCGTGGCCGGAGCGCGGGAAGAGGCTGGGTCGTGGGCCAGGCCCGGCGCCGGGTCCTCGGCCGGACGCTGCGGCTGCGGCGGCCGCGCGAGCTGGAGACCGGGCAACAGCGGGGCGGCGCCGTGCAGTTCGGCCATCCGTCGGGCGCGGCGGAGACGGGTACGGGCCCTCTTGTGCTCGCCGAGGCGGTGCCAGACCTCGCCCAGGTCCATGAGGACGCGGATCGCCTCGTACTGATCGCCGGACGATTCGAGCAGCTCCAGGGCCTCGGACAGCAGGGGCAGGCGCCGTTCCGGGGGGACGGACGCGGCCGACAGCCGCAGGGCGTGGCCCCGTTCGGCGGGATACGCACCCGTCAACGGGAGCTGCGCGGCGGCCAGCTCCGCCGCCGCGTCCGTATCGCCGAGCATGCGGTGGGCCTCGGCGGCCGAGGTGCGCCATGGGACGACCCCCGGCACGTCGATGCCCCACGCCGCCATCAGTTCGCCGCACCGCTGGAAGTCCTCAAGTGCGCTGCGCGGGCGCCCGGTTGCCAGGAGGTGGTGGCCGCGCGCGTGGAGGTGGTGCAGTCCGTAGCGCGTGCGGCTCATCTCCCGGGGAACCGGGCCGGAGAGCAGGTCGGCGGCTGCCGTGTACCGCCCTTTGCGTACGGCCGCGAGCACCGCCACGCTCAGCGGCAGGCCCAGCGCCACGCCCCAGGAGGCCCGGTCCAGACCGGCAAGGGCGTGGCCCGCGTGCTCCTCGGCCCCGTCCAAGTCGCCGAGGCGGAGGGCGGCTTCGCCTCGCACGGCGTGCAGCAGCGCCCGCCACGCCGGCGGAAGTGCGGACGCCGGGCCGGTCAGCTGCTCGTCGCACCAGCGGGCCGCGGTGGCGGCGTGCCCGGTGGCGATCAGCACGGTCAGCGCCGTCGACGTCGCGACAGCGGCGGGCAGTTCGCCGCCGGAGGACGGGAGCCGTTCCGCCAGCAGCTCCCGGGCGCGTGCGACGGCTTCGCCGGCCCGGCCCCGTACGAGGGCGTCGGTGAGCAGAAACGCGGGGCGGAACCGCAGGTCGCCTTGGACGTCGGCGCCGTCGGAACCGCCGGGGGCATCCGCGGGACCGCCGGAACCGGCCGTGGTCCGCGTGCGTTGCTCTTCAGCACGGGCCACCGGCGGGTGGGTCCACTCGATCCACCGCGCGGTCTCCCGCACCCCGGCGGCGAGGGCGCTCTCGGACCCTGCGCGCGCCCGTAGGCTCGCCAGTACGCGGCTCGCGGATTCATGCCGTCCGTGCCAGAGCAGCTGGTGCAGCAGGGCTTCGGCGTCGCCTGCGCCGAGGTGCCCGGCCCGGGCGGCCGAGTCGAGCGGTTCGAGATACCGGCAGGAAGCCGCGGGAGAGGTCTGCCACATCACGGACGCGAGCGCCGAGTTGGCCGCCGCGCGCTGGTGTTCGCCGGCGGGTGCCGTCAGCACGAGCTTCAACGCCGCCACCGCCCGCTCGTGTTCGCCGTCGCTCCGGTCGCGTTCGGCGGACTCCAGGAGCACCGGCACCGCCCAGGGCTGCGGACGCATCCCCGGGGACAGCAGCAGCCGGGTCACGCTCTGCGCTCGTCCGCCGTTCTCGTGCAGGATCCGGGCGGCGGCCTCCCGCAGTCCGGTCCGCTCCCGCCAGGGCAGGGCGGCGAGGATGCCCTGCCGCGCGGCGTTGCGACGGAACGCCCCGTCCGTGAGCAGGCCCGTCTCTGTCAGCGCCCGCAGGCACCGCTCGGCCGTGCCCTGGTCGAGGCCCGCCAGCTGCGCCACCAGGCCGGGCGTCGCCTCGTCCCCGAGCGCGGCGACGGCCCGGGCGACGCGCGGGAGACCCTGCGGCGAGCTCCGGTGGACCAGGGAGAGCACTGCGCGGACGTATGCGTCGTCGCCGGGTTCTTCGTCGCGGGCGCGGGCCGAGCGCACGTCTTCGGCGAGGGCGTGCAGCAGCAGCGGGTTGCCCCCGGAGGCCTCGGCGATCTCCTGTGTGAGCCGGTCCGCCGCCGGTCGTCCGAGCACGGCTCCGGCCGCGCGCAGCGCGCCGTCCGGAGAGAGGGGGCCCAGGCGCAGGCTCTCGCAGTGCGGCTGTGCGAGCAGCTGGTCGCGGAACGCCGTGCGCTCCGGCAGCGGCCGGGCGCCCTCGCCCGGTTCGGAGCTGCCGGTGAGCACGACCGCGATCCGGGCCGTACGCAGGCGCCGTACGAGATAGAGCAGCCAGTGCGAGGAGGGCGCGTCAACCCAGTGGACGTCGTCGACGGCGACGACCACGTGCCTGCTCTCCGCGAACGACAGCAGCGGCAGCGTCAGTTCGCGCAGCGCTCGTGCGAGGCCTGCACCGGGTCCGGGGCTGGATCCGGGTCCGGGTCCGGGTTGGGGTCCGGGTTCGGGTTCGGGTCCGGCTGCGGAGCCTCCCGCCGTCGTGCCCGTTCCCGCCGCCGTATCCGCCGACGCCGCCTCGGCGACGGCCCGTTCCAGATCTCGGGCCGTCCGCTGGGACAGCCCGGCCGGCAGCCGTACGCTGCGCAGCAGCTGGTCGATCACCCCGAGGGGCAGGGCGTGTTCGGCCACCGAGCAGGTCGCCTGAAGCACGAGGGCACCGGAGTTCCGCGCCTCGTGCGCGGCGCGCCGGAGCAGCTCGGTCTTGCCCTCGGCCGGTGCGCTCTCGATCAGCGCCGCCCCGCCCGCACCGGCGGCGCTGCACCTGAACAGCCTCGCGAGAGACGCGAGTTGTTCTTCCCGTTCGACCAGGTACACCGGCTGCCCCTCCATGGTGAGCGTGCTCGTGCTGGGGTGCCGGTTCGTCAGACGCCCGGCACCGGGCGATCGCCCAGCGACCACAGCAGAGCCGCCGCGGCGGCGGACTCCTTGTGAAATGCCTGGCTGCGCACCAACGACAGGTCGCCGTCGATGACTTCGGACGTGGCCTCCATCTCCCGGATCGCGGGAAGGTCGTGCATGAAGACCGCCTCCGTCCCGCCGCTGAAGCGCCGCATGGTCTGCGCCGTGACGGCGAACGGGCGGAAGGCATCGGCCCAGTCGGCGTTCTCGTACGGCACGCCCATGGACTGCCAGCGGGTGGTGTACACGGCGTCGACCGCGTCCGGCGCCGCGGGCATGTTGTCGAACTGCCGCACCACGTCCCGGTCCGCCATGGTGTTCATGGACTTGATCTCCTCGTCCGGGAAGCCGCGGTCGGCGGGGCTGTAGACGTCCAGCGTCAGGCCCGGCGTCTTGACGCACAGCAGCGCCAGGGCGCGGGCGGTGTTGTTGACGAGCCCGAGGTAGGCCAGCCGCAGGGCCCGCCCGCCGTCGCCGACGGGGCCGAAGTGGCCGCGCAGGGCGCAGAGATCGGCGATGGCCTGGGTCGGGTGCTCCTCGTAGCTGAGGGCGTTGACCGTCGCCGTGAGGGAGTGCGCCAGCTGCTCCAGCTCGAACTGCGGACCGTTCGTCCGTACGACGGCCGCGTCGAGGTAGTTGTCGAGCACCAGGCCCGTGTCGCCCCAGCTCTCGCCCGTGCCGACCTGGAGGTCGGCGGCGCCGAAGTGGAGGGTGTCGCACCCCAGTGCGCAGGCGGCGCTCCAGAACGAGCTGCGCGTACGGGTGGAGGGCGCGGTGAAGATCAGGCCGACCTTGGCCCCGTCGAGAAGCCCGGTGAAGGACTTCTTCGACGAGCCGTAGGCGAAGGCGGCATCTCCGAGCCGGGAGACGTCCCCGTTCTCCAGGCCGGACAGACTCAGCAGGGATTTCCGTGGGGAAAACCGGTCGGTGGTCACGTGCTACTCCCGTTTCTCGGTGGTCTATTGGGGTGCTGCCTGCGGAAATCCCGCGCGGTGGAAGGCTTCTCGGGCTCCGGGGACGTCCAGCACTCCGCACTCTTCGAAGAGCGCGACGGTGCGGGCGGAGGCGTAGACGATGCCGGCCATGACGGCCTGACGGTTGTACGAGTCCTCGATGATCGTGCGCACGGCGCCGTCGCTCAGTCCGGCCTGTGCCAGCGCGGTCCGGGCCGAGCGGGTGGCCGGCTGGAGGGACTCCACGATGACCTGCGGCAGAAGGTGTGCGACCAGACGGCGCTCGCCGGGCCCGAGCTGCCCCCACAAATGCCGGAAGAACTCCGCGAAGTAGGCGTGGTGCCTGCCCTCGTCGATGGCGTGGTCCCTGACGATGTCCCGCACCAGGGTGATCACGCCGGGGTCCTTGGGCACGTCGTTCAGCAGCGAGGTGATGAGGGTCTCGAAGACGACGACCTGGAGGAGCTGCACCAGGAGGCGGTGCTGCGGATGGGCGTCGGCGACGCCGTCGAGGCGGGCGAGGAACGGCGCGAACTCGTAGTCGAGGGACTTGATTCCGGAGCGCCGCTCGATCTGGTCCACCGCGTCCATGCTGTAGAGCGCGTGGTAGTTCTCGTCCACGCAGATCTTGAACGCGTCCATGCGTACGCGCCGGGACAGTTCGAGCCCGCTCTTGTTGTCGGCGATGCGCTGCGTGGATCTCAGCACCACGGAGACCTCGAACTCCGCCGTGAAGTTGAGCCACTGGTAGAGGTGCTGCGCCTCGACGTAGCGCTTGAGCGGCTCTTCCTGCGCTTCGAGCAGCGGGTGGTTCAGGTGCGGGACGATGTGCTTCGGAAAGAAGCTCTTGAGGATGTCCTTGTCCTCGGGCGTGATGCGCCGGGGAGTGGACCGTACGCCCGCCTTCTCGTACCAGCTCTCGAACACCTTCAGTTCGGCCATGCCGTAGGTCATGCCGCGGCCCCGCCGAGGTGGTCAGGGCCGCACAGGAGAAAGCGGGAAGCCATCGCTGGATGCCTCTCTGAGTGATGTTCCAACAGCACGTCGGAGTCCGCGGCGGTCGGCGCGGTCCGTCCGCTCACTGCCAGCCGACGTCGCGCTCCTCGTCGCCCGCGGCCAGGAGTACGGAGGCGGCGGGTGCGGGACCGGCGGGCGTGCCGTGTGCGGAGGGAGGAGCGGCCGGCGCGGCGGAGGCGCCGGGCACAGCCCGGGCGGTCCAGTGGGCGGGCTTCGTGGCAACCGTCATGACACATCCTCGTGTTCGAAGGTTCGGCAGGCTTCCTGAACGTGTCGCGGAGTGCTCCCCCGAGTTCCGTCTGGGAGGTGCCCCGGCCGCGGGGTGCGGCACGCCCTGGGTCTGATGGGCCCGGCCCGGGCTGCCCGTTCCCGCGCCCCGGCGAGGGGCCGGGGCGGACCGCCCGGACGTGTCGACACGAAGAATCCTGGTCCCCGGCGAGCCCCGGGAGAAGACGAAACCGCTGGCAAGGAAGTGCGCTGGCAGGGTGATGTCAGGTTCCGGTTCGCCTCGGCGCCCGGCACCTGGTGCCCCGGGCTGCGCCGGCCGAGTCGGCCGAGTCGGCCCGCGCTCACTCCCCGCTTCCGGCCCGGGCCCCCACCGGGTCCCGAAGTCCCTTGGCCTTACGGCCTGTTGCGGCCCACAGCGGCACGGGTCCGCCCAGCGTCAGCCGCGTCCCCACGAACGACGGCACGACCACGAGCGCTCCGAGCAGCGCCCACCCCCAGCCGTGCGGGACGCCCAGCACCAGGCCGGTGACGAGCACGGGCCCGAGGATCTCCTGCGCGTCGAGGCTCAGCCCGAACACGGCCTGGTACTCGGTCACCCGGCGCTCGTCCGCGAGGCTGTAGGACAGGCCCCAGGCGCCCGCCGACTGGACCATCTCGCTCACCGTGAGCAGCACGACGGCGCCCACGAGCAGCGCGTAACCGACCGTCCCCATGGGCTCGGTGAGGAAGACGAGCAGCACGCACCCCGCGCCCAGGGCGAGCGTGCCGCGCCACTGGGCGATCGCGGCTCCCCGGCTGGTGTCGGTGCCGCGGGTGAGGCGGGCCTGAAGGGCCACGACCAGCAGGCAGTTGAACACCGTCATCGACGGGATCGTCCAGTGCGGCGCGTCGGTGCGCTTCACCAGCCACAGCGGCAGGCCGATGAAGAGCGCCGAATCGTGCAGCGAGCCGAAGAGGTTGGTGAGGGTCGCGACGAGGAACGGGCGGTCGCGCAGAGCGGCGTAGCCGCGCCTCGCGGCGGCCTCCTTCGCCCCCTTCGCGACGGGGGGCAGCAAAACCGTGATCCCCGCGCAGACCACGAAGCTGACCACGTCGACGACGAGCAGCAGCGCGTACGCGCGGTCCGAACCCACGCCGACCGCGCCCGCGGCGCCCAGACTGCCCAGCGAGAAGCCGACGTTGAACGCGACGTACGTGCGTGCGCGTACCTTCATCCGGGTCGCCGGGAACATCTGGGCGATCAGGGCGGAGCGTACGGGCGCCAGCATCCGCTGGAGCACGACCACCGCTCCGGTGACGGCGACGAAGCCGGCGAGCGAGGGCGGCAGGAAGTACCCGAGGAACGCGAGCCCGGCCGCGAGGTTGAGCAGCGCGAGCAGCCACTTCCTGTCCATCCTGTCGGCGGCCTTGCCGAACGGCAGGACGAACACCATGGCGACGAGGCCCGCCGTGCTGAGCGCGACGCTGATCTGCCCTGCGGTGCGGTGCAGCGACTCGGTGAAGAACAGGACCTGGCACGAGGTGAACGCGCCGGTGCCGAAGGACTCCAGGCCGAAGAGGGCGACGAGGAGGCGCCTGGCGGACCGCAGGCGCGGATCGCCCTCCTCCGCCGCGGCCGCGGCCGCCCGCCGCTTCTCCTCCTCTTCCTCGGTGGCCTCTTCTTCGGTGGCCTCTTCCTCGCTGGCCCCTTCCTCGCCGGCCTCCTCGGTGGCCCGGCTCACGCCCTCCGCCGTCACTCCCTGCCCGCCTTCAAGGCCCGGGCGCTCGGCAGCTCCCATGCGGACAGGGTCGCCTCCCGTACGGTGCCGTCGTCCTCGCGGAGCCGGAAGGTGAAGGACAGCAGGTCGTGCACGCGCTCCAGGAAGCCGTACATGGCGCCGTGGTCGTCCGCCGCCGCGTTGAGCATGTCGAGCTCCTGCGTCCGCACTCCCGGCTGCATCGCCTGGCGGGGCGCGATGAGCAGCCGGTAGGCCAGGACTTCCGGCAGCGTCTTGACCTTGTCGACGCCCTCGACGGCGACCAGCCCGACGGCGTTCGGGGGCGCGATGTGGTTGAACTGGAAGACCAGACGGTCCTCGCGGGGCGAGGGAGCCCGCGGTGTGACGCCCAGCGCCACGTGCGCCGCCTCGACGACGAGGTCGGGGCCGCCCGCGTAGACGATCATCTCGTTGACGAACCCGCCCATGCGGCCGTTCACTTCGATGATGCGCGGCCCCTGCCGCGTCAGCTTGATCTCGGTGCTGGTGACGCCGCACCGGAAGTCCAGCGCCTTCAGCGCCCGGTCGGTCAGGTCCAGCGCCCGGCTCTGCGTGCTCTCGTCAAGGTGGGCCGGCCAGAACTGCCCCGTCTCCCGATACGGCGGCACCAGGCGGAACTTGGAGACCACCGGCAGATGGATCGCCTGCCCGTCCGCGACGATGCTCTCCACCGAGCAGTAGTCGCCGTGGTCCCCCTGGTCGACGCCGTCCAGCCGCTCCTCCAGGATCATCTCGCGCTCCGCGGGGCCGTCCGCGCCGGGCGCGAGCAGCCTCCGTACGAGCGCCTCGCCCTCGCCGGCGTCCGTCACGGGGAAGGTGTTGCGGCTTCCCGCGCCCGCCGTCGGCTTGAGGACCGCGGGCAGCCCGACCGTCGTGGCCGCTTGCTGCCAGTCGTCCGGCCCGCGCAGGACGGCACACCGAACCGCGTCCACGCCGTGCTCGGTGAGGGCCGTGCGCTGGGCGTACTTGTCGGTGAGGGCGACCGCGGCCTGCGGGGACTGGCCGGGAAGGCCGTTGCGGGAGGCCAGTTCGGCCGCCGTGCGCACCAGGGTGTCGGAGTAGGTGACCACCCCGTCGACCCCGGTCATGTCGGGGCCGGGGCCCTCGGGATCGAAGAAGACGGGGTCGAAGAGCTGCCGGAGCATCCCGATCCCCGGGTCCTCCCGCAGGGAGTCGGGGACGGCGACCACCAGGTCGGCCACCGGCCGGAGCGTACGCATCAGCTCCAGCGGCCCGAGCGCTCCCGGCGCGTACAGGACCATCAGCACCTTCCGCGCGGCCGTCATGCGCTCATCCGCTCGTGTACGGCGCCCGCGAACTCCCCGAGCGTCGGGTAGTCGAAGACGTCGACGACGGACATCTCCACCCCGAAGTGCTCCTGGAGCCGGTTGACCAGCGCCAGCAGCGCGAGGCTGTGGCCGCCCGCCTCGAAGAAGTCCGAATCCGGGCCGACGTCGACCTGGAGCACCTCCTTCCAGAAGTCCGTGACCACTTCGAGGACCTCGGTCTGCTGCATTCGCCGCGCTCTTCCTGTAGTCGTCATACGTAGTGCATCCATTCCTCCGGATCGGGTGCGAGGCCCCGCTCGATGCCGGAGAGCAGATCCGAGAACATCCCGGCGACCGGGCCCGGCCGGCCGTCGCCGACCGTGAAGTCCCCCTCGCTCGTGCGGACGGTGCCGACGGGGCTGACCTGCGCGGCGGTTCCGCAGGCGAACACCTCGCTGATCCGGCCCACTCGGCAGCCCTCGCGCCACTCCTCGACGCTCACGGACCGCTCCTCGACGGACAGGCCGAGGCCGGGCGCCGCGCTCAGCAGGGCGTCCCGCGTCACGCCTGGGAGGATGGTGCCGGTGAGCGGAGGCGTGACCAGCCGCCTGCCTCCGCCGCCCTTTTCGACGGACTCCTCGACGAAGAGGATGTTCATCCCGCCGAGTTCCTCGACCCAGCGGCGCTCCGTCGCGTCCAGCCAGACCACCTGGTCGCAGCCCTGCTCGGCGGCGTGGGACTGGGCCGCGTACGAAGCCGCGTAGTTTCCCGCGTACTTGGCCGCTCCCGTGCCGCCGGGGGTCGCCCGGGCGTACTCCTCGCCGACCCACACGGTGATCGGCTCGGGGGTCTCGAAGAAGCGCTCCGTGACGAACGCGATCAGCAGGAAACGGAACTCCCGGGCCGGGCGCAGCGCGAGGTGCGCCTCGGACGCGAACATCAGCGGACGCAGATAGAGGCTGCGCTGGCTCTCGCCGGGCACCCAGTCGGCGTCGGCCCGCACCAGCTCCTCGACCGCCCGTACGAAGGTCTCCGTCGGAAGCTGCGGCATCAGCAGCCGCGCGGCGGACCGGCGGAAGCGCTCCCCGTGGGCGTGCGGGCGGAACACACCGAGCCGGCCGTCGGCGGTGCGGTAGGCCTTGAGTCCCTCGAACACGGCCTGTCCGTAGTGCAGTCCGACGGTCGCCGGGTCCAGGCTGAGCGGCTCGTAGGGCCGCAGCTCGCCGTCGTGCCAGCCGTCCCGCTCGTTCCAGCGCAGGGTCACCATGTGCTCGGTGAAGGCGGAGCCGAAGGCCGCGTCGGCCGATCTGGCGGCGCGTTCCGGGGCCGTCGCGCGCGGCGCTGCGAGCCGCCGGGTGAAGCCGGGACCGGCGGCGTTCTCCACGAGATCGTCTGTGAGTTTCTCCGTCAGCATGCGCATCACACCATCGGGGCGAAGAAGAAGGTGTCGCGCGCCGCGAACCGGCCCTCCGCGTCGAGCGTGAAGAAGTCGGCGAATTTCAGGTCGACTTCCTTGCCGCCCTTGACGGTTCCGCTGAACCGCCCGTTGACGGCCACCTTCCCGTCGGCGGCGACGAGTTCGGTGATGGCGTGTCTGCCCTGGAGGATGACCCGCTCGCCTCCGTAGAACTCGGCGAGCGCCTTGCGGCCGACGAGCGGCTCGTAGCCGGGCCGCCGGTAGACGGCCGTGGGCGCGAACAGTTCGACCAGGGCCGTGAAGTCCTGGGCGTCGACCAGGGTGTAGTAGCGGCGGACGGTCTCCTCCGGCGAGGCCGGGCCGGGCTGTTGCCCGGCCCGTGGCCCCTCCTGCTCCTGGGGCGCCTTCTGCCCCTGCTCCTGGGCCTGTTGTGCCTGCCGTGCCTTGTGCGTTTCCTTCGCGATGAGTTCCATGACGTCCTCCCGGTTCTCGTGGTGGAAGAAATGGCCGCCGGGCCAGACCCGGACGGTGGTGGATGCGCCGGTGTGCTCGCTCCAGGGATCGAGCGAGTCGACGGGCACTCCCGGGTCCGCGTCCCCGCCCAGGACGAGCAGCGGTACGGACAGCGGCGGCCGGTGCTCGTGTACGTACGTCTCGCAGGCGGCGAAGTCCGCGCGCAGCGCCGGGACGACCATCTCCAGCAGGTCCTGGTCGGAGAGCACGCTGCGCGGAGTGCCGGCCAACTCGCCGAGATGGGCGAGGAGTTCCTGCTCCGGCATGAGGTGGACCGGCGGGTCCGCGGCGATCGGCAGGTGCGGCGCGGACGCCCCGGACGCGATCAGCAGCGCGGGAGGCCGCCCCGCCCCGGCCAGGAGGCGGGTCAGTTCGTAGCCGAGCAGCGCGCCCATGCTGTGGCCGAACACGGCGTACGGCAGACCCGCCGCACGACGGGCCAGCGGCTGCGCCAGCCGCTCGGCCAGCCGCCGGATGTCCGCCTCGGGCGGCTCCGTGATCCGGCTCTCGCGTCCGGGGAGGTGGACGGGCACGACCTCGACGTCCGCTCCGAGCGACTGCTGCCATCCGCGGTAGGCGGAGGCGCCGGCTCCGGCGTGCGGCAGGCAGAAGAGCCTCATGCCGGGGTCTGCGACGCGGCTTCTGCCGGGGAACCAGTCGCGGTCTTCGGTGGGGTTCATGAGTGTTCGGCTCCTTCCGCGAGCCTGGCGGCGGCCTCCTCGTCGGTCATGGCCATGAGTTCCAGGAGCAGTTCGGCGGCCGGTTCGGCCTTCTCCTCGCCGCCGAGTTCGGCGGCCAGACGGTGGGCGAGGTGCTCGGGCGTCGGCGCCTGGAACACGGCGGCGGCTGTGAGCCGGACCTCGAACATCTCCTGGAGCGCGGCGGCGACGGCCGCGGCCGACAGCGAGTGGCCGCCGATGGCGAAGAAGTCGTCGTCGGCGGCGATCGAGGACGCGTCCACGCCGAGGACCTCGCCCCACACGGCGGCGACGAGCCGTTCGGCGGCGGCCCGCGGGGCACGTCCGCCCGTGCCGGCGAGAGTGCTGGGCGGGGCGGGCAGCCGCCTGCGGTCCACCTTTCCGTTGCGGCTGACCGGAAGCTCGTCGAGCAGCACGAACGCCGAGGGCACCAGATAGCCGGGGAGCCGCGACGTCATGTGGTCGCGCAGCGCCGCCTCGTCCACCGAGGCGCCCGGCGCGGGCACGGCGTACGCGACGAGCCGGCGCTCGCCGGGCACGTCCTCGCGCACCGCGACGGTGGCGGCGGCGACCTCGGGGTGCTCCTGGAGCACACCGGCCACCTCGCCGGGCTCGATCCGGTATCCGCGGATCTTGACCTGGTCGTCGACCCTGCCGAGGAACTCCAGCGCTCCGTCCCTGCGGTGCCGGCCCCGGTCTCCGGTGCGGTAGAGCCGCCCGCCGGGCACCGTCCCGTACGGGTCCGGGACGAAGGACGCGGCGGTGAGCCCGGGGCGCCCCAAGTAGCCCCGCGCCAGCTGGGAGCCGCCGATGTACAGCTCTCCGGCCACGCCCGGCGGGACGGGGAGTCCGGCGGAATCCAGCACGTAGATCTGCGTGTTCCACACGGGACGCCCCAGGGGCGGCGCCCCCGGGCCGGAGAGCGGATCGCTGATGGTGACGCCGACCGTGGCCTCCGTCGGGCCATAGGCGTTGATCATGGTCCGGGACGCGGACCACCGGTCGGCGAGTTCGCCCGGGCACGCCTCGCCCGCGACCATCAGCGTCGCGCCCTCGGGCAGCGCGTGCTCGGGGTCCATCACCGTCAGCACCGCGGGCGGCAGCAGCGCGTGCGTGACGCGCCGCCGGTGCAGCAGGTCGCGCAGCGGAGGCCCGGGGACGCGCTCGTCGTCCAGGGGCAGCACCAGCGTCGCTCCGACGAGCAGCGCCACGGCCAGGTCCGCGATGGACGAGTCGAACGCGGGCGAGGCGAACTGAAGGACCCTGCTCCCCGGCGTCACCCCGAATCCCTCCGCTTGGCTGCCCGCGAGGGTGGCGAGGCCGTTGTGCTGGACGAGAACTCCCTTGGGGACGCCGGTCGATCCGGAGGTGTGGATGAGGTACGCGGGATGTCCGGTCAGCAGCGGCGTGGTGCGCTCGTCGTCCGTCACGTTCGCGGCGGGGAGTCCGGCGAGTTCGGCGGCGGTGCCGGGCTCGTCCAGCACCACGGCGAGCGAGCCGTCCGGGACGTACGGCGCCGGTGCGCCCAGGCAGAGCACGACGCCGGGCCGGGCGTCGCTCAGCACGGTGCGCAGGCGCTCCTCCGGGTGGGCCAGGTCGAGCGGCTGGTAGGCGGCGCCGGCCTTGACCGTGGCCAGCAGCGCCACGACGTAGTCGCAGCTGCGTGGCAGCGCTCCCGCGACGATGTCCTCCGGGCCGATGCCCCGCGCGATCAGCAGCCGGGCGAGCCGGTTGGCCCGTTCGTTCAACTCCCGGTAGTCGAGGCTCACTTCGCCGGACTCGACGGCCGGGAAGTCGCCGTGCCGGGCCACGACGTCCTCGAACAGCAGCGGCAGGGGCAGCTGTTCGACGGGACGGGCGGTGTCGTTCCAGCCGTACAGCACCGTGTGCCGGGTCGCCGCGCCGAGCAGGTCGAGCCCGTCCGCCGGAGAGTCGGGGTCGGCCATCGCCGAGGCGAGCAGCTGCCGGAACTGCTCGCCGAAGCCGGCGGCCGTCGCCTCGTCGTACAGAGAGGGCGCGTACTCGACGACGAGGTCGATGCACTCGCTGCCGTCGACCGCCGCGACGGCGAGTTCGTACTGCGAGTTGCCGTTGTCGACCGGCTCCACGCTCCGCACGGACAGCCCGGTCTCCGCGCCGTCCGCGTCGAGCGCCGTCGCCGTGCGCATCCCGAACAGCACCTGGAACAGCGGGTTGTGGCTGAGTGAGCGGTCCGGCTTCAGCTCCTCGACGACCGTGTCGAAGGGCAGTTGCTGGTTGTCGAGCGCTTCGAAGACGGTCCGCCGGCTCCGCCGCACGAGCGTACGGAACGAGTCCGCCTCGCCGACCCGGCCGCGCAGCACCACCGTGTTGACGAAGAAGCCGATGAGGGCCTCGGATTCGCTGCTGGTCCGCCCGGAGACCGGGGAGCCGACGGCGACATCCCGCTGCCCTGACTGGCGTGCCAGGAACAGCTGGAAGGCGGCGAGGAGCACCGAGAAGAGCGTGGTGCGCTCGGCGCGTGCGAAGTCCCGGAGCCGCCCGGAGAGTTCGGCGTCCAGCCGCAGGGTGTGCTCGGCGCTGCCGTACAGCTGCTCGGGGCCGCGCGGGCGGTCGGTGGGAAGGTCGAGCAGCGGAGGCACGCCGTCCAGCTGTCCGCGCCAGTACGCGGCGAGCTTGTCGCGCCGCGGCCCGGCGAGGAGTTCGCGCTGTGCGTCGCAGTGGCCGCCGTAGTCCGCGCGCAGCGGCGGCAGCACCGGCCGACGGCCCGCCGCCGACTGGGCGTAGCAGCCGGTGACTTCTTCGAGGAGGATGTCCAGCGACACCGCGTCGAAGACGATGTGGTGTACGGCGATCAGCACGTGGTGCGTCTCGTCGCCGGTACGCAGAACGCGCACCCGCAGCAGCGGTGCCCGCCCGAGGTCGAATCCGGTCCGCACGTCCTCCTCGCAGCGGCGCCGTACTTCCGCCTCCCGGTCCGCGGCGGGCACGGTGCGCAGGTCCTCGACGGCGAACGGAAGGTCCACCGTCTCCTCGACGAGGCGCAGGGGCCGGTGGCCGTGCTCCTCGAAGCGCGTGCGGAGGCTGTCGTGCCGGGCGACGACCGTCTCGAACGACTGCCGAAGCGCCCCGGTGTCCAGCGGACCGGCCAACTCCACGCGCCACGCGAGGGTGTTGAGCGGCCCGTCGGCCATGCGGTCGAGGAACCACAGGCTCCGTTGCGCCACGGAGGGCTCCGCGCCCGGCACCTCTCCCGGGTCGTGACTGGTCACAGCTCGGCCTCCCAATCCAGGGCGAGTTCGGCTTGCAGATCGTCGATTTCGTCCTGCGCGAGCCCGGCCAGGGTCAGGTCCGAGGGCGTCACGCCCCCGGCGGCGGGATCCGCCGTGTGCCGCGCGAGGCCTTCGAGCATGCGGGTCCACAGGTCGGCGAGCTCGTGGACCTCGTGCTCCGGGAGCAGCCCCCCGGGCCATGTGAAGCTCGCGGTCAACCGGGGCCCGTCCGGCCCGTCCTCGGTGAGGGCCACGATGTCCAGCGGGCTGGGCACCGGCGTCCCGGCCGGCACGCCGCCGCCCATCAGCGGCTCGCCGGGCACCGCCTGCCAGTCGCGCACGGCCTCCTCGGCCCCGGTCGCGCCGAACCTGCCCAGGTAGTTGAAGCCGATCAGCGGCTCCGGGAGGGCCGAAAGGGTCTGTGAGGCAACGGGGTTGAGCCAGCGGAGCAGGCCGTGGCCGATCCCGCGGCCCGGAACCCCGGCCAGCTGCTCCTTGACGCGCTTGAGAGCCGTTCCGGCCGCCTCGCCGCCGGCCAGCGCCTCGTCGGCGTCGATGCCCGTGACGTCGAGCAGCACCGGATACAGGCTGGTGAACCAGCCGACGGTGCGGGACAGATCCACCTCGGCCACCGACTCCTCGCGGCCGTGGCCTTCGAGGCTGACGGCGAGGGCGCCGCGGCTCTCCGGCCCGCTTCCGGCCGTCCATGCCGCCGCCGCGAGGGCGAGCCCGGTGAGCAGGACCTGCTCGGGCCCCGTGCGGAACCTGGCGGGCACGGACCCCAGCAGCGCTCCCGTCACCCCGGCCGGAAGCGTCCGGCTCAGGGTCAGGGCCTGGTCGACGGTGTCGCGGCCCTCCTTCGCGGCTCCTACCCGCTCAAGGAGCGGTCCTCCGGACTCGAACGTCCTGCTCCAGTGGGCCAGTTCGGCCTCGCGGCCGGGATCGACGGCACTCTCGTGCAGCAGCCGCGACCATCGCCGGAAGGAGACGGGCACCGGGTCGAGCCGGGGCGGCCGCGAGGCGGCCACGTCCTGCCAGGCCCGCGCCAGATCGTCCCCGAGGATGCGCCACGACACCCCGTCCACGGCCAAGTGGTGTACGAGCAGCAGCAGTTGCCCCGGCGCCTCGGGTCCGGCGTCGAACCAGACGGCCCGCACCATGCGGCCCTCTTCGGGGACGAGGTCCTCCGCGGCGGCGGCCTCGTGGCCCGCGCGGGCGCCGCCCGGCCCGGGGCAGCGGCCCGGCCCTGCGGCGTCGATCCGGGTCAGAGCGTCCTCGGCGCGCGTGGTGCCGGGCGGCGGTACGTCGAGCAGTTCCCCGCCCTCCGGTCCGCGGGCGAGTACGGCGCGGAGCATGTCGTGCCTGTCGAGCAAGGCCTGGAGTACGGCGGCGAGTTGGCGCCCGGTCATGCCCCGCGGCGTGCTCACGAGCATGGACTGGTGGAAGCCGCCGGTCGGGCCGCCCCGGCCGCGCCACCAGCGCATGATCGGGGTGAGCGGAAGGGTCCCGGTGCCCTCGTCCTCCGGCGCGGGCTCCCCCGGGCCGTCGTCGACCGGCGCCGCGACGGCGGCCAGACCGCGGGGCGTGCGGTGCTCGAAGATCTGCCGTGCGGTCAGCAGCAGCCCCGCGCGGCGGGCGCGGCCCACCAGCTGGATCGAGCCGATGCTGTCGCCGCCCAGGACGAAGAAGTCGTCGAGGGGCCCCACGTCGTCCAGGCCGAGCAACTCCGTGTAGATCGAGCACAGGACGGCCTCCTGCCCGGTCTCGGGCACCGCGGCAGCCGGGAGACGGGCCGGCTCGGGCACGGGCAGGGCGCCCTTGTCGACCTTGCCGTTGACCGTCGTGGGAAGTGCGTCGAGCAGCACGATGTCGGCGGGGACCATGTACTGCGGCAGAGAGGCGGCGGCGAGCTCGCGCAGCTCGTCCGGCTTCGGTGGCTCCTTCTCCTTGTTCTCCTTGCCGGTGACGACGTACGCGGTCACGCGCTGCTCCCCCGGCCGGCCCGTGCGCACGGTCACCAGGGCGCGGACGACATCCGGATGGCCGCTCAGCACGGCCTCGATCTCGCCGAGTTCGATGCGCAGGCCCCGGATCTTGACCTGGTCGTCGGTGCGTCCGAGGAACATCAGCGCGCCGTCGGCGCGGCGGCGGCCCAGATCCCCGGTCCGGTACATCCGTGACCCGGCCGGTCCCCAGGGATCGGGCACGAAGCGCTCCGCCGTCAGCCCCGGCCGGTGCAGATACCCGAGGGCGAGCTGGACGCCGGAGAGGAAGAGCTCGCCCGGGCTTCCGGGCGGAACCGGCTGGAACGCGTCGTCGAGCAGCCGGACGGCCGTGTTCCACACCGGCCTGCCGATGGGGATCTCCGTGCCGTCCGCACCCGGCCGGCAGTGCCAGTGCGTGACGTCGACGGACGCCTCGGTGGGCCCGTACAGGTTGTGCAACTCGGCGGCGGGCAGCACCTGGTGGAAGCGCCCGGCCAGCGGTGCGGGCAGCGCCTCCCCGCTGGCGATGACGCGGCGCAGGCTCCGGCACCGCGCCGAGGCGGGCTCCTGAAGGAAGACGTCGAGCATGGACGGCACGAAGTGCGCCGTGGTGACGCCCTCGCTCCGCACGAGCTCCGCGAGATAGTGCGGGTCGCGGTGTCCGTCGGGCCGGGCCACGACGAGGGCGGCCCCCTCCAGCAGTGGCCAGAAGAACTCCCACACCGACACGTCGAACGACGAGGGCGTCTTCTGGAGCACGCGGTCGGCCGGGGTCAGCCCGTACTCGGCCTGCATCCAGCGCAGCCGGTTGAGGACACCGCGGTGCGGCACGAGGACGCCCTTGGGGCGTCCGGTCGAGCCGGACGTGTACAGGGCGTACGCGGGGTCCGACTCGTGGCGGGGCGACGGGAGTTCGCCGTCGCGCACCGGCCCGTCCGGCAGCTCGCCGAGCCGCCGGATCACCGCAGGGTCGTCCAGGACGATCTGGGTCCGCCCCTCCGGGAGGCATTCGAGGAGCCCCCCGGTCGTCAGCACGCACACGGGGCGTGCCTCCTCCACCATGAACCGCAGCCGGTCCGCCGGGTGGTCGGAGTCGAGGGGAAGATAGGCGGCGCCGGAGCGGACGACGGCGCCGAGGGCGACGATCAGCTCCAGGGAGCGGGGCACGGCCACGGCGACCGTGCGGCCCGGTCCCGCGCCCTGGGCGATCAGCAGCCGGGCGAGCCCGGCCGCCCTGGACTCCAGCGCGCGGTAGGTCAGTTCGGCGCCGTCGTATCTGACGGCGACCGCGTCGGGCGTACGCGCGGCCTGAGCGGACAGTGCGGCCCCGAGCGAGTCGTCGTCGACGCGGACCGCGTCGCCCTCGCCCGCCGCCAGCTCCCGGGACAGCTCGTCGGCGGGCAGCGGCGGCAGGTCCCCCAGCCGCCGGTCGGGCGCGGCCACCACATCGCTCAGCAGCTCGGCGAAGCGCGCGGCGAACCGTTCGGCCGTCACCGCGTCGAACAGGTCCGTGCGGTAGTCGAAGACCGCCTCCATCCGGTCCTCGTGCTCCGTCACGCCGAGGCTGAGGTCGAACTTGGCGTCGCCCGCGGGCAGTACGAAGTCCTCGCACTCGAAGCCGGCGAACTCCACCGCGCCGGCACCGGCCGGTGTCACGTCCAAGTAGGCCTGGAAGAGCGGGTTGTGCGCGGCGCCGCGGTCGGGGCACAGCTCGGCGACGACCTGGTCGAAGGGCACGTCCTGGTGTGCGTACGCCTCGGCAGTCGCCCGGCGCGCCTCGCGCAGCAGCGTTCGGAAGGTCGTGTGCGAGGCGTCCACCTGGCCGCGCACGACAAGGGTGTTGACGAAGAAGCCGATGAGGTCCTGCGTCTCGGGGTGCGAGCGGCCGGCGGCCGGAACGCCCACGCAGACGTCCCGCTGTCCCGAGTGGCGTGCGAGCAGCACCTGGTAGGCGGCGAGCAGGGCCGTGAAGAGGGTGACCCCTTCCTCCTTGCACAGGGCGCGCAGCGCCTCGGTGGTCGGCCGGCCGATCGTGATCCCCGTCTCGGCGCCGTCGAAGGACTGCACGAGCGGCCGGGGCCGGTCGGTGGGCAGCTCCAGCAACGCCGGTGCGTCAGCGAGCCGTTCGGCCCAGTACTTCAGCTGCCGCCCCTGTTCGGCCTGCTGCCCGGGCTCTCGCGTCCAGGCCGCCCAGTCCCCGAACTGGGTTGTGATCTCCGGCAGTCCGGCCTCGGTGCCGGTGCGCCCGGCGGCGTAGAGCAGGGACGTCTCCCGCAGCAGGACCTGCGCCGAGATCCCGTCGAAGACGGTGTGGTGGGCGGCGAGCAGCAGGACGTGCTCACCGGGACCCATCCGGAACAGCACGGGCCGCAGCAGGGGTCCCCTCACCAGGTCGAACGGCTCGCGCGCGGCTGCGCCCACAGCCTCGGCCGCCTCCGCCGGGGTGGTCTCGCGTACCGGCAGTTCCAGCGGCCCGGGCGGTGCGATGCGCTGCTCGACCCGGCCGTCGACGCACCCGAACGTGGTCCGCAGCACCTCGTGCCGGGCCACGACCCGTTCGAGGCAGCGAGTGAGCAGCGCGGTGTCCAGATCGCCCCGCAGCCGCAGGGCCGACCACAGGTTGTACGTGGAGTTGGCGCCGGCTCCCAGGTACTGGTCGAGGAACCACAGCGACTGCTGGGAGCGGGTCGCGGGTGCCGTCCGCGGGTCGGGGCGCGGGGGGATCGCGGAGAGCGCCGGCTCGTGCTTCCCCGTGCCTCCGCGCAGCTGTGCCAGCAGGGCGCGTTTCGCCGGCGACAGTGCGCCGCTCCGCCGGTCCGTCGATGTCATCTGCGCGGTCCGTCCTAGGCCGTCGTGAAGGGGTCGGTGAACAGCCGCAGGAGTTCGGGCGGAGCACCGGCGAACGCGTAGTGGCCGCCCTCCAGAAGCACATGCTCGACATCGCCGCACGCGGACCAGCCGCCCATCATCGACGGCTCGATCCCGCTGTCGCCGCTCCACCCCACGGAGGTGATCGGGCAGGCCAGCGGGGTCGGACGGGGCGTGTGGTACCGCTTGTTGACGTCGACGTCGTGCCGGAGCACGCCCAGGGTGAGGTCGATCAGGTCGGGGCGCGGCTCACCGCCCATGCCGATCAGCAACTCCCGCAGCTCCTCGGCGAGTTCGTCGTCGGTCATCTCCAGGAAGCGGCCGTACGGACCGTCCTGCGGCGCCACTTCGGACGAGACGACGAGCCGCGAGGGCGCGCGCCCGCCGCGCTCGGTCAGCCGCACGGCCGTCTCGTACGCGGCCAGGGCCGAGCTGCAGTGGCCGAACAGCGCGTAGGGCCTGTCGAGATGGGGAGCCAGCTCCTCCGCCAGCGAGTCCGCGAGCTTCTCATATGTCTCGAAGGGGGCCTCGCGCATGCGGTTCTCGCGGCCGGGCAGCTGCACCGGGCAGAAGTTGACCCCGTCGAGGAGTGCCGGCCACTGCCGGTACATGCTGGCGCCGCAGCCCGAGTACGGGAGCAGGAAGACGCGCGCGCGTGCCTCGGCGAGGGGTTCGCGCAGGAAGAGCCGGCTGCGCGGCCTGGTCGTTGATGTCATCCGTCAATTCCTCGGTTCCGGTAGTCCGGTCGTTCAGCCGTTCCGTACGGCGATGGATCAGTACGGCCATGGATCGGTACGGCCGTGGATCAGTACGCGACGGGCGCGCGCGACGGCCGCACCCGGGCGGTCACGGGCAAGCTCTCCCAGCCGGCGATGATGTTGGAGTGCAGCCGCACGCCCGGGCCCGCCGGCGCGAAGTCGCGGAAGCGGCTGAAGAGTTCGGCCATGACGACCTTCAGCGCGACCCGGGCGACGGTGTGCCCGACGCAGTAGTGCGGCCCGATGCCGAAGGCGATGTGCTTGTTGGGGCGGCGGCGGATGTCGAAGGTGAAGGGGTCGTCGAAGACCTCCTCGTCGCGGTTCGCCGATCCGAGCCACACCACGACCGCGTCGCCCGCCGCGATGTCCTTGCCCCGCAGCCGTACGTCGCGGGTCGCGTACCGCATGAAGTGGTTCGTCGGCGACGACCACCTCAGCGCCTCCTCGACGCCCGAGGCCAGCGCCGTCGGGTCGTTCGCCCAGTCGTCCAGCACGGCCGTGCCCATCAGCTCGTCCAGCGCCGTGACGGGAACCTGCGCCATGGTGACGCTGGCCCCGAGCAGCAGGCTGTAGCAGTTGGCCACGATCTCGCCCGCCGTCAGCGTCCGGCCGTCCATCTCCATCCGCAGCAGAAGGCTGACCAGGTCGTCGCCCGGAGCCCGCTGGCGCTCCGTGACCAGATCCTGGAAGTAGGCGAAGAGTTCGCGGTGCGCCGCCTTGAGCACGGCACGGGTCCCGCCGGGGCGGGCGAACCGGGGCGCGTCGGGGGCGATGGCGGCCGTGGTCAGCTCGATCAGCCTCGGCCGGTCGGCGTGCGGCAGGTCCATCAGCGAACCGATGACCGCCATGGGCATCTTCGTCATCTGCTCGGCCAGGTCGTACGTGCCGCCGTCGCCGAGCGGCGTGATCAGACCGAGCACCGCCTCCCGGATCTGCTCCCGCTTCGCCTCGACGCGCTTGATGGTCAGCGCCCGCTGGAGCGGTTCCCGCAGGTCGCCGTGGCGGGGCGGGTCGGTGGCGGCCATCTGCCGGCCGCCCGCGGGATCGTCCTGGCCGAGCAGGACAAGCAGCGTGCCGCGCTCGGAGGTGAACGTCCCGTGGTCGCGCAGGACCGTGTCGGCGTCGGAGTACTTGGTGACGGACCAGTACGCGTGGCCGCCGGCCGCCGACCGGCGGCTGACCGGATCGTGCGCCCGCAGTTCGCTCCAGACCGGGTGCGGGTCGCCGGCGCTGTACAGACCTGGGTCGGCCAGATCGGCAGCGGCGGCGGCACCGCCCACGAACGGGCAGCCTGCGACCGGTTGGGGAATCTCCAGCACGGGTCGTCCTGTCTGTCGGCCCGCCGGACGCCGTGGCGCAGACGGGCATGGCCTTCAGTGTCCGGTGGTGGCGGTCTGCTCGATGGCCGCGGCGAGTTCGGCGACCGTCGGCTGGAGGTAGAGGGTGCGCGCGGAGACAGCGACCCCCAACTCGCTCTGGATGGTGGTGATGAGGCCCGCCGCCATCAGCGAGTGGCCGCCGAGGTCGAAGAAGTCGTCCTCCACGCCCACCGGTTCGATGCCGAGAACCCGGCCCCAGAGCTCCGCCAGATCGCGCTCCAGCGCGGTGACGGGCGCCACGTACTCGTTCCAGACGTCGCGGGGCGCCCTGCTGACCGCCGGGAGGGCACGCCGGTCCACCTTGCCGTTCCGGTTCAGCGTCAGCTCGGGACGGATCTGGATCGCCCACGGCACCATGTAGCCCGGCAGTTCGGCGCCGAGCCGTTCCCGGAGCCGTGCGCCGAGGCCCGGGCCGCCGGCCGCCGGGTCCACCAGGTCACGGGGGTCCGCCGGGACGACGTATGCGATGAGCCGCTTGCGGGTGCTCTCGTCCTGCTGGGCGGCCACCGCCGCGACCGAGACCTCCGGGCAGCGCACCAACGCCTCCTCGACGGCGCCGAGTTCGACGCGGAAGCCCTGCACCTTGACCTGCTGGTCGGCGCGGCCGACGAACTCCACACCGCCGTCGGCCCGCCGTCTGGCCAGGTCGCCTGTGCGGTACATCCGCTCGCCGGGCACCCTCGGGGACGGATGCGGTACGAAGCGCTCCGCCGTCGCGGCCGGACGCCCGAGGTAGCCCCATGCCAGACCCTCCCCCGCCGTGTAGAGCTCGCCGACGACACCCGCGGGCACCGGGTCGCCCTCGCCGTCGAGGATCGCCACGGAGGTGCCGCTGACGGGGCCGCCGATCGACACGGACGGCCCGGCGGGCGGGACCGGCGTCGTCCAGCAGGTCGTGTAGGTGGTGTTCTCGGTCGGCCCGTAGCCGTTGGTGTACAGCACGTCCGGATGCGCCTCGAAGAGCTGCCGCACATGCGGCGCGGAGGCCACGTCGCCGCCCGTCAGCACGTGCCGGACGCCGTCGAAGACGTCGATCCTGGACGCGATCGTGGTGTGCAGCAGCCCCGTGGGCAGCAGCAGCACGCTGACCTGCTCTTCCCGTACGGTCGCGGCCAGTTCGTCCATCTCGACGCGGCCCGCCGGCAGCACCGCGAGCCGGCAGCCGTTGACGAGCGCGCCGAATATCTCGAACGTCGCGGCGTCGAAGGAGACGGGCGAGAGGTGGAGGAAGACGTCCTCGTCGCGGATGTCCACCCAGTCCGTTCCGCGCACCAGCCGGGAGACGGCGCGGTGCGGTACGGCCACGCCCTTGGGCTCGCCGGTGGAGCCCGAGGTGTAGCAGACGTAGGCGAGGTGTTCGGGCGTCAGGCCGGAAGGCGGCGTGAAGGCCGGGCCGCCCTCGCTGCCCCCGGCGGGGTCGACGACCGCGAGCCCCTCGGGAACGAGGCCCTTCAAGTCGCCGTCGGCCACGACGAGTTCGACTCCGGCGTCCCGCGCCAGGCCGGCGTGGCGGGGCGTCGGGTCGTCCGGGTTGAGGGCCAGGTAGGCGCCCCCGCACTTGAGCACGGCCAGCAGCGAGACGATGAGCTCGGCCGAGCGGTTCATCAGTACGGCGATCACGCTGCCCGGGCCGGCTCCCCGTGCCTGGAGGCGGGCGGCCAGCGCCGTCGCGTGTTCGTCCAGTTCGCCGCGGGTGAGGGTGCGTCCGCCGCAGCTGACGGCGGGAGCGTCCGGGTCGCTCGCGGCGTGGGCGTCGATGATCTCTTCCAGGCGGACCGCCTCCCGTGGTGCGCGGCCCGTGCCCCAGAAGCCGGTCGTCCCCTCGGCCCCGGTCAGCGGCGCCGTCGAGGCGACCAGCGCGTCGGGGTCCTTCCTGCCCGCTTGCAGCACCGATCGCACCGTGCCCGCGAAGAGTTCGTCCTCGCCCGCGCCCCAGTCCGGGTCGTCACCGGCCGCGACCTCGATCCGCGGGCCGGGGCGCACCTCGACCAGAGGCCGTCCGGCGGGCGCGGCCTGCACGCTCCCGCCGTCCTGGGAGACCGCGCTGAACCAGATCGCCGGCTCCGGCGCCCCGCCCTCCGGATCGGCCTCGGCGCCGAGCGCGACCAGCGCCTTCTCCGCCTGCTCCAGCAGCCCGGAGAAGGTCTCCGACTCGTCGACGTCCAGTACGGCGACGCCCTCGCGCCGCTCGCCCTCCGCCTCGGCGACGCAGCCGACGGCGATCCGCTCCTGCCGGGAACGGTGGTACACGGCGCCCGCGACTGCCGCGAGAACCTCCGCGGTGCCGGTACCGGTGCCGGTGCCCGCCGCCCGGTCGGGCCCCTTCGCCGTCCCGTTCGCCGTCCCGTTCACGCGTCGACCGTCCTGACGCTGAGCGGACGCATGTCGGTCCAGACCCGGTCGATATGGGCCAGGCACTCCTCTTTGGAGCCCTCTGTTCCCTCGGCCCGCCAGCCCGCTGGAATTTCACGAGCGGCGGGCCAAATCGAGTACTGCTCTTCGTGGTTCAGCACTACCGCATACCGAACGGATCCGGTTTCCGACACAGGCGTCTCCCCTTGGGCGATTCATTTCCGTGAGCATTTGGATTCTGACGGCACGGGCGCGGCGGAGTCGCGTGTCCACGACTTCAGCGTGCTGCCACGGCAAGTTATTGCCAGCCGCGTCCTCAAATGGAGCGGGGCATCGTGTCCCCTTCGCCGGCCGTCGCGACCTCGACCAGCACCCACGAACGCGAGAGCTCTTCCTCCATCACGACGGAGCACAGGCGCCGCGCCGCGTCCAGCGCCTCGTGGCCCGTGAGATGGAGCAGGAACATGGTCACCAGGACGAGCCCGCGCGACCGCTGGACGTGGACGTACTGAAGTCCCGCTGTCGCGTCCGCCGACCGGAGGAAGTAGTCGCCGATGTCGGCCGACTCACCGGGCGGCGGCAGAAAGTACGCAACAGCGATTCGCATTTCTATCCATTCAGTGAGAGGCCGTGAAGCGCAGAGCACCTCATTCCGCGGCGCGGATCTCCACGCGATTGTCGTGGTACACCGCACCGCCCCCCATGTCCGAGTCGCGCTCGTCCACCGTCGCGTTCACTCCCGGCTCGCCGCCGGTGAGTTTCGACCAGTGCCCTTTCGTCGTACGCGCGACACCGGGGCGTACGGAGTCCACTACACGCAACTCCGCCCGGAAAGCGCCCCGGTCGTTGAATATCTCCACCCGCCGCCCCTCGCTCAGACCGCGGGCCGCCGCGTCGTCGGGATGCATCTCGACGACGGGACCGCCCGCCCTGCGGACGAGGGACGGCCGGTTCCCGAAAGTCGTGTTGAGGAAGAAGTGCGAGGCGGAGGAGATCAGCACCAGCGGCAGCCGCCGCGCCAGCTCGCGGTCGGCGGCCTCCTTCGGGGGCGTGTAGCCCGCGAGCGGATCGTGCCCGTCGGCCTCCGCCGCGGCGGAGACGAACTCCAGCCTCCCCGAAGGCGTCGGGAAGCCGTCCGCGAACGGCACGAACGGGCGAGGGTAGTTGAGCCGTACCCAGCCCTCCCGCCGCAGCCGTTCCAGATCGATACCGTCGAGGGACGGATGGCCGCCGGACAGCAGCTCCCTCGCCAGCTCCTCGTCCGAGGCGTAGAGACAGGGATCGCCGAGGCCGAGCCGGCGGGCAAGCCTGCGGAAGGTCTCCGTCGTCGGCAGGCACTCCCCCGGCGGCTCGACCGCCGGTTCGTTCCAGGCGATGTACATGTGGCCGTACCCGTCGTGCAGATCGGCGTGCTCGGTCTGCATCGTGGCGGGAAGGACGATGTCCGCGTAGTCGGCGGTGTCGGTCTGGAAGTGCTCCATGACCACGGTGAACAGGTCCTCGCGCAGCAGCCCTTCGCGCACCCTGTGCTGGGCGCCGACCGCCGCGGCCGGATTCGCGCCGTACACGAACAGGACCTTGACCGGCGGGTCGCCGGCGGTCGTCAGGGCCTCGCCGATGCGGGTCATCGACAGCCCGCGCACGGGCTTCGCCAGGAGGTCGTCCCTGTACAGGGCCTCCCGGTCGCCTCCGAAGTAGCCGTCCGTGGAGTAGGCGACGCCGCCTCCCGGGTACTTCCAGTCCCCCGTCACCCCGGAAAGGGCGGCCAGCGTACGCAGCGCCATGCCGGCCCCGGCGTGCCGCTGGATTCCCTGCGCCGCCTTCATCCCCGTCGGCCGGGTGACGGCGAGCCGCTCCCCCAGCCGTACGACGGACTCCACCGGCAGCCCGCAGATCCCGGCGACCCGCTCGGGCGTGAACTCCTCGATGCGGGCACGGAATTCGGGCCAGCCCGTGGTGTGCCGCGCCAGATACTCGCGGTCCTCCGCGCCCATCGCGACCACCACGTTCAGCAGGCCCAGGGCGAGCGCGGCGTCCGTACCCGGGTTGAGCGGCACGTGCTCGTCCGCGAGCCGCGCGGTGCGTGTCAGCACCGGGTCGACGGCCACGACATGGGCCCCCGCGCTCTGCGCCTCCGCCACGACCTTCCACAAGTGGTGGCTTGTGGTGAGGGTGTTGGTGCCCCACAGCAGGATCAGCCGCGAGTGGCGCAGATCCTCCGGGTCCATGCCCCGGGTGGTGCCCAGCGTGTAGGCGGTGCCGACCAGCCCGGCGACGGAGCAGATGGTCATCTCGTGACGGGAGGCGCCCAGGATGTTCCAGAGCCGGCTGCCGGCTCTGCCCTGAAGTCCCTGGAGATATCCGAGGTTTCCGGTGCCCTGGTACGGCCAGACGGCTTCGCCGCCGTACCGCTCGGCCACGTCCGTGATACGCCCCGCGATCTCGTCGAGCGCCTCGTCCCAGCCGATCCGCTCGAAGCGGCCCTCGCCCTTCCGGCCGACCCGGCGCAGCGGGTGGAGCAGCCGGTCGGGTGAGCGCGTGTGCTCCAGGTACTGGTTGACCTTCACGCACAACGTGCCGCGCGTGTACGGGTGATCGGGGGCGCCGCGCAGCCCGACGGCGACCCCGTCCTCGACCTCGACCTGCCAGGCGCAGCCGTCGGGGCAGTCCAGCGGGCATGCTCCGTGCAGGACCTTCAGGCCGCGCCCCGGACGGGAGGACCTGCCCGGCACGGTTCCGGTCATCCGGTCATCACGTCCTCCGTCGCCGAGTCCCGCGCCACCGGATCAGCGGCCACCGGGTCCGCCGCCGCGTCCGCCGCGTGCAGCAACGCGAGGAAGTCCTCGGCCAGTTCGGTCGATCCGACCTTGGAGCACGGCCCCGTCAGCAGCACGCGCTCACCGTCCTCGATGCGGACACTCACGGACCCTCCCGGCATGATCACCGTCACCTCGGGACCCGTGAGCCCGAGCCGGTGCGCCGCGCACGCGGCGGCGCACGCGCCGCTGCCGGACGTCAGGGTGTACCCGCCGGCCCGCTCCCAGAACTCCGCCCGGAGAGTGCCCCGGTCCACCGCCGTGACGAACTCGACGTTGGTCCCGTCCGGAAAGCCGGGGTGCCCGGAGGCCAGCAACGGGCCAAGCCCGGCGGCCAGTTGGGGGCTCGCCTCGTCGACGTGCACCACGGCGTGCGGCACCCCGTTGTGAACGGCCGTGACCCTCACGGCCGTTCCGGCGACCCGGTGCGGCGCGTCGATCAGCTCCGGGTCGCCGGGCCACCGCGGATCGCGGTGCGTCCACCCGCCCAGATCGATGGTGCTGTCTCCCCCGGCGTCCCCGGAGCGGCGCACCCTCGCGGACCCGCCCGGGGTCCGCAGCGTGATCTCGTCGCGGTCGGTGTAGCCGTGCTCGCCCAGGTAACGGGCGAAGATCCGCAGGCCGTTGCCGCTGCGCGCGCACTCCGTCCCGTCCGGGTTGAACACGCGCACGTGGAACCCGCCGTCCTCATCCCCGCCGGCGGGGCCCGCGGGGAGCGGCCCGTACAGCACTCCGTCCGCACCGACGCCGCGGTGCCGGTCGCACAGGAGCCGGGCGCTGCCGGGCCCGGGGGCGAGCCCGGAGTGCCGGGGGTCGGCGACGAGGTAGTCGTTGCCCAGCGCGTGGTACTTGACGACGCCGCTCATCCCTGGCTGACGGCTTCATTCTCGAAGTCTTCGCCGTACCAGCGCTCGCTCCAGCGGGAGAAGGAGACCACGGTGATGTCCCGGTGACCCTCCTCCCCGACGGGCACGATGTCCGTCACGTAGTGCCACAGGGCCTGGTCGTCGAAGGCCACGGCCTGACCTTCCTGGAGCGTCGTCGTGTAGATCGGCGTCTCCTTGTCCTCCCCCGAGCGCAGGGTCAGTTCGGCGCCGGTGATGCCGGCCCGCCTGTAGACGGAGATCACCACGAACTCGTGGCCGTCCTGGTGGACTCCCTCGGGCACGACGACGCCCTGGAGCTCCTTGTTCGCCACCACGCGGTACTGGTGGACGTTGATCTGCCAGATGTCGTCCTCGGGCAGCGGGATCTGGGCACAGGCCTCGCGGATGTGCTCGGTGAAGTCGACCTCGATCGGCTGGTAGTGGCGCCGGATGCCGCCCGCGACGGGGTTGAACTTGGAGTACGTGACGTACGGACGGTGCGGAAGCCGCTCGAAGTCCCAGGCGCCGTCCTTGTGAACGAGCTTGTACTGCGAGAAGCGCCGCCAGCGGTTGCCCCTGCCGATGTACTCGTCGAGGGCGAGGTCGTCGAAGCTCTCCAGTACGGCGTCGCTCCTGTCCGGAAGGTCGAAGACCCGGAAACCCTGTTCGTTGAGAGCCATGTCGGATGCCTTTCTGAGGGAACGCAACGTGAAGTGCCCTGGCACAGGGCGCAGTTGCGGCCCGCCGGCCGCGCGCCCCGGGGGAGGTCAGGCCGTCGCGGGCTGCTTCTGGCAGTGCTCCAGAACGCGGTCGAGATACCGCTCGGAGGTGTTCAGCCGCACGAGGGTGCCCAGCGCGATCTCGCGGCCGGCGGCCGGGTCGCGCTCGACGACCGGCCCGATGACGTTCTTGTACCAGCCGGCCGCATGGCGCGCGTCGACGCCGATGTGCACGTCGTGGTACGTCTTGCCCTCCGCGGGAAGCCCGAGGCGGTCCCAAGCGGTGACCAGTTCGCGGAACCTGCGCGGCGCCAGGAACTCCGTCACGCCGAAGTATCCGATGGCACGCAGATAGTGACGGCGAGTCAGGGCGATCGCGGCGGAGATGTTGCCGCATTCCTTCGCTTCGAGAAGCAGATTGCCGTCGATGTACTCCTGGTCGGCGCCGACGGATTCGAGGCACTGAGAGAAGAGCGTCGTATGCACCTCGTCGAATTCGCCGTTGCCCATCTCGTCCCAGTAGTTTCCCGCGATCTCCATCTTCTCGGGCCCCTTGGCGCCGATCTGCATGACCGCCAGGATGTCGTCGAACCTCGGGTCGAGGCACGTCTCCTGAGCCAGCAGGAAACGCATGTCCTCTGCGGACGCCGAAGTGCCCAGATACGTCGCGTACATGGGGTGCGAACTCGCGGGGTGGTCCTGGATGAGGGCCTTCAGCCAGCGGACGTACTCCTTGCCGCCAGTGGGGTAGTCCTTGAGCCGCTCCTCCGGAATCCGCCGGAACTCCGCCTCCAGCAGGGCGTTCTCGAGGATGCTGGTGACGTCCTTGATGACGGGCTGCGTGTCCTGGTCGGGGCTGCTCGCCGCGGCCTGGCTGAACTCGTAGGCGTAGACGTCCGTGAGCACGTCGTGGAGCAGTTCGTGTGCCGCCGCGTCCCCGCCGCCCTCACGGAACGCCAGCGCGGCCAGCGTCTTGCATTCTCCGGCCAGTTCGGCCCGTACGCTGTAGTCCTCGGTCAGCTCTTGCCATATTTCGGACGACGTGGAATTCAACGCCGTCGTGAAGTTCCGAAGCAGGGGAAAAGCATTCTGCTGGAATTCCGACATGCCACCATCCCTCTTGACAAAGACCTTCGGCTCATGGACGCAGTGCCGTGTGAAAAGCATTGGCCATGCCGAGGGCCTCTGTCAGCGCCGGGAGCTGACAGGGTGCTGCCACGTCAGTTCCCTGCCAGGAAAGGGGCGATGAGAATCGGGGCGTGCTCTCGCGCTACTTGTCGCGCCCGGACTTCGTCTGGCCGGACGAGCCGGCGGAGCCTCCGCCGCCGCCCTTGCCGCCGGAGCCACCCGCGCCGCCGGGGCCCCCGGGACCGTTGCCGCGCCCGGCGCCCGGACGCGCCGCCGGGCCGCGCCGCACGGACCCCGGAGCGCTCCACTCGGCGCGCTTCCTGGCCCGCTTCCGCGCGAGCTCGGAGGACTCCAGCTGCCAGGGCACGGAGGTCACCATGACGCCGGGGGTGTAGAGCAGCCGCCCCTTCAGGCGCAACGCGCTCTGGTTGTGCAGCAGTTGCTCGTACCAGCGGCCGACGACGTACTCGGGGATGTAGACGCTGACGACGTCCCGCGGATTCTCCCTGCGCAGCCGCTTGACGTAGTCGATGACGGGCCGCGTGATCTCGCGGTACGGAGAGTCGAGGATCTTCAGCGGCACGTCGATGCCGGTCTCCTCCCACTCCCTGCGCAGCTGCGCGGTCTCCTCCGCGTCCACGCTGATGGTCAGCGCCTCCAGCGTGTCGGAACGGTTCAGCCGCGCGTACGCGAGCGCGCGCAGCGTCGGCTTATGCGTCTTGGAGACGAGCACGATCGAGTGCACCCGCGAGGGGCGCACGCGCTTCTCGTCCGGGTCGTCGGCGGCCAACTCCTCGGCGACGAGGTCGTAGTGGCGGCGGATGGCCGTCATCACCCCGTAGAAGAACAGCATGCCGAGCAGCGAAACCCACGCTCCGTGGCCGAACTTGGTCACCAGGACGACCACCAGCACGAGCCCGGTGCAGAACGCGCCGAAGGTGTTGATGGCACGGGAGCGGTACATGCGCCGGCGCACCGTCTGGTCGGTCTCGTCGCCGAGCAGCCGGTTCCAGTGCCGGACCATGCCGACCTGGCTGAGCGTGAACGAGACGAAGACGCCGACGATGTAGAGCTGGATCAGCCGGGTCGAGTCGGCGTCGTAGATCACGACGAGTATGGCGGCGGCGCCCGCCAGCAGCACGATGCCGTTGGAGAAGGCGAGGCGGTCACCCCGGGTGTGCAACTGCCGCGGCAGATAACGGTCCTGGGCGAGGATGGAGCCGAGCAGCGGGAAGCCGTTGTACGCGGTGTTGGCGGCGAGGAAGAGCACGAGGGCCGTGGCGGCGGCGAGGAAGACGAACGGCAGCGTGCCGTCTCCGAACACGGCGGCGGCCACCTGGGAGATGACCGGATTCTGCGCGTAGTCGGGGCCCGCGGGCTTGCCGTTGATGATCAGGTCGCGCGCCGGGTTCTCCGCCATCTTCACGTCGGTCGCGAGGGCCAGGACGATCACCCCGCAGAACATGACGACGGCGATCAGGCCCATCATGGCCAGAGTGGTGGCCGCGTTGCGGGACTTGGGCTTGCGGAAGGCCGGTACGCCGTTGCTGATGGCCTCTACCCCGGTGAGCGCCGCACAGCCGGAGGAGAAGGCACGCAGCAGCAGGAAGGCGAGTGCGAACCCCGCGAGCCCGCCGCTGTGTTCGGCGTGGATCTGGAAGTCGGCGGTGGGCGCCCGCATGTCCTGCCCCAGCACGGCCCCGCGTATGACGCCCCAGAGGATCATCCCGAAGACGCCCGCCACGAAGCAGTACGTGGGAATCGCGAAGAGCTTGCCCGACTCCCGTACGCCGCGCAGATTCATCAGCGTCAGCAGCACGATCGTCACCACGGCCGCGAGCGTCTTGTGCTCGACGATGAACGGCACGGCGGAGCCGAGGTTCTCCACCCCGGAGGAGATGGACACGGCGACGGTCAGTACGTAGTCGACGAGCAGCGCGCTCGCGACCGTCAGCCCCGCACGCCTGCCCAGATTCGTGGTGGCGACCTCGTAGTCGCCGCCGCCCGACGGGTAGGCACGGACGTTCTGCCGGTAGGAGGCGACCACCGTGAACATCAGCACCACGACGGCCAGGGCGATCCACGGGCTGAAGTGGTAGGCGGAGGCGCCTGCGATGGACAGGACGAGGAGAACCTCACCCGGCGCGTACGCGACCGACGACAGCGGGTCGGACGCGAAGACGGGCAGAGCGATGCGCTTGGGCAGCAGAGTTTCCGCCAGCCTGTCGCTGCGCAGGGCACGCCCGAGCAGAAGTCGCTTCGGTAGATGGGTCATCCTAGGCACGGGGAGGATCGTATGCGGTCAGCCGTGCGATCCTGAGACGGCCCGCTGTAAGTGACGAGAGGGACGGGCGTGCATGTTGTGATCATGGGCTGCGGCCGGGTTGGCGCTGAGCTCGCACAGGCTTTGGAGCGGCAGAGCCACACCGTCGCGGTCGTGGACCAGGACCCGACGGCGTTCCGGCGTCTGGGCTCCGGCTTCGGCGGGCGGCGGGTCTCGGGAGTCGGCTTCGACCAGGACACCCTGCGGGAGGCGGGGATCGAGGAGGCCGGAGCGTTCGCCGCGGTCAGCAGCGGAGACAACTCCAACATCATCGCCGCCCGCGTCGCCCGGGAGATGTTCGGCATCGAGCACGTCGCGGCCCGCATCTACGACCCCAAGCGCGCCGAGGTCTACCAGCGCCTCGGCATCCCCACCGTGGCCACCGTGCGCTGGACCGCCGACCAGATGCTGCGCCGGCTGCTGCCCTCGGGGGCGGAGCCGCTGTGGCGTGATCCCAGCGGCGGCGTGCAGCTGGCGGAGGTGCACACGTCCTCGGCCTGGGTGGGCCACCGCGTCAGCAAGCTCCAGGAGGAGGCGGGGGTCAGAGTCGCCTTCCTCACGAGGGTCGGCGAGGCGATGCTTCCGACCTCGGAGACCGTCCTGCAAGAAGGCGATCTCGTCCATGTGATGATGCGCTGCGATCAGATGGATCAGGTGGAGTCCGTCTTCACCGCGGGCCCCGAGGAGGGCCGCTCGTGACCGGCGTACGCACAGCGAACAGGGGACTCGGCCGATGAGGGTAGCTATTGCTGGCGCGGGGGCCGTGGGCCGCTCCATCGCGGGCGAGCTCCTGGAGAACGGGCACGAAGTGCTGCTCATCGACAAGGCACCCACGGCGATCTCGGTGGAGCGCGTCCCGCAGGCCGAGTGGCTGCTGGCCGACGCCTGCGAGATCACCTCGCTCGACGAGGCGGCGCTGGAGCGCTGCAACGTGGTGATCGCGGCCACCGGCGACGACAAGGTCAACCTCGTGGTGTCGCTGCTCGCCAAGACGGAGTACGGCGTTCCGAGGGTCGTCTCGCGCGTCAACAACCCGAAGAACGAATGGCTGTTCAACGAGTCGTGGGGCGTCGACGTCGCCGTCTCGACGCCGCGGCTGATGTCCGCCCTCGTCGAGGAGGCCGTGAGCGTCGGCGACCTGGTGCGGCTGCTGCGCTTCTCGCAGGGCGACGCGAACCTCGTCGAGCTGACGCTGCCGCCGGAGGCGGCCCTGGCCGGGACGCGCGTGGGCGATGTGACGTGGCCGGAGGACACGGCCCTGGTCACGATCATCCGCGGCAACCGCGTCCTGGTGCCGGACAGGGACGACGCCCTGGAGGTCGGCGACGAGCTGCTGTTCGTGGCCGCGCCCGCGCGCGAGGCCCAGCTGGAGGACCTGCTGTCGGTTCGCGGGTAGGTGCCGAGCAGCACGCGAGCAGTACGCGGACGGGAGCCGTGCCCGGCGCACGCCCTCACGTGCGTGGTGCTGTCACCGGGGCCGACGGCCCTCCGGCGGAGCCGGCGGGAGTGCGGCCGGCCGGTCAGCGCCGGTGGCGCCCGCCGGGGCCGGAACGGGAGCCCTGACCCGACTCGTCCGAGGGCCGCTGGGCTTCCGGGTCGGAGAGCAGCGCGCGTGCGGCGTCGTCGGCCAAGCCGTCGCCGATCGCGTCGAGCGTCTTGCGCTGTTCCCGCTCCTGCTTCTCCCGCTCCTCGCGCTCCTTCTCGGCTTCTTCCTCCGCCTCCATCTCCGCGATGACGTTGATGGGCGCGGGCGCCTTCGCCAGGAAGATCCACGTCAGATAGACGGCCAGGAGGAACGGCGGGATCTTCAGCGCCACCGTGACCCAGCCGAACCGGGTGGTGTCCCCCCACAGATACAGCGGGAAGAGCACGGCGGACTTGCCGAGCAGGATGAGCCCCCACGCGTAACTGGCCTTGGTGTACGCCTTCTTGCGGCCCGGGTTCCGCTTCCGCCAGGAGAGGTTCTCCTTGAACACCGGCCCGAGCACGAGTCCCAGCAGGGGCACGCCGGCGGCGGCCGTGACGATGTACGCGACGGCGAGCCCGAGCGTGTAGAACATGCCCGGCAGATAGAAGTCCTTGGCATTGCCGGTCATCATCGCGAAGAGCACGCCGAAGGCCACACCGAAGACGCCGCTGAAGGCGTGCTTGACGGTGTCGCGGCGGACCAGCCGCGAGATCCCCAGGACCGCGGAGATCGCCAGCGCCGTCAGGGCCGCGGAGTGGATGTCCTTGTTGACGGTGTAGATCGTGATGAAGACCAGGCCGGGAAGCGTCGTCTCCACCAGCCCGCGGAATCCGCCGAAGGCTTCGAAGAGGGCGGCTTCGGTGACGGCGCGGGGGGCGGCCGCCTCACCGTCGGCCCCGGTTCCGGATTCGGATGCGGTTCCGGAGCCTGTACCGGCCCGTTCTCCGGTTCCGTCCGCGGTCGGCTTGTCGAGGGGGGTCACCCACTACTCCTGTCCGAGGGGTCGCAACTCGTACTTCGGGTTGAACATCACCGGGCGGCCGTGGTTCATCGAGATCCGCCCCCACGCGATCAGACCGCGGCCCGGCTCGATGCCCGCGATGGCGCGGCGGCCCAGCCAGACCACGTCCAGGGCGGCGGACCCGTCGAACAGCTCCGCCTCCAGCGTCGGCACCCCGGCCCGGGGGCGCAGGGTGACGGTGCGCAGCGTACCTGTCACGCGCACGATCTGACGGTCACCGCACGCCGCGATGCGGGTGCAGCCCTTGCTGTCGGCCTCCTGCCGCAGCTCCTGCGAGTGCAGATCCTCCTCGGAGGAGGACAGCCGCTCCAGAAAACGCTTGAAGCGCCCGCCTGCGCCGCGCTGTTCGTTCTCTGCTCGGGTGGCGCCACTCATGCAGCCAGGGTACCGGTGCGTCCCGGCCGGTTTGCAGGGCGACGGAGATACGGTACGGGCCCCTTCCGGGGCTCCCTGTGCGCGCTCACGGTTCGCGGCCCCAGGACGGCGACGAGCCGCCGGCACGCGCTCTCACACGCGTACACGGCGGCTCCCGGGACTCCACGGCCCCTGCCTTCCGCTCTTCCGCCTCTCAGCGCACCTCGGTGATCTCCGGGCCCCGCTGGAGCTTGTCGAGGCCGCCCGCGAAGCGCGAGCCCTCCTCGACGGTCTCCTGCTGGACTCCGTCCGGCACCATCTGCGCGTCCTCCGGCAGCTTCAGGACGATCGGGTCTCGGGGCGCCATCGGCGCCTCGCCGCGCACGATCACCGTGTCCCGGAAGACCTGCTCCAGCAGCCCGCCGGACTGCGGCTGCACCGCGCCCTGGCCGGAGATCACGCCCCGCAGGAACCAGCGCGGCCCGTCGACGCCGATGAAGCGCACGACCTGGACCCCGTTGGTGCCGTCGGGCAGCTGCACGGGGACCTGCGCCCGCAGCTCCCAGCCGAGCGGGCCCTCGACCTCGTCGATCACGCCGCCCTGCTTGGTGATGCCGGTCGCGATCTCCTCGCGGACCTCTTCCCAGAGGCCCTCGCGCTTGGGCGCGGCGAACGCCTGCAGCTGGAGGGCGCTGTCCTGCACGACGAGCGTGGCCGCGACGATGGACTCCCCCGCGACCTCGACCCGCAGTTCCATGCCTTCGACACCCGGTACGTACATGCCGCCGAGGTTGACGCGGCCGCTGCTCGGGTCGGTGACCTCTGTCACGTCCCAGGGACCGTCGGGGCGCGGCGCCGGCGGCAGCTTCACGCGCGTCGCTTCGGCGTCCGTGACCGCGTCGGCCGAGCGTGAGTCCGGGGCCCCGTTCCGCCCGTCCAGCCCGTCCTGCTCGTACGAGCCGAAGTCGTCCGAGGTGCCCGTCTCAGGCTCTTCGCTCTTCTTGCGACGACGTCCGAACACGTCACTGTCCTCTCAGGTCGGAATGCCGGTCGGCCCCGACCGGAACGTAGTCATTCTGATGTGCGGCGGCCTGGCTGTGACCGCCTGTGGAGCCGAATCCCCCTGCGGCCCGCGCCGAGCCCGGCAACTCCGCCACCTCGTGGAAACGCACCTTCTCCACTTGCTGGACGACGAGTTGGGCAATGCGGTCGAGACGCTCGAACCGCACGGACTCGCGCGGATCAAGATTGGCCACGATCACCTTGATCTCCCCACGGTACCCGGCATCGACGGTTCCGGGTGCATTGACCAAGGAGATGCCGCACCGGGCCGCCAGCCCCGAGCGCGGGTGCACGAAGGCCGCGTAGCCCTCGGGCAGCGCGATCGCGATCCCCGTGGGCAGAACGGTCCGCTCGCCCGGCGCGAGCTCGGCGGCCTCGGTGGTCACGAGGTCGCAGCCGGCGTCGCCGGGGTGCGCGTAGGCGGGCACGGGGACGCCGGGATCCACGCGCAGCAGCATGACGTCGACGGGGCTCGTGCTCACGGGTTCACCTCGAATGCCCGCGCGCGGCGGACCTGGTCGGGATCGGCCATCGCGGCCTGGATCTCCTCGTCGCGTCCGTGGTCGGTGAAGTGCTCGACGCCGACCTTGATGAAGAGGGCCTCGGCGCGTACGGCGAGGGGGCCCTCGGGGCCGCCGATCCGGCCCGTGGCGCTGGTGAAGACCTTCCGCCCGTGTACGGCGGTGACCGCCGCGCTCAGATGCAGCACCGTGTCGACGGGCACCGGGCGGACGAAGTCGGTCTCCAGCCGTCCCGTCACCACGATCACGTGGATGAGCCAGCCGAGAGAGCCCATCGTCTCGTCCAGCGCCGTGGACAGTACGCCTCCGTGCGCGAGGCCCGGAGCGCCCTGGTGCACCGGGCGCACCTTGAACTCCGCGGTGACGTCGACGCCTTCGCCCGCTCTGACCTCCAGGTGCAGGCCGTGCGCCTGGGCTCCGCCGCAGCCGAAGCAGTGCTCGTAGTGGGAGCCGAGGAGCTCTCCGGGGGCCGGTGCGTCGGGGTGGCGTACCGCGGCGGCGGCGCCGCGTGGCGGCGTCAGCGATGTCTTCGGCGGATCGGTACGGGCCGGAGGCTCCGGCGCGTTCCGCGGTCGGGCTGTACTCACGTGTGCAGACCCTACCGCCGGGTTGGGCCGCGGAGCCGCTGTACGGAGCACGGAGCCCCGCAGTCGGGCCGCCGCACCGCGTGACAGGCTTGGCGCATGGTTGCTCAGGAACGGCCCTACGACGAACGCCTCACGGCTCCCCGCTCGTGGTGGCTCATCGCCGCTCTCGTCGGCGTCGGCGGTGCGCTGACGATGCTGCCGCTCGGGGTGCTGCCGATGCTGGGCGGGCTGGCGGCGGGAAGCGTGCTGGCGGCCGTCGGGGTCAGCTCGTACGGCTCCGCGCGCATCCGCGTCGTCGCGGACTCGCTCGTGGCGGGAGACGCGCGCGTGCCGCTGTCGGCGCTGGGGACTGTGCATGTGCTGGACGAGGACGAGGCCTTCGCCTGGCGCACGCACAAGGCCGATCCGCGTGCGCACATGCTGCTGCGCAGCTACATCCGTACCGCGGTGCGGATCGAGGTGACGGACCCGGCCGATCCGACGCCGTACCTCTATCTCTCCACGCGCTCGCCGCGGCGGCTGGCCGACGCTCTCTCGGCCGCGGCGGAACGGCGTCCGGCACCGGAGTAAGGGTCCGGGGGCTTTGCGGGGCCGCGTCCTGCGGATGTCTCGCGGCGCTCCGGGACGGGAGCGCGGGGCGGGCTCAGCGTGACGAGGGCGGCAGAGCGGCCCTGCCGGCGCGCCCGGTGACGGCCCGGCCGCCTTCCCCGTGCGGCAGCGGCTCCCAGCCGTTGCCGGTGCGGCGCAGATCCTCGCGGATCTTCTCCGCGATCTTCTTGGTGTCCCGGCTGTTCATCACGGCGCCCACCGCGGCGCCGACCATGAAGGGCGCGAGGTTCGGGAGGTTGCGCACGGTGCGCTTGAGGAGCCGCTGCCTCAGTTCACGCTTCATCTGGCCGCCGAGGGCGGCGTTCAGCGTCGTCGGTCTGGTGATGTCGATGCCGCGCTCGGAGGTCCACGCTCCGAGGTAGGCGGCGGCCCGCTGTTTGACGTTGCCGGGCGGACGGTGTCCGTACACCTCGTGCAGCTCGGCGATGAGCTTCAGCTCGACGGAGGCGACGCCGACGATCTCGGCGGCCAGCTCGGCGGGCATCGCCGGCGGGACGGGCATCATCGCGGCGGCGCCGACTCCGGCTCCCACGGTCGCCGAGCCTCGCACCGCTCCGGCGACCAGCTTGTCCGCGATCTCCTCCGGTCCAAGGCCGGGGAACTGCTTCCGCAGCGTCTCCAGATCCCGTACGGGAATACGGGGCGCTGTCTCGACGACACGGTCGGCGACAAAGCCGAGGAAGGCGCGGACCTTGCCGCCGCTGCGCTGCTTCGCGGTGTCGCCGCCGCTCGCCGCACCTTGTACGACGACGTCGGCTCCTTCACCGGCGTCTCTGTCTCCCGCGCCACCGCTGCCCCCCTTGCGCGGCCACGGGAGGCGCACCCGCTGACGGGACTTCGCGGGGATCGGCACGAGCGAGGTCCGCTGGTCGGGCTCGCCTCGCTCGTCGTCACGCGTGTCGTCCGCCACTACGGCAGCACCACTCCGCTCAGGCCGCGCAGTCGCGGCAGACCGGCTGGCCGTTCTTCTCGGCAGCCAGCTGGGACCGGTGGTGGACGAGGAAGCAGCTCATGCATGTGAACTCGTCGGCCTGGCGGGGCAGCACCCGCACGGACAGTTCCTCGTTGGAGAGGTCCGCGCCGGGCAGCTCCAGGCCCTCGGCCTGCTCGAACTCGTCGACGTCGACGTTGGACGCCGACTTGTCGTTCCGCCGGGCCTTCAGCTCTTCGATGCTGTCTTCGTTGACGTCGTCATCGGTCTTGCGTGGGGTGTCGTAGTCCGTTGCCATTTCGCTCTCCCCCTCTGGGTTTCTTTGGTGTCTCCAGCGCACGTAACGCGTGAGAGGCCGGACTTGTGCCCGACCTGAGGCGGAGATTTTGCCTCACATCAAGGTCTGTTACTCAATCGACACCCAACCGCACCCCTGAAGAGGTGATCGCGTCGGCTGTCGAGGAGGACCTTAAACGGTCCACTGCTCGCACTGCGCGCATGCACCCCGGGTACTGCCCACTATCTCCACCAGCGGAAACCTGGATTTTCCGGTAATTCTTCGCTTACCGAGGTCACCCTGGGTGGGGAGCGCGAAAATCGTGTGTGTGATCGATCACAGACCCGATCGGTTCGCGCTCGTGGACAAGATTCCGCAGATAGCGAACCCGGCGGGTTATCCTCCCCGGCTCCCTCCACGGGCACCGGGGCCGGGTCGCGGCCACCGCACGGGGCCGGCGCGGCCCTCACACGGGCAGCACGACGCGCAGCGCAAGCCCTCCCTCCTCACGGGGCTGTGCCGTGACCGTCCCGCCGTGGGCCCGCGCCACGGAGCGCACGATCGACAGGCCGAGGCCCACCCCCTTGTCGCTGCCCGTACGGTCGCTGCGCAGCCGCCGGAAGGGCTCGAAGAGGTTGTCGAGCTCGTACGCCGGAACCGCCGGGCCCGTGTTCTCGACGAGCAGCATCGCGTGGCCGGGCAGCGCCTCCGTCGTCACGGAGACCCATCCGTCCTCCTGCTGGTTATAACGCACGGCGTTCTGCACGAGGTTGAGAGCGACGCGCTCCAGAAGCACACCGTTTCCCTGTACGTACACGGGCTGCCGGACTCCACGCAGCTCCACGCCCTTGCTCTCGGCCTCGGCCCGCACCTGCTCGACGGCGTGCCCGGCGACCTCGGCGAGGTCGACGGGCTTGCGGTCGACGATCTCGTTCTCGCTGCGCGCCAGCAGCAGCAGGCCCTCCACCAGCTGCTCGCTGCGCTCGTTCGTGGCCAGCAGCGTCTTGCCCAGCTGCTGGAGCTCCGGCGAGGCCTCCGGATCGGAGAGCTGGACCTCCAGCAGCGTGCGGTTGATCGCGAGCGGGGTGCGCAGCTCGTGGGAGGCGTTCGCGACGAAGCGCTGCTGCGCGGTGAAGGCGCGGTCGAGCCTGTCGAGCATCTCGTCGAAGGTGTCCGAGAGCTCCTTCAGCTCGTCGTCCGGGCCCTCCAGCTCGATCCGCTTGTGCAGGTCGGAGCTGGCGACCTGGCGGGCGGTGCGGGTGATGCGGCCCAGCGGCGAGAGGACCCGCCCGGCCATCACGTAACCGAAGGCGAAGGCCGCCACCGCGAGGCCGACCAGCGCCATCAGGGAGCGCTGGAGCAGATTGTCGAGGGCCACGGCGCGCTGGGCGTCGGTGCACTCGCCGAGCCGCTGCATGAACTGCTCGCTCGGCAGCGTGCCGGTCAGACCGGGGCAACTGTCGGACGTGAGCTGCGCGTTGGCGTTGAGGATGCGGAACGGGAGCTTGCTGCCCTCGTGCAGGGCCTCGGCCGCCAGCAGATAGATCAGGGTGAGCAGCACCATTCCGGCGATGAGGAACATGCCGCCGTACAGCAGCGTGAGCCGTATCCGGATCGTCGGACGCAGCCAGGGGTACGGACGCGAGGGCTCGCCCGGGTCCCACGTGGGCTTGGGCGGCGCCTCGGCGGGCGCGGCCGGCGGCTGCTGACGGGACTCGGCCGGCTCCGAGGGAGTCGTGGAGGCTGACATGGCGATCAGATCCTGTATCCCGCGCCGGGGACGGTGAGGATCACCGGGGGCTCGCCGAGCTTCCGGCGCAGCGTCATCACGGTGACCCGTACGACGTTGGTGAAGGGGTCGGTGTTCTCGTCCCAGGCCTTCTCCAGCAGCTGCTCCGCGGAGACGACGGTGCCCTCGCCGCGCATCAGCACCTCCAGTACGGCGAACTCCTTCGGGGCGAGCTGGATCTCCGCGTCGTTGCGGAAGACCTCGCGCCGGTTCGGGTCGAGCCTGATCCCCGCGCGCTCAAGTACGGGCGGCAGCGGCGAGGTGGTGCGGCGGCCCAGTGCCCTCACGCGCGCGACGAGTTCGGAGAAGGCGAAGGGCTTGGGCAGATAGTCGTCGGCGCCGATCTCGAGTCCCTCGACGCGGTCGCTGACGTCGCCGGAGGCGGTCAGCATCAGCACCCTCGTCGGCAGGCCGAGTTCGACGATGTTGCGGCAGACGTCGTCGCCGTGGACGAGGGGCAGGTCGCGGTCGAGGACGACGACGTCGTAGTCGTTGACGTCGATACGCTCCTCGGCGGCCGCACCGTCGTAGACCACGTCGACGGCCATGGCTTCGCGGCGGAGCCCGGTCGCGACGGCATCGGCGAGCAGCTGCTCGTCCTCGACGACGAGTACGCGCACGGTGCCTTCCTTCCTGGTGCTGAAATCCGCACGCACATGTGCGTGCGGAGGCTTGCTGTGATGCTGCAATCCTGCCCCGTACCTCGGTAAATCGTCGGTAAGAGCCGGTTCGCGGAGGACGCGCGAGATTTTTGGGGGCTTGAGGTTTCTCTGAGGTTGCAGGCGGGGAGGACGGAGGGCACACCCCGCGATCACGCCCTGTAGGCGGCTAGCCACCCGGCCGAGAGATCGGTCGCTCCGGCTGCCGACCGTCCAGCCAGGGAGCACGTCGTGATCATGATCGACCGAACCCTCGGCACACTCCCCGTGCCACCGACCCATGACGAGGGGGCGCACATGGACGCGTTCACTGCCGGACTTCTGCAGCGTATACAGAACACCGAGAGCGACCTGAGCCGCGCTCGTGAGTCGGGCGACGACTTCCTCGTGGACGTCGAACAGTCGGAGCTGGAAGATCTCCGCCGCATCGCCGCCGAGCACGGCGTGCAGATCGGCGCCAGCACGGTCTGAACGCCCCTGGCCGCGGCGGAGAGCGCTTCTCGTACGAGGCCGACGGCCCACCGGATCACACGATCCGAACCGGACACGCATTCATATGAGCCCCGGGAGCCCCCCGCCCCGGGGCTCATTCATGTCCAGGCGGGAGAGAACGTACGAGGCTCAGTCGCGCCAGGCACCGAGGCGGTCGAGCAGCGGCTGAAGGATCTCGAAGACTCCAGGTGAGGCCGCGACCGCGAGGTCGCCGTCCGGCGGGAGACCGGGACGTCCGCCCGTACGCGCCCCGGCCTCGCGCGCGATGAGATCGCCGGCGGCGATGTCCCACACGTGCAGTCCGCGCTCGTAGAAGGCGTCGAGCCGTCCGGCGGCGACGTCGCACAGATCGACGGCTGCCGAGCCGGAGCGGCGGATGTCGCGGACGCGGGGGATCAGCTGCCGGACGAGTTCGGCCTGGGCCGCGCGCCGCTCGGCCACGTAGTTGAAGCCCGTGGCGATCAGCGCCTGGTCGAGCGGCGGCGCCGGACGGCACTGCACGGGCTGGGCGTTGCGGAAGGCGCCGTGGCCGAGCGCAGCGCGGAAGGTCTCCCGCCGCGGAGGCGACTCGACGACGCCGATGACGGTCTCCCCTTCGAATTCCGCGGCGATGGAGACGGCCCAGCCGGGCAGCCCGTACAGATAGTTCACGGTGCCGTCGAGGGGGTCGACGATCCAGCGGACGCCGCTCGTGCCCGCGGAGGAGGCGCCCTCCTCGCCGAGGAATCCGTCGTCGGGCCGGCGCTCGGCGAGATAGCCGGTGATCAGCTTCTCGGAGGCGAGGTCCATCTCCGTGACGACGTCGACGGAGCTGGACTTGGTGGCGGAGACCTCGAGGTCGGCGGGGCGTCCGTCGTGGAGGAGGGCGCCGGCGCGGTGGGCGGCCTCCAGGGCGAGTTCGAGGAGTTCCGCCTTGAGCTGGTCGGCCTGGACGCTCACGTTTCTCCTTGCTCGGGCTGTTCTTGCTCGGGGCTCGGGCTCACGTCCCGCTCGTCGCGTACGTGCTGCACGGTCTGGCTCGTATTCCTGCCCGTGTACCTGCTCGGGCACGGGGTGCCTTACGCGTACGGACTGTCCGCGCCCGCGGCCGCGGCCTTCGCCGTCCTGCCCGGGCAGCAGCCCACGGGGCACACGTCGTGGCTGGGTCCCAGCGTGCCGACGGCGCACCGCGCGGGCCGTGCGCCACGCTCGGTCGCCGCGCGCTCCAGGACCAGTTCCCGCACGGCGGCCGTGAAACGCGGGTCGGCGCCGACGGTCGCGGAGCGCGCGACGGGCAGCCCGAGCTCCCGGGCCTTGGCCGTGGCCTCGGTGTCGAGGTCGTAGAGGACCTCCATGTGGTCCGAGACGAAGCCGATCGGCACCATCACGGCCGCGGGCGCGCCCTCCGCGTGCAGCGATTCCAGGTGGTCGCAGATGTCCGGCTCCAGCCACGGCACTTCGGGCGGGCCGCTGCGCGACTGGTACACCAGCCGCCAGGGCCGCTGGGCGCCCGTCCGCTGCGCCACGGCCGAGGCGACGAGCCGGGCGACGTCCAGGTGCTGCGCGACGTACGCGCCGCCGTCGCCGTGGTCGCCGGGCGGCCCGGAGGTGCCGGCGGCGGCGGTCGGGATGGAGTGGGTGGTGAAGGCGAGGTGCGCGCCGTCCCGTACCCGCGCGGGCAGCGTGTCCAGGGCGGCGAGGACGCCGTCGGCCATGGGCTCGACGAATCCGGGGTGGTTGAAGAAGTGGCGCAGTTTGTCGACACGGGGCGGCTTCATGCCCTCGCCTTCGAGGGTGGCCAGCGCCGCGGCGAGGTTCTCCCGGTACTGACGGCAGCCGGAGTACGAGGCGTAGGCGCTGGTGGCGAACGTCAGTACGCGGCGCCGGCCGTCGCGCGTCATCTCGCGCAGGGTGTCGGTCAGGTACGGCGCCCAGTTGCGGTTGCCCCAGTAGACGGGGAGTTCCACGCCCTGCTCGGCGAAGTCCTTGCGCAGCGCGTCCAGGAGCGTGCGGCACTGCGCGTTGATGGGACTGACGCCGCCGAAGAGGAAGTAGTGCTCGCCGACTTCGGCGAGGCGCTCGCGCGGGATGCCGCGGCCCCTCGTGACGTTCTCCAGGAACGGGACGACGTCGTCGGGGCCTTCCGGGCCCCCGAACGACAGCAGCAGCAGAGCGTCGTACGGACGGACGCCGTCGGCGGCGGAAACGCCGGCTGGGCCGCCGGCATCGAGCACATCGGGCATGTTTCGATCCTGCCATCCCGCCGCATGCCGGACGGGCTCGCCTCGGGCGTACGCACCGCTCCCGCTGTCCTGAGGCGTGCGGCCCCCGGCGCTGCCGCCTCAGGACCGTGAGTATGATCCGATGTCACCGCGAGAGGGGGCACGGCCTGATGAGCGCGCAGCCGAAGAGCAGCGGCCGGAGCAGCCGGCCGTCCCGTAGGGACCGGACGTCGCGCACGACGTGGCGCAACTGGGCGGGGAACGTCGCCGTGTCTCCCGCCCGCACCGTCGCCCCCTCCACCACCGCGTCGCTCGCGGAGGCGGTGCGCCGCGCCGCCGAGGACGGGCTGCGGGTCAAGGCGGTCGGCACGGGGCACTCCTTCACGGCGGCGGCCGCCACCGACGGCATGCTGATAAGGCCCGAACGCCTCGTGGGCCTGCGGGAGTTGGACCGCGACGCCCGTACGGTGTCGGTGGCCGCCGGGACCCCGCTCAAGCACCTCAACGAGACCCTGGCCGCCGCCGGTCTGTCGCTGACGAACATGGGCGACATCATGGAGCAGACGGTCTCCGGCGCCGTGAGCACGGGGACCCACGGGACGGGCCGCACGTCGGCGTCCCTCGCGGCCCAGGTCACCGCGCTGGAGTTGGTGTGCGCGGACGGCTCGGTGCTGCGCTGCTCGGAGCGGGAGAACGCGGACGTCTTCGCGGCGGCGCGGCTCGGGCTCGGGGCGCTCGGCGTGATCAGCGAGCTGACGTTCTCGGTCGAGCCGGAGTTCCTGCTGACGGCGCGCGAGGAGCCGATGGCCTTCGAGAAGGTCACCGCCGACTTCGATCAACTCGTCGCCGAGAACGAGCACTTCGAGTTCTACTGGTTCCCGCACACCGACAACTGCAACACCAAGCGCAACAACCGCAGCGACGGCCCGGCCCGGCCGCTGCCGCGCGTGCGCGGCTGGATCGACGACGAGCTGCTCTCCAACGGCGTCTTCCAGGGCGTCTGTTCGCTGGGGGCGGCGGCGCCGGCGGCGGTCCCGTCCATCGCCCGCATCTCCAGCAGGGCCCTGTCCGCGCGTACGTACACCGACATCCCGTACAAGGTCTTCACCAGCCCGCGGCGCGTGCGCTTCATCGAGATGGAGTACGCGGTGCCGCGCGAGGCCCTCGTCCCGGCGCTGCGGGAGCTGAAGCAGTTCGTCGAACGCTCGCGCCTGCGGGTCGGCTTCCCGGTCGAGGTGCGCACGGCGCCGGCGGACGAGATCCCGCTCTCGACGGCGTACGGCCGCGAGACGGCGTACATCGCGGTGCACATGTACCGGGGCACGCCGCACGAGACGTACTTCACCGAGGCCGAGCGGATCATGACGGCGCACGAAGGGCGCCCGCACTGGGGCAAGTTGCACTCCCGGGACGCCGGATATCTCGCGTCCTCCTATCCGCGGTTCGCGGAATTCACCGCGATCCGCGACAGGCTCGACCCCGGCCGCGTCTTCGGCAACGACTATCTGCGGCGCGTGCTGGGCGAGTGAGCGCCTCCCCGGGGCAGTTCGGCCCCGGAGCCTCGTAGGCCCGGAAGCCCCGGAAGGGACCGGCGGGTTTCCGGGCGCATTCAGGGGGAGCACGCGCCGGGCCCGTTCGCCGGTGCTCTGCCTCTGTCCGCCCCCGGCGCACCCCGGCGTGCCGACGGGACGGCAGCTGCGTCCGAAGTCGTCGCCGATCCGGGGGACTTGCCGTTCTGACGTGTCATCATGCGGTGCCAAGGGTTCCGTTCATGCACGAGCCCAAGTGGGCAATATCCAAAGGCAAATGGTTCCCATCCGGGCGGTTCTGTGACTCTTGCCACCCGCGAACCCCCTTTCAGGCTTGCCCGAGCCTCCAAACCCCCTTCCCCGCGAGCAATTTGAACGGCGCGCCGGTCCACCCCCGTGGCCCTAATGGAGTAGTGTGACGAGCCCTGGCCTCGGCTCAGACCCGGCTCAGGCAGCACAGGTGACGAGGACGGTCACTATGCGTTGCGAAGTGATAACCGAGCCGCATGCGGTTCCGGGAAGGTCCCGGTCGTCAGACAGTCGGCAAGGTTGTGGCAGGCCGCACACGGGCAGGCCACACTCGTCCAGCGGGAGCAGCGACGCACGTGATGTCGGCAGGCACCACCCGGGAGGTTCACATGCCCGAACTGCGTGTCGTGGCCGTCAGCAACGACGGCACACGTCTGGTGCTCAAAGCTGCCGACAGCACGGAATACACGCTTCCGATTGACGAGCGGCTGCGCGCGGCCGTGCGCAACGACCGTGCACGCCTCGGCCAGATCGAGATCGAGGTCGAGAGCCACCTGCGGCCGCGCGACATCCAGGCGCGCATACGGGCCGGTGCCTCCGCTGAGGAGGTCGCACAGCTCGCCGGCATCCCCGTCGACCGCGTACGCCGCTTCGAGGGCCCCGTGCTCGCCGAGCGCGCGTTCATGGCGGAGCGCGCGCGCAAGACCCCTGTCCGCCGCCCCGGGGAGAACGCCGGGCCGCAGCTCGGCGAGGCCGTCGCCGAGCGGCTGCTGCTGCGCGGCGCCGACCGGGACGCGGTGCACTGGGACTCCTGGAGACGCGACGACGGCACGTGGGAAGTACTGCTCGCCTACCGGGTGGCCGGCCAGCCCCACTCCGCGACGTGGACGTACGACCCGCCGCGGCGGCTCGTGCAGGCCGTCGACGACGAGGCGCGCTCGCTCATCGGCGAGACCGACGACACTCCGGAGCCGAGCACGCCCTTCGTTCCGCGGATCGCCAGGCTCCCCAGGGAGCGCGGCGAGAAGAACGACCGCGGCGAGCGCCAGGATTCGGATCCCACGGCGTTCTCCGGCGGCGGGTCCGCGGGTGACGGCGACAGCGGTGAGGGCGACCAGCCCGACTCCCTGACGAGCCTGTTGGAGGCGGTGCCCAACTTCCGGGGCGACATGGTCGTTCCGGAGCAGCAGAGCGCCCCGGCCTCCGCCGCGCACACCTCCTCGTCCGAGGCGGAGACCGCCTCGGAGGACGAGCGGGAGGCGGAGGAAGAGGAGGAGGCCGTCGAGCCTCCGGCGACGGCCGCGGGCGCCGGTTCGGCGTACGCGGACGTGCTGATGCCCCGCTCGGTCAGCGCGCACCGCGACCGCCTGAAGGGAAACACCGACAGGCAGGCGGAGGCGGACGGCGTCCGGCCGGGCCGCCGCGCTGCCGTCCCCAGTTGGGACGAGATCGTCTTCGGGACCCGCCGCAAGAAGGACTGAGGTCGCACAGCCCGCACCGGGGGTCCGGTGCGGGCTGTGCGCTACCGACTGCCCGCCGGATCAGCCGGGTTGGGGCCCCGTGGCGACCGGCCGGTCCGGATCGGCGGACCACTCGCTCCACGACCCCACATACAGCGCCGCGTCGATGCCTGCCTGCGCCAGCGCGAGGACTTCGTGCGCGGCCGAGACGCCCGAGCCGCAGTAGACGCCGACCTCGGTGCCGTCCCTGGCGCCCAACTCGCGGAAGCGCGTGCGCAGTTCCTCCGGCGCGCGGAGCAGCGGCGCCTGTTCCTCGCCGCTTTCCTCACCCCTGCCCTCTTCGCCGGCCCGCACGTTCTCCGACGTCGGTGCGGAGACGGCGCCGGGGATGTGCCCGCCGACCCGGTCGATGGGCTCCACCTCGCCGCGGTAGCGCTCGCCCGCCCGCGCGTCCAGCAGCACGCCTCGCCGGGCCAGCGCCGCCGCTCCCTCCGCGTCGAGCACGCGCAGCGCTCCGGGGCGAGGGGTGAAGTCGCCCGGTTCGGGCCGTACTTCGCCCGTCTCCAGCGGTCCGTCCCACGCGGCGAGACCGCCGTCCAGTACGCGGACGTCACCGTGGCCGGCCCAGCGCAGCAGCCACCAGGCACGGGCCGCGGCCCAGCCCGTACCGCCGTCGTAGGCGACGACGGGACGCCCGTCCGAGACGCCCGCGCGCCGCATCGCCGCGCCGAAGACCTCCGGATCGGGGAGCGGATGCCGGCCCGACTCGCCCGGCGGACCGGCCAGTTCGGAGTCCAGGTCGACGTAGACGGCTCCGGGCAGGTGGCCCGCCTCGTACTCGGGCCGGCCGCTCGGTTCCCCGAGCCGCCAGCGGACGTCGAGGAGGACAGGACGGCGATCGCCGCGGTCGAGTTCGTCCGCGAGCGACGACGCGGAAGTGATGACTGTCATCCCGCCATTTTCACTCACCTGTGCGGAACAGACCGATCCGAAAAGGGAATTCCCGGCGGTGTCGGTCAGTATGTCTCTCACAGCGGTGCGACCATCGGTGAGAGCTGTCGAAGACCGACGGAATCCGAAGCGGTGCATCGCAGACGACACACGACGCGACCACATCGACGATGGTCACGAAGGAGAGACGCATGACGGAGTCAGTGGCCCGGCACCCGCGTTCGAAACAGATGCCCGGCACACCGTGCTGGGCGAGTCTGCTCGTGCGGGAGCTGGGGCGGAGCCAGGAGTTCTACCACAAGCTGTTCGGATGGGAGTTCTACTCGGGACCGAGTCAACCGGGGCCGTACGTACGGGCGTTGGCGGACGGACACGAAGTCGCCGGGCTCGGTGAGATCGTCCCCGGACGGAGACTCAACGTCGCGTGGCTGCCCTACATGGCGAGCGAGGACGCGGACGAGACCGCCGGACTAATCCGCGAGCGCGGCGGCACCGTCGCCGTGGGCCCGCTGGACGCCGACAACGCCGGGCGGATGGCGATCGCGGCGGACTCGGCGGGTGCGGTCTTCGGCGTGTGGCAGCCGGCGGCCCAGCCCGACAGCCTCAGCCCGGCCACCGCGGAGGTGCCGGGTGCGCCCGTCTGGTACGAACTGATCACCCGCGACTCCTCGGTGGCGGGCAACTTCTACCCCGCGGTCTTCGGCTACGAGTCCGGCGCCGAAGGAGACGGGGACGGGGAGGACCCGGACGACGGAGACGACTATCTGACGCTGCTGGTGGACGGCACGCCCGTGGCAGGCATCCACGGAGTAGGACGCGCCCTGCCGCGCGACCGGGGGCCGTACTGGAAGACGTACTTCGCCGTCGCCGACACCGACGCCACCGCCCGTCAGATCCTCGAACTCGGCGGCTCCATCGTGCACTTGCCCGTCGACACCCCGCGCGGACGAGTCGCCACGGCCGCCGACCCGGAAGGCGCACAGTTCAGTGTGATCGCACACGGCGCTGCCTGATTGCCGACCGGAGAGGTCTCAGGTGACGTGCGGCGTGGCGGGGGCGTCGATGGGCAGTACGTCCGGGGAGAGCGCCCCCGCCCGCGCCGTCGCCGAGGTCAGACGGCGCCGGTGGTGCCGGCGGCACAGCACCTCGTAGCCGACCTCGCCCGTCGGCCCGCCCACGTCGCCGACGACGACCTGCGCACCCTCGACGACCATCTTGCCGCCGACGGTACGGGCGTTGTGCGTGGCCCGTGCCCCGCACCAGCACAACGCCTCGACCTGCAACACCTCGATGCGGTCGGCCAGTTCCATCAGCCGCTGCGAGCCGGGGAAGAGCCTGGTGCGGAAGTCCGTCGCGATGCCGAACGCGAAGACGTCCATCCCCAAGTCATCGACGATGCGCGCCAGTTGGTCGATCTGATCGGGCGTGAGGAACTGCGCCTCGTCCACGATCACGTAGTCCGCGCGGCCGCCCGCCGTCAGATGCTTCACGAGGTGCGCGTGGAAGTCGAAGCCGTCCCTCGCCTCGACGGCGTCGGTGACCAGTCCGAGCCGGGACGAGAGTCTCCCCTCCCCCGCGCGGTCGTTGCGCGTGAAGATCATCCCCTGGAGGCCGCGGGTGGAGCGGTTGTGCTCGATCTGGAGAGCGAGGGTCGACTTGCCGCAGTCCATGGTTCCGGAGAAGAACACCAGCTCTGGCATGGAGATGTCGGCCTTTCTGAGCGGGCGGGCAGGGCGTGGGCCGTTGCGCCTCGTACCGCCGGGGCCGGCGGCCCGCGGGCGGCTACGGCTGTGGCTACGTACGGACTTCGAGGAGCGGGACGAGCTGTTCGGCGGAGGTGGCGGAGCCGTGCATGCCGATGAGCGCGGACTCCTTGGGCTCCCGCTCGGTGGCCACCACGGCGGCGTCCCCGCTCATCGCCGCCACCACGTCACCGATGCGGGCGTGCACCCGGGCGTCGATGCGCGGCCCGAACCACCCCAGGGCGACGGCCTCTTCGCGGGTCGCCACCCACGCGTGACCGGCGAGCACCTCGCGCCAGACCGACGCCACGTCCCGCGCGGCTCCGGGCACGGCGTAGAGATGGCGCATCCGGCCCTCGCCGCCGAGTTGGGCGAGGCCGGCGCTCAACTCCCAGTCCTCGTCGACGTCGAAGCGCGCCTGCGGGGTGAGCGGCACGTCGACCATGCCGTGGTCGGCGGTGATGTACAGGGCGGAGCGGGGCGGGAGTTGCTCGGCGAGCCGCTGGGCGAGCCTGTCGACGTACATGAGCTGGCCGCGCCAGGCGTCGGAGTCGAGCCCGTACCGGTGGCCGTGGCCGTCGAGTTCGGCGTAGTACGTGTAGACGAGCGTGCGGTCCGCGGCGGCGAGCCGCGCGGCGGCCTGGTCCATGCGGTCCTCGGCACTGAGCACGCCGTAGAACGTGCCCCCCGACAGGGCGATGCGCGTCAGCGGCGTCTGCTCGAAGTGCGGTGCGGAGACCTGGCTCGCGGTGATCCCGGCGGCGTCGGCGAGCTGGAAGACGGTCGGGTACGGCTGCCACGCCTGCGGATCCGTCCAGGGCTGCCAGCGCAGCTGGTTCATCAGCTGCCCGGTGTCCGGGTCGAGGGCCGTGTATCCGGGCAGGCCGTGCACGCCGGGAGGCAGGCCCGTGCCGACGGAGGCCAGCGAAGTCGCCGTGGTGGAGGGGAAACCGGCGGTCAGGGGCGTGCCCGTGCCGCCGAGAGAGGTGTGCAGCAGAGAGGTGAGGAACGGGGCCTCCTCCGGGTGGGCCCGCAGCGCCTCCCAGCCGAGGCCGTCGACGAGGAACACGCAGGCGCGGTCGGCCGGTTCGAGACGAAGGCCGGTCCGCAGGCCGCCCGGATCCTCCAGGCCCTGTGCGGTGACGACGGCGGGCAGCAGATCCGACAGCGACGCCTGCCCGTAGCGCGGCACCGGCGCGGTGCGCGGATCCAGCGGCATCGGTTCCCGCGGGTTCTCGGTGGCGGCCTGTGCCATCAGGAAGGGGTCACCGTCGCCTCTGAGAGCGCCTGCGCGAACGCGAGGGTCTGCCGGACGGTGTCCGGCCCGTCGGCGGCCTCGCTGACGCGGAGCGAGAGGTCGTCGGCGGTGGAGGAGCCCGTATAGCCGTGGTCCGCCTCGCAGTTGGGGTCTCCGCAGGTGGCCGGCTCCATGTCGAGACGGGAGACGGCGCCCCAGCCGATGGTGAGGACGACCTCGCGGGGCAGCGTGCCGGGTGTGTAGGACTCCGGATCGGCGACGACGCGGGAGAGCACGACGGACGAGATGCGCTGGATCTTCACGGACTCCGTGGACGTCGTCGCGTAGGGGGACGACGAGGTGCCGTCCGCGGGCTGCTCGTCGGTGTGGCTGACGAGGAAACGCGTCCCGGTGAGGACGAGGACCGTGACATGGCGGCGCACCTCGTTGGAGTCGAACGTCGTCTCCTGGTGTACGAGGTAGGAAGCGACGGGCTCGCCGCCGACCGCCGCCTCGACGGCCTCCGCCACGAGGGTGGGGTAATAGCCGCTGCGCTCGATCGCCTCACGCAGCCCCTGCGTCGTCGTACCGGTCTTCGCCATGCGGGCCATCCTACGGGCCCGTGGACTCTCAGTAAGCGGGCAGGCTGCGGCGGCCCAGGTCGGTCTCCGGCGAGGGCTCGGCGACCCGGACGGTCGCGCCGAGCACCGTACGGCCGCGCGGGGCGACGACGACGGGCTCCAGGTCGACGGCGACGATCTCGGGATGGTCGTGCAGGAGCCGGGAGACCCGCAGCAGCAGGTCCTCGAGCGACGCGATGTCCACGGGCTGTGCACCGCGCCAGCCGAAGAGTATCGGGGCGCTGCGGATCGCACGGACCAGTTCCGCGGCCTCCTTGTCGGTGACCGGGACGAGCCGGTGCGCCACGTCTTCGAGCAGTTCGGACGGAGTCCCCGCGAGGCCGAAGGAGAGCACCGCCCCGATCGACGGATCGACCGCGGCCCTGATGACGGTGTCGACGCCGCGCGGTGCCATGGCCTGCACGACGGGGCGCAGCTCGGCGGGCTCCCCGAAGGCGTCCGTGAGCTCCGCGTAGGCGCGTCGGAGCTCCGTCTCGGAGGAGATGTCGAGGCGTACGCCGCCCAGGTCGGCGCGGTGGCGCAGATGCGGGGCCGTGGTCTTGAGCGCGACGGGGTAGCCGAGGCCGCGTGCCGCGGCGGCGGCCTCGTCCGCGGAGTAGGCGGGGCTGGTGGGCTGCACGGCGACGCCGTAGCAGGCGAGGACGGCCGCGGCGTCGTCGGCGCCGAGGGTGACGCTGCGCCTCCGCTCCACGGTGGTGGCCGCGACGGTGGTGGGACGGGCCTCGCGGTGGCCGGCCAGGGGTACGGAGGAGGGCTCGGCCGCACCGGCAGCCTGGGCCGCACCTGGCGCTTCCGCCGCGCGAGGGGCCCCGGCCACGCCCGATGTCAGCCCGCCGGGTCCGCCGGCCTCGCCCGGCTCGCCCGGCTCGCCCGGCTCGCCCGCGACGGTGGCTCCGGCGGCGTCCGCACCCCGCGCCGCCTCCGCCGCCGCACGCTCCAGCAGCGCGGAGGCGGCGGCCTCGTCGGCCTCGAACTCCGGTACCCGGCCCGGGGCTTCCGCCTCGCGGCGCCAGTGCGCGTACCGCGCCGCCTCCGAGAGCGCCCGCACCGCGCGCTCCGGTGCGGGATAGGAGGGGATGCCGCGCTCGGCGAGGGCCGCCTCCAGGCCCTCGATCGCGAGCTGCACGACCGTGACGGGCTTGTCCGCGCCCTCCGAGGCCTCGCGCAGCGCGTCGGCCAGCTCGGCCGCCGGGGTCTCGCCGACCCGGGGGATCACGGTGACGACCACGGCGTCCGTCTCCGGGTCCTCCAGCGCGTCGCGCAGCGCGTTCCGGTACTCCCCGGGCGTCGCCGAGGCGCCGAGGACGCGCACCGGCTGCGGCCGCAGCTCGCCGGCGAGCGCGGCGTCGTACGAGAGCAGCCCGAGGGACTCGGCGTTGCCGAGGATGGCCGTGCGCGGGCCCGCGGGAAGCGGCTGGGAGACGAGGAGGGCGCCCGCGTCGAGGAGTTCGGTGACGGTGTCGACCATGACGACGCCCGCCTGCCGGAGCAGCGTCGTGACGGTCGCGACCGGCGTACGGGAGACCGGGGCGGCGTGCCCCGCGGGCGGTGCGCTGCCGCTGTGCCGGGCGCCCTTGACCACGACGACCGGCTTCCGGGCGGCGATGCGCCTGGCGAGCCGGGTGAATTTCCGGGGATTGCCGATCGATTCGAGGTAGAGCAGCGTGACGTCGGTGTCGGGATCGTCGTCCCAGTGCTGGAGGACGTCGTTGCCGGAGACGTCCGCGCGGTTGCCCGCGGAGACGAAGCTGGACAGCCCGATCCCGCGCTGGTGGAGACCGGCCAGCAGGGCGATCCCGATGGCGCCGGACTGAGTGAACAGGCCGGCCCTCCCCCGCGCCGGCATCTCGGGCGAGAGCGTGGCGTTGAGCCGTACGTCCGGCGCGGTGTTCATCAGCCCGAAGGCGTTCGGACCGACGACGCGGGTGCCGTACGAGCGGGCGAGCCGCACGAGTTCGCGCTGCTCGTCGCGGCCGAAGTCGGCGGTGAGCACGACGAGTCCCCGCACTCCCGCCTCCCCGCACTCGCGCGCGAGTGCGTGCACCTGGCTTGCGGGGACGGCCACGACCGCCAGGTCGAGGCTCTCGGGCACGTCCTTCACGGAACGGTGCGCCGGCACGCCGCCGAGTTCGCTTCCCCCCTCGGGAAGCTCGCGGTTGACCGCGTACACCCGGCCCGTGAACCCGCCCTCGCGCAGGCTCTCCAGGACCCTGCGCCCGGCGCCGCGCGGCGAGCGGCTCGCACCGATCACCGCGACCGAACCGGGTGCGAGCAGCCGCTCCACGGAGCGGCCCTCGGCGCGCTGTTCGCGTGCGCTCATGACGGCGCGGGAGCGCTCGGTGGGTTCGAGGTCGAAGGTGAGATGGACGGAGCCGTCCTCGAAGCTGCGGTGCTGCGAGTAGCCCGCGTCCGTGAACACTTTGATCATCTTGGTGTTGGCGGGGAGCACTTCGGCGATGAAGCGCTCGATGCCGCGCTCGCGGGCTACGGCGGCGATGTGCTCGAGGAGGGCGGACGCGACGCCGCGGCCCTGCTGGTCGTCGCGTACGAGAAAGGCCACCTCCGCCTGTGCGGAGTCCTCCTGGCCCGCGGAGCTCGTGGTCGCGCGTCCGCTGCCGTCGACCCGGTCGTAGCGGACGGTGGCGATGAACTCGCCGCCGATGGTCGCGGCGAGGCCGACCCTGTCGACGTAGTCGTGGTGTGTGAAGCGACGTACGTCACGGTCGGAGAGCCGTGGATAAGGAGCGAAGAAGCGGTAATACTTCGACTCGTCGGATACACGTTCGTAGAACTCGACGAGCCGCCCGGCATCGTCCGCGGTGATGGGCCTGATGAGCGCGGTGCCGCCGTCACGGAGCACCACGTCGGCCTCCCAGTGCGCCGGATACGCACGCTCCCGAGGGGTACGCATGGGACTCAGGGTAAGGCCGTCCGGCGGCCCTGGACCCGGACATCCGACAGCGCACGTCAAGGGGGTGCGGCCGTCTGCCAGGAGAGGCATGCGAGACTTGTCCCCGGCCGGAGCAAGCACGATCCGAAGGGCAACAACCATGGTAGAGCGCCGCGTCACCGTCGGGTGGGCCGAGGGTTTGCACGCCCGTCCCGCCTCGATCTTCTGCCGCGCGGCGGCTGCTGCCGGCGTCCCCGTCACGGTCAAGAAGGGGGACGACGGCACTCCGGTCAACGCGGCCTCCATGCTCGGGGTGCTGGGCCTGGGTGCCGAGGCGGGCGAGGAGATCGTGCTGGCGTCCGACGCGGTGGACGCGGAGGGCGCGCTCGAGCGTCTGGCCACGCTGGTCTCCGAGGGCCTGGAGGAACTGCCCGAGACCGTCTGACCGCTCTCTACGCGGATAGCACCGGCCACTCTCCGTACAGCGCCCCCAGTCGGGCCTGTGAAGCAGCAAGCGCGACGAAGCCCCCGACCGCTCCTCGGCGGCCGGGGGCTTCGTGCCGTGATGTCTTACGCGCGGCGGCCAACGGGCCGCCGCCCGGGCGTCAGAGGTTCACGCCGTGCTTGCGGAGGTAGGCCACCGGGTCCATGTCCGAACCGTATTCGGGGCTCGTGCGGGCCTCGAAGTGCAGATGCGGGCCTGTGGTGTTGCCGGTGGAGCCCGACAGCGCGATCTTCTGGCCGGACTTGACGCGCTGCCCGGACGAGACGCTGATCGAGGACAGATGGCCGTACTGCGTGTACGTACCGTCGCGGTGCTTGATGACGACGGCGTTGCCGAACGAGCCGTCGCTGCCCGCCTCGACGACCTCGCCGGACGCGACGGCGCGCACCTCGGTGCCCTCGTCCGCGTGGAAGTCGATGCCGGTGTGGGTTCCGGAGGACCACAGTCCGCCGGAGGACCGGTACGAGGTGGAGATCGAGGGGTCCTTCACCGGGGCGACGTAGGCGTTGAGCCTCGCGCGCTCGGCGGCCCTCGCGGCCTTCTCCCTCGCCTCACGCTCGCGCTTCGCCTTCACGGCGGCGGCCCTGCGCTCGGCCTTCTTCGCGGCTCTGGCCTGGGCGGCGGCGGCCTCCTGGCGCAGGGCCTGGTCGCCGAGGGTGTCGGCGATCGAGTCGCCGAAGCCGACCGCGCGTCTGAGGCCGGTCCCGGGTGCGGCCTCGTGACCGGACTCTTGGGCGGTCCGGTCGACGGCCTCGCGAACGGTCTCGTGGGCGGCCGACGCGCTGTTCGCGGTCTGCGCCTGCCGGCCGGTCGCGGCCAGGGCGGGGGTCGCGAGCGATCCGACGACGCCGACGGTCAGGCCCGCTATGCCTGCGGCCTTCGCGCGGCGGCGCACGGGGCGGGTACGGCGGTGCGTCCCGGTGGCACGAATGAACGCCATGGGGCGGCGTGACTCCTTTCCCTCCTTCTCGCCTACCGGGTCTGCCTCCTGCCTGTGTGACTCCGCGCGGGCATGCCGCACTCGGGACTCCGCGCGCGAACGCGGCGGAATCCCCGGCGGGATCCGTACGGGAATCCGGCGGGAGGGGCCCCCAGTCGGTTCGGAGCAGGAAGGTCTCCTACGGTCCGCTGGGCGGTGCGGACCGATTCACCCCACCCCCTCCCCCGCCGTACCGTCTCCGGTCCGGACTGGGAGGGGCCCCTCTGCGCCGTTGCGGCGCCGCGAGGGAAGGGCCCCCGGCTCTCCCACGTGTACGTCGTCGTACGGGAGACTCGGCGAAGCCGAACGTCGGCCGCGGTCGCGGTCACTTCTGACGAACAGCCGGATCGACGCTAAACGGGACATCTGCCAACGGCCAAACCAAACCCGTGTTTTGTCGCGCAGCCCACACAACGGACCAGGGCGCATGGGTCGATTAGGGACATAATCCGGGCATACGGCCCGCCCGCGGGCCTCGAACGGTGCGCAGCGGGCACCTCACGGCACCCCACACGGCAGCGGCCCCGGTTCACCCTCGCGGTGAACGGGGCCGCCGATGCCCGCACTTCTCTCGTGCGGGCGGTGGATCGGTCGTGCGGCCTCTCAGCCGCCGGTCACCACCTTGACCTCGCCGATCTCCAACTCCCGTACGGGGTCGGCGATCTGGGACGCGTCGCCGACGAGCACCGTGACCAGCCGGTCCGGAGGGAAGGCGTTCACGACCGCGGCCGTCGCCTCGACCGTGCCCGTACGGGCCAGCTCCGCGTAGACGTTCGCCTGGTAGTCGTCCGGGAGTTGCTGCTCGACCTGCTCCGCGAGGGTGTCGGCCACGGCGGCGGCCGTCTCGTACTTCAGCGGTGCGACGCCCACCAGGTTCTGCACGGCGACGTCGCGCTCGTCGTCCGTGAGGCCCTCGGCGGCCAGGGTGCGCAGCACGTTCCACAGGTCGGCGAGGGCGGGGCCCGTGACGTCGGTCGCGACCGAGCCCGAGACGGCGAGCAGCGCGGCGCCCGTGCCCTCCGCGGTGGAGCGCAGGACCTGCCCGAACGCGCGCACCCCGTAGGTGTAGCCCTTCTCCTCGCGCAGCACCCGGTCGAGGCGCGAGGTGAGGGTGCCGCCCAGACAGTAGGTGCCGAGGACTTGGGCGGGCCAGACGCGGTCGTGCCTGTCGGGCCCGATGCGCCCGATCAGCAGCTGCGTCTGCACCGCGCCGGGACGGTCGACGATCACCACGCGCCCGGTGTCGTCCGCGGTGATGGGCGGGGCCTTGCGCGGCCGCGCCGTCGAGCCAGTCCACGCGCCGAGGGTGTCGGCCAGGATCGCGTCCAGGTCGACGCCGTCGAGGTCGCCGACGACGACGGCGGTGGCCGTCGCGGGCCGTACGTGCGCGTCGTAGAAGGCGCGCACCGCGGCCGCGTCGATACGGGCGACCGTCTCCTCGGTGCCCTGCCGCGGCCGGGACATGCGCGCGGAGGCCGGATACAGCTCCTTCGCGAGCTCCTTGGCCGCGCGCCGGGTCGGGTTGGCGAGCTCGTGCGGGATCTCGTCCAGGCGGTTGCCGACGAGGCGTTCGACCTCGCTCTCGGGGAACGCGGGGGCGCGCAGCGCGTCGGCGAGCAGGCCGAGGGCCTTGCGCAGCCGGGAGGCGGGCACCTCCAGCGAGACGCGTACGGCCGCGTGGTCCGCGTACGCGTCGAGGGAGGCGCCGCAGCTCTCCAACTCGTCGGCGAACGCCTCGGCGTCGAGCTTGTCGGTGCCCTCCGAGAACGCGCGCGCCATGATCGTCGCGACGCCGTCGAGGCCCGCCGGCTCGGCGTCCAGCGGTGCCTGGAGCGTGACTTCGACGGCGACGATCTGCTGGCCGGGACGGTGGCACCGCAGCACCGTGAGGTCGTTGCCGAGCACGCCGCGCTCCGGCGCGGGGAAGGCCCACGGCTTCGGCTGGCCGCCGCGCGGCTGCGGGTGGAACTCCATCTGCTTGCCCTGTGCCTGTGATGTGCCTGCCGCGGCGGTCTCTTGCTGGTTCGGGGCGTCGCTCACTGGCCGGACTCCTCGGTCTCGTCGTTCTCGTCGTCGGCGGCGGCCGGTTCGGTGGGCTCGTAGACGAGCACCGCACGGTTGTCGGGGCGCAGCCGCGCGGCGGCCACCGCGCGCACCTCGTCGGCTGTGACGTCCAGGACACGCTGCACCGCGCTCAGCGCGAGCTGCGGATCGCCGAACAGCACGGCGTAGCGGCAGAGTTCGTCGGCGCGGCCGCCGACGGTGGCCAGCCGGTCGAGCCACTCGCGCTCCAACTGGGCCTGGGCGCGCTCCATCTCCTCCGGCGAGGGGCCCTCCTCGGCGAAGCGCCGCAGCTCGTCGTCGATCGCCGCCTCGATGTCGGCGACCTCGACGCCGCCGGACGCCTTGACGTCCAGCCAGCCCAGCGACGGCGCACCCGCGAGGCGCAACAGCCCGAACCCGGCGCCCACCGCGAGCCGGTCGCGCCGTACGAGGCGCTTGTTGAGGCGCGAGGACTCGCCGCCGCCCAGCGCGGTCAGCGCCAGGTCCGCGGCGTCGCACTCGCGGGTGCCGTCGTGCGGCAGCCGGTAGGCGGCCATCACCGCACGCGAGGGCACCTCCTCCTCGACGACCTCGCGCATCTGCCCGCCGATGACCTCCGGCAGGGTGCCGTCGCGCGGCGGCCGCTTGCCCTCGTGCCCGGGGACCGAGCCGAAGTACTTCTCGATCCAGGCGAGCGTCTGCTCCGGGTCGATGTCCCCGACGACGCTCAGCACGGCGTTGTTGGGCGCGTAGTACGTACGGAAGAACTCCCGGGCGTCCTCCAGGGACGCCGCGTCGAGGTCGGCCATCGAGCCGATGGGCGTGTGGTGGTACGGGTGGCCGTCGGGGTAGGCCATGGCGGTCAGCTTCTCGAACGCCGTTCCGTACGGCACGTTGTCGTAGCGCTGGCGGCGCTCGTTCTTGACGACGTCGCGCTGGTTCTCCATGGACTCGTCGTCCAGGGCCGTCAGCAGCGAGCCCATGCGGTCGGCCTCCAGCCAGAGCGCGAGCTCCAACTCGTGGGCGGGCATGGTCTCGTAGTAGTTCGTGCGCTCGAAGCTGGTCGAGCCGTTGAGCGAGCCGCCCGCGCCCTGCACGAGTTCGAAGTGGCCGTTCCCCTGCACCTGCGCGGAGCCCTGGAACATCAAGTGCTCGAAGAGATGGGCGAGTCCGGTGCGGCCCGCGACCTCGTGGCGGGAGCCGACGTCGTACCAGAGACAGACCGCCGCGACGGGGGTGAGATGGTCCTCGGAGAGCACCACGCGCAGGCCGTTGGCCAGCCGGTGCTCCGTCGCTGTCAGCCCGCCGGCGGCCGGCGGGGGCGTGGCAGTGTGGCCCATGGGCATGGAGTCCCTTCGATCGCGTCAAATGCGTGTACGTGCGCAAGCGGTCCTGTCACCCTATGCAACCGAGCCGAGAGCGTGCGGAGTTCCCGTACCGTACGCCCCGGAACCGGGCTCGTACCCTGCCATTGTCCGTACCGTGCGACGGCGACGGCACGGACGGGCGTCCCCGACCGCCGGGTCGGGGAGCCGGTTGTCAGCGCCGCGGTCCACAATGGTCCGCGTCAGAACCGCCTCCGCACCGGCCCGGCACAGCGCCCGGGCCACCCGTGCGGCACGCAAAGAAGGAGCCGCAGCCGCGATGGCCCCCCGCAGTACGAAGACACAGCCGGACGATTTCGAGGAGCGCATCCTCGACATCGACGTCGTCGACGAGATGCAGGGCTCCTACCTGGAGTACGCCTACTCGGTCATCTACTCGCGGGCGCTGCCCGACGCGCGCGACGGGCTGAAGCCCGTGCAGCGGCGCATCCTCTACCAGATGCACGAGATGGGTCTGCGCCCCGAGCGCAGCCACGTCAAGTGCGCCCGGGTCGTCGGCGAGGTGATGGGCAAGCTCCACCCGCACGGCGACTCCGCGATCTACGACGCCCTCGTGCGCATGGCACAGCCGTTCAGCATGCGGGTCCCGCTGGTCGACGGCCACGGCAACTTCGGCTCGCTGGGCAACGACGACCCGCCGGCCGCCATGCGGTACACGGAGTGCCGGCCCGCGCCCGCCGCGAGCCTGATGGTCGAGTCGATCGACGAGGACACGGTCGACTTCGCCGCGAACTACGACGGCAGCGAGCAGGAGCCGAGCGCCCTCCCCGCGGCGTATCCGAACCTGCTCGTCAACGGCTCCTCGGGCATCGCCGTCGGCATGGCGACGAACATGCCGCCGCACAACCTCGGCGAAGTCATCGCCGCCGCACGGCACTTGATCAAGCACCCCGGCGCGGACCTCGAGACGCTGATGCGCCATGTGCCCGGCCCTGATCTGCCCACAGGCGGGCGGATCGTCGGCACGGAGGGCATCAAGGACGCCTACGCGAGCGGCCGCGGCAGCTTCAAGATGCGTGCGACCGTCTCCGTCGAGCAGGTCACACCGCGCCGAAAGGGCCTGGTCGTCACGGAGCTTCCGTTCGCCGTGGGCCCGGAGAAGGTCATCTCCAAGATCAAGGACCTGGTCAACTCCAAGCGCCTGCAAGGCATCGCGGACGTGAAGGACCTCACCGACCGCGCTCACGGGCTGCGCCTGGTCATCGAGGTGAAGAACGGCTTCAACCCGGAGGCCGTCCTGGAGCAGCTGTTCAAGCTGACGCCCATGGAGGAGTCCTTCGGCATCAACAACGTGGCGCTGGTGGACGGCCAGCCGCTCACGCTGGGCCTGAAGGAGCTGCTGGAGGTCTACGTCGACCACCGGTTCACGGTGGTGCGCAGGCGCAGCGAGTTCCGGCGCACCAAGCGGCGCGACAGACTTCACCTCGTCGAGGGCCTGCTGGTGGCGCTCGTCGACATCGACGAAGTCATCAGGATCATCCGGTCGAGTGAGAACGCCGCGCAGGCCAAGGAGTCGCTCATCGCGCGGTTCGGGCTCAGCGACGTACAGACGCAGTACATCCTCGACACCCCGCTGCGCCGGCTGACGAAGTTCGACCGGATCGAGCTGGAGAGCGAGCGCGACCGGCTGCGTGCGGAGATCGAGGAGCTGACACGGATCCTCGAATCGGACGCGGAGCTGCGCAAGCTCGTCTCCAGCGAACTCGCCGCGATCGCGAAGAAGTACGCGACACCTCGCCGCACGGAGCTGCTGGAGGCGGCCGGCGCACCAGTCGCGTCCGTCCCGCTGGAGGTCTCGGACGATCCGTGCCGGGTCCTGATGTCCTCGACGGGGCTGCTGGCCCGTACGGCCAACGGCGAGCCCGTCTTCGACCAGGCGGCGAAGCGGGCCAAGCACGACGTGATCGTCTCGGCCGTGCCCGCGACGACGCGCGGGGAGATCGGCGCCGTCACCTCCGCGGGGCGGCTGCTGCGCCTCCTCGTGGTCGACCTGCCGCAGCTCCCGGAGTCGGCGACCGCGCCCAACCTCGCGGGCGGCGCCCAGATTTCGGAGTTCCTGGCGCTTGAGGACGGCGAGCGCGTGGTCTGCCTGACCACCCTGGACGAGTCGTCTCCGGGCCTCGCCCTGGGCACCGAGGCGGGCGTGGTGAAGCGGGTCGTGCCCGACTATCCAGCGCACAAGGAGGAGTTGGAGGTCATCTCGCTCCGCGAGGGCGACCGCGTCGTGGGCGCCGCCGAGCTGCGCACGGGCGAGGAGGACCTGGTCTTCATCACCGACGAGGCACAGCTGCTGCGCTATGCGGCCAGCCAGGTCAGGCCGCAGGGGCGTGCGGCGGGCGGCATGGCGGGCATCAAGCTGGCGGGCGACGCGAAGGTGATCTCCTTCACCGCCGTCGATCCGGCGGCGGACGCGGTGGTCTTCACGCTCTCCGGCTCGCACGGCACGCTGGACGACTCGATCAGTACGGCGAAGCTCACGCCCTTCGACCAGTTCCCGAGGAAGGGCCGCGCGACGGGCGGTGTGCGCTGCCAGCGGTTCCTGAAGGGCGAGGACTCACTGGCGCTGGCGTGGGCGGGGGCCGCCCCGGCGAAGGCCGCTTCGCGGAACGGCGCTCCGGCAGAGCTGCCCGAGCTGGATCCGCGCAGGGACGGTTCCGGGGTTCCGCTGAAGAAGCCGGTCGCGGTGGTCGCGGGGCCGGTGTAGGGAACGGCCGGGGGCGGCCGGGCGGCCGGGCGCTGCGCGCCCGGGCGCGTGGCTCAGGGCTCCGCGCCCGGGGCTTACGTGAATCCGCGGTCGTCCGCGGGCACTTGGGCGTCGAGGTCGGGGTGGTCGTCGGGGTCGGGGTCGTCCGGTCCGTCGCCTTCGCTGTATGGATCTCCGGCATCAAAGTCCGCGTCGGCGTCGGCTCCGGTCTCCACGTAGCGAAGCACGCCCCACATCGCATGCGGATCCGGTGCTTCGGAGGGGTCGGCGACGCATGCCGCCAGCTCCTTCCGCAGCGCCGCTGCGTCGATCCCGGCGCCGATCAGCACGAGCTGCGTCGGCACCCCTTCATCCGGTTCGTCCGGTTGATCCGCCCGTCGGTGGGAGGGCGTGAAGCGGAGGAACCTGCCGACCGCGTGCACGGCGTAGCTGTTCACGGGGTCGGCGTCCCCGAAGTCGACGAATCCCTTGATCCGGTAGAGGCCGGGCGGACGGCCGTCGAGGAAGTCCAGGAAGCGCCTGGGGTCCAGGGCCGTCCGCGAGGTGAACTCCACGCTCTCGTACGCCGCGTGCAGATGGCCCGAGTGGTCCGCGTCCTCGCCTTCGTCGTCCTCCGCGCTCTCCCTCAACAGCGCGTCGAAGGAGAGCTGTTCGACGGGCGGGCGCGGCCGGTGCGCCGGGTCGAAGAGCAACGCGGGATCGATCCGCCCGTGTGACGCCGTCACCACGGGCGTCCCGGGCCCGATGGCCTCCAGGGTCTCGCGCAGCCGCCGCAGTTCCGGCTCCGCAACCCGGTCCGCCTTGCCCAGCACCACGAGGTCGGCGGCGCGCACATGCCGCTCCAGCTCGGGATGGCGCTCCCGTACGCTCTCGAACTCGGCGCCGTCGACGACCTCCACGAGCCCGCCGTAGACGGCGTGTTCGCTTCCGGAGGCGAGGATCATGCGGATCAGGGTCTCGGGCTCGGCGAGTCCGCTGGCCTCCACGATGATCACGTCCATCGCCGCCGACGGACGGGCGAGCCGCTCCAGCACCTCGTCCATGTCGCTCGTGTCGACGGCGCAGCACAGGCAGCCGTCGCCGAGCGGCACCGTCGAGTCGGCCTGCCCGGCCACCGTCATGGCGTCGATCTCGATGCTGCCGAAGTCGTTGACGATCGCGCCGATGCGGGTGCCGCCGCTGTGCCGCAGCAGGTAGTTGAGCAGGGTGGTCTTGCCGGAGCCGAGGAATCCCGCGAGGACGATGACGGGTACGCGCCGTGGTCGCTCCACGAGTGCTTCCTCCAGGGTGTGCGGGGTGCGGGCCGGCTGCGATCGTACGCGGCGATGCCGCACGTCACAGCGCGCACCTGCGCGGACCGGCTACCGTCCTCGCATACCGCCCCGTGGCTCCGCCCTCCCGCTCCCCCGCACCGCCTTCCCGCCCCGCCCGCCGCTCCACGCGGGCTCTCCGCGCACCGTCCGGCCGTGACGGCGCCGTACGTTCCGCCCATATCTCCCGCACCGCACCGAGGTGCCCGTGACCGCTCCACTCCCCGCGTCCGTCCCGGATCCCGCCGGTGCCGGGTCCGCACCCGGCACCGGGACGTCCGCGCCACCGGAACCACCGGACTCACCGAAGCCACCGACCCCGGCGCAGACGGCACAGACGACGTCGGCCAGGTCGGCGACACCGGAATCACCGGAGACGCCCGGGCCGCCGCCGCGGACGCCGTCCGCCCTGCGCCGCCTGCCCGCGTCGCTGGGCCGCCTCCGGTGGCCGCAGCGCGTCTTCGCACAGGTGCTGCTGATGCAGCTGGCCATCGCCACCGGCGTGACCGCCCTGGTCACGGCGCTCTTCCTGGCTCCGCTCAGCGACGAGCTGGACGACCGCGCCATGGACCGGGCGCTGGCCATCGCCCAGACGACCGCGACACGGCCGGAGTTCGCGCGCCACCTCGGCACCGACTCCGGCCCGTCCGTCCACGGCCCCGTGCAGCGGCAGGCCGAGCGGATACGCAAGGCCACCGGCGCCGGCTACGTCGTGGTGCTCGACACCCGCGGAATCCGCTGGTCGCACCCCGAACCGCGCCGGATCGGACGGCACGTCTCCACCGACCCCAGCGCCGCACTCGCCGGTCACGAGGTGCGCCACATCGACGAGGGCACGCTGGGCCGCTCCGCCCGCGGCAAGGTGCCGCTGCGCGACGAGCACGGGCAGGTGATCGGCGCGGTCTCGGTCGGCATCGCGTACGGCGGTGTGCGCGACCGGTTCCTCGGCGCGGTCCCCGAGCTGCTCGCGTACGCGGGCGGGGCTCTCGCCGTCGGCGTCCTCGCCTCCGTGCTCGTCTCCCGGCGCTTGCAGCGCCAGACCCACGACCTGGCCTTCTCCGACATCTCCTCCCTCCTGGACGAGCGGGAGGCGATGCTGCACGGCATCCGCGAGGGCGTCGTCGCGCTCGACGCCGACGGCAGGATCAGGCTCGTCAACGACGAGGCCCAGCGGCTGCTGGAGCTGCGACCCGAGGACACGGGCCGTCCGCTGGCGCAGGTGCTCGGGCCGGGCCGCACGGCGGACGTGCTGTGCGGCGGCGTCACCGGCGCCGATCTGCTCGCCGTCAGCGGCGGCAGGGTCCTCGTCGCCAACCGCATGCCCACGGCGGACGGCGGCGCGGTGGCCACCTTCCGCGACCGTACGGAACTGGAGCTTCTCGGCCGCGAACTCGACGGTTCGCGCGGCCTGATCGACGCCCTGCGCGCCCAGGACCACGAGCACGCCAACAGGATGCACCTGCTCCTGGGACTGCTCCAGCTCGGACAGTACGAGGAGGCCGCCGCCTACCTCAGCCAGGCCGTCGGCGTGCACAGGGCCACGTCGGAGCAGATCGCCGAGCGGGTCGACGACCCGCTGCTGGCCGCCCTGCTCGTGGGGAAGGCGACGGTCGCGGCGGAACGGGGCGTCGCGCTGCGGCTCACCCCGGACACCCGCCTGCCCGACCGGCTCGTCGACCCGCGCGAGTTGGCGACGGTGCTGGGCAATCTCGTCGACAACGCACTGGACGCGGCGGCCGGTTCGGCCGACGCCACGGTGGAGATCGAGCTGCACACCGACGGCGACGCGGACACCGGCGGAGACGCGGGCTCCCCGGACGAGAACGGCACCGCTTCCGGAGACGGCACCGCTGCCGGAAGCGGCACCGGTCAGGCGACCGGGGCCGCCGGTCCCGGTCCCGCTCCCGAAGCTTGCTCCGCCGACGACACGGTCGTCGTCCTCCGGGTCACCGACAGCGGCCCCGGCATCCCCGGCGATCAGCGTGAACTGGTCTTCGCGGAGGGCTGGTCCACGAAGGACCCGCCCGCACACCGCCAGCGGGGCCTGGGCCTCGCGCTCGTACGCCGGCTCGCGGAGCGCCACGGCGGCTCGGTGCGGGTCGGCGAAGCGGCCTGCGGCGGCGCCGAGTTCACGGTCGTACTGCCGCAGGCGCTGCACCCGGCGGGCTGATCAGGGCGAGCCCGCCGGCGTCCGGACCGGCGCCCGGCAACGCCGGCCCGGACGGCTGGTGGCACGGCCGGTGCGGGCCGTCAGTTGCCGCCGGTGACGTGGACGTAGTCGACCACGAGCTGCTGCGGGAAGGTGGTGCCGCCGTCGGGGTCGCCCGGCCAGTCACCTCCGACGGCGAGGTTGAGGATCATGTAGAAGGGGTGGTCGAAGACCCAGCGGTCGCCGCCCAGGTCGGCGGGGGTGCGGGTCTCGTACTCGTTCCCGTCGACGGACCAAGTGATCTTCTCCGGCGACCAGTCGACGGCGAAGGTGTGGAAGCCGTCGGCGAACTTCTCCCCGTTCGGGAGGGAGTAGCCGGCGCCGATGCCCTCGCCGCCGGAGTACCCGGGTCCGTGGATCGTGCCGTGCACCGTGCTCGGTTCGGACCCGATGTTCTCCATCACGTCGATCTCACCGCAGTTGGGCCAGCCCGCGCTGCCGATGTCGTCGCCCAGCATCCAGAACGCGGGCCACATGCCCTTGCCTTGGGGGATCTTCATACGGGCCTCGGCGTGCCCGTAGGTGGTGGTGAACTTGCTCGCCGTGTTGAGGCGGGCGGAGGTGTACTCACACGAGCCGTACCAGCAGTTGTAGTTGCCCGGGTTCTCCTTCTTGGCCGTGATGACGAGGTTGCCGTTCCCGTCCAGCGCGGCGTTGTCGGTGCCGGACGTGTAGTACTGGCGCTCGTGGTTGCTTTCGTTGTCGCCGGTCTCCAGTTGCCACTTGGAGCTGTCGACGGCACTTCCTGCCGGTCCCTCGAAGTCGTCCTTGAACTCGGCCGCCTTGGCGGAGTGTCCGGTGGCGGCCGGCGGCGAGGCGGCGTCCGCGGACGCCGTCAGCAGCGAGGTCGTCGCCAGGGCGGCGGCTGCGAGCAGACCGGCCGTCAGGGAAGTCCTGTGTCTCATCGAGCGGTGCCTTCCTGTGGGGAGGACCGCACGGGCGGTCCAGAAGGACCCAGTCGCGTGTGGGGGCGGCCGGGGTCGCGCTCCGGCAGTCCGACGGGCGGGCCGCGCTCCGGTGAACGGCTGTGGGGGGAACGGCAGTTCACTCCGGAGCAGGACGCGGGCCGTCGATCAGGCATGCCGTCATCTCTTGAAGACAATCTCCGGCTCTCATGCCATCGATGTCAATAGGTCTGGACCTAACTCTTCACGGTGTGCGCAAGCGGTTGCGCCCACCGCCCGGATCGGCCCCAGATCGCCGTTTTGCGCCGGGCCGTCACACCGCGCCCGCACCGGTCAGCGACCGCACCTCCGTCTCGGCGTGCTTGGCCTCGTCGGGCACCTCCCGCGAGGTGACGGTCCCGAGCCAGCCGAAGAGGAACCCCAGCGGAATCGCGACCAGGCCCGGGTTCTCCAACGGGAAGACGGCGAAGTCGAGTTGGGGGAAGAGCGCCCCCGGCGCCCCGGAGACGACGGGCGAGAACGCGACGAGCACGACGGCCGGCACCAGCCCTCCGTACACCGACCAGACCGCCCCCTTGGTGGTGAAGCGGCGCCAGAACAGGGCGTAGAGCAGCACCGGCAGATTGGCCGCGGCGGCGACGGCGAACGCCAGACCCACCAGGAAGGCGACGTTGAGATGCTGCGCGAGAAGCCCCAGCCCGATCGCCGCGGCACCGACCCCGACCGCCGCGATCCTCGCGACGCCGACCTCCCCGCGCGAACCGCGCCTGCTCAGCGACGCGTAGAGGTCGTGCGCGACCGCCGCGGACGACGCGAGCGTGATCCCGGCGACGACGGCGAGGATCGTGGCGAAGGCGACGGCCGCGACGACGGCGAACAGCACCGGTCCGCCCGTCGATCCGGCACCTCCGCCCAGCTCCAGCGACAGCAGCGGCACCGCCGTGTTCCCTGCGGGGTCGGAGGCTCGTACGGTGCCGCCGCCCAGCAGCGCCGCGGCCCCGAACCCGAGCACGATCGTCATCAGATAGAAGGCGCCGATCAGCCCGATCGACCAGACGACCGAGCGTCGCGCGGCCCGCGCCGTGGGCACCGTGTAGAAGCGGGACAGGATGTGCGGCAGCCCCGCCGTGCCCAGGACGAGTGCGAGTCCGAGGCTGATGAAGTCCAGCCGGTGCGTCCACGCCCCGCCGTAGCGCAGCCCGGGGGCGAGGAAGTCCCACCCGTGGCCGCTGCGTTCGGCGGCACCGCCCAGCAGCGCCCCCAGATCTCCGCCGAAGCGCAGCAGCACGAGCACCGTCAGCGTGACGGCGCCGCCCAGCAGCAGCACCGCCTTCACGATCTGAATCCAGGTGGTCGCCCGCATCCCGCCGCAGGAGACGTACACGACCATGAGCGCCCCGACCCCGATCACGGTCCAGGACCGCGCCGCCCCGCTGGTGCCGCCGAGCAGCAGCGCGACGAGACTGCCGGCGCCGACCATCTGCGCGACCAGGTAGAGCACCGAGACGGTCACGGACGAGACGCCCGAGGCGATGCGCACCGGACGCTCGCGCAGCCGCGCCGTCACGACGTCCGCCAGCGTGAACCGCCCGCAGTTGCGCACGAGTTCGGCGACGAGCAGCAGCACGACGAGCCACGCGACGAGGAAGCCGACCGCGTAGAGCATCCCGTCGTAGCCGTACAGGGCGATGAGCCCGGAGATGCCGAGGAACGACGCGGCCGACATGTAGTCCCCGGCGATGGCGAACCCGTTCTCCATCGGGCTGAAGAGCCGGCCGCCCGCGTAGAACTCCTCGGGGGAGCCCCGGCGTCTGCGGCTCGCCCACGTGGTGATGGCCAGGGTGACGGCGATGACGGCGCTGAAGAGCACCAGCGTGAGCGTCTGGTGGCTGCCGGTCAACGCCCGCTCTCCCACGCGCTACGGGGAACGGCGACAGGGGCGGCGGCGCGCGCACGCGCCATGTCCTGTGTCTCCCAGCGCAGTTCGAGCGCGAGCTCGTCCCGCCGCAGCCGCGCGTGGCGCACGTACGCCCACGTCAGCAGGAAGGTGCTGGCGAACTGCGCGAGGCCGGCGGCCAGGGCGACGTTGAACACCCCCGCGACGGGACGGGCCATCAGCTCCGGCGCGGCCGTGGCGGCGACGACGTACGCGAGGTACCAGACCAGGAAGGCCGCGGTGACGGGCACGACGAAGCGCCGGTAACGCCGCCGCACCTGCTGGAAGGCGTCGCTGCGCTGAACCGCGAGATAGACACCGGCCTGCGCGTCCCGCACGTCCTGCGCGTCGCCGCCGTACGCACTCCCGCCCCGCGGAGCCGTGGTGGTGGAGGCCGCGCAGGCGGGCGGCGCATAGCGGTCGCCCCAGCCGGAGGCCAGGTCGTCGTACCAGGGATCATCGGTGCGCATGCCCAAGGATGGGCAGACGCAGAAGATCACGGATGGGGCATCCCGGACTGTTCACCCCTTCAGGTGACTTACCGGATTACGGGCCATGACCAGCGGCGGGCCACCGTGACGCCGGAGCCGTGGGCAGAGCCGCGGAGCGGACAGCGAGGGGCGGAAGCGGTCAGCGCGTCCGCCCCTCTCAGGCGTCGGTTTCTCAGACGTCGGTTTCTCAGACGTCGATCCGCGAGCGGTCCAGCGTCGCCGCCGAGGAGCTGATGAACTCCCTGCGGGGCGCGACCTCGCTTCCCATCAGCAGATCGAAGGCCGTCTCCGCCGCCTCCAGATCGCTGATGTTGATCCGGCGCAGGGTGCGGTGGCGGGGGTCCATCGTGGTCTCCGCGAGCTGCCCCGCGTCCATCTCCCCGAGGCCCTTGTACCGCTGGATCGAGTCCTTGTAGCGCACGTTGGTGCGCTCCAGCTCCAGCAGCGTCTGCCGCAGTTCGTTGTCCGAGTACGTGTAGAGGTACTTCTGCTGCCCCTTCTTGGGGTTGACCAGCTCGATCCGGTGCAGCGGCGGCACCGCCGAGAAGACCCGGCCCTCCTCGACCATGGGCCGCATGTAGCGCTGGAAAAGAGTCAGCAGCAGGCAGCGGATGTGCGCGCCGTCCACGTCGGCGTCGGCGAGGAAGATGACCTTGCCGTACCGGGCCTGGTCGATGTCGAAGGTCCGCCCGGACCCCGCCCCTATCACCTGGATGATCGAGCCGCACTCGGCGTTCTTCAGCATGTCCGAGACGGAGGACTTCTGGACGTTGAGGATCTTGCCGCGGATCGGGAGCAGCGCCTGGAATTCGGAGTTACGGGCCAGCTTCGCGGTCCCCAGCGCCGAATCCCCCTCGACGATGAACAGTTCGCTGCGGTCGACGTCGTCACTACGGCAATCGGCCAGCTTGGCGGGCAGCGACGAGGATTCCAGTGCAGTCTTCCGCCGCTGAGCCTCCTTGTGCTGCCGGGCGGCGATGCGGGTACGGGCGGCCGCGGCGACCTTCTCCAGTACGGCCCGTGCCTGCTGCTTGGCGTCCCGCTTGGTCGAGGTGAGGAAGGCCTTGAGCTCCGTGGCCACGACCTGCGCGACGATGCGCGAGGCCGCGGAGGTGCCCAGCACCTCCTTCGTCTGCCCCTCGAACTGCGGCTCCGCCAGCCGCACGGTGACCACAGCCGTGAGGCCCTCCAGGGCGTCGTCCTTGGCGATGTCGTCCTCCGCGACGCGGAGGATCTTCGTGGAGCGCAACGCCTCGTTGACGGTCCTGGTCACAGAGCGTTCGAACCCAGAGACGTGGGTGCCGCCCTTGGGGGTGGCGATGATGTTGACGAAGGACTTCAGCGTGCTGTCGTAGCCCGTGCCCCACCGCAGCGCGATGTCGACGCCCAGCTCCCGCTGCACCTCCGTCGGGATCATGTGGCCGAGGTCGTCGAGGACCGGCACCGTCTCCTTGAACTGGCCCTTCCCCTGGAGCCGGATCACGTCGCTCACCGGCTTGTCCTGTGCCAGGTACTCGCAGAACTCGCTGATGCCGCCGTCGTAGCGGAAGACCTGCTCCGAGGTCTCCTGTCCGTCCAGCCCCCGCTCGTCGCGCACGATCAGCGTGAGCCCGGGGACGAGGAACGCGGTCTGCCGGGCACGCCCGTACAGCGTCTCCAGGGAGAGACGTGCGTCCTTGAGAAAGATCTGCCGGTCCGCCCAGTAGCGCACACGCGTCCCGGTCCGGCCCTTCGGCAGCTTCTTTCCCTTGCGCAGACCGCTCCCGGGGTCGAACGGGGCGTCGGGACCGGACTCGGTGAAGATCCCGGGAACGCCGCGGCGGAAGCTGATCGAGTGCGTACGGCTGCCGCGGTCCACCTCGATGTCCAGCCGCGAGGAGAGCGCGTTGACCATGGAGGCGCCCACGCCGTGCAGACCGCCCGAGGCCGCGTACGAACCGCCGCCGAACTTGCCGCCGGCGTGCAGCTTCGTCATCACGACCTCGACGCCCGAGAGGCCCGTCTTGGGCTCGACGTCGACCGGGATGCCGCGGCCGTTGTCGATGACCTCCACCGAGCCGTCCTCGTAGAGGACGACCTCGATCCGGTCGCAGTGCCCGCCCAGCGCCTCGTCCACGGAGTTGTCGATGATCTCCCACAGGCAGTGCATCAGGCCCCGGCTGTCGGTGGAGCCGATGTACATGCCCGGGCGCTTGCGCACCGCTTCGAGCCCCTCCAGGACGAGCAGGTGCCGCGCGGTGTAATTAGTGCCACCGTCTCTGTCCGCACCGGCGAGCAGCGCAGTGGACGGCTTGGTGTTCCCCCTGCCGGAGGCAAGGGAAGAGTCGGCGGTCACGCGGTTCGCTCCTCGCTGAATTCTGCTTGTGGTGGCTGGCTGCCGCGTCAGAGGGTACCGAGACAGCAGGACAGGGCGTGCCGCGCCACCCAGGAAGGCAACAATGCTAGCCCGTGCTCGTTCGTACGTTCGATAACTCGATGGGGTGACGCACACATCACGTTCCCTTTGGCGCATGAACCATTTAGGCTCCGGGCACGTCCCCTTCAACACGGGAACACCACAGACAAACAACTGGACAACAGCAACCAAGCACCCTGACCACGAAGCAATCCACGCAATACGGCTCATTCGCCGCCACCCGGCAACATGCAGCCGCCCCGGGGAGAAATCTTCGAGGATTGGCCGAGAGCGGGAACGTTTTCGACCTGGTTGGATGTTGACCCTGGTACGACAGCTCGTCGAGCTAGAGAAGAGGCGACGTGACTACTGTTCTGACCCCCGCGACTCCGTTGACGGCCGCCGACCGCTGCGACCGCTGCAACGCACAGGCCTATCTGCGCGTCGTGCTGCTCAGTGGTGGAGAGCTGCTGTTCTGCGCACACCACGGGCGTAAGTTCGAGCCGGAGCTCAAGAAGATCGCCGCGGAGATACAGGACGAGACGGAGAAGCTCACTGCTCCCGCCAGCACGGAGGCTGGGGAGGACTGAGCGGCCTGACCTGACAAGACGTCCCGAACCGACGAGCTCGGACCGGCCATCGGGCCGGAATCGGTGGGCGGTCATCCGGTGACACCGGGTGGCCGCCTTTCGACGTCCAGGTCCGCCCGTCCCGCTGCCCGTGCCATCCCGGCCATCTCGTGAGCTCTGCCGCACCGGACCGCTCCAGGCTTCGGCTCTCAGCGAACAAGACCCGCGGACTCCCGCTCGTCACTTCCCTCACCTCCCCGCATCTCCCCTCGCCCGCCTCATCCGCTGTGCTCGCGGACGAGCGCCTCCACGGCCGAGACGCGGGTGTAGACACCCGGCCTGCCCTGCTCGCCGCAGCCCGCGCCCCACGACACCAGCCCCACGACCCGTCCGTGCGCCACGAGCGGCCCGCCGCTGTCGCCCTGGCAGGCGTCGCGGCCGCCCTCCTCGACCCCCGCGCACACCATGGACGCCTTGTCGAAGGCGCCCTCGGACCCGCTGGGATACGCGCGGGAACAGGCCGAGTCGTTCAGCATGTCCACGTCGGCGGCGCGCAGTTGGGGCGCGTAGTCGCCGCTCCCGCTGCTGTCGCCCCAGCCGTAGACCTGCGCGGCCGTGCCGGGCGTGTAGCCACGGTCACCGGCGGCGGCCATCGGGATCGTCGCGCTCGCGGGCATGGGTTCGTCGAGCGTGAGTACGGCGACGTCGCCCGAGTTCGTCGCGGTGTCGTACGCGGGGTTGATCCACCTCTTGCTCACCTTCACCTCGCGCCCGGTGCCCGTACCGAGATCGTTCCGTCCGGATATCGCGTGCAGGTCGTCGACCTCGCCGTGCGCGACGCCGAGGACCTCCCGGCTCAGGCAGTGCGCCGCCGTGATCACCGTACGAGGGCCCACGAGCGCGCCCCCGCAGAACTGCCCTGAGCGGGCGTCGCCGAAGCGGTCACGGCTGCCGAGAGCCACCGCCCACGGATGGTCGGCGGCATCCACGGGACGGCCGCCGACCACGACCCTGTCCCGCACCTGGGACGCGTGCGCCGGCGGCGCGAGCAGCAGCGCCAGCAGGGCGCCGAGCAGCGCGGATATCAGCGAAGGCAGTGGGAGTGCACGCAGCGGACGCATACAGCCTCCTGGCGGTGGCGGCCTCGGGAAGGGCCTTCGGACCATCAAGAGTGATCCGGATGGAGCACCTCCGCATCCTGAGGGGCCATGCACACATACGGCAGGGGCCGGTGACCCTTGGTAGGGTCGCCGGCCCCTGCCGTATGCGGACGGCCGCGCCGCCCGCCGCCCGCCGTCAGTCCAGGTAGTCGCGCAGGACCTGGGAGCGGGAGGGGTGCCGCAGCTTCGACATCGTCTTCGACTCGATCTGCCGGATCCGCTCACGCGTGACGCCGTAGACCTTGCCGATCTCGTCGAGGGTCTTGGGCTGACCGTCCGTCAGGCCGAAACGCATCGAGACCACGCCCGCCTCGCGCTCGCTGAGCGTGTCCAGAACCGAGTGCAGCTGCTCCTGGAGAAGCGTGAAGCTGACCGCGTCGGCGGGGACGACGGCTTCCGAGTCCTCGATGAGGTCGCCGAATTCGCTGTCGCCGTCTTCGCCGAGGGGCGTGTGCAGAGAGATCGGCTCACGGCCGTACTTCTGGACCTCGACGACCTTCTCCGGCGTCATGTCCAGCTCCTTGGCCAGCTCCTCGGGCGAGGGCTCGCGGCCCAGGTCCTGGAGCATCTGGCGCTGGACCCGCGCGAGTTTGTTGATGACCTCGACCATGTGCACCGGGATACGGATGGTGCGCGCCTGGTCGGCCATCGCGCGCGTGATGGCCTGACGGATCCACCACGTCGCGTACGTCGAGAACTTGTAGCCCTTGGTGTAGTCGAACTTCTCGACGGCGCGGATGAGACCGAGGTTGCCCTCCTGGATCAGGTCGAGGAAGAGCATGCCGCGGCCGGTGTAGCGCTTGGCCAGGGAGACCACGAGCCGGAGGTTGGCCTCCAGCAGGTGGTTCTTCGCGCGGCGGCCGTCCTCGGCGATGATCTCCAGCTCGCGCTTGAGTTTGGGTGCGAGCTTGTCGGCGGCGGCGAGCTTGTCCTCGGCGAAGAGGCCGGCCTCGATCCGCTTGGCGAGCTCCACCTCCTGCTCGGCGTTGAGGAGGGGAACCTTGCCGATCTGCTTGAGGTAGTCCTTGACGGGGTCGGCGGTGGCGCCGGCGGCGGCGACCTGCTGCGCCGGTGCGTCGTCCTCGTCGTCGTCGGAGAGAACGAAGCCCTCGTTCTCGTTCTTGACCTCGGCCGTGGGGCCGTCGTCGGCGCCGGGCTTGTTCGCGGGTTTGCCCGGTGCCTCCTCGGTCGGCTCGTCGGCGTCCTCGAGGATCTCGTCGACGACGGATTTCTTGGTGGCGGTCTTCTTGGGAGCGGCTTTCTTCGCCGCCGCCTTCTTGGCGGTCTTCTTGGCGGTGGCCTTCTTGGCGACGGCCTTCTTGACCGGCTCGGCGGCCAACTCGGCGGCGGCCACTTCGACGGCGTCCATGTCGACGGTCTCCTCCGCTGCTACGACATCGGCCTCAGCGGGAGCCGCCTCGGTCTTGCCGGCCGCCTTCTTGGCGGCAGCGGACCTGGCCGGAACCGTCTTCGTGGCGGTGCGCTTTGCGGGGGCCTTGGCCGCGACGCTCTTACGGGTGCGCTTGGGGGCCTCTGCGGCACTCACCATCAGCGTCACACCCTCCTCGTCGAGGATCTGGTTGAGGCTGCGCAGTACGTTCTTCCACTGGGTTGGCGGAATCTGGTCAGCCTCGAAGGCCCGACGCACGTCGTCGCCGCCGATCTGCCCCTCAGCCTTTCCCCGCTCGATGAGCGCCACCACAGATTCGGATTCGGCGATCTCCGCAGGGAGCGTACGGGATGTGCTGGCCGACACGAACAACCTCTCGGAACGATGGAAACGGCAAACCGCCGGTGGGGATGGACCGACGGCGCGGGCTGAGCTGTGGAGGAATACAGCGCCTGTACGAGCGCCGGGCTCCGGGTTCCGTATTCCCTCCTCGGCTGTCACCTATTGAGTCATCGCGCTGTGACGCGAAGCGTTACGGGCTATGCACGTGGCCCGGGTCACACCCTTCCCGATACATTCCGGAAAGAGGCCGACGAAAAGGACACCACTCCAAGAAGCTGCCCCGCATACACAAGGGCGGAAACGGCTGCGCCGCCGAAATCCGGCGGCGCAGCCGTTCGTGCCGTGGACCGCTGCCTGTCGACGCGGCGCCTGCGCGCGATCGGCGGTCGATGCGATCCGTTTCTCCGGGCGCTCGCCCGCGCGGCACGGGACGTCCCTCGTCTCTCAGGCGCCGCCCGGCTCAGTGCTCGCGTGGCGGGGGCACCACGTGGTCGCCGCCGCCGGCCCCGCCGGTGGCGCCGCCGACTCCGGGCGGCGAGACCGGTGCCGCCGTGTCGGGACGGCCGCTGAGCACGTGGCGCATCGCGGCCTCCGCCGCCGCGCCCTCGCCGGAAGCGAGCGCGTCCACGACCCGCTGGTGATGGGCGATGGAGGCCTCCGTCGCCACGTCGCATCCCGTACCCGGACCGCCCGAGACCTGAAGTGCGGCGGAGACGATGCCGGAGAGGTGTTCGAGCATGCGGTTCCCGGCTGCCTGCAACAACTGTCCGTGGAACTCGGCGTCCGCACGGGAGAAGGTCAGGGTGTCGCCCTGGCCGACGGCGTGCGTCATGATCTCGACCATGTCCGCGAGGCGCTGCTGCACCTCGTCCCGCACCTGACCCGCGGCGAGACGCGCGGCCAACGGCTCGATGGTGCTGCGGAGTTCACGCAGTTCCCGCCGCTGGTCCTCACGCTGCGGCCCGTAGGCGCGCCACTCGATGATGTCGGGGTCGAGCAGATTCCAGTCGCTGACGGGCCGGACCCTCGTACCGACGTTGGGCCTGGCGCTGACCAGACCCTTCGCCTCCAGAACGCGGAGGGACTCGCGGACGACGGTGCGCGAGACCTCGAAGCGGTGACCGATCTCCTCGGGGACGAGGGGACGGTCGGCCCCCAGGTCGCCGGAGACGATCATCTGGCCGAGCTGCTGGACGAGTTGACCGTGCAGGCCTCGTCCGCGACTGCCGGCCGCGCGCCTGCCGGCGCGGTTGATGTCGGCCTCGGAGCCTTGCCAGGCAGGGACGTTGCTGGTCGTGCGCGCCGAGCCGGAGGACTCGGCATACGCGTAGCGGTCGAGTTCGCCCGGGCCGGCGAGGCCTGAGTCGGCGGAGCGAGCGGCGGTCATCATGGAGTGCGCAAGGGTAGTCACGCATCCTTTGTCGGCGGCCCTCCGGGCGGCCTTGAGGGCTTTGGTGAAAAGCACACGAAAGGGTGATCACTGACTTCCGGACAATTGACGCCTTATCAGAAAGAACGCGTTGCCCGACGGGCATCTCCCTGTCATATGCGGGGTGTTGGGGAGGCTGACGACGGTTGACGGCCGCTTGCGCTCGACGAGCACTCGGTGCGCTGCGGTGGTGTGGTGGCCGCTTGGTCGCGTTGCCGCGCCCGGCAGCGTGTGGCAGCGCGTGGCAGGGGCGCTACCTGGCCTTTCCGCTCAGCGCGGTGACGAGGTAGCCGGCCAGCAGGGCCGCCAGTGACAACACCAGTGCGGAGCCGACCGGTTGGGAGGCCAGTTCGAGCAGAGCGGACACCCACCGTTCGGTTCCGGGCGGCCAGGGCACCAGCAGGGCCGCCTCCAGGCGTCCGGGAAGTCCGTCCGTGGATCGTGCCGAGGCGGAGTCGCCGCCCAGCAGCGCCCGTACAACTGGCGCCAGCAGCAAGGGAACCGCCACCACGACCGCCGTGCCCACCGTCGCCGACCGGAAGATTCCCCCGGCCAGAACCCCGGCCCAGGCACACCCGGCGGCGAACGCGAACACCGCCGCGAGGTGCAGCTGCCACGGCAGGTCGCCGGAGGATGTGCCGCCGGCGGGAAGCGCGAGGGCTTCGGAGCCGAACACCAGAGAGACGCCCGCGGCGTTGACGGCCGCGACCACGATGCTGAGCAGCACGGCCAGTGTCCCCGTGACGGCGAGCTTGGCCGCGAGAAGGCTGAGCCTGCGCGGCACGGGTGCACGGGCGGGCGCGAGCACGGGATAGCGGAACTCCTCGCCGGAGGCCCAGGCCCCCAGCAGTCCGGCCGCGACGGCGACGGGAGGCAGGAGGAAGAGGCCGCCGCCCGAGGGCCAGCTCGTCAGGAGGCGTACGACCGGTGGCAGCGGATCGCCGGAACCGGACGGAACTCCCATGCCTGTACGGGCCATCACGAGCGCGACGCACAGCGCCACCGCCACGGTGACCGCCATGGCGACCCACGTGCTCCGGACGCTCGCGAAGCGGCAGAGCTCATAGCGCAGCGGGGCGGCCGGGCCGGGGCGCGCCACGGCGTGCAGCTGCGGCGGCAGTTCGGCGGAGGCGCGGGCCTGTGGACTCCGCGGCGTCCAGAGGGACTTGGCGCCGCCGGGAGCGTCGGGGTCGGCGAGGGGCTTGAACAGTACGGGGCGGCGCGAAGCGGAGGACGCTCCGGAGGGAGCGGGGGTGGAGTCCGTGGACTCCGTGGATGCCGCCGTCAGGGGCGCGTCGCTGATCCGGACTGTGGGCGCGTCCGCGGGAGTTGGCTCGGGGCCGGCTTCGTGACCGGGTTCTGTCTTGGTTTCTGCTTCTGCTTCGGCTTCCGCCTCGGCGCCGTCGGCGGGTGCCTCGCCGTGTTCGCCGCCCACGGAGGCCACTCCGGCCACGGCGACCGGTGCGGACGTCGTGGCCGTCGTGGAACGTGCGGAGCCCATCGCGGTACGTGTGGCGCTCGCGACGAGTACCGGCTCGGAGCGGTCACCGTCGTCGGGGTCGGAGCCGGGCTCGGGCCGGAGGTCGGATACGGGCTCGGGCTCAGGCTCGGGCCGCCGCTCGTCGCCGGTCGGGGCGTCCTTGCTGGAAGCCGGTGAAGCGCCGGAGGCAGCGGAGGCGGTGGATGCGGTGGATGCGGTCGCCGGCTCTTCGAAGTCGTCGAGCCCCTCGATCTCCTCGATCTCTTCCATCTCTTCGATTCCGAGGAGGACTTGATCCCTGCGGGGCTCGACAGGTGTGCCGTTCGCTTCCGAAGTTCCGGGGCCGGACGTGGAGATGGGGGCCTCGTGGGCACGGTGTCCGCCGCCGTCCGTCTGCGAGGCGTCCGCCTTCGAAGCCCCCGGCGCAGGCTGCGCGCCGGCGGCCCGGTCCGCCTCCGCACCGGACGGCTCGTTCGCCGCTTCCGCCGACGCGGTTCCCGTGCCTGGGGCGACGGCACGCGCCGGGGCACCGGCCGGGCGCCTCCCGTCGGCGCGGTCGAGCGGGCCGGGACGATGTGCGTCTCCGGTGTCGCCGCTCTCGTCGGTGAGTTGATGCACGAGGATGCCGTTCCGGTAGGCGTGCTCCCCGACTTCGGCGCAACTGCTCCCGTAGACCGAGACCTTGGTGCCGCCTTCGCGGACGACCTTGAGGGGACCGCCGTCGCGGCCCGCGCCCGCCTTCCGTCCCTCCTGGGTGAGTACGGCGACGAGGCGTTCGGCGTGCGGAGTCCGGACGGCGACGCGGGGACGGAGCCGCGTACGTACGTAGTCGGCGGCGCCCTGATCGGCGATCAGCCTGCCGGAGTCGATACTGACGACGCGGTCGGCGACTTCGGCCGCCTCCCGGGAGCGGCGTGACGTGAGCAGGACGGTGCCGCCCTGGTTCGCGTAGCCGCGCAACAGCGAGTACAGCCAGGCGGTCTCGCGCGGGGACAGCCCGAGTGAGGGCTCGTCCAGGACCAGCGTGTGGGGATCTCCCAGCAACGCGCAGGCCATGCCGAGGCGTCGGTCCATGCCGCGGGAGAGCGCGCTCATTCGCTGGTCCGAGAGGCCGCTCAGCCCGACGACGTCGAGCACGTCGTCCGCTCTGCCGGCCGGGACTCCGGCTGCGGCGGCGAGCATCTTCAGATGACCGCGGGCCGTGCGCCCCGGATGCCCGTTCACCTCGCCCAGCAGCACACCGACTTCGCGCGCCAGGTGATGCACGCGGTGGACGGGGCGCCCCCGGAAGAGAGCCGTCCCGCGGCCCGCCTGAAGTTGGAGCATGAGGCGGAGGGCGGTCGTCTTGCCCGAGCCTTCGGGACCGAGAAGCACGGTGACGCGGCCGGGACGCGCCTCGAAGGTGAGGTCGTCGACAGCGGGCTTGAGTTGGTGGCGGCGAGGCACGCTGGTGAGCCCGATTGCCTGGATCATCGCTTCTCCCGCGTGACGCGTGGGGGATGCATCCAGGCAAGATAACGCGACATGTCGGGCTTTCACCGGCAATGCAGCTCCCCCGGCCAAGTCCGTTGCCCGGCGAGCGGGGTGTGGGGTGCGGGCGCGTGCGAGGCGGGTGGCCGGCCGTGAGCGATCGAAGGCCCTGGGGCAGCTCGGCGTGCTGGGGCGCGGGATCGTCAGACTTCGGGACGCAGCATCGGCGGATTGAGCACGTTCGCGCCTCCCGCACGGAACAGCTGCGCCGGGCGCCCGCCCTGACGCGTCGTCGTGCCCCCGCTGGGGACCAGGAAGCCCGGCGTACCGGTCACTTTGCGGTGGAAGTTGCGTGGATCGAGGACCACTCCCCAGACCGCCTCGTAGACCCTGCGCAGCTCGCCGACGGTGAACTCCGGTGGGCAGAAGGCCGTGGCGAGTGAGGAGTACTCGATCTTGGAGCGTGCCCGTTCCACTCCCGCCGCGAGGATCTGATCGTGGTCGAAGGCGAGAGACGCCTTGTCGCCGTCTTCGTCGCGCCGGCGGGAGGGGTCGCCGACACCGAGCAGGTCGTCGACCGCAGCCCAGCGGGCACCCCGTGCGTCTCCCCCGGGCGTCGGGGAGGGCAGGTCCGGGGCGAGCGCGAGGTGGGCGACGCTGACCACTCGCATACGGGGATCCCGGCCGGGGTCGCCGTACGTGGCGAGCTGTTCGAGGTGCGCACCGGGCAGTCCGCTGTCGGCATCGTGCGCCCGCAGGCCCGTCTCCTCCGCCAGTTCACGCGCCGCCGCGGCGGCGAGATCCTCGTCCGCACGGACGAAGCCCCCGGGCAGGGCCCACTTCCCCTCGTAGGGAGCTTCGCCTCGGCGCACGGCCAGTGCACAGAGCGCGTGTCTGCGCACGGTGAGCACCACGAGGTCGACGGTGACGGCGAAGGGTGGGAAGGCCGACGGATCGTAGGGCATGCCATGATCATAGTCGTCTGCCTGACGATAATCAGGCGGTTCGGGGGCGCCCCTTCCCGCTTGTTGCCGGACCGTTCGGCGGGCATCCATGCCGGGGCTCGCACCCGCTGCGCGGCCCCAACTGCCGTCAGCCGCCGACAAGTCGCAATCCGTCCGCCACCTCCTCCACCTCGGCCTCGCCGTCGCCGCTCACCCGCACCGAGAACGGCTCGCCTGCGACGCGAAGCCCCGCGAAGCGCACGGCGCCGAGCCCCGCTCCGGCCAGCGGGCGCACGGTGACCGTCCCGGACGGAACGTCAGGGCGCACTCCGGCGAGGACGGTGACCAGATGCACGGCACCGGCCGCCGCCACCGCGGCGGGGCGGCAGGCCGCGGGGTGCGGCAGCGGCACACCGCCCTCGGACCGCGGCTCCGCCGCATACATCTCCGGCAGCCGTTGGCCGAACGAGGCCGCCGCATCGAGCATTCCGCGCAGCAGCGAACCGGCCTCCTTCTCGTGCCCCGCCGCGGCGAGCCCCGAGACCGCGGTCACGGACTCCTGGACGCTCACGGCACCGCCGCGATGCCCGAACGGGTTGTACCGGTCGTCGCCGCTGCCGAGGCTGCGCAGACCCCAACCGGAGTCGAGCGCCGGGCACTCCAGCCTCCGGCAGAGCTGCTCGGTCTGAGCCTCGCTGAGGAGCCCGTCGGCGGGACGGCCTCCCCCGGCCAGGCCCGTGTCCAGCAACTCCGCTGCTGCGGACGTCGGATACGTCATCGCGGCTCCGCCGCGGCTGCGGAGCGCAACGGGTCCGGCTTCGTCGCCCTCCTCCCGCCAGAGCTCCTCCCGGAACCGGCGGCGAAGCTCCTCGGCCCACTCCCGCAGCTCTCCTCCCCCGTCGCTTCCGCAGGAGTCGAGGAGTTCGGCGCCGAGCAGCGCCGCCCGGTGCGCGCTCGCCTGGACTTCACACCGGTACGGGCCGTCGGGCGCTGGATCGGGTACGAACATCTCCTCGCCGCCCGCGTGGAGCATCCATCGCAGGCACCGCTCGGCGGCAGGCAGAAGCCGTTGCGTGTCGCATTCGGGAAGGCCCCACAGCCGTGCTTCGGCGAGCACCGCGGGAAAGAGCAGGGTGGCCTCCGTACCGCTGCAACTCGGCGGGGCGTACGGGCCGGCATGGCGCAAGGCGCCTGGGAGGCGGCCCGTGTCGGGGCCCGGCCCTGTGAACTGGCCGCGGGCGAGCGTGCGCAGGGTGCCTGCCGCAAGGCGGGTGCCGAGCGGGAGCAGCATCCGGGCGGCACGCAGGGACTCGGCGGGCGCGAGGGCGCAGCGCCACGGGGCTCCCGCTGCGAGATGCAGGTCCGCCGACGCGGCCGGATCGTTCATGAGCAGCGCGTTGGCGTCGTCGAGACCGGCGCGGAAGAGCGCCTCGACCCTGTCGTCGTCGCCGACGGCGCTTGCGCCGCGCCAGAGCCTCGGGAGGGTCGAAGGTCTTGGGGCGATGACGGACTCCGGGCGGCCGGCGCCCCTCTTCGCCTTGCCTCGTCCCTTGCCCTTGCCCCGCTGGGGACGGTCGGTCTTCGGGGCGGTCTTCACCAGGTCGGTGCGGAGCACGACCGTACGCTCCGAACCGGGCGGCATCGCCCAGTCCCACCTCAGCAGCCCCAACTGGGCCCAGCTGGTGTCCGGCTGGGGCTCCGCGGTGACGGTGGCGCGGAGAGGTCCGGCGGACCACGACAGGCCGGAACCGTGAACGGACGCCGGAATCTCGTGCCCGGCCCGCCCGACGGCGATGGCCGCGATCTCGGCGAGGTCCGTCCCGAGGCGAAGCTCGAACGGCAGCATCACCTGACGGCCGCCGGTGTTCCGTACGGTGATGCGCTCCGTGCCCTCGGCCGATCTGAGCCTGTCGACCACGAACTCCGGGTCGGGACCGCTCCGGACGGTGGTCCGGGCCGTGGCGGTGAACTGCGCCTGCCCCGCGCCGACCATGCGCCCCCGAAGCGGCAGCGGTTCCTTGCCGCCGAGGAGGAGACGGCAGCGTGCGAGCACCCGTCTGCCCGCATAGTAGAAGCCCTCCATGCCCTCGCCGTTGAGCTGGCCGTGCTCGGCGGAGACCGCGAGGTGCGGCGCCGCGACGCAGATCAACGCGGCGTGGGCGGACTGGTGTTCCGCGACGCCGGGCGGCTGCCCCGCGGGGATGCGTCCACGGGCGGGATGTCCTCCCGGTGCGGCACGGCTGCCGTGCGGGATCGCTCCGGGCGGATACCGGCCGGGAGTCGGCTGCTGCGGCGCGGCGGGCTGCGACTTCGTGGACACGGGCGTACCTCCGCTTCCTCTTGTGTGGGGTCCGGCGAAGGCCGGGGCTGGAGATGAGCGGCGTCTGCAATGAGATGAACGGCTGACGGGCATGCTGGTCACGGCACACCGCAGGTCGCGGCCCCGGGTGGACCCTGCTTCTCCTGCGCTTGGCGCAGCGCCCGCTCCTTGCGCATGCAACGGCGCAACGGCTCTGGATCCATGCCGTCGTTGAAGGCACGGTGGAGAAGCTGGGCGAAGACGTAGTCGGGATCGCTGCGGAGGGCACGGTCGAGGGCGACCCGGGCCGAGGGGCCGTCGCCGGCAGACCAGGCGACCCAGCCCGCGAGCGTCAGGGGAGCCGCCGCGTGCTCGCCGTACGGCCCGACGCATCGACGGGCGAGGGCCCGCCAAAGACGCAGCGCCGGGCCCGAGTCGGGGCCCTCCATCCACTCCGCTGCCCGGTCGCGCGTGCGGCGGTCCTGGAGGCCGAGGATCATCGCCGCCGCGTCGTCATCGCCGAGCAGCTCGTCGTCGTGGGCGTCGGCCCGGGCGATGTCGCTCTCGTCGGGAACGGAAGCAGCGAACCGGGTCATCATCGACCGGGCGAGCTGAAGCGTCTGGGCTCTCACGACGGCGCAGCCGTCGGGCTCCAGCATGCGCGGAACGAGCGCCGAACTGGCCGAATCCAGCGCCCTTTCCTGGGCGTCGGCGACCTCGGAGCCGAGCGGAGCCAGCCTTCGCTCCATCTCCCGCAGGGAGCCGCGCACTTGGATGCCGGCGTATGCGGCAGCGGCGGCCATAGCCGAAGTACCGGTCCCGCCCAGAGGCCGCCCTTCGCCCGGACAGCAGTCCGCGTCGGGACAGCAGTACGACCAGTAATGACCGTCGGACAGGCACAGCGCCTCGTAGACCGGGATCTCACGCGAACCGCAAGCCGTGCGCAGCGCCTGGGCGAGCGGGCGCAGCCGCAGCATCACCTCCTCCCTCTTGCCGTCGGCGCCCGGATCCTGGCAGAGGAAGACGATGGCCCCGTCGGGCCGGGACGAGCCCGAACTCGCCTCGCCCTCCAGGCATGCGGCGACCTGCTCGGAGACGGCGGGCCACTCCTCGCACGCGGCGGGGATGCCGATCCTGATCCGGCCGCCGAAGCGGCCTCGCGAGCCGTGCAGGGCGACGACCACGATGGAGTCGTCGGGATAGAACCCGAGCAGATACGGAAGAGCGTCCGCGAGCTCGGCCGGGCTGCGCAGCGCGATCTCATGCTTCCCTCCGGGCGGCGGAGGGACCGGGGCCGGCAGGGTGCCGTGGGGCTCGGCCCCCGTCTCGTCCTCACCGTGGCCGTGGTGTCCGTTGTCTCGCTGTGTCATGACGCAAAGGTGCCGCGAACGAGCCCCGGCTTGTCCCTACTTATCCACAGCTGCCCTTGTTTGTACGCCAGTCGTACTGAAGGCTGCGCAGCACTCCTGCTTGTCCGGAACCCTGGGGCAATACCCGAACTCCCCACGACAGCCCAGGAGTTCGCAACACTGACCAGCACTGACCAGCACTGTCCGGCTTTGCCCGGGACTCCGGCGCCGGGTCGGCCCGGTCGCTGCGGCGCAAGATACGGCCGTCAAACCTAAGTTGAAAAAGCTACCGAGTTTCTTCACTTGATAGGGGTAACCGAGAGTTGCACCCCGATCATCGGAGCGGCATCATTCCGTGGACCAAAGCCCCGACAGGCCTGGCTGGCCTCGTAGTTCAGCGGCGTCGGCGGCTCCATGTCCCCTGGGAAGGTTCCCCTCCTTGTACACGCATGTCTTTGGCCTGCGCGCTCGCCGGGCTGCTCTGTTGGGTGCCGCCACTGTGATGGTCGGCGGCACGTTGGCCACCGTCCCGGCCTACGCCGCTTCCGCGGACGGTCACTCCGGCTCGACCGGCAAGGCGACCGCTGCCGCGGCCCGTGCCGATCTCAACGTCTCCGTGGCGAACGCCGCGAAGGTGCCGGTGAGGGCGTCCCTCAACGCCGTCAGCGCACCCAGCGACGCCGAGAAGACGCTGCTCACCGCCGACGTCAAGGGCGCCAACAAGGGCCAGCCCGTGACCCTCGTCCAAGCCGACGTCGCGCGTTCCGGCGCCAAGGCCGACGAGCAGCGCTCCATCGGCAAGGTCAGGCTCGCCGGAGTGCGGGCCTTCGCCCCCGGCCTGCCGGGCAAGCCGCTGCTGAGCGCCGACCTCCTCACCGCCAACGCCTCCTGCCGGGCGGGCGAGAAGCCCACCGCCAAGTCCCAGCTGGAGAAGGTCACCGTCCTCGGGAAGCCCGTCACGCTCGACGCCGGCGGCAGCAAGAAGGTCGAACTCCCGGGCCTGGGCAGCGTCGACGTCTCCCTGGAACAGGAGAAGACGACGGGCAGCACCGGTGCGGCCACCGCGCTGAAGCTGTCGTACGAGGTCAACCCCGCCAAGCTGAACGTCGTGAAGGCGGCCGGTGAGATCGTGCTCTCCGAGGCCACCTGCGAGTCCCCGAAGGGCGGCGGGGCAGGGGACAACGAGCCCGCTCCGCAGACCGGCGGCAGCAGCGGTGACGACGGAGGCGGCCTCGCCGAGACCGGCGGCAACGCGGCCACGCCCATCATCGCCGGCGTCGGTGCCGTCCTCGTGCTCGGTGGCGGGACGATGTACCTGATCCGCCGCCGCAGCGCCCAGCGCGGCTGACGCTCAAGCGCCACCACCACGCGCGACCGCGCGTGGAGCCACGGGCTCCGCATCGCCCACGCCTTCCCCTGGGCGATGCGGCTCGTACGACGCCCACCACACCCCGCTCGACGGTGTGGTGGGCGTCGGCGGTTGCGGAACCGACCGACTCTCAACGCCCGCTCTGCCGCCCGCCGTTGACGTCCCTCTGCCGCTCCCGCGCGTCGTTCGGCCCGGCCCGAAACACCTTTACCCGCCCCCATACGCACAAGGTGAATGGACCCGTACACCGTCGTGCGACGGGCCCGTGCCCGGGCCCGCGCACGACTCATCCGACTGACGGGGGTCATATGAAACATGTCGTGCGTACGGCGGCAGTCCTGATCGCGGCGACGGGCCTGGCACTGAGCACCGCGACGTCCGCGCATGCCGCTTCCTGGAAGAACGAGTACTGGCGCGACGGCGACGACGGGGACAAGGGCGGCGTCTCCGGCTCGGCGGCACGCTACTGGTCGGGCGACGAGGACGTACGGGCCTACATCGGCTTCAGCGCCAAGGGCGAGCACGTCATCGCGTACAACGACACGTCGGTGCGCGCCAGCTACCTCGTGACGGCGGACGGCTGGCCGGTCGCCGCCGACGATCTGGCCCCGGGCGGGTCCGAGTCGGGCTCACTGGGCCTGGACGAGAACCGGGCCGTCAGCATCAAGATCTGCGTCAAGAACCGGGGTTGCGCCACGCTGAGCACCCTGAAGTCCTGACTCCGGGGTTTGGAGCGCACGGTCTGAGCGGACCGGACGGCCGGATGGTCCGGATGGACGGGGTGCCCGCCGGCGTCCCGTCCATCCGGACCGCGCCGCGGGCGGCGGATCAGTCGAGGCAGAACTCGTTGCCCTCGGGGTCGGCCATCACGATGTGACCTGCGCCGAGAGGGGGTGCGGGCTCGTGCCGCGCGAGCCGGGTGGCGCCGTGGGAGAGGAGCCGTTCGGCCTCCGCCTCCAGGGCCGCCATCCGCTCGTCGCCCTGGAACCCCGGGGCGGCCCGCACATCGAGGTGCAGGCGGTTCTTGGTCTGCTTGCCCTCTGGCACCCGCTGGAAGAACACCCGCGGTCCGGAGCCCTCCGGGTCGACCACCGCCGAGGCGTCGTTGCGGCGTTCGGGCGGCACGCCCATCGCCTCCAGGGCCTGGTCCCACGTCTCGAACTCCCCTGGCGGGGGCTGCAGTCGGTATCCCATGGCCTCGGCCCAGAACCGCGCCAGCCGGGCCGGGTCGGCGCAGTCCACGGTGATCTGTACGTCGCGGGCCATCTCAGCCCACCTCCTGTCCGGTCTGGTGCCGGGTGTGCCGGTAGAGATCGCGGAGCAGGCACACCTCGGAGAGATGGTGGATCAGCTCGCGGTTGATGTGCAGCACCAGCGCGGCCAGAGGATGCTCGGCGTACGGTCCCTCCGCCTCTCCGCACGGGCGGGCCAGGCCGGATTCGCCGAGGGACTCGACGCCGGCCAGCCATGTGGCGTACTCCGCGTCGAGCTGGGCCAGCGCCTCGGCCGCGGTCGCGGCGTACTCGAACGAGTTGTAGTCGGTGGGCGCGCGGCCGAAGTGCGCGGCGTTGCGCATCGCGAGGACGCCGACGATCACATGGCCGAGCCGCCAGGCGATCGTCGTGAAGGGCGCCGGTTCGGGCTCCGGCACCGCGAATTCGACGGTCATCGCGCCGGACCCGCCCTGAATCGGTGCCGTGCCGGTGCCGCGCGGGCGCACGCTCCAGCAGCCGGGCGCCGGCTCCCAGAAGTACTCGTCGTCGGTGAGCCCGTCGAGACGGTCGCGCAGCTGGTTCGTCCAGTGCCATGTGAGCTGGTCTCGGAGGATGGGGTTCCACGTGAGGTCGGTCATGGGCTCAGCCTTCCGCATATAGCGGACAGGATCGGTCCGTGATCTGTGGAACGATGAGTGCGTGACCGTCGAGGCGACGACCGAGCGCGTGCTGCGGCTTCTGGCGCTGCTCCAGCGGCGGGCGTCCTGGACCGCCGCCGAGCTCGCCGCCGAGCTGAGGGTCACCGACCGCTCGGTGCGCCGCGACGTCGAGCGGCTGCGCGCGCTCGGCTATCCCGTGCACGCGACGGCGGGCGTCGGCGGCGGCTATCAACTCGGTGCGGGGACCCGGCTGCCGCCGCTCCTTCTCGACGACGAGGAGGCGATCGCCACGGCCGTCTCCCTGCGGCTGGCGTCGGGAGGCACGGTTGCCGGTGCGGGCGAGGCGGCACTGCGCGCCCTCGCGAAGCTCGACCAGGTGATGCCGCCCCGGCTGCGCGCCGAGGTGCGCGCGGTGCACGGCGCCACCGAGACCCTCGTCGGTCCCGGTGTCGAGATCGACGCGGAGCTGCTGGTGACCCTCGCGCGGGCCTGCCGCGACTCGGTGCGCGTGCGCTTCGGGTACGCCGCCCGCGACGGCGAGGAGCGCGAGCGCACCGTCGAGCCGGTGCGGATGGTCGCGACCGGCCGCCGCTGGTACCTGATGGCCTGGGACGTCGACCGCGACGACTGGCGCACCTTCCGGCTGGACCGCATGCGCGAGGTGGAGGCGACGACGTGGCGGTTCCGGGCGAGGGAGCATCCGGACCCGGTCGCCTACGTGCAGCGTTCCGTGACCGCGGCGCCGTACAGGTACCTCGCACGAGTACGTGTGCACGCACCGCCCGACCGGGTGCGCGAGCTCGTACCGCCCCAGGTGGGGCGCGTCGAGGACGATCGCGACGGGTGGTGCGTGCTCGTCGCCGGAGGGCAGGACCTGGACTGGCTCGCCGTGCACGTGGCCCGGCTGGGCTTCGAGGCGGAGGTGCTGGAGCCTCCGGAACTGCGGGAGGCGGCCGCCCGGCTCGCCCGCCGCATCGCGACGATGGCCGGGGACCGGGACGGGACGGCTGACGCTGGTTGATCACCAGGGACGGGACCGGCGGCCTGGCGATTGCCGCGGGAGACGCCTGCGCCGCGGCGGATCTGACCGTCCTCCGAGGAAGCGGGCGGTTCAGGCGTCGTATTCGTCGGGGACGCGCATGTTCGGGCCGCCGACCTGCAAGCCCAGAGGCGCCGCGCGTCCCTTCGGCTCCTCCCACGCCTCCTGGCGGCCGAGCGCGGTCAGGTCGAGGTACTGGTAGGCGTTGTGGAACTCCTCGATGCCGCGGCCGTACGTCGAGTAGGTGTGGAAGACCTCCTCGCCGACCCGCAGGAACGCGCTGACGCCCGGCAGTTCGGAACCGCGCATGCTCTCCGTCCACGGTCCGCCCGTCCACGGTGTTCCGGTCTCGGCGAGTTCGGCCTCGGTGCGGAAGTGGAGCAGCACAGGCGCGACGCGGTCGTCGAGGGTGGCGTGGAAGTCGTAGTTGAAGTCGCCGCCGTACGAGGAGTACCAGGGGAACGTCCAGCCCATCCGCTCGCGGAACTCCGCGATCTTCTCGTACGGCGCCCGCGACACCGCGACGAGCGTGGTGTTGCGCACGTGCAGCTGCCGCAGTCTGCCGATGCCGTCGGCGGCCGAGGAGCAGCTCGGGCAGCCCTCGTCCCAGTCCGGGCCGAACATGAAGTGGTGCATCACCAGTTGCGGACGGTCCTCGAACAGGTCGGGCAGGCCCACCGTTCCGTCCGGTCCCTCGAACGTGTAAGGCTTGTCCACGCGGACCATCGGCAGCCGGCGCCGCTCGGCGTTGACCCGGTCGCGGGCGCGCGTCAACTCCTTCTCCTTGACCAGCAGTTCCCTGCGGGCGGCGAGCCACTCCTCGCGCGAGACCACCTCGGGCAGGTTCCCCATCGTCGTCATCCCGGTCTCTCCTGACTGCTCTCGTACTGCGAGTGGACTGGACTCAACCTAGGGAACCGGGGCCGCAAAAGCGCGGGCTCAGCCCGCCGCGGCGAGAGTCAGCGGAAGAACCCGTCCGCTGCCCGCCCGGCGGAGCAGGCGCGCGGCGACCGCGAGGGTCCAGCCCGAGTCGGTGTAGTCGTCCACGAGCAGTACGGGGCCGGGTGAGCCGCCCAGGGCGGCGGCCAGCTCCTCGGAGACGGCGAAGGCCCCGGACAGCGACCTGAGTCGCTGGGCGGAGTTGCTGCGCCGTGCCACATGCGCGCCGCCCGGCCCGGTGTAGGTCAGGGTGCCCAGAAAGGGAAGGCGGCCCACGCCCGCGACCCCCTCGGCGAGGGATCCGATCAACTGCGGCCGGGCCAGCGACGGCACGGCCACGACGCCCACCGGACGTGCGGAGGCGTCCGGAGCGCCCGACGCCCAACCCCCCGCGGAGCGCGCCCAGTCGGCGAGGACCGCCACCGCGGCCCGCAGCACGTCGTCGGGCACCGGACCGTCCGGCGCGTCCTCGGCCAGCAGCGGGCGCAGCCGGTTGCCCCAGCCGATGTCCGAGAGCCTCCCCAGGGCACGCCCGGTGGAGCACTGCTGTTCGGCGGGGATGCGCCCCTTGAGGTCGATGCCGAGTGCGGGCATGCCCGTCGGCCACATCCGGCGCGGCTCGACCTCCACTCCGGGGCGGTCCAGTTCCTTCGCCGCCCCGGTCAGCGTCTCCTGCGAGACCGATGAACCGGCCCAGGGGCCGGCGCAGTTGTCGCAGCGGCCACACGGGGCCGCCCCCTCGTCGTCCAGCTGCCGGCGCAGGAACTCCATCCGGCACCCGGACGTGCTGACGTAGTCCCGCATGGCCTGCTGCTCGGCCGCCCGCTGCCGCGCCACCCACGCATAGCGCTCGGCGTCGTAGACCCACTCGGCTCCGGTCGCCGTCCAGCCGCCTTTCACCCGCTTCACCGCACCGTCGACGTCCAGCACCCTCAGCATCGACTCCAGCCGGCTGCGCCGAAGATCCACGGAGGCCTCCAGGGCCGGTACGGACAGCGGCCGTCCCGCGTCCGCGAGCACCGAGAGGGTCTGCCGTACCTGCGCCTCGGGCGGGAAGGCCGTGTCCGCGAAGTAGCGCCAGATGGCCTCGTCCTCCGTGCCCGGCAGCAGCAGCACGTCGGCGTGTTCCACGCCCCGCCCGGCACGCCCGACCTGCTGGTAGTAGGCGATGGGAGAGGACGGTGAGCCGAGATGGACGACGAAGCCCAGATCCGGCTTGTCGAAGCCCATGCCCAGGGCCGACGTCGCGACCAGCGCCTTGACCCGGTTCTCGCGCAGGTCCGCCTCGGCCTGCAACCGGTCGGCGTTCTCCGTGCGTCCGGTGTACGAGGCCACCTGGAGGCCGCGCTGCCGCAGGAACGCCGTGGCCTCCTCGGCCGCGGCGACCGTGAGGGTGTAGACGATCCCGGAGCCCGGCAGCTCGTCCAGATGCTCCGCGAGCCAGCCCAGTCGGTGCGCGGCGTCGGGCAGCCGGACGACGCCGAGCCGCAGGCTCTCCCTGTCGAGGGGACCGCGCAGCACCAGGGCCTCGCCGGCGCCCGTGCCCAACTGCTCGGCCACGTCCGCCGTGACGCGTGCGTTGGCGGTCGCGGTGGTCGCCAGCACCGGCACGCCCGCCGGAAGACCGGCGAGCATGGACCGCAGCCGGCGGTAGTCGGGCCGGAAGTCGTGGCCCCAGTCGGAGATGCAGTGCGCCTCGTCGACGACCAGAAGACCGGTCGTGGCCGCGAGTTCGGGCAGCACCTGCTCGCGGAAATCGACCGAGTTGAGGCGTTCCGGGCTCACGAGGAGGACGTCGGTCTCACCCCGCTCGATCTCCCCGTAGACGGTCTCCCACTCCTCCGGGTTGGCCGAGTTGACGGTGCGCGCCCGGATTCCGGCACCCGCCGCCGACTCGATCTGGTTGCGCATCAGCGCCAGCAGCGGCGAGACGATCACCGTGGGACCCGAGCCGCGCCGGCGCAGCAGGGCGGTGGCGACGAAGTACACCGCCGACTTGCCCCAGCCGGTGCGCTGCACCACCAGCGCGCGCCTGCGCTCCTGCACCAGTGCGGACACCGCCTGCCACTGGTCCTCGCGCAGCCGCGCCGAACCCCCCGGGTCGCCGACGAGTTCGGCGAGGATGGCATCGGCCTCGGTGCGCAGCTCCACATCGTCCATGCGCCCATGCAACCCGATGGAGAGGGCTACGAGCCATCTCTCCCGGAGTGAGAATCAGCTCGCGAGCGGCGGGAGCGCAGGGCGTGCACGCTGGGCGGCGGCCCGTACGGGCTCAGAGGAGCTGGCGCAGCCGCTGCGGGTCGCCGCAGACGATCAGGCTGCGGCCCGCCTTGGCGAGCGCGGCGGGCAGGGCCTCGGCGGCCTGCGCGTCCGTACCCCCGTTGACGGCGAGGACGACGACAGCCCGCCGCCCGGCCCGTGACAGCGCGGTGTGGTGCACGCAGAAGACGTCCTCGCCGTCGGTGAGCTGGCGCCAGTAGGCGTCCTCGCCGAAGGAGAGTTCGTGCTGCGCCCACGGGTGCTCTTCGCCGGTGGTGATCACGAGGACGTCGCCCGGCGGCGTGCCCTCGTCGAGGAGCTTGTCCACCGTCTCGTCCGCGACGTTCACGGCCGTCGCGTCGGTGGCGGTGACCAGTTCGATCTGTGCGGCGGTACGGGACGGCGCCGCGGTGTTCCGCTGCGCACCACCTGTGCGCACGGTGCCGGGCCGTCCCGGAGTCGGTCCCTTGCTGTCCGCACGCGGAGGCGAGGGACGCGAGGGGGCCCGGGGGCCGGGAACGGGTACCGCGGGGCGGGAAGCCTGTGGAGTCCGGGTCGCTGCCGCGGAGTTGCGGTTGCCCGGGAGAGTCTCCTGAATCTGTGGCTCCTCAGGGATGAGAGGCATGGGGTGATGTCTATCAAACGCGAGCACGAGCCGCGTAAGCGGGTTCGGCCAGCGGTTTCGGACGGACGCGGGGCCGCGGTCCCGGCCGGGACGGGCCGCTCAGAAGAAGCCCATCTGCTCGGCGGGCGGGGTCTCTTCGTCGGGGACGGCACGGGTGCGCTTGAGGTGCTGCCAGCGCGGCAGCGTGTCCATGAACGCCCACGACATCCGGTGGAGCGGAGTGGGCCCGAACGCCTGGAGAGCGGTCTTGTGTACGGGCGAGGGGTAGCCGGCGTTGTCGGCGAAGCCGAAGTCGGCGTGGTCCGTGCCGAGTTCGGCCATGAGCGCGTCCCTGCGCACCTTGGCCAGGACGGAGGCCGCAGCCACGGACACACAGGACTGATCGCCCTTGATCACCGTACGCACCTGCCAAGGCGTCCCGAGATAGTCGTGGTTGCCGTCGAGGATCACCGCGTCCGGCACGACCGGCAGGGCTTCGAGCGCGCGCAGCGCGGCGAGCCGGAGAGCCGCCGTCATGCCCAACTCGTCGATCTCCTCGTTGGACGCGTGGCCGAGCGCGTGCGCCGAGACCCAGCCGTCGAGCAACGCGGCGAGTTCCGTGCGCCGTTTGACGGTCAGCAGCTTGGAGTCGGTGAGCCCTTCCGGCGGGCGGCGCAACCCGGTGACGGCGGCGCACACGGTCACGGGGCCCGCCCAGGCACCCCTGCCGACCTCGTCGATCCCGGCGACGATCTTGGCGCCCGTCTTGGCACGGATCGACCGCTCGACACGGTGAGTTGGAGGCGCGATCGGCATGGCCGCATCAGCGTATCGCCGGTCGTCCGCCGCCTGGCCACCGGGTGCACCGCTGTCTCCGGCAGCGCCCGGCTCGTCCCGGCGCTCGGGCTCCCGAGGGGGCTCGCGAGGCTCGTCGTGGCGCTCGCCCTCGGGCTCCGCGCGCTTCAGCGCGGCCTGCTCGGTGCGAGCTTCACGCTCGGGCTCCGCGTCCGGCTCCACGGACGGGCCGGCGTCCGGACGGCGGTCCCATGTCCCGTGCTGCGCACGCGACTTGTCGTCCGGTTCGCCCAACGCGTCGCCGTTCGCGGGGTCCTGGGATTCGGCGTTCATGATCAAGCGTTCAGGGTGCGTCGTTCGTCTCTGTCTCCCACGCGCGCCGTCCGCCCGGCCGCACCCTCCCCGCCCTGGAGCCGCGCCCGCGGGCGCGGTCGGGGGAAGGGATCACATCCGTCACGTCGCTCACGTACACGAACCGTACGAGCGCGGCGTGCACCACTGCTCGAAGGGGCGGTCGAGGTGGTAGCGCCCGTCCTCTCCCAGTTCCAGCGTACGTGTCTCCGCGTTCCCCGGATTCGACAGCGATTCGAACTCCGCGACCGTCCAGTGCAGCCATCGCATGCAGAAGAGGCGCATCGTCAGCCCGTGCGTCACGATCAGCACGTTCGGCGGGTGATCGGGCCGCTCGAAGCTGCGCCAGAGGCTCTCCAGGAAGGCCCCGGCCCGGTCGTAGACGTCCGCCCCGGACTCGCCCTGCGCGAAGCGGTAGAAGAAGTGACCGTAGGCGTCCCGGTACTGCTTCTGCTTGCGCACGTCCTCCCTGTCCTGCCAGTTCCCCCAGTCCTGCTCCCGCAGCCGCGGCTCCTCCTGTACGCGCAGCCGCGACGGGTCGAGCCCGAAGGCGGCGAGCGTCTGGTGTGTGCGCCGGTACGGGGAGACATAAGCCGAGACGTGCTCCCGGCCGAAGAGCTCGCGCAGCCGCTCGCCCGTGGCCCGGGCCTGCCGCACGCCCTTCTCCGTCAGCGCGAGGGCATGATCGGGCACGCGCTCGTAGATGGTGTCGTCCTCGTTCCCCTGGGACTCCCCGTGCCGGACCAGGACGATGCGCCTCGGTCGTGCCATATGGCCACTCTATGGCCATGGCGAAATTCAGACGGTCCAGGATGGTTCAAGGTCGATCACGTCCCCGGCTATCCCGGTCACGTCCGCTCCGAGCTGGGCACGGAGGGCGAGCCGTTCCACGCGCTCCGTGCGGTACTTGCCGTGCTCCGCGGTCGAGTCCCACATCGAGAGCACCATGAACTCGTCCTCGGCCTGGGCCTGTGTGAAGACCCCGCGCAGCATCCCGGGCGAACCGGCCATCGCCGGGTTCCAGACCTTCTCCTGCATCAGCGTGTAGTGCTCGATGCGGTCGCCACGCACCCGGCAGTGGGCGACGCGCAGCAGATCGGCGTCCGCGAAGACGGGCCGGAAGCCGGTCTTCACATCGAAGCGGTACTCGAAGAGGCGCACGCGCATGTCCTTGTACGTGCCGACCTGCGCGGCGTGCAGCCGGTCGTGCGAGCGCGCCATGAACGAGTCGTAGAAAGCGCGGCTCTCCCAGAAGCCGAAGAGATGGGCGACGCCCTCTCTCGCGCGGCTCCAACCGCCGCCCTGGCCCCGGAAACCCGGCTCGCCGAGCAGCCCAGCCCACTTCCGCTGCCCCCGCTCGAACCCCCGGCGGTCCACCACCGTGCAGCGCATCCACTTGACCAGCACCGCGCCATCGTACGGCCAACCGAATGACAATCCGTACGCACGCGGTCCCGCGACGGAATCCCGTCTGCCCGCACTCGATCACGGCCTCCGGCCGCTGCGCTCCCCTGCCGCGGCGGCGACCACGTACTCGGCGTAGGTCCTGCGCCCCACTGCGTGTCCGGGCGTCGTGTGGTGTCCGGCCTTGTAGCCCCGGGCCGCGCTGCCCGCGAGCGGGACGGGCAGCAGCGGGCGGCGCCGCCCGTACGCGTGCAGCGTCAGCTGTGCCAGTTCGCGGGCGGTGCGCACCTCGGGGCCGCCCATGTCCGGCACGCGCCCGGCGGGCGGTCCGAGCGCCAGCTCCGCGAGGCGCTGTGCGACCTCGTCGGCCTCGATCGGCTGGAAGGACATGCCGGCCGGATAGAGCGTGACGGGCAGCCGCCGCTGGGCCGTGGTGATCCGCGCGATCAGATCGTGGAACTGGGTGGCGCGGAGGATCGTCCACGGCAGCCCGCTGTCCTGGACGATCCGTTCGGCCGCCGCCTTCGCCCGGTAGTAGAAGAACGGCACCCGGTCGACGCCCACGATGGAGACGTAGACCAGATGAGGCCTGCCGCCCGAGCGCCTGAGGGCCTCCGCCAGCCGGTCCGTCCCGACGACGTCCCTGCTGGTTCCGGTCGTCGCGCAGTGGATGACGCTGCCGACTCCCTTGACCGCGGCGTGGAGGCCTTCACCGGAGGTGAGATCGCCCGTGGCCCATTCCGGGGCGGGGGCGGGGGCGGCAGGGGCGCCTCCCGAGCCGGAACCGGCGCCGGGCGGCTCCTCTCCCGGGGCCGCGGCCTCGGGGAGCGGCCGGCGGCTGAGCACCCGCACCGCATGCCCGCCCTCCAGCAGATTCCGGACGACGGCGCGGCCGAGGGTGCCGGTGCCTCCGGTGACCAGGACGGGGCCGGCGGGTCCAGGCGGGCTCGCCTCGCCCACCGGTTCGCCGGAGGCGTCGGGGTCGCGCTGGCCGCCGGGGCCGTCTTCTGCGCCGCTCATGCCGTCGGTCCGTCCTTCCATGCGTCCATCCTCGGGGTGCGCCGCCGCCGTCGCAGCCGTACCCCCGCCGCCCGGCCCCTCGCAAACCGCGAGGCGGGGCCCGGCTCACGCACCGGACCCCGCCCCGCCTGTCTCTCCTGTCTCGCCGGCCTCAGCGACCGTGGGGCTCGTCGGGCCTCAGCCCTCAAGCCTCACGCGTCACGCCTCAGCTGCACCCGCTCGTCGAGCCGCAGCCCTCGCACAGGTAGCAGCTGCCCGCGCGGCGCATCTTCGTCCCGCAGGAGAAGCACAGCGGCGCATCGGCGTTCAGCCCGAGCTGCATCTCCATCAGCTCCGTGGAGTTGTGCGCGGCGTCGGGAGCCGGGACGGCGGCCTGTGACTCGCTGATCCCCTCGGCCTTGGCCTCTTCCTTCGCCTTCTCCTTCGCCTCCTTGACCGTCTCCGCCTTCGGAGCGGACTGCGCGAGCCCCTCCACGTCGAGCTCGTCCTCGGACGGTTCGTACGAGCCGGTCTCCAGGTGGCGCTGACGCTCGCTCGCGGAGTGGATGCCCAGCGCCGAGCGCGTCTCGAAGGGCAGGAAGTCCAGGGCCAGGCGCCGGAAGATGTAGTCGACGATCGACTGCGCCATGCGCACGTCCGGGTCGTCCGTCATGCCAGCGGGCTCGAAGCGCATGTTCGTGAACTTCGAGACGTACGTCTCCAGCGGCACCCCGTACTGGAGGCCGACCGAGACGGCGATGGAGAAGGCGTCCATCATGCCCGCGAGGGTCGAACCCTGCTTGGACATCTTCAGGAAGACCTCGCCCAGCCCGTCGTCGGGGTAGGAGTTCGCGGTCATGTAGCCCTCGGCGCCGCCCACCGTGAACGAGGTGGTGATGCCGGGACGGCCCTTCGGCAGGCGCTGCCGCACGGGCCGGTACTCGACGATCTTCTCCGGCTCGGGCTCCGCCTTCTCCTCCTTGCGCTTGGCGGAGAGCGGCTGGCCGACCTTGGAGTTCTCGACGTAGACGGCGAGCGCCTTGGTGCCGAGCTTCCAGCCCTGGAGGTAGATCTCCTCGACGTCCTCGACGGTGGAGGAGGCGGGCATGTTCACGGTCTTGGAGATCGCGCCCGAGAGGAACGGCTGCGCGGCGGCCATCATCCGCACGTGCCCCATCGGGGAGATGGAGCGCTCGCCCATCGCGCAGTCGAAGACGTCGTAGTGCTCCAGCCGGAGCCCGGGCGCATCGATGATGTTGCCGTGCTCGGCGATGTGCTCGACGATCGCCTCGACCTGCTCCGCCTGGTAGCCGAGCCGCTTGAGCGCCTTCGGCACGGTGTTGTTGACGATCTGCATCGAGCCGCCGCCGACCAGCTTCTTGAACTTCACCAGGGCCAGGTCGGGTTCGACGCCGGTCGTGTCGCAGTCCATCATCAGGCCGATGGTGCCGGTCGGCGCCAGCACGGAGGCCTGGGCGTTGCGGAAGCCGTGCTTCTGGCCGAGCCGCAGCACGTCCTGCCACGCCTCGGTCGCCGCCGCCCACACCGGAGTGTCGAGATCGTCCGCGCGCCGGGCAGCGTCGTTCGCGTCGGAGTGCTGCCGCATGACGCGGTTGTGCGCGCCGGAGTTGCGCGCATAGCCCTCGTACGGGCCGACCACCGCGGCGAGTTCGGCCGAGCGCCGGTAGGAGGTGCCCGTCATCAGCGAGGTGATGCTGCCGGCGAGCGCGCGGCCGCCGTCCGAGTCGTACGCGTGGCCCGTGGCCATCAGCAGCGCGCCCAGGTTGGCGTAGCCGATGCCCAACTGACGGAAGGCGCGGGTCGTCTCGCCGATCTTCTCGGTCGGGAAGTCGGCGAAGGAGATGGAGATGTCCATCGCCGTGATGACGAGCTCGACGACCTTCGCGAAGCGCTCCGCGTCGAAGGACTGGTGGCCCTCGTCGTCGTCGCGGAGGAACTTCATCAGGTTCAGCGAGGCGAGATTGCAGGACGAGTTGTCCAGGTGCATGTACTCGCTGCACGGGTTGGAGGCGGTGATGCGGCCCGACTCGGGCGAGGTGTGCCAGTGGTTGATGGTGTCGTCGTACTGGATGCCGGGGTCTGCGCAGACGTGGGCCGCCTCAGCCATCTTGCGGAAGAGGGCCTTGGCGTCCACCTCGTCGACGATCTCGCCCGTCATGCGGCCGCGGAGCCCGAACTTCGAGCCGGCCTCGACGGCCTTCATGAACTGGTCCGTCACACGCACCGAGTTGTTGGCGTTCTGGTACTGGACGGACGTGATGTCGTCGCCGCCCAGATCCATGTCGAAGCCCGCGTCGCGCAGGGCGCGGATCTTCTCCTCCTCCTTCACCTTCGTCTCGATGAAGGCCTCGACGTCGGGGTGGTCGACGTCGAGCACGACCATCTTGGCGGCGCGGCGCGTGGCGCCTCCCGACTTGATCGTGCCCGCCGACGCGTCGGCGCCCCGCATGAAGGAGACGGGCCCGGAGGCGTTGCCTCCGGAGGAGAGCAGCTCCTTGGAGGAGCGGATGCGGGAGAGGTTCAGGCCCGCGCCGGAACCGCCCTTGAAGATCATCCCCTCTTCCTTGTACCAGTCGAGGATCGACTCCATGGAGTCGTCCACGGAGAGGATGAAGCAGGCCGAGACCTGCTGCGGCTGGGCGGTGCCCACGTTGAACCACACCGGGGAGTTGAAACTGAAGATCTGGTGCAGCACCGCGTACGCCAGCTCGTGCTCGAAGATCTCCGCGTCCGCCGGAGAGGCGAAGTAGCCGTGCTTCTCACCGGCGGCCCGGTACGTCTTGACCACGCGGTCGATCAGCTGCTTCAGGCTGTTCTCACGCTGCGGGGTGCCCACCGCGCCCCGGAAGTACTTGCTGGTGACGATGTTGGTCGCGTTCACCGACCAGAAGGCGGGGAATTCGACGCCGCGCTGCTCGAAGTTGACCGAGCCGTCGCGCCAGTTGGTCATGACGACGTCCCGGCGCTCCCACTCCACCTCGTCGTAGGGATGGATCCCGGGAGTGGTGTGGATGCGCTCGATCCGCAGCCCCTTGGCCGCCTTGCCACCCTTCGCGCGTGAGCCGCGTGCCGGGCCGCTCGTCGTCTCTGTCATTCCGCCTCCCTTAACGGGCATAACGCCCCGTTGCGCCCCGAATCTTCCCGGGACACCTTGCCTGATTCACAGTTCTCGGCGGCCTGCGCCACAGTGCGCACCCCGCCGGATCCGAAGTTCTTCTCGACGCTCCGCCGCTCGGTGCTCAGCCTGCGGCGGGCGGCGCGAGCGACGCCGCCGGGCTGCCGCCCGCGCCGTTCACGCTGTCCTCTGCGCGTCCTCCGCCGGCCTCGCGGCCGGCCGGGACCGCATGTCCCTGACCCCCCTGGACCCCCTGGCCCTCGCCACCTGCACCGTTGCCGGCCGCCGGGTCGCTCGCACGGGCCTGCCGCAGCTCCGCCACGGCGTCCTCGAAGTCCTCCAGGGACTCGAAGGCGCGGTAGACGGACGCGAACCGCAGATAGGCCACAAGATCGAGATCTTGCAGCGGGCCGAGTATCGCGAGGCCCACATCGTGCGTGGGCAGCTCGGCACAGCCCGTAGCCCTGGCGGCCTCCTCGACTCGCTGTCCGAGCTGAGCGAGGGCGTCCTCCGTGACCGGGCGGCCCTGGCACGCCTTGCGTACGCCCGCGATCACCTTGTCCCGACTGAAGGGCTCCGTGACGCCGCTGCGCTTGATCACCATCAGGGACGCGCTCTCCACGGTGGTGAAGCGGCGGGAGCAGTCGGGGCACTGGCGGCGCCGCCTGATGGCGGTGCCGTCATCGGTCGTACGGCTGTCGACGACGCGACTGTCGGGATGCCGGCAGAAGGGACAGTGCATTTCCCCCACCCTCCTCGAGCCTTGGAAAACCCGCTCCGTGCATGACTGTTGCGCCCTCGCGCGGCTCCGGCAGGAGTCCGCGAAGTTGCCACCAGCATAGTCCACAAAGTCCCAACTGGGAGCCGGGGGACCACAACTTGTGGGTGGCGCGTGCCAATCTAACCACTAGATCTGGTGGCAGCACGCGAGTTGGGGGAGAGCGTGTCGCGAGCGGTCGACAGCAGTCGAGAGTACGCGAGAGCCGATGCGGCCCACACCGGCGGGCCGCCTGCGACACACTGTGAGGGTGCGCGAACCGTCGGCAGCGGCGCTGCCTACACCGCGTGCATCGGTCCCGTCAGACGATCCGGCAATTTTTCACTCGAACGTGTGTTTGGCGCAACCTTTCGAAACCAACTACCGTTGTCCCACTAGGGAGAAACGCTCGAGAGGGGCCGACGTGACCACCACAGCAGACAGTGCCACCATCACGTCCCAGAACCGTTCCGCGCAGTCGCTCGACAGCATTCCGCCGGTGACTCCGGTGGAAGAAGCGGACGGGGCACTGGACGCCGGCGCTCAGGACATTCAACAGGCGAAGCGCTCGCTGCCGGGGCGACCTCCGGGCATCCGAGCCGACAGTTCCGGACTCACCGACCGTCAGCGCCGTGTGATCGAAGTGATCCGTGACTCGGTGCAGCGGCGCGGCTACCCGCCGTCCATGCGCGAGATCGGGCAGGCCGTCGGCCTGTCCAGCACCTCGTCCGTCGCGCACCAGCTGATGGCCCTGGAGCGCAAGGGCTTCCTCCGGCGCGACCCGCACCGCCCGCGGGCGTACGAGGTGCGCGGTTCGGACACTCCGGCCGCGCAGGTCACCACCGACACCACGGGCAAGCCGTCTGCGTCCTACGTGCCGCTGGTCGGCCGGATCGCAGCCGGCGGCCCCATCCTCGCGGAGGAGTCGGTCGAGGACGTCTTCCCGCTGCCGCGTCAACTCGTCGGCGACGGCGAGCTGTTCGTGCTGAAGGTCGTCGGCGACTCGATGGTCGACGCGGCGATCTGCGACGGCGACTGGGTCACCGTGCGGCGGCAACCGGTCGCCGAGAACGGCGACATCGTCGCGGCGATGCTCGACGGCGAGGCCACCGTCAAGCGCTTCAAGCGCGAGGACGGTCACGTGTGGCTGCTGCCTCACAACTCCGCGTACCAGCCCATCCCTGGTGACGACGCGACGATCCTGGGCAAGGTCGTCGCCGTGCTGCGCAGGGTCTGAGACCCCCGCGCAAGGCCCGCGCCCCGGGTGTCCCTCGCGAGTCACGAGCCGCCGGTTCCACTGCGCCGGAACCGGCGGCTCCGCCGTGCGCGCGGCCGCTACACCTCGGCGGCCGCCGACTCCGAGACGGAATCCGTGACGGTTTGCGCGGCGGATTCCGACGCCGGTTTCTCTGCGGACTTCGCCGCGGCGTCGATGGCGGCGAGCGAACGCCGCACCTGGTTGCGGTCCGTCGTGTACCAGAAGTCGGGCATCGAGGCCCGCAGGAAGCCGCCGTAACGCGCCCGCTCAAGCCTCGGATCGAGCACGGCGACGACGCCGCGGTCCCCCGACGCCCGTACGAGCCGCCCGGAGCCCTGCGCCATCAGCAGCGCGGCGTGCGTGGCCGCGACGGCCATGAAGCCGTTGCCGCCGTGCTGCTCCACCGCCTTCTGCCTGGCGCTCATCAGCGGGTCGTCGGGGCGCGGGAAGGGGATGCGGTCCATCACCACCAACTGGCAGTTCGCGCCCGGCACATCGACGCCCTGCCAGAGCGAGAGCGTGCCGAACAGGCACGTCTCCGCGTCCTCCGCGAAGCGGCGGATCAGCTCGCCCAGCGTCTCCTCGCGCTGTAGCAGGATCGGCACGTCGAGCCTGCCGCGCAGCTCCTCGGCGGCCGTCTGCGCGGCCCTCATGGAGGAGAAGAGCCCGAGCGTACGGCCGCCGGCCGCGCCCACGAGGTCCGCGAGCTCGTCGAGCATGTCGCGCCGGGTCGGCTCACGCCCGGGCGGCGCCAGATGCCCGGCCACGTAGAGGATGCCCTGCTTGCGGTAGTCGAACGGCGAACCCGCGTCCAGACCGCGCCACTTCGGGGTCTCCCGCTGCGCCTCCCCTGCCTCCCCGCCCGGCTGGTCCTCGCCGAGCACCTGCTCCGGGGCGAGCCCGAGCGAGGCCCCGACGCCGTCGAAGTCGCCGCCGAGCTTGAGGGTGGCGGAGGTGAGGACGACGGAGCGGTCGGCGAAGAGCTTCTCCCGCAGCAGCCCCGAGACGGACAGCGGGGCGACGCGCAGGGAGGCGCCGAAGCGGTCGTGCCGCTCGTACCAGACCACGTCGAACTCGGAGGCCTCGACGACCCGTTCGGCGACGTCGTGCACGTTCTCCAGCGAGGCCAGGGCCTGTTTGCGCACCGCGTCCTCGTTCTGCACGGACTTGTCGCGGGTGTTGCCGAGGGCCGTGACGCCCTCCCGCGTGGCGTCGCGCAGCGCCATCAGGACGTGCGCGAGATCCTCGGGGACCGCTTCGAGGCGGCCGGGCAGGGCCAGCTCCATCAGCCGCTCGAAGCCCTCGGCCGCCGTCTGGAGCCGGTCGGCGGTCTTCTCGTCGATGAGCTTCGCGGTGCGGCGGACGGCGCGGTTGACCCCGCCCGGTGTCAGTTCGCCCGTGGCCACGCCGGTCACCCGCGAGACCAGCTCGTGGCCCTCGTCGACGATCAGGACCTCGTGCCGCGGCAGCACCGAGGCGTCCTGGATCGCGTCGATCGCGAGGAGCGCGTGGTTCGTGACGACCACCTCGGCGAGCTTGGCCCGCTCGCGGGCCGCCTCGGCGAAGCAGTCCGGCCCGTACGCGCACTTCGTGGCGCCCAGGCACTCCCGCGAGGAGACCGACACCTGGGACCAGGCGCGGTCGGAGACGCCCGGCCGCAGCTCGTCCCGGTCGCCCGTCTCCGTGTCGTCGGACCAGTCGCGCAGGCGCAGCAGGTCCTTGCCGAGCCGGGAGGTCGGGGCCGCCTCCTCGAAGGGGTCGAAGAGCCCGTCCTCCTCTTCCTGCGGCACGCCCTCGTGCAGGCGGTGCAGGCAGAGGTAGTTGGAGCGGCCCTTGAGCATGGCGAAGACGGCGCGGCGGCGCAGCAGCGGATGCAGCGCCTCCACCGTACGGGGCAGATCGCGCTCCACGAGTTGACGTTGCAGCGCGAGCGTGGCCGTCGCGATGACGACCGGCTCGCCGTGCGCCAGCGCGGGCACGAGATAGCCGAGGGACTTGCCGGTGCCGGTGCCCGCCTGGATCAGCAGATGGGTGCCGTCGCCGACCGCTTCGGCGACCGCTTCGGCCATGGCCACCTGACCAGGCCTTTCCGTACCGCCCACGGCGGTGACGGCGGCGTGCAGGAGATCGGTGAGGGCGGGCTTGCTCATAGCTCCGACACCCTACGCGGCGCCTCTGACACCGCGTCCGCTCCCTTCGGGCTCACCCGGGCCACGCGGGACCGGCGGGGTGGAGCGGGTTGGCGACGGTGCCGTGTACGGCGGCGTGCGGGCGCTCGGGGCTGTCGCGGTAGCCGTCCATGTGCAGCCGGTTGCGGTTCAGGCAGAGCCGGTCGATGCGCGGTGCGAGCAGGTCGAAGAGGGCGAAGCGCTCCTTCAGCTCCGGGAACCGGGCGTGGTGGCGCTCGGTCTCGGTACGCAGCAGCGACCAGAACTCCCCCTCGGGGACGTGCAGTTGCTCCTCGTACAGCGGTGCGAGGTAGCGGAAGACGCCGATGAAGAGACCGGAGTGGATGAACTGGGTGAGGAAGCGCGGCGGCTCGGTCAGCAGCACCTCGCGGACCTCGTCCGGCATGCCGTCCAGTTCGGGCACCGGCTCGGCGCAGACGTTGACGTCGTCGACGAAGTCCTTGACCGCCATCCGTACGGGAACGTCGTCCTCGTCGAAGACGACGATCACGTTCTCGCCGTGCGGTGAGAAGACCGTCCCGTAGCGGTAGAGGAAGTGCAGCAGCGGCGGCAGCAGCGCGGCGAAGAGGCGGCGCAGCCATACGCGCGGCGGCAGCCCGGAGCGCCCGACGAGTTCCGCGGCGAGGGACCGCTCGCGGGCGTCGGTGTGGATGAGGGAGGCGAGGGTGCGCGCACGCTCGCCCGATTCGAGCTGCCCGGCCAGGGGCTCGCGCCAGATGCAGCCGAGCAGTTCGCGGTACTGGTACGGGACTTGCGGGAGCCGGTCGTACAGGGGGTGGGCGACGGTCACGGAGGCGACCTCGCCGAGCAGGATCACCCGGCACTCGTCACGCAGGAAGGCGTCTCCGTCGCGCAGCCCGTGGATCCACTGCGTCACGGCCGGGGCGGCGAGGGTCCGCTCCGTCGGAAGCCCGCGCCAGACAAGGGTGTTGAGCACGGAGAGCGGCAGCTTGACCGTGTGCCGCTCGGGGCGGGTGATGTTGAGGAACGTACGCACCGACTGCTGCGGCAGCCGCAGGTCGCCGTCGGAACGGAGGGGGACGATCTCGTCCTTGGCGAGCGAGTCCGCGAAGAGCGGTGCGACCGTCTCGTCCCACTGCCAGGGATGTACGGGCAGAAACAGGTAGTCCTCGGCGGGCAGTCCGCGCGAGCGCAGGGTGTGGCGGAAGTCCCGGAGGGTGTCCGGCCCGAGTTCGCGCTCGTAGAGGCGGTGCGGCTCCGCGAGGGTGGGGACGCCCCGGTAGGCGGCGAGGCCGTTGCGCACGGCGAGCCAGGGAAGGGGCTGCTCGCGGCGCGCCTCGGGCGCCCAACGGGCCGCGTCGGAGGCGGAGAAGCCGAGGCGGCCCTTGTTCGCGACGAGCCAGGGATGGCCCTTCTGGTGGCCTTCGAGCTCCGCGTATCCGAGTTCGGCGAGGCGGGCCGCGGGCAGTTCGCGCTCGCTGAGCCGTACGTCGGCGAGGAGGGTCGCGGACAGCTCGCGGATGAGGTGGCCGGTCGTGTCGCCGGTCAGCCCGAGGAGCGTGTCGTGCGCGCGGAGGAGGAAGCCGAAGGGGTCGGTTCCGGGCGGGGTGAGCGAGGCGGGGTCGATGTTCCAGTGGCCGTAGGCGCCGCGGCGGGCGCGGAAGCGGAGGGTGAGGCCCTCGCCGACGCGGAGACGGTACGGGCGGGTGGCGGCGGGCCGGGGTCCGGAGCCCGGCGCGGACTCGGGGTGGGTGCCCGGGTCGCGGTCGGGCTGGGCTTCGGGGCCGGCCTCGCGGGGGCCGGCCCCGGGGGCGGCGCCGGGTTCCTCGTCGCGTTCCGCATGGGCCTCCGCTTCCGGTCCCCCATCGGGCTCCGTCGGCGGCTCGGTGTCGGGCTCCGGCCGGATGATCTCCTCGTACGCGAACTCGCTGATCATCTTCACCAGCAGCCGTCTGCCGGCCCTGCGCCAGCTGTCCTGGTCGATTCCGGGCGGGAGATGGGGCTCGCCGGATGTGCGGGGATCGTCGTGGCTGTCGTCGCGGGCCGGCAGGTGCACAGTGGTTCTCCTTGTTCGGGGACAGGACAGGAGGGCCGGACCGGGTCGTCAGAGCACGTCGCGCAGCGCCCGGTCCCGGACCATGAGCGCGGCGCGCTTCCCGGGCAGGTCGACCTCGGCCGACAGCCGGAATCCGGCACTCAGGAACGCCGCGACGGATGCGGTGTTGCGTACGTCCGGCTCGGCGAGCACCCGCCCGCAGCTCGGACGCCGGTCCAGCACGAGATCCGCGACGGCGCGCAGCAGCGCTGTGCCGATCCCGCGGCCGCGGTCCGGAACTCCGCCGATCAGCAGGTGGATTCCCGTGTCGTGCGGGCGCGCCCGGCAGTGGCGGGCGATCGGATCGAGGTCGGCGCGGTAGATCTCCCAGTAGCTCATCGGCACCCCGTCGAGGACGCCCAGGCAGGGCACGCTGCGCCCGTCGCCCTCCAGTTGCGGTCGCAGATGCGCCGCCGTCACCTCCTGGGGGCCGTCGAGCTCCCAGTACGCGGCCACCGCCGGGTCGTTCATCCAGGCGGAGATCAGGCGCAGATCGCGGTCCATGCGGACGGGAAGGAGCCGCAGCGTGCCGACCGGGGTCTCGCAGGCGGGCCAGTCGCCGACCGAGTCGAGCAGATCCGGCTCCGGCAAGGCCGGTCCCGCCGCGGGCGCCTCGCCCCGTAAGTCCCGTGCGGAACCGGCGCGTTGCGGACTCGCGGCGTCGGCAGGCGGCTCCAAGCGGGCGTAAGAATCCGTACCGGCACGGGCACCGGCATCTGGACGGGCGTCGGCCGGACGGGCATGCCCGTCAAGGCGTCCGCGCTCGTCGTGCTCGGCGATCAGGGCGGCCAGTTCGCCGGAGATCCGCAGATCGACGGTGTCGTCGACGCCCCGGTCCCCGGACCGCGCCGAGGCGTCCGGAGCGTCCGGAGTGTCCGGCGCACCGGAGTTCGGACGATTCACGCGGGCGGACCTCCTCTCGGCAACCAGTCGCCGTCGGCCGCTCAGCGGCAGAGCGGATTGGCGATCGTGACGTAGACGGACTGGGTGTCGACGGGGCCCACGAGTTCGTCCATGCCGTGCAGCCGCGTGAGCAGATTGGCCTTGCAGCGCAGCGTCGGCGAGTCGAGCAGCATCGCCGGCAGCGCGGACACGGGACCGCCGCACGAGCGGCCCTCGTCCGCCCGCGCGCGCAGGAAGCGGCGCGCCGCGTCGAGCAACACCCGCTCGTCGGCGAGCCGTTGCACGCCGAGGGCGCCGATCAGGCCGAGCACGTTGTTGATGCCGAGGTAGTACGCGAAGCGCTCGTCCGCCACGGCGTCGTCCACGAAGGTGTCACTGTCGACTCCGAGCCGCGCGCCCGGCAGCCGCTGCTGGAGCGCGTCCCGCCGGGACTCGCGGAAGTAGTAGCCCTGGTTGTCGCGGTAGCGGCCGCCCGCCGGCCACCCCTCGGCGTCGAGGAGCACCAGGGTGTTCTGCTGGTGTGCCTCCAGAGCGATCCCGGCGTGTGCGTCCAGCCAGAGCAACGGCCGTACGACGGCGACGAGATAGCGCAGGAACCACTCGGTCGCGACGGTCGTGACGGACCTGTGGGTGCGTGCGGCGAGCTCTTCGACGACGTGCGCGAGGCGCGAGCGCATGCCCCGTCCCGGCGCGCCCGGCCAGGGCTGCTCGGCGGTCAGCCCCGCCACGCACACCGCGTCGTCGGACGGGCCGAAGGGGTTGTGCCTGATGACGGTGTCCAAGCCGGGCAGCGGCAGGCCGTCCGGGCCGTCGACCCCGAGCCACGCCGGGTCGCGGACGATGTCGAAGCCGGGGTGCACCGCCCGCCACTGCGCGCCCAGGCCGGAGCGCAGCAGCCGGTGCACCTCCAGCCCGCGCAGCAGCTCCTTGCGCAGGTTCTCCCGGCGGGAGTTGGTGATGGGGAGGCCGAGGGAGAGCTTGAGCATCGCGGGTCCGCCGGTGCGCACGACCGTACGGATGGAGGACGTCGGGTGCCAGACGTCGCCCGCCTCGCCCATGTCGTGCAGCAGCCCGTCCGCGAACAGGCGCGCGGCGGCGGGACGGTGCGAGAGACGGCGGGCCTGCCAGGGGTGCAGCGGCAGCGGGACGGTGCCGGAGGGCAGCCTGGACGTGAGAGCGTCGCCGGCGAGCCGGGCGGCGAGCTGTGCGGCGCTCACCGCGCGGCCGCGCTCCGTCCATGCGGAGTCGCACGCGAGGACCGATTCGTCGACGGCGATCCAGTGCAGCGGGAAGGCCGCCCGGTGCTCCGGTGAGTACGCCCTGCACTCCTCGTCGGACAGACCCTGGCGGCTCTTGGGCGCGGGATGCAGCGGGTGGCCGAGGACGAGCGCCTGCTCGGCGTCGAGGAACGGGCCCTTCTCCGGCGGGGGTTGGGGGGCGGCGGCGCGCTCCGCGATGAACTCCGTCGTACGGCGCACGGAGTCGGCGACGCGGGCGACGAGATCGGCGGCGGCGTCGGCGGGAGCGGGCCCTGCCGGGGCGCCAGACCCCGCCAAGCCCGAACTGCCCTGCGGCGCACGGGAGTCGGAGCTCCGGCCCCGCGGCGCGGCCTCGCGTGCGATGAGCGCGGCGAGAGCGACGGCGTCGAGCGGCGCGGCTCCCGGGCACGCGCCGTCGAGGAGCGGCGGCCCGAACTCGTGCCGTCCGGTGGGCGACCAGTAGCGCACGGGCACGCGGAGTGTGACGCCCGTGGCGTCCATGGGGAGCAGCAGAGGCCCGCCGTCCGCCGGCCGCGGGATGTCCCGCTCGCGCACCCAGCAGCAGAGCAGGTTGGCCACGGCGGCTGCGTCGGCCGTGCCCGCCGGACCGTCCGGGAAGGCTCCCGCGCCCGCGGCGTCCTCGGCCGCCGCGGCGTCCTGAGCGTCCCCCGCATCGCCTGCGTCCCCTGCGTCCCCTGCGTCTCCTGCGTCTCCTGCGTCTCCTGCGTCCGCAGCGGAATCGGCGGCTTCGGCGGCCTCCGCGCGGAGCCCGTGGGCGAGCCCCTGCACCTGTTCCGGCAGCCGCACCGAGGCGGGCGGAAGGCCGTCGACGGCGATGCCCGGAGACGGCTGCGCCACGTGCGGTACGGGAGCTGTGGACTCGTCCCGGTCGAGGTCCGCCGGGACTGAATGGGCCGCTCCTGCGCGCGCGTTCACGAAGGCTCCTCCGGTGTCGACTCGGCGCGCAGAAGTGCGGGCCGCCCCCCGTCCGTACCAACGAAGCCGGAGCGCCCTGATCACGGGCGAAGTGAAGATCTGTGACGTGAACCGGTCGGAACCGTGGACCCTGCCGGTCCCGTCCCCCACCCGACGGGGCATAGTTTCCCCTGGCTTCACCGGCCCGCTGCGATGCGGCCGCGGCCGGGGAGACCGTCCCCCTCCGGCAGGAGGGGCGCGACAATTCAAGAGGTACGAGGACATTCAGGGGGAGTTCATTCATGTCAGCCACCAGCAGGCCCGCGCGCCGACGACGTCCCGGGCTCGCCGTGGCCGCGGTCATAGCGGCGCTGGCCGTCACGGCCACCGCGTGCGGCCCCGAGGAAGACGGCGCGGGCGGCGAGCCCAGCGCCTCCGAGTCGGCCCAGCAGGACCAGAAGAAGCGGGACTTGGGCCTGCCGGAGGATCTGCCGAAGGATCTCCCCAGCTCGCTCGAGGACCTCGACAAGTGGCGCAACGGCGAATGGAAGAACTGGGACCGGGACGAATGGCTCCGCCGTGCGAAGGAGTTCATCAACCCGATCATCGATGACCTGTGGGACCCGGACCGGATGAAGGACGCCGACGGGAACGACCGCAAGGTCGACGACGACGAGATCGACGACAGCGAGAGCGGCGGCAAGGGAGGCACCGGCGAGGACGAGGGCGTCACCGACCCCACTCCGTCCCGGGTGCAGGCCAAGCAGGTCAAGCTCCCCTACACGAAGTCGAGTCCGCCCGTCGGCAAGGTGTTCATGGACACGCCGGAGGGTTCGATGGTCTGCTCCGGCACCGTCGTCACCGACCCGCAGCACCCCGGCAAGTCCAACCTGGTCGCGACCGCGGGGCACTGTGTGCACGCCGGCAGGAGCGGCGGCTGGTTCCGCAACGTCGTCTTCGTGCCCCGCTACAACCCCAAGGGTCTCTCCAACGCGCAGCTGGCCAAGGCGGCGAAGAAGGACGTGGCTCCCGACGGCGTCTGGTGGGCCAAGTACGCGCGCACGACGGACCACTGGATCGAGAACGGGTCGAAGACCGGCGGCAAGGGCGCGCCCCAGGACTTCGCCGTGATGAAGGTGCGCCCGGAGGACGACAAGTCCGGCCCGTCGCTTCAGGAGACGGTCGGCAAGGCCGCGAAGGTCAACTTCAACACGCCCCGGGTGAAGGCGATTCCGAGCCTCACGCCGCACGGCTACCCGGCGGCGCCGCCGTACGACGGCACGAAGATGCTCACCTGCACCGGCAAGCCGGGGCGTCTGACGCTCGACACGCGCCAGCCCACGATGTACCGCGTCGGATGCAGCATGACCGGCGGTTCCTCCGGCGGAGGCTGGCTCAGCCCGAGCGGCAGGGAACTGCTCTCGGTCACGTCGGTCGGACCGGTGGAGGGCGGCTGGCTCGCGGGGCCCCGCATCGGCAAGGAAGCCAAGGGCGTCTTCGACAGCCTGGCCGCGAAGTAGCCGCGAGGGGCGGGGTATTCACGGGTTACGCCGGTTGTCGCTGGACGACCGGCGGCCCGCCCGCCACCCCCGTACGGGGGCTCCGGTGTATGGGGATCTCCCGGTTCCCGCATCCCGCCCCTCGGACTGCCCCACCGACTGTCGGTGCAGCTCGCCGAGTTCGCGTTCTCGTCGCGCTGCCCGCCCGCTCTCGGAGCTTCGCAGTTCCGAAGTTCTCACCGCTGACGCTGTCTTCGCGGATCCGCGGATCCGCAGATCCGCAGATCCGCTGATTTCGCAGCTGCGCGGTTTTCGCTGTTGTCACTGTTCATGAGCCCGATCGTGTTCGGGCTCCCGTTCCACTCACAGGGGGATCATCTCCATGTCATCGATGCGCAGGCACGGCCGCCGGCGTACGGGCCGGGCCCTCGCCGCGGTCCTCGCGGCGCTCTCACTTGCCGTCACCGCATGCCAGTCCGGCGCGGACGGCGACGCCGACGCGCAGGGCAAGCCCTCCGCGGAGCAGTCGCCGACGCAGGATCTGGGAATTCCGAAGGATCTGCCGAAGGACCTTCCCACGTCGCTGAAGGACCTCGACAAGTGGCGCAACGGCGAATGGAAGAACTGGGACCGCGACCAATGGATCCGTGAGGGCAAGGACTTCGTCAACCCGTACATCAAGGACCACTGGAAGCCGGGTCGCATGCACGAGGCGGAGGACAACGGCAAGCGCGTCCCCGAGAACGTCGAGTCGGCGTCGGGCGCGGGCGCCAGCGACCCCGAGCCGCGGCCCGTGAAGGCACGCGGCGTGGACACGCCGTACACGCGGAACGCGGCGCCCGCCGGCAAGGTCTTCATGGACACCCCGAAGGGCCCCATGGTCTGCTCCGGCACCGTGGTCAAGGACCCGCGCAACCCCGGGAAGTCCAACCTCGTCGCGACGGCCGGGCACTGCGTGCACTCGGGCGGCAAGGGCGGCTGGCTGCGGAACATCATGTTCGTGCCCGCCTACAACAACCGCGGCCTGGCGCCGTCCCAGGTCGAGAACGCACAGCCGCAGGACGTCGCCCCGTACGGCCAGTGGTGGGGCGAGTGGGCGCAGACCAGCGACTACTGGATCGAGAAGGGCGCGGCCTCGGGCGGCGGCGGCTCACAGCAGGACTTCGCGGTGCTGCACGTACGGCCGGAGCAGCCCGCGGGCAAGTCGCTGGAGGAGACCGTCGGCGCCGCAGTGAGGATCAACTTCCGTGCGCCGAGCGCCGATCGCTTCTCGGGCCTCAGCTCTTACGGCTACCCGGCGGCGCCGCCGTTCGACGGCGCGAAGATGTACAGCTGCACCGACAAGCCGGGCAAGCTGACGATCGACCCGGCGCAGCCCGCCCTCTACCGCATCGGCTGCACCATGACCGGCGGTTCCTCCGGCGGCGGCTGGTTCATGAAGGGCAGGAGCGGCAAGGCCGAGCTGGTGTCGGTCAACTCCATAGGCCCGCAGCCCGCGGCCTGGCTCGCGGGGCCGCGCCTCGGGCCGACGGCCAAGAACGTCTTCGACGCGGTCAGCAAGAAGTACGCCGGAAGGAACTGACAGGCGAAGGTACCGAGTTACCGCCGCCACCCGTCCCAACTGCCGAGGCCCGCACGCCGGCCGACCGTGAGCCGGTCCGGTGTGCGGGCCTCGGCAGTACTCGTGGCGCGGACGCGGCTGTTACAGCCCGAGACCGCCCGCCGCCGCCTGCGGCTCGTACTTGCGCAGCTCGGCGGCGAGTTCCGCGTGCACCCGCGCCTTGAGCAGTGTGCCGTCCTCCGTGTGCGTCTCGGAGAGCACCTCGCCCTCGCTGTGCACGCGCGAGACCAGCTTGCCCTCGGTGTACGGGACGAGCGCCTCCAACTCGACCGACGGGCGCGGAAGTTCCTCGTCGATGAGGGCACGCAGCTCCTCGATGCCCTGGCCGGTGCGGGCCGATACCGCGATCGCGCGGCTCTCGGCGCGCAACAGCCGCTCCAGGACGACCGGTTCGGCGGCGTCGGCCTTGTTGACGACCACGAGCTCCGGCACGTGAGAGGCGCCCACGTCGGTGATCACACCGCGCACCGAGGCCAGCTGCTCCTCGGGAGCGGGGTGTGCGCCGTCGACCACGTGCACGATGAGGTCCGCGTCGGCCACCTCCTCCATCGTGGAGCGGAAGGCGTCCACGAGGTGGTGCGGCAGATGCCGGACGAAGCCGACGGTGTCGGTCAGCGTGTGCACCCTGCCGCTGGGCGTCTCGGCCTTGCGTACGGTCGGGTCGAGGGTCGCGAACAGGGCGTTCTCCACGAGGACGCCCGCGCCCGTCAGCCTGTTGAGCAGCGAGGACTTGCCCGCGTTGGTGTACCCGGCGATGGCGACCGACGGCACTCTGTTGCGGCGCCGCTCCTGCCGCTTGATCTCGCGGCCGGTCTTCATCTCCGCGATCTCACGGCGCATCTTGGCCATCTTCTCGCGGATGCGCCGCCGGTCCGTCTCGATCTTGGTCTCACCGGGGCCACGAGTGGCCATGCCGCCTCCGGCCGAGCCGGAGCCGCCGCCGCCCATCTGGCGCGAGAGCGACTGACCCCAGCCGCGCAGCCTCGGCAGCATGTACTGCATCTGCGCGAGCGACACCTGGGCCTTGCCCTCACGGGACTTGGCGTGCTGCGCAAAGATGTCGAGGATTAGCGCCGTACGGTCGACGACCTTGACCTTCACGACGTCTTCAAGATGGATCAGCTGGCCCGGACTCAGCTCGCCGTCGCACACCACGGTGTCCGCGCCGCTGTCGAGCACGATGTCCCGCAGCTCCTCCGCCTTGCCCGATCCGATGTACGTGGCCGGGTCGGGCTTGTCGCGGCGCTGGATCACACCGTCGAGCACGAGCGCCCCGGCCGTCTCCGCGAGGGCGGCGAGCTCCGCGAGGGAGTTCTCCGCGTCCTGCGCGGTGCCGGAGGTCCACACCCCGACGAGCACCACGCGCTCCAGCCGAAGCTGCCGGTACTCGACCTCGGTGACGTCCTCCAGCTCGGTGGAGAGTCCCGCCACGCGGCGCAGCGCAGCGCGGTCGCTGCGGTCGTGCTGCTCGCCGTCACGCTCGCCGTCGGTCCCGTCACTCCAAGCGACGTCCTCTTCCATCAGGGCGTCAGCTCGGCGGTCGGACGCGTCGACGCGCTGGCCGTTGTGAGGAAGAGAAGAGGAGAAGGTCATTGGGTCCTTACGTCGAAGTGAGAGATGCGGAACGGGACGAAGCCCTGCCTCCGCTACGGCAAACGCTCGTCCGGCGGTATTGATTCCCGCCCCCGGCCCCGCGAAGCACCCCTCGCGGCGGCACTGCCGGGCCCGCCTGGACGGAAATGGTGGCACGGGCGCGCCGGGCCGTCACCCGGATTTGCGCCGGACCTCCCTTCCCCCCCCGGGGGGCGGCGGAACGTCCCGGGGGCCTCCCGGGACGCCGCCGGCAGCCGCGTCAGGAGCTGCGCCACTTCGGGTGGCCCGGCATCTCCGGGGTCTTCTCGCCGTACAGCCACCCCTTGAGGAACCCCTTCAGATCCTTCTTCGCGACGGCGCCCGCGAGCCTGACGAAGTCCTCGGTGGAGGCGTTGCCGTCGCGGTGCTGCGTGACCCACTCACGCTCCAGACGCGCGAAGTCCTCCTTGCCGATCTTCTCGCGGAGTGCGTAGAGCGCGACCGCGGAGCCGTCGTAGACGCTCTTGCGGAAGATGTCGATCTTGTTGCCGGGCTTGGCCGCGTGCGGCTTCGCGGGAGGCCCGTAGCGCTTGCGCCAGCTGTCGGACGTCTTGTACGCCTGCCGCGCCCGGGTCTCCAGGGAGGGGCCGCCGCGTTCCGCGCCGTAGAGCCACTCGTACCAGGTGGCGTGGCCTTCGTTGAGCCACAGGTCGTCCCACTTCCTGGGGGACACGCTGTCGCCGAGCCACTGGTGCGAGAGCTCGTGCACCATGACCGACTCCTTGTACCAGGACGGGACGGCGCGGGAGGTGAACAGCTGCTTCTCGAAGAGCGAGAGCGTCTGCGTCTCCAGCTCGAACCCGGTGCTGGCGTCGGCCATCAGCACTCCGTATGTCTCGAACGGGTAGGTGCCCAGCCGCTGTTCGAGCCACTTCATCTGACGGGGGGTCTTCTCCAGCCACGGCCGCAGCTTCTCCCTGTCCCGCCGCGGCACCACGTCGCGCAGCGGCAGTCCGTGCGGGCCCTTGGCGTTGCGCACCCAGGAGCGCCCGATCGAGACCTGGGCGAGCTCGGTGGCCATGGGGTGCGCGACCCGGTACGTCCACCGGTTGTCCGCGCCGCTGCGCTCCTTGCTCTGGAGCCGTCCGCCGGCGACCACGGTCAGTGCGCGGGGCGCTGTGACGTGGAAGGTGAAGCGTGCCTTGTCGGAGGGGTGGTCGTTGCCGGGGAACACCCGGTGTGCGGCGTCGGCCTGGTTCGCCATGGCCAGTCCGTCCTTCGTGCGGACCCAGCCGCCGGTCGCGGGCTCTCCCGTGGGGCTCGTGTGCCGGACGACGACGCGCATGCGCTCGCCCTTGCGCACCGTACGGGAAGGGGTCACGACCAGGTCCTCGCCCGCGCGCTGGTACCGCGCGGGGCGTCCGCCGACGCTTACCGAGCGCACCTTGCCGGCGGCGAAGTCCAGGTTGAAGCGCGGGAGTCCGTCCCGGGCGGTGACGTCGGCGTCGATGACCGTACGGGCGTCGAGCGGCTCGGTGTTGCCGCCTCCGTAGCGGAAGGAGATGTCGTAGGAGCGCACGTCGTATCCGGGGTTGCCCAGGTGGGGGAAGACGCGGTCGCCCACGCCGAGCGGCTTCGGCGACGGAGGCGCGGCGGCGGCGATCGCGAGGACCGCGCAGGCGACGGCCACGCATGTACGGGCCCTGGTGCGGGCCGTCGGACGGGTGCGGGTGTACGGGTCGGCGGCGATGCCGGTGCGGGGGGTGTGAGCAGGCCTTTTCACTGCGGAAGATGAGTCGACCATGGATTAGTGCTATCAGCACACGGATCGGCTTCCGGACCGGCACAGCAGGGGCACACCCGAAAGAAGTCCGCCCGTCTCGACGCGGCCCGGCCCGTGGTCAGCGCGCCGGCATGGGCCGGGCGGCACGCGTGACGTCGTAGACGCCGGGGACGCGGCGCATCGCCCGCATCAGGGCGGGCAGCCCGGCGGCGTCGGGGAGTTGCAGCGTGTACGTGTGCAGGACGCGCTGTTCGCGGGGCGGCTCGACCTCGGCCGAGACGACGGTCGCGCCCTGCGCCGCGATGATCTCCGTCAGATCGGCCAGCAGATGTGTGCGCCCGAGAGCCTCGGCGCGCAGCGTCACCCGGCATCCGGACGCGCCCTGCTCCCAGCGCACCGGCACGGTGCGCCGCCCCGTGGAGACCATGCGCGTCACGGAGTGGCAGCTGTCGCGGTGGACGGTGACGGTGCCGCCGCGCACCGCGAACCCGGTGACGCTGTCGGGCGGTACGGGCGTGCAGCAGCCCGCCAGCCGCACGACGGCGTGCGGGTCTTCGGCCACGACAGTCGCGGCGCCCTCGGAGGCTCCGGCTCTGGTCGCCGCCGCGGTTCCGCTTCCGGGCGGGGCCCCGGCCGCTGCCGGCGCCCTGTCGCACTCCCGGCGCCGTGCGGTACGTACGCCGCCTCCGTCCGCGTGCACGCCCGCCGCGGCGCCGCGAAAGCCGGCGGCCGCCGCGGAGCCCTCGTCCGCGCACCGCTCGGCGGAGGCGCCGTCGTCGCCGCGCGCCGCACTCACCGGCGCCGGCAAGGGCACGGGGCCGGGCTCCGTCTCCGCGTCCGTGCCCGTCTCGGGCTCCGGCGCGGACGGATGGGCCGCGAGCCACTGCCTGATGGCGATGCGGGCGGCCGGCGTGCGGGCGTACTCCAGCCACTCCGGCGACGGCCCGGACGGCACCGCCCCCACGGCGGGCTCCATGAAGAGCTGCACGGCGTCGCCGTCCCGCAGGACGGTGCTCAGCGCGGTCAGCCGCCCGTTTACGCGGGCGCCGATGCAGCGGTGCGCCGCCTCGCCGTACTGCGCGTAGGCCGCGTCGACGCACGTCGCTCCCGCGGGCAGCGGCAGGGCGCCGCCACCGGACGCGGGCGCGGCTCCGGGTGAGGCGCAGTAGACGGTGATCTCGCCGTCCTGCGCCAGTTCGTCGCGCAGCTCCGCCCAGAAGGTCTCGGTGTCGGTGGCGTGGCTCTGCCACTCCAGCAGCCTGGAGAGCCATCCCGGGCCGCCGGGCTCTGCGGTGCCCTCGCCGTCGCCGGCCGGCGCTCCGTGCGGATCGCCCAGCGCGATCACCCCTGCCTCGGCGACGCGGTGCATCTGCCGTGTGCGCACGAGGACTTCGGCGATCCTGCCCTCCTCATCGGCGAACGCCGTGTGCAGCGAGCGGTAGAGGTTGAACTTGGGCGCGGCGATGAAGTCCTTGAACTCGGCGACGAGCGGCGTGAAACAGGTGTGCAGCTCGCCCAGCACCGCGTAGCAGTCGGCGTCCTCCTCGACCAGGATGAGCAGCCGCCCGAAGTCGCAGGGCCCCAACTCGCCGCGCTTGAGGCGGAGTCGGTGTACGGAGACGGTGTGCCGGGGCCTGATCAGCACCTGCGCCGCGATGTCCGCCTCGCGCAGCAGCCGCCGTACGGACGTCGCGACGCCGGTGAGCGGATCGGGCTCGCGGGCGTGCTCGGCGATCAACTCCCGTGCCAGCGCGTGCTCTTCGGGGTGCAGGATCGCGAAGGTGAGGTCTTCCAGCTCGCTCTTGAGCGCCTGGACGCCGAGGCGTTCGGCGAGAGGGATCAGCACGTCCCGGGTGACCTTGGCGATGCGGACCTGCTTCTCGGGGCGCATGACGCCGAGCGTGCGCATGTTGTGCAGCCGGTCGGCGAGTTTGATCGACATCACGCGGACGTCGCTGCCGGTGGCAACGAGCATCTTGCGGAACGTCTCCGGCTCGGCCGCCGCGCCGTAGTCCACCTTCTCCAGCTTGGTGACGCCGTCGACGAGATAGCCGACCTCCTCGCCGAACTCCTTGCGCACCTGCTCCAGCGTCACGTCGGTGTCCTCGACGGTGTCGTGCAGCAGAGAGGCCGTCAACGTGGTCGTCTCGGCGCCGAGTTGGGCCAGCAGCAGCGTCACGGCGAGCGGATGCGTGATGTACGGGTCGCCGCTCTTGCGCATCTGCCCGCGGTGCGAGGACTCCGCCAGTACGTACGCCCGGCGCAGCGCGCCGAGATCGGCTCCGGGATGGTGGGCGCGGTGCACCTTGGCGACGTGCTCGATGGCGTCGGGGAGGCCGTCGCGGCGCGGTGCCTGACCCAGCAGGGCCGCGCGGCTGAGCCTTCGCAGACTCTTCATGGCACCTCCTGCCGATCCCGCCGATCCCCGCTGATCCAGCCGATCCCGCTGAAGCATTGCCGGGGCCACCTGCCCGGCGGCACCCCGGGCCTGTGATGGTACCGACCCCACCACACCCTGATGTCCGGGTCCTGCGCAGCGTGAAACGGATCACCCGTCCGAGCGACGTTCGGCCACTGGGCACTTGGGAGTGCGGTTTCTGAAAGCCCTTCAGAGACCCCGCGCCGACGGCCCACCCGCCTTGCGGCGCCTACGCGTTCAGCCACTCCGGGTCGATGACTCCCTCGGCGACGATCACCGCGGGTCCGGTCATCTCGATCTCGCCGTCGGCCCGTTCGGTGATCACAAGCGTGCCGCCGGGCACGTCGACGGTGTACGTCGCGTCCGCGCCGTCCGCCGCCGGGTCCAGGCCGTCGCGCCGTGCCGCCGCGACCATCACGGCGCACGCTCCCGTACCGCACGAACGGGTCTCGCCGGAACCGCGCTCGTGCACGCGCATCGCGACGTGCCCGGGCCCTCTGTCCACGACGAACTCGACGTTCGTACCGGTCGGGTAGGCCGCCGCCGGTGCCACGTCCGGCGCCTCCAACAGGCTGCCCGCGTCGGCGAGATCGCCGACGAAGGCGACGGCGTGCGGGTTGCCCATGTTCACGTGCAGCGCCGGCCAGTTCTCTTCGCCCACCCGCACGGTCACCGGGCCGTCGGGCAGCGACGCCGGGCCCATGGCGACGGTGATCCCGGAGCCGTCCTCGGCGAGGTGCGTGTGCTTCACGCCGGAGCGGCTCGCGACGGCCACCTCTCCCGGCTTGACCAGACCGGCGCGCTCCAGGTGACGCACGAAGACGCGCACGCCGTTGCCGCACATCTCGGCGACCGAGCCGTCCGCGTTGCGGTAGTCCATGAACCACTCCGCGTCGCCGGCCATCGCCCGCGCCTCCGGGTGCGCGGCGGAGCGTACGACCCGCAGCAGCCCGTCGCCCCCGATCCCGGCGCGACGGTCGCACAGCCGCGCGACCACCGCCGGGGACAGGTCCAGGAGCCCGTCCGGGTCGGGGATGATCACGAAGTCGTTCTCGGTGCCGTGCCCCTTCAGGAACGGCACGGGCTGCGCGCTGCTCATGCTCACGATCGTACGGGAACGGCACGGGCCCGCACGGGGGGCGTCAGGCGATGCGGGCGGACCTCGTGCTCACCGGCACGGGCGCACGGCCCGCCGGATCAACGCAGCCTGGCCACGCGCCAGATCGCCAGCACGACGACGGTGCCGACGACGACCGCGTACAGCGCGACGATCCGCCAGTCCGGCCGCTCGCCCGAGTCCGGCGCGGGCAGCCCCGGCCAGGACAGGCCGACGCGGCGCGTGGCCATCACCGCCCAGCCCGCGGCGCAGCCGCAGATCAGCAGCCCGAGCATCGAGACGACCGCGCCCGTACCGCCGCCGGGTTCGAAGGCGAGCGGAAAGGCGAACATCAGCGAGCCCAGCGCGCTCAGCACCACGATCGGGGCGAGCTGCCACAGCCGGAGCTTGCGCTGGGGCCGCAGTTCCTGCGGCTCCACGTCGGAGCCGTCGGCCTCTGGAGGCGCGTCGGAGCCGTCCCCGTCGTCCTGGTCGCCGTGGATGTCCGGGTCGTCGTCGGTGCCCGGATCGCCGTCGACGCCCAGGCCGTCACCGGTGTCCAGGTCGTCACTCACATCCCGTGGCCCGCGCGGGCGGTCGGCTGCGGCCTCCCCGTTGCCGAGGGGCACCCCTTCGGTGCGGCCGTCGAGATCCCTGAGGTCGTCGATGCGCCCCACGGACCCGGCTCGCTCAACCTCGTCGACGGCGGTCTCCTCATTGTCACGAGGGCCGGCCTCCATCGCCACCCGCCCTCCCAACTCCAGCTACAGGCTCCGAACGATGGTCGATGATGGCACGCCCGTATGGCCCCGGCGGACGCCCAGGACGTCCCGATGCCATCACGTGATCAGGCTGTGACCGCTTCTTCCAGCAAGGCCAGTGCCTTTCCAGTCAGTTCCGGCCAGTCCTCCTCCGCGCCGCTGAGCCAGTGCACACGCGGGTCGCGGCGGAACCACGAATCCTGGCGGCGTGCGAAGCGCTTCGTCGCCCGTACGGTCTCCTCTCGCGCCTCCTGTTCGGTGCACTCGCCGGCGAGCGCCGCGAGCACCTGCTGGTAGCCGAGCGCCCGCGAGGCCGTGCGCCCCGAGCGCAGACCGGCCGCCTCCAGCTCCCGCACCTCCGCCACTAGACCCTCGTCCCACATCCGCCCGACGCGGGCCGCGATCCGCTCGTCCAGCTCGGGGCGGGCCACGTCGACGCCGAGCTGGACCGTCTCGTAGACCGCCTCGTGCCCGGGAAGGTTCGCGGTGAAGGGGCGGCCCGTGATCTCGATGACCTCCAGGGCCCGTACGATGCGGCGGCCGTTGCCCGGCAGGATGGCGCGGGCGGCCTGCGGGTCCGCCGCGGCGAGGCGCTCGTGGAGCGCCCCGGAGCCCTGTGCCGCGAGCTCGTCCTCCAGCCGCGCCCGTACCGCCGGGTCGGTGCCCGGGAAGTCCATGGCGTCGAGGGCTCCCCGTACGTACAGGCCCGAGCCGCCCACGAGGACCGGGACCCGGCCGGCCGCGCGCAGCCGCTCGATCTCGGCGCGCGCGAGCCTCTGGTACTCGGCGACGCTGGCGGTGACCGTCACGTCCCAGATGTCCAGCAGGCGGTGCGGGACGCCCGCGCGCTCGCCCGGTGCGAGCTTCGCCGTGCCGATGTCCATGCCGCGGTAGAGCTGCATCGAGTCCGCGTTGATCACCTCGCCGCCGAGGCGGCGGGCGAGGGCGACCCCCAGGTCGGACTTCCCCGCGGCGGTGGGCCCGACGACGGCGACGACGGGCGGAGGCGAGGCCGGGGCCGGGAACGAGGCCGGAGAGGCGGCCGGGGACGGGGACGGATCTGCGGCATTCACGCGGTCAGTGTCGCAAACCTCCAGCCCCGCTCCGGACCCGAACGAGCGACGTGACGGCGGCCCGGCGTTTTCGTTGCCTGTTGCGAGGGTCCCGCAGCCGATTTCCGGGACGGTTCCGCCGCAGGCGGGGAGAGGCGCTCGTTCCCGATGCGCCGGATCGCAGCCACGTGAGTAAGGTCAGGAGTGTAGATATGGGCGTCTTTGCAAGGCTTCTGCGCCGTTCTTCCGGGTCTCCCCGGAAGCCGGCCGCCGGCGCCGCCCCGGCAGGCGAAGCCGGAGCGGACGGGAAGGCGAAGGAACAGGAGGTCACCGCGGCGACCGGGGCCGGGGACGAGTCCGAGGACGTCGGCATCCCGAAGCAGCAGTCGGCAGACGGAGCAGCCGACAGCGAGGCCGCGGACGACGCCCGCAACTAGAGCTGCCGCTGAGGCACACCGGACGGAGGGAAGGTGGCCGCCATGGGCTTCATGGACAAGGTCAAGGGCATGCTCGGCCAGCACAGCGACAAGGTCTCCAAGGGGATCGACAAGGCCGCGGGGATGGCCGACTCGAAGACCAAGGGCAAGTACAGCGACCAGATCCGGAGCGGCACCCAGAAGGCCAAGCAGCGGGCCGAGAAGTACGGCCGCCAGGAAGGCGGATCGGAAGGCGGCTCGGAGGGCCGAGGCGGCGGGAAGGGCCCCCAGGGAGGGTCCTGACGCGACTCCGCTTCTGAGCCGGCCCGGGCCGGCCGCGGCCCGGGCACAGACGTGGGCGTGCACCCGACCGGAGATCCGGTGGGTGCGCGCCCACATCTGTCACGTCCGCGCGGCTCGCGCCTGCTCGTGGCTCTCGACTCCCGCACAGCCGCGTCGTGTTGCGACCGGTCAGGTCCAGCTGGCCACGGTGTAGCCGACGCCGTAGGGGGCCTCGTCGTACAGCAGCCACCCCCGAAGCTGGGGCCCGCCGCCGGTCCCGGAGCCGGCCGCGGCGCCCGCGAGGACCTGCCAGCACGAGCGGCCCGAGGCGTTCAGCTCGTACGCCAACTCCTCGTCCAGCGCGAGCAGTCCGTCCGCGTCGGCGGCGCCCAGGGCACGGGCCGCCTCCGCGTCGAAGGCCGTGGCGCGCTCGTCGAAGTAGCCGGGGGCCTTGACCGTACGGCAGTTGGTGCCGTCTCCCATCACGAGAAGGGCCACCCGTCCGGCGCTGTCCGCGAGTTGACGCCCGCTCTCCGCGCACCGCTCACGGCTGAGGGGCTCGCCGACCCCGAGGCCCTCGACGGGTGCGGCCGTCCAGTCGTTCCGGGCCAGCAGCCACGCCCCGACCGCCAGGGACGACGGCAGCGGGCGGGCGTCGGGGGGCGGCTCGCCCTTGCCGAGGGAGACCTCCAGGTCCACTCCGTACCCGCGGAACGAACCGCGCGCGCCCTGCGGATGCGTGCCGCGCGCGGCCTGATCCGCGGGTCCGATGACGACGAGTCGGTCGGGGCGTGCGGAGGCGAGGCCGCCCAGCGCCTCGTCGCACGCGGCGCGGGCGGCGTCCATCTCATGGGCCGCGCCTCCGGCGACCTCGGGGACGAGCAGGGGCGGGCAGGGGCACGTGGCGGCGGCGACAAGCATGGCGCGCAGCTTAACTCCGCAAGTCGCTCTGTGTAACCACGCGATACGGGATCCTGCGATCAGCCCGCTGCCCCGGGCCTGGGAGCCGGTGAACCGGCCGGCCGGTTCAGCAGGCGCCGCAGCCGCCTGCCGCGTCGGCGGCCAGCGGTTCGGGGGCGCCGACGCCCGGCAGACCGAGCATCACGCCCTTCTGTGCTGCCTGTCCGGTCCGGCCAGCGGGCTGACGGGGTGCGCTGTTCCGCGCCTCCCACGCGTCGCCCGCCCGCGTACGGCGCACCGCGGTGGGCGGCGCCTCGGCGAGCAGATGGTGCGGGGCCGCGTACGTCACCTCGACGGTGACCATGTCCCCGGGGCGCACCGGCCCTTCGGGGCGTGCGAAGTGCACGAGCCGGTTGTCGGGGGCGCGCCCCGACAGTCGCCTGGTGGCCTCGTCCTTGCGGCCCTCGCCCTCGGCGACGAGGAGTTCCAGGGTGCGGCCGACCTGCTTCCTGTTCTCCTCCCAGGAGATCTCCTCCTGGAGGGCGACGAGGCGCTCGTACCGCTCCTGGACGGTCTTCTTGGGGATCTGGCCGTCCATCTCGGCAGCGGGCGTCCCGGGCCGCTTGCTGTACTGGAATGTGAACGCCTGCGCGAAGCGCGCCTCGCGCACGACGTGCAGCGTCTCCTGGAAGTCCTCCTCGGTCTCGCCGGGGAAGCCGACGATGATGTCCGTCGAGATGGCGGCCTGCGGCATCGCGGCGCGGACCTTCTCGATGATCCCGAGGAAGCGCTCCTGCCGGTAGGAGCGCCGCATCGCCTTCAGCACCCGCGACGAGCCGGACTGAAGGGGCATATGCAGCTGCGGCATCACGTTCGGCGTCTCGGCCATCGCCTCGATCACGTCGTCCGTGAAGTCGCGGGGATGCGGGGAGGTGAAGCGGACCCGCTCCAGGCCCTCGACGCGTCCACAGGCGCGCAGCAGCTTGCCGAACGCCTCGCGGTCGCCGATGTCCGAGCCGTACGCGTTGACGTTCTGGCCGAGCAGCGTGATCTCTGTGACGCCCTCGGCCACCAGCGCCTCGACCTCGGCCAGGATGTCGCCGGGCCGGCGGTCCTTCTCCTTGCCGCGCAGCTGCGGGACGATGCAGAACGTGCAGGTGTTGTTGCACCCCACGGAGACGGACACCCAGGCCGCGTACGCACTCTCGCGCCGCGTCGGCAGCGTAGAGGGGAACGCCTCCAGCGACTCGGCGATCTCGACCTGCGCCTCCTGCTGGACGCGGGCCCGCTCCAGCAGCACCGGCAGCTTGCCGACGTTGTGCGTGCCGAAGACGACATCGACCCACGGGGCCTTCTTCACGATCGTCTCGCGGTCCTTCTGCGCGAGGCAGCCGCCGACCGCGATCTGCATGCCGGGCCGCGCGGCCTTCTTCGGGGCGAGCTGGCCGAGGTTGCCGTAGAGACGGTTGTCGGCGTTCTCCCGCACCGCGCAGGTGTTGAAGACGACGAGATCCGCGGCGGCACCGCCGTCGCCGCCCTCCGCGCCCTCGGGCGCACGCACGTAGCCCGCCTCCTCCAGCAGGCCCGCCATCCGCTCGCTGTCGTGGACGTTCATCTGGCATCCGAACGTCCGCAGCTCATAAGTCTTCGCAGTCATCTCAGTCCGACAGGGTACGCGCTCGGGCACGGCGCACGCCCCTGGCTTCCTGCCGCCCCGGCGGCCGCCCGGGCGGCCGGGCCGTACGGCTCAGGCGCGTCCGGAGGCGGTGGAGGTGAGCGGGAAGGCGACGCCGGTCAGCCGCTCGGAGAGGGTCCACAGCCGCTCGGCGTCACGCACGTTCTGCGCGGCGGCGCTCCGGCCGGCCGGCCCCGGGTGGCCGCGGCCTTCCATGAAGCCGTCGGGACCGGTGTAACTGCCGCTCTGCAACGGCTGGGTGGCGGCGTACAGCGTGGGCAGCGCGCCCATCTCGTCCCGCTGCGCGAACAGCCGGTTGCCGATGCCCATGAAGGCCTTCTCCAGCTTGTTCGGGGTGTGCCCCTGGAGGTTCGTCGCCGCGTAGCCGGGGTGTGCCGCGTGGGCGGTGACGCCGGAGCCCGCGGACTCCAGCCGGCGGGCGAGTTCGGCGGTGAAGAGGAGGTTGGCGAGCTTGGACTGCCCGTACGCGCGCCAACGGCTGTAACCGCTACGGGAGTTGATGTCGTCGAAGGCGATGCGGCCCATGCGGTGCATCCCCGAGGAGACGGTGACGACGCGGCCTGTGATGTGCGGGAGCAGGAGGTTCGTCAGGGCGAAGTGGCCGAGGTGGTTGGTGCCGATCTGCATCTCGAAGCCGTCGGCGGTCCGGCGCTCGGGTATCGCCATCACGCCCGCGTTGTTGATCAGGATGTCGAGCGTGCCCTGCCATTCGCCGGCGAAGGCACGTACGGAGGCGAGGTCGGCGAGGTCGAGCCGCCGCACCTCCGTGCTGCCGTGCACGGTGGACGCGGCGGCTTCACCGCGTGCCGTGTCCCGTACGGCGAAGACGACGTGTGCGCCGGCGCGGGCGGTCTCGCGGGCCGTGACGAGGCCGAGGCCGCTGTTGGCGCCGGTCACGACGACGGTACGGCCGGAGAGGTCGGGGAGTTGCTGTGCTGTCCATGCGGAAGTAGCCATGAGGCGAATGTAGTCAGTGACAACATTCGCGTCAACGTCTTCTCCCCGACGGGCCGTTGCCGGGGCACCTCCAGCCCGCGGGCTCCTGGGAGGCCGGGTTACTCTGCCGCCATGCTCTCCGCCCGGTCCTACCATCACGGCAATCTCCGCGCGGCCCTTCTCGACCGGGCCGAGCAGACGGTCCGCGAGCACGGGGTGGAGGCGCTCTCCCTGCGTCAGCTCGCCCGCGACACCGGGGTCAGCCACGGCGCTCCCCGCCGCCACTTCGGCGACCGGCAGGCCCTGCTCGACGCGCTCGCCGAGGACGGTTTCGTACGCCTCGGCCAGGACCTCGACGGTGCCGTACGCGACGCCGAACCCGACTGCACGGCCCAGCTCCAGGCGCTCGCCGGTGCATACGTCCGCTTCGCCACGCGGCACGCCGCCCTGCTGGAGCTGATGTACGCCGGCAAGCACCGCGAGGGCGCCGAGTCCGTGCACGAGGCCGCGGACCGGGCCTTCGCCGTATCCCTCGGCGTCATCTCCGCGGCGCAGGAGTCGGGCGAACTCGTGCCCGGAGATCCGGAATCCCTGGCTCAGGTCGCGCTCGCGACGCTTCACGGGCTGACCGCCCTGGCCAACAGCGGGATGCTCGACGGCCAGGACCTGGAGAGCGTGGTGCCGGACGCCGTCGAGAAGCTGCTCTCGGGGCTTCGGCGGCGGTGACGGGCCGGCTCCCGGCGCCCCGCCGTGCGGCCGCCTCCTGCCACGGCCTCGCTTCCTGGGGCCGCGGCTGGCACGATCACCGTCCATGACCGGACTACGCCGTATCGCACACCTCACGGGCGGCAGCCTGCGCCCGGGCAGGCGGCACCTGCTGCGCGCCGCGGCGGCCGTGGTCGTCGTGCTCGGGGTGCTGCTGTGGTGGCTGGTGCCATCGGGCAGCTCCACGCCCACGGGCACCGTCTCCTTCGCCACCGGTGTGCCGACGGGCGTGTACGCGCGCTACGGCTCCCTCCTCCAGGACCGGCTCCACCGCGAACTGCCCGACGTCCGGCTGCGGTTGCTCGCGAGCCAGGGCTCGGTGCAGAACCTCGACATGGTCACGTCCGGCAAGGCCTCGTTCACCATCGCCGCCTCGGACGCGGTGGCCACGTACCGCGACAGGCACGAGCCCGGCGCCGGACGGCTGCGCGCCTGCGCGCGGCTGTACGACGACTACATACAGCTCGTCGTCCCGGCGGGCTCGGGGGTGCGCAGCGCGAAGGACCTCAAGGGGATGCGGGTCGGCGTCGGTCAGGAACGCTCCGGCGTGAATCTCATCGCGGGACGGCTGCTGCGGGCCGCCGGTCTCGACGTCCACAAGGACGTGCGCGCCGTGCGGCAGGGCATAGACCGCATGCCCGACCTGCTGGCGAGGGGAAAGATCGACGCGTTCTTCTGGTCCGGCGGCCTGCCGACCACCGCCATCGAGAACCTCTCCGCGAGGACCAACATCCAGCTCGTCCAGCTCGGCGACCTGGTGGAGAAGCTCCACGCCCTCGAACCCGAGACGCGCCACTACCGCGCCGCGGTCATGCCCGCCGACGCCTACCCGGCGGTGCAGCAGGGCGAGCCGGTCAACACCGTCGCCGTCGCGAATCTGCTGGTGACGACCGACCGTACGGACACGGCGCTCACCGAGGGCATGACGCGCGCGGTGCTCAACTCCCGCGACCAGATCGGGGAGAAGGTCCACGCGGCGCAGAAGGTCGACCGCCGTACGGCGATCTACACGGCCCCGCTGCCGCTGCACAGGGGCGCACGGCACTACTACCGCTCGGTCAAGCCGTAGGCGGCGGCGGTCCCGCCGACCCGACGCGACCGACCCGCGTGCTACTCCCCCGCACCGCTCCCTTCGCCCGCCGCGACCGTCTCCCCGCCCCGCCGCGCGAGGCGGGACCCGGCGACGGCCAGCGCGGCGACGAGCACCGTGAGCACGGCGGTCTGCGCGCCCGCGGCGTACATGAGCGACGCGGGAAGACGGCTGTCCAGCAGCACGACGAGCAGACCCGTGCGCTCGGCCAGCACGGCGCAGCTCAGCAGCGCCAGGGCGAGCGGCACGGCGGGGTCGGCGGCGCCCGCGGCTCCCCGCGCGCGGGTGACGCACCAGGCGATGCCCCCCGCCACGCAGACCGTCCCGCTCGACCAGACGGCGTCGGCGCCGTCGGTCCACACCACGACCGAGCCGCCCATCAGAACGCAGACCGCCATCAGCGCCAGGCCCGGAGGCACGAACGGCAGGCGTGCGGGCGGGGCGCCGCCGTGGAAGGCGCACCCCACGGCGAGAACCGTGAGCCAGCCGGACGCCGCGAAGGCGACGTCGAATCCGTCGATCAGCTCCGGGCCGCCCGACGCCCACTCCACGGCGAACATCAGCCCGGGCAGGGCCGCGAGGGCGGTGAGCACGAGCGCGGTGCGCCGCCGGTCGCGCAGCAGAGCCGCGTACGCCGCCACCCAGCACAGCGGCAGCAGCCACAGCAGCGCCTCGCGCACCCCCGGCAGTACGCCGTGGCCGCTGAAGACGCCGAGGAAGAGTTCGCGGTCGTGCGCGGGCGCGCCGCTGTACCAGGCCAACGACAGTGCGCGGTCGGTGAGTTCGCGCGCTCCGTGCAGCAGGATGCTCAGCAGGGCGAAGAGCCGCACCGTGGCACCGGCCACGGCATAGCGGGGCGCTGCGCGGGGGCCGCCCATCCGCGTACGGACGGCGAGCGCGGCGATGCTGGCCACCTCCCGCCAGGAGGGCCGCAGTTCGTCCTGGTCGTGCTCGTCGAAGTCCTGGAGGTAGGTGTCGACGATCTCCTCCTCCCGCTGGGCGCGGTAGGAGGCGGGCAGCATGCGCAGGACCCTGCGGTAGCGCTGTTCGAGCAGTGACGTCATGCGCCACCTCCGGCGAGGCCGGGGCGTGCCGCCCCGTGCGCGGGCGACTGCCCGGGGGCCTGCTTGCCGGGAGCGCCCCGGCGCCGGCCCGCCACGCGGTCGGCCGCGGTCCGCGCACCGTGGGCCATGCGCTCCGCCTCCTCCGAGAGCGCGTCCTCGCCCGCGTCGGTCAGCCGGTAGTAGCGCCGCAGGCGTCCCTGGTGCGCCTCCTCGCGGTCCAGCTCGATCAACTCGTCCTCCGCGAGCCGGTCCAGGACTCCGTAGAGAGTGCCGATCCGGAGCTGTACGCGACCGCCGGACAGCGCCTCGACCTCCTGCACGATGCCGTAGCCGTGGCGCGGCTCGTCGGTCAGCGCGACGAGGACGAAGAACGCCGTCTGCGTGATGCCTCTCGATGCCATGGAGCCACCATATCGTGGAAGACAAGATATGAGCCCTGAAGGGGCGATCCGATAAGGGGACTTGCAGACGTGGCGAGGCAGCCGGCACCGCGGGCGGGCCGCGTCAGCCTTCGCCGGTCGGTGTTCGGCGCGTCAGCGTTCGGCGCCGAACTCCCTCACCGCGCACGTCACTTGGCCTGCGCCGTCTTCCAGAGCCGGACCTTGCCGTCGTCGGCCGCGGTGGCGACGAGTCCGCCGCCCGGGCTGAAGGCCACGTTCTGCACGCCCTCCTTGTGCCCCGTCAGGACGGCGCGCAGCGTGCCGTCCTCCGGGTCCCACAGCCGCACGTCCTGCCAGTGAACGCTGGCGAGCGTCTTGCCGTCCGGACTGGACTCCAAGCCGTCGGACGAGCTGACCGCCGGAACGGTGAGGGGATCCCCCTCGCCGCCGCCTCCCGCGTCCCAGCGTCTGATCTTGTCGTCCGCGCTGGAAGTGAAGAGGGTCTTGCCGTCCTTGCTGAACGCCACACCTGTGACGCTCTTGGGGTGCTGGAAGGTGCCGCGCAGTTCGCGGTCGGCCACGTCCCACAGCTTCGCCGTGTGCTGCGGACTGCCGCCGGGCTCGTAGGCCGCGGAGGCGACCGTCCGGCCGTCCGGGCTGAAGACGACGTCGAATACCGGCAGACCGTGGTCGAGGGTGGCGACGGCGCGGCCCTTGCGGCTGCGGGCGTCCCACAACCGCACCTTGCCGTCCTCGCTGCCGGTGGCGATCAGCTTGCCGTTCGGGCTGAACGTGACGTCTCTGACCTGTTCCGTGCTCACGAGGAAGGTGGCGATCTGCCGGCGCTCGGTCACGTCCCACAGTGCCATCGTGCGGTCTGCGGAGACGGCCGCGAGCAGCTTGCCGTCGGGGCTGAACGCGATTTCCGAGATCCCCAGCGTCTGCTCCTCGCCGCGATCGTTGCGCTGGTGGAGCGTGGCCCGCTGTTCGCGCCCCGCCACGTCCCACAGCCGCACCTTGCCCTGCTGGACACCGGCGGCGAGCGTCTTCCCGTCCGGACTGAAGGCCACGTCGCTGACCGCGTCCTGGTCACTGGTGAGCGTCATCGTGGGTTTGAGCCAGGACACCGGGCCCCCGCCACCGTCGTTCCAGGGAACGAGGAAGGCGATCAGGGCGGCCACGGCGAGGAAGCAGCCGAGCGCGATCACGCCCGCCCGGCCGCTCGGCCAGCCCAGCGCGGGGACGGCATAGGGGTTCGGGGAGTCCGGATCCGGCGGGCCGGGGCTCGGCGGCGCGGGCGTTCCGGCGACGTCGGGCGGGCCTGACGGTACGGGGGCGACGGGCTTGGCCGCGGGCTGAGTCGGAGCCGAGTGGACGTCCACGACGGTGCCTTCCGGCGCGGTTGTCCGGCGGCAGAGTTGGATGACCTCGGAGGGGGTGGGCCGCCGCTGCGGGTCCTTCTCCAGACAGCGGGCGGCTACCGTACGGACCGCCTCGGGGCAGCCGTCGAGGTCGGGATCCTGTTCCAGGATGCGGTAGGTGACGCTGTGCGCGCTGCCCCCGCCGAAGGCCAGCCGCCCGGAGGCGGCGAAGTGCGCCACGAGCCCCAGGGCGAACACGTCGACGGCCTCGGTCAGTTCCTGCCCCCTGATGTACTCCGGCGCCATGTACGCCGGAGTTCCCGCACGCATCCCCGTGCCGGTCACCGACGTGACGTCCGCGGCACGGGCGATGCCGAAGTCGATGACCTTGGGACCCTCGGCCGTGAGGATGATGTTGGACGGCTTCAGATCGCGGTGGATCACCCCGGCCGCATGGATGGACTGCAACGCCTCGGCCACCCTGGCCACCAGCCCCAGCGCCGCCTCCACCGGCAGCGGACCGTCCTCGTCCACCGCATGCTGAAGCGACGGCCCGGGCACGTACGCCGTGGCCAGCCACGGCTCCTCCGCCCCCAGGTCGGCATCGACCACCGGCACCGTGTACAGCCCCTGAACCCGCCGGGCCGCGGCCACTTCCTGCTCGAAGCGCTTGCGGAACGACCTGTCCCCCGCGTACTCGCGGTGCACCAGCTTGACCGCGACCTCGCTCCCCGCGGGTGTACGCCCCAGATACACGCGGCCCATCCCGCCCGCGCCCAGAACCGCCTCCAACCGGTACGGACCCACCTCGGCAGGATCACCGGACCCAAGTGCGCCATGCGGCGGAGGAGTTGACGGCCAAGCCGGTCGCGGTCTCCCGCCCGGCTCCCCGCTCTCGCCGGCGGGCGGCCCCGCCGGGCGGCCCTGGCCCACTTGTGACATGCCGACTGTCCCCCCGCCGTTCCTCCGCGCCCCACGGCGCCGTCCGCCGCCCGATGCGGCACGGACCGCCGCGCGATCCCGGCCACGGCCCGCCCCGGCTACCAGGTCCAGGCCGTGCACGGCTCCGGGCGAGCCACAGAGTAGACGACCCCCTCACCGCTGAACAGATCTGCCTGGACGGCGGAGGACGGGCCGTCGTCTGCGGTCGCAGGCGGCCGACTGCCGGACGACGGGGGTCGGCGAGGAGAACCCGGCGATCAGAACGGGCGGCGGCTCGCCGCTCGCGGCGGCTATACGGGCCGCCACTCCCCCGTGTGAGGGTCCCAGTCATGTTCCGTGGCCGTGCCCGAGAGGACGGGGTCGGCGAAGCGCGCGACGTCCGAGAGCGTCTGCCCGAAGGATTCCGGCAGCCGGTCCGCCAGACGTTGTCTGCGCACCCAAGCGCCCCACCTGCGTTGTGCGCGCTCCGCGAAGCCCTCCAAGCCGGGCAGCAGCGTCCGCAGAGCGGCGTTCCGGTGGCGGGCCACTGCCTCCAGCGAGGCTGACAGCTCTCCGGCTCCGATGCCGTGCCGCGACGCGAGGAGATACACGTCGGCGAAGTCACGCCATCGGGTGTTGACTTCGCCCCGCTCCAGCATCGTGACGATCTTCTCCGCGTGCACCATCGCGAGGGGGTATCCGGAGAGCCGCACAACACCCCCTCGCAACCTGGGCAGTTCGACATTCCTGGGCCGCGGTACGACCGGGTCGCCGACGTTGACGTCCACATGGAACGCCATGCGGGCGGAGGCCAACCGGACCGGCATCACGACGCGGACGCCGTTGTACTCGTCCTCCTCCCTGATCGCCTCGGCCCGTGCCCCGTCCGATTCGAAGACGACCCCGTCGTCGAGAGGGTGCTCCGCGACGCCACGGACGGCTTCGAGCACGGCTTCCGGGGTGGCCGCGAGACGGTCGGCCCGCAGATCCACATCCCGGGTGGGCCGGCGCAGCTCGTAGGCGGCGAGAAGGACTCCGCCCTTCAGGACGAACCTGTCGGCGTACGGCGACCGCACGAGGCGGTCGAGGAAGCACTCGAGGACGTACAACTGCTGCAATTCGTCGGTGGGCCGGCCAGTCCGCCGCGCCAGATTCTGAAGGTCCAGGTACGAGCGTCCGGCCTCGGTTTCGCGGGTGGGACGGGGGGTCACAGAAGGATCTCCAGTGCGCTGCGGAGCGGAGCCGCCGCCTGCGGAAAACGTCCGGCCATGGACATGAGCGCGGACGGGCTGCTCCCCCTGCGCCGCAGCCACGCCCGCAAGGCCTCCACGCCGAGTTCGCTCCCCTCCTGGTGGCGGAGGCGGAAGGCGTCGACGATGCACCGCTCGGCGTTGTAGATGCCGATCTCCTCCTCGGGTCCCACGCGCAGGGCTTCACGTCCGATGTGGAAGGTTTCCGCGGCGAAGTGGTGCCAGGCGACCGGCGATGCTACGCACGGAGGCCGTCGGCCGCGCGGGATCGCGAGGTCGACGGCGGAGGGGATCTCGTCCGTCAGTCCGTGCCGTGACAGCGCCGACGCGAGGCACATCGTCGCCACGGGGCTGCGGTGGGCGACCTCGACGAGACCGAGGTCCACCATCGGGTCGGCGTCGGTGCGCCGGTAGAGGCCGCGGCTCACGCGCTCGACGCGCCCCTCGCGCTGAAGCCGCCGCAGGGCGCGGTCGGAGACGTGGAGGCGGCGGGCCTCGGAGTACCGGAACGTGGCGGGCAGGTCCCCGCCGTCTCCCGGGCCGTCGATCACGCACCTCCGAGGTGCGGATGATTGTGCATACACCTACGCTATACCTGTATACGTTTCCCGTCGATCCGGGCGTGACGGCGCACGAAGAGCCGCACGCTCTGATCGACGGCGAGACCGACAGCGAGACCGACGACTAGACCGACGAAGAGGCCGAGGCGAGACCGACGCCATGGTGCAGACAGACACCGTGCCCCGTCGTGAAGCAGGTCAGAGCGGGGCGGCCCGCCCTCGTCGCACGGGCTTCGCGGCGTCACTCGGAGACCGCCGGACCGCCGAGCCCCAACTCGGCCCATACGGTCTTCCCCGACGGGTCCCTCGTCTCGATACCCCAGCGAGTGGCCATCGCGTCGACGAGCAGCAGGCCGCGCCCCGACTCGGCCTCCTCGGGCGCGAGTTCGGGCATCGCCTGGGCGAACCCGTCCCGTGCGTCGGCCACTTCGATGCGAAGCGTGGCCGGCAGCAGCAGGCCCGGCCCCATCAGCAGGCGCAGCCGGAAACTGCGCCCGCGAACGCGCCCGTGGACCGCGGCGTTCGCGGCCAGCTCACCGATGAGCAGCGCCGCCGTGCGGGAGACATCGTCGTCGTACGGCCGGCCCCAGGCGGCCAGTTGCTGGGTGCCCATCAGCCGGGCGAGCCGGGCACCTCGCGGGGTCGAGCTGAACAGCTGCGCGAACTCATATACGGGGGCGCCGACTTCGGTCGGGACAATCTCGGTTTTCACATCACGGAGAGTGGCCGAACGAACGTGTCTGGTCGAGAGAATCAGCTGGTACGGAGGAAGGGAGTACCAGTGCCGTACCAGTGAGGGCCCTCGCTGTGTCCGGCGCGACTCATCGAGCGGTCACCGGAAGAGAACGACCTCGGGCCCGCTCGCCGGAGGCTCCGCAAATCCCGGAATCCCAGGGGACCGCTGGTCACGGCGCCCCGAGCCGGCCGGGCGCCCGCTCCCCAATACGCCACCGCACGCCGAACCACAACGCCTATCTTCGCGGCCCGCATGATGGCAGGCTCCTCACCAGGTGGAACGTAACGAGCACCCGAGGACCCGTAGATCGGAGCAGCCGCCATGCACGACGACCGCCGCATCGTTGAGGACCGCCTGCGCCGTGTCCTGGCCGAGCGCATCAAACCCGCCGTATACAGCGACCCCCTCCCCCTGACCGTCGGGCGGTGGGACGTACCGGGCGAGCCGGTGCCCGTGGCCGAGGGGCTCGCCGCGGCGTACGGGCCCTCGAAGGCGGGTGAGCGGTGGGGCCCGGCGTGGGGGACGACGTGGTTCAAGGTGACCGGGAGCGTGCCGCAGGAGTGGCGGGGCCGGACCGTCGAGGCGGTGCTGGATCTCGGCTTCGAGCGGAACATGCCGGGCTTCCAGTGCGAGGGGCTCGTCTACCGGGCCGACGGAGAGGCCGTCAAGGCGCTCAATCCGCGCAACGACTGGGTCCGTATCGCCGATTCGGCGTCCGGCTCGGAGGACGTCGAGCTGTTCGTCGAGGCGGCGGCGAACCCCATCGTCAACACGCCCCAGCTGCCCACGTATCAGGGCGACAGGCTCACCGCCCACGACCGTCCGCTCTACCGGCTGCGGCGGATGGATCTCGCGGTATTCGAGACCGAGGTGTGGGAGCTGGTGCAGGACCTGGAGGTGGCCGGGTCGCTGATGCGGGAGCTGCCTCTGGAGGACGCGCGGCGCTGGGAGTTGCTGCGTGCGGTCGAGGACTCCCTGGACGCTCTCGGCGTTCATGACATCGTTGGCAACGCCTCCCGCGCACGCGCCGCGCTCAGCGGTGTGCTGTCGACGCCCGCGCGTCCGTCCGCGCACCGCATCAGCGCGGTCGGGCACGCGCACATCGACTCGGCGTGGCTGTGGCCGGTGCGCGAGACGGTGCGGAAGGTGGCCCGTACGGCGTCGAACATGGTCAACCTCATGGACGACCACCCCGACTTCGTCTTCGCGATGTCCTCGGCCCAGCAGCTGGAGTGGATCAAGAACTACCGGCCCGAGGTCTACGCGAAGGTCAAGAAGAAGGTCGCCGACGGCCAGTTCGTGCCGGTGGGCGGCATGTGGGTCGAGTCCGACACGAACATGGTCGGCGGCGAGGCCATGGCGCGGCAGTTCGTCTACGGGAAGCGCTTCTTCCTGGAGGAGTTCGGCGTCGAGACGAGGGAGGTGTGGCTGCCGGACTCCTTCGGCTACACCGCCGCGATGCCGCAGATCGTGAAGCTCGCGGGCGCCAAGTGGTTCCTGACGCAGAAGATCTCCTGGAGCGAGACGAACAAGTTCCCGCACCACACCTTCTGGTGGGAGGGCATCGACGGCACCCGCGTCTTCACGCACTTCCCGCCCGTCGACACGTACAACTCGGACCTGGGCGGCAGGGAGATGGCGCACGCGGCGCGCAACTACCAGGAGAAGGGCGGCGGTTCGCGCTCCCTCGCGCCCTTCGGCTGGGGCGACGGCGGCGGCGGCTCGACGCGCGAGATGCTGGCGCGGGCGGAGCGGCTGAAGGACCTTGAGGGTTCGCCGCGGGTGACGGTGGAGAAGCCGTCGGCGTTCTTCTCCAAGGCGTACGACGAGTACGGGAGCAAGGCGCCCGTCTGGGCCGGCGAGCTGTATCTGGAGCTGCACCGCGGCACGTACACGTCGCAGGCGAAGACCAAGCAAGGCAACCGGCACAGCGAATCCCTGCTGCGCGAGGCGGAGTTGTGGGCGGCGACCGCCGCCGTGCGGTCCGGGGGCACCGGCTCGTACGAGTATCCGTACGAGCAGCTGGACGAGCTGTGGAAGACGGTGCTGCTGCACCAGTTCCACGACATCCTGCCGGGCTCGTCGATCGCCTGGGTGCACCGCGAGGCGCGCGAGACGTACGCGCGTGTACGGGCGGAGCTGGAGGAGATCATCGCGGGGGCGCAGTCGGCGCTCGCGGGTGAGGGCGACGTCCCGGTGGTCTTCAACGCCGCGCCGCACGCGCGCGACGGCGTCGCGGCGGGCGGCGCCGCACCGGCGCGGGGACGGACGGGCGGCACGCCGGTCACCGCGGAGGAGCGCGCGGGCGGCGGCTGGGTGCTGGCCAACGGGCTGCTGCGGATCGAGGTCGACGGCCGCGGACTGGTCGTCTCCGCGTACGACACCGGCGCGCGCCGCGAGAGCGTCGCACCGGGCGAGGCGGCCAATCTGCTCCAGATCCACCCCGATCTGCCCAACCACTGGGACGCGTGGGACGTCGACGCCTTCTACCGGCACAGCGTCACCGACCTGACGGAGGTGGACGGGCTGGAGCTGGCGGAGTCGGGCGAGGAGCGCGCCACCGTCCGGGTCGCGCGATCCTTCGGCGACTCCACCGTCGTGCAACTGCTGACGCTGCGCGCCGGCTCGAAGGTGCTGGACGTCGACACCGAAGTCGACTGGCACGAGAGCGAGATGTTCCTCAAGGCGGCGTTCCCGCTGGATGTGAAGGCCGACCGGTCGGCGGCCGAGACGCAGTTCGGGCACGTCTTCCGCCCGACGCACACCAACACCTCTTGGGAGGCGGCGAAGTTCGAGATCTGCGCGCACCGCTGGCTCCAGGTGGAGGAGCCCGGCTGGGGCGCGGCGCTCGTCAACGACTCGACGTACGGACACGACGTGACCCGCACGGTCCGCGAGGACGGCGGCCAGACGACCACGGTCCGGCTGTCGCTGCTGCGCGCTCCCCGCTACCCGGACCCGGAGACGGACCAGGGCACGCACCGGCTGCGCTTCGCGCTCGCGCCCGGCGCGTCCGTGGGAGACGCGGTGCGGGAGGGGCACTGGATCAACCTGCCGGAGCGCACGGTGCACGGGAGCGGCGACGGTGTCGCACCGCTCGTGTCCGTCGACGAGGACCAAGTGGTCGTCGAGGCGGTCAAGTTGGCGGACGACCGCAGTGGCGATCTGGTGGTCCGCCTGTACGAGTCGCACGGCGGGCGTGCGCGCGCGGTGCTCACGGCGGGGACGGCGGTGACTGCGGTGAGCGAGACGGATCTGCTGGAGCGGCCGCTGGAGGGCGCAGCCGTCCACGAACTGTCGGCGGACGGCTCCGTGGAGGTGACGCTGCGGCCGTTCCAGATCCTCACGCTGCGCTTCGCGCGGTAGCGGCCCTGTTCCGACGTCACGCGGCCGCCGGTACGGCCGACGGTGCCGCCGGGCCCGCGCGCGGGTGGGTTGCGCACCGTTTGCGGCGGGCGGCGTCCCGCCGCAACGGGGCGGCCTGGACGGGGGCCCACCGCCGGGCGCGACACCTGCCGCGCCTGGCGACCCGGCCGAACGACTCGCCCGGGAACCCCAGTTGCGGCGGAGCGGAATCCGCGCGGTGCCGTCAGGGTGGCGGCGCCCGGGGTGCGTATCCGGCGGGGTGCCGTATGGGTGGCGCCTCGGGTTGGGGCGGGAGGCGCCACACAACGGGGCTCTCGGAGGGTGTCTCGGAGCGCCGCGCCGTCTCACGAGTCCGCGTTCGCGGACTCCCGTGGGCGCTTCGTCAGGGAGACGGTCGCCGCCGACTGCCCGTCGGCGTCCCCGCCGTCCTCGCTTCCCGCAGGCGAATCCCGCGGCACGGTGATCAGGACGCGCAGCCCCTTCGGCTCGTTGTGCGCGTACGCGAGCGTCGCGCCGCCCGACGCGAGCAGCGCCCTGGTGATCGACAGGCCGAGCCCCGAGCCCGAGATGTTCTGGTGCCTGTTGCTGCGCCAGAAGCGGTCGCCGATCCGCTCCATCTCGTCCTCGCTGAGGCCGGGCCCGTGATCCGCGACCTCCACGGTGACGCTGCCGTCCTCCTGGGAGACGCTCACCGTGACCCGCTCGCCCTCCGGCGTGAACTTGATCGCGTTGTCGACCACGGCGTCCAGCGCGCTGGAGAGCGCGACGGGATCGGCCCACCCCGTCACAGCCTGGCGGCCCGCCGCCTCCAGTACGACGCCCTTGATCTCGGCGACCGGCCGCCACGCCTCCACGCGCTCCGCCGCCACCTCCGCAACGTCCGTCAGCCGGAGATCCGCGGCGGCGTGCTCGGCGAGCGCCAGGGCGAGCAGATCGTCCAGCACCCGTGCCAGGCGGTTCCCCTCGGCCTGAACGGACTTGAACTCCTCGTCCCCTTCGGGGAGTTCGAGGCCGAGCAGCTCGATCCGCAGCAGCAGCGCGGAGAGCGGGTTGCGCAGCTGGTGCGAGGCGTCGGCGACGAACGCGCGCTGCTGCTCCAGCACGTCCTCGACGTTGTCGGCCATCTCGTTGAAGGAGCGGGCCAGCCGCCGCAGCTCCGGCGGGCCGCCCGAGGCGGCGACGCGGGACTTGAACTGGCCGACGGCGATCTCATGGGCGGCCCGGTCCAGCGTCCGTACGGGGCGGAGCACCCAGCCCGTCAGATTCAGCGCCAGTCCCACCGCGAGCAGCATCGCGGCGGCCTCGCCCGCGATGATCGGCAGCCAGCCCTGAAGGATGCGCGAGCGCAGCTGCCCCGTGGGCGAATCGGTGAGGACGACGCCCGCGACGTCGCCGTCGCGGATCACGGGCGAGGCGACCGCTATGTGCTCGTCCTGCCAGGGCCACACCTGCTCCGGGTCGTGGCTGCGGCGCCCGGCGAGCGCCTCGGCGAAGGCGTCGGCGCCCTGGCCGCTGTCTGGCACCTTCCAGTCGCCGGGTGAGACGCCGAGGGCGCGGCCGTCGCGCAGGAAGACGCCGGCCTTGATGCCGTAGAGCGAGTGGTAGCGGTCCAGCTCGTCCTGGAGTATCGCGCGGCGCTCGCCCTCGTCCGGCGAGGAGGCCACGAACTGGGCGAGGGCCGCGAAGCGTGCCGTGTCGTCGATGCGGTCGACGACGACGCGCTGCTGCTCGGCGGCGGCCTGGCTCGTGGCGAGCGGGAATCCGAGTGCGAGCAGGACACCGGTGAGCAGAACGATCAGCAGTGGCAGCAGGCGTGCGTGCATGGTCCCCGGCCCGAGCCCCTGCGCCTATGCCGTCCGCGACGGCTCGACGAGGCGGTAACCCACGCCCCGTACCGTCTCGATCAGTGCGGGCAGGCGCAGCTTGGAGCGCAGCGACGCCACATGTACCTCCAGCGTCCGCCCCGTCCCCTCCCAGCTGGTGCGCCAGACCTCGCTGATGATCTGCTCACGCCGGAAGACGACGCCGGGGCGCTGCGCGAGCAGGGCCAGCACGTCGAACTCCTTGCGCGTCAGGGCCACGGGCGTGCCGTCGACGCACACCTGCCGCGTGGGCAGCTCTATGGAGACGACCCCTACCCGGAGCGTGCTCTCCGCCGGGGCGCTCTCGTCGCGCGCCGCATCGGTGCTCTCCTCGGGGGCGGCGCGACGGCTGACCGCGTGGATGCGGGCGAGCAGTTCGCCGGTGTCGTACGGCTTGACCACGTAGTCGTCGGCGCCGAGGTTCAGCCCGTGGATGCGGGAGCGCACGCCGCCGCGCGCCGTCACCATGATCACGGGGGTGGAGCTGATCTTGCGGATGCGGCCGCACACCTCGAAGCCGTCCTGGTCCGGCAGCCCCAGGTCGAGCAGTACGACGCCGAAGGGGGCCACGTCGTCGGAGGGCAGCAGCTCGCGCAGGGCCTCCTCGCCGCTGCGGGCGTGCACAACGTCGAAGCCGTGCCGCGCCAGCACGGCGGAGAGGGCGGCGGCCACGTGATTGTCGTCCTCGACGAGCAGCAACCTCACAGCGGGCCTCCCTCCACGATGCCGTCCCGGGTGCGTGGCGGGCGTCGCCACGGCACTGCATCCATCCGCATCGGCGCAGGTGAGTCAAGCGGCTCCCTGGCGCACGGGGCTTCCGTTATGCAGCCGGTACGACAGACTACGGATTCCGAGGCCACCGCGGGGGCGGGAGTCGTTCGCGACGGGATCGTTATGCTCAATTTCCCCTCAGATGTAATGACGCTGGTGGCAGTCGCTCATTAGTGTCCTCGCAACCGACGAGGACGGAGCTACACGCCGATGAGCGAAGTATCGGTGACCAAGGACGCCGCGCCGGCCGCGGACGATCTGGTCGTCTTGGACAACGTCAACAAGCACTTCGGTGCCCTGCACGTGCTCCAGGACATCGATCTGACCATCGCCCGCGGAGAGGTCGTCGTCGTCATCGGGCCCTCCGGGTCGGGCAAGTCCACGCTGTGCCGCACCATCAACCGCCTCGAGACGGTCGACTCCGGCAGCATCTCCATAGACGGAAAGCCGCTGCCGCAGGAGGGAAAGCCGCTGGCCAGGCTCCGTGCCGACGTCGGCATGGTCTTCCAGGCGTTCAACCTCTTCGCGCACAAGACGGTGCTGGAGAACGTGATGCTCGGGCAGACCAAGGTCCGGCGCACGGAGAAGCAGGCCGCCGAGACGAAGGCACGGGCGCTTCTCGACCGCGTCGGCGTCGGCAACCAGGCCGACAAGTACCCGGCACAGCTCTCCGGGGGGCAGCAGCAGCGGGTGGCCATAGCCCGCGCGCTCGCCATGGACCCCAAGGTGATGCTCTTCGACGAGCCGACGTCCGCCCTCGACCCCGAGATGATCAACGAGGTCCTCGAGGTGATGAAGCAGCTCGCCGACGAGGGCATGACGATGGTCGTCGTCACGCACGAGATGGGCTTCGCGCGCTCGGCCGCGAACCGGGTCGTCTTCATGTCGGACGGCCGGATCGTCGAGGAGGCGACGCCGGACCAGTTCTTCAACAACCCCCGCAGCGACCGGGCGAAGGACTTCCTCGCGAAGATCCTTCACCACTGATGTGCCGCACGCGCCGCATGCGCCCACGCATGCGGCGCTGAGCGGAGTTCCGAACAGATCCGAGTCCGCACAGATCGCAGCAGATCCGAGCAGATCCGTCCGAGCAGACCCGAAGCCAGATCCGCCAGTTCCGAGTTCCGTCCCAGTCCCCGTAACGCCCGCACCGCCCGAAACACCCGTACGACCCGAAACGACCGCCGGTTCCTCCGCCGCCCCGGTTCCCGGCCGTCCGGCTGCCACCCCACCGGCAGCCGGGGGGCCGTCGCCGCGGCAGCCGCCCGCACGGCACCGGCGCCCCGCACGACCGGCGACGAACGACCGCCGACACGCAGAACACCGAGCAAGGGATGCCCATCATGAAGTTCCCCAAGACCGCCGCCTCGGCGGCCGTGGTCCTCACTCTCGCGCTGTCCGCCACCGCCTGCGGAGGCAAGGAAGGCCCCGCCGGTGACAAGCCGGGCGGCGACACCGACACCAAGGCGCTGCCGAAGTACGAGGTCGCCAAGGACGTCAAGGTCGACTCCCCCGTGCTGAAGAAGGCGCAGAAGCGCGGCAAGCTGATCATCGGCGCCAAGTCGGACCAGCCCTACCTCGGCTTCCAGGACCCCTCGTCGAAGAAGTACGAGGGCTTCGACATCGAGGTCGCCAAGATGGTCGCCGCCGACCTCGGCTTCGACCCGGAGAAGGACATCCAGTTCAAGACGATCGACTCCTCCGTGCGCGAGACGGCGATCTCCAAGGGCCAGGTCGACCTGATGGTCGGCACGTACACCATCAACGACGAGCGGAAGAAGCAGGTCAGCTTCGCCGGCCCGTACTACATGGCCGGACAGGACCTGCTGGTCCGCAAGGACGAGAAGTCGATCAAGGGCCCGGACAGCATCAAGGGCAAGAAGGTCTGTTCCGTGACCGGCTCGACGCCGCTCCAGAACCTCAAGGACAACAAGTCCAAGTTCGGTGCCGAGCCCGTCGAGTTCGGCAAGTACACGGACTGCGTCAAGCAGCTCCTCGACGGCCAGGTCGACGCGATGACCACCGACGACGCCATCCTCAAGGGCTACGCCGCCGAGCGTCCCACCAAGCTGAAGGTCATCGGCAAGACCTTCAGCAAGGAGCCGTACGGCATCGGCCTGAAGAAGGGCGACAAGGAGCTCCAGAACGCCGTGCTCGACGCCGTCGAGGCGCACCAGAAGGACGGCAGCTACAAGAAGGCCTACGAGGCGACCCTGGGCCGCTCGGGCTCGAAGTTCGTGGAGCCGCCGGCCCTGGAGCGCGACTGAGCGCGACTGACTGACGGCGCACCGGCCGGCGGGCCCGACGGAGCCGCCGGCCCGCGCCACCCGCGTCCCGTACGTCCGTCCGCACGGGCGGCCGTACGGGACGCGGCATTCCCTGACCGCCCCGCGGAGACCCCATGAATGTTCTGCTCGACCACCTGGACCTGTTCCGTGACGGATTCATAGGAACCGTGTCCCTGACCGCAGCCAGCGCCGCACTCGCGCTGGTGCTCGGCGTGCTCATAGCCGGCTTCCGGGTCTCGCCGGTGCCGCCGCTGCGCGCGTTCGGCACCGCGTGGGTGACGCTGCTGCGCAACACCCCGCTGACGCTGCTGTTCCTCGTGGCGTTCTTCGTGCTGCCGCAGATCGTCTTCCCTGGAATCAGCTCGTACATCCTTGGCGTGCTGGCGCTCGGCTTCTACACCTCGTCGTTCGTGTGCGAAGCGGTGCGCTCCGGCATAAGCACGGTGCCGCTCGGGCAGGCGGAGGCAGCCCGCAGCCTCGGCATGACGTTCGTCCAGACGCTCCGCATGGTGGTGCTGCCGCAGGCGACCCGGACGGTGCTTCCCCCGCTGAGCAGCATAATGATCGCGCTCACGAAGAACTCCGCCATCGCCGGCGCCTTCAACAACTTCGAACTCTTCGGCGTCCAGAAGGTGCTGAGCGACAAGGGCTTCAACGTCATGGTCATCTTCGTCTGGGTGGCCCTCGCCTACCTCATTCTCGTCTTCCTGATAAGCGGCCTCTTCCGGTTGCTGGAGCGCAGGCTGGAGGTCGCCCGATGAGCTCGTCCGTCCTCTTCGACGCACCGGGCCCCAAGGCCCGTGCGCGCAACCGCACTTACGCCGTCCTCGGCTCCGCCGTGCTTGTCGCGCTGGTCGCCTTCGTCGTCTACCGGCTGGCGATCAAGGGCCAGCTGGACGGGGCGATGTGGGACATCTTCAACTACGCGGGCGTGCGCAACTCGATCGCCGACGGCCTCGTCAGCACGCTCCAGGCGTTCGTGATGGCGGGCGTGCTGTCGCTGCTCCTCGCGGCGCTGCTCGCGGTCGCACGGCTCTCCGACCACCGGGCGATCAGCTGGGTCGCCACGAGCGTCATCGAGCTGTTCCGCGCCGTGCCGCTGCTGATCACCATCTACGTGCTGTGGGTCGGCTTCTTCACGAGCGACCCCCTGTGGGCGGTGGTCATCGGCCTGACGCTCTACAACGGCGCCGTGCAGGCCGAGGTGCTGCGCGCGGGCATCCTCGCCGTGCCCAGGGGCCAGAGCGAGGCGGCGTACGCGCTGGGCATGAGCAAGACACAGGTGATGACGACGGTCCTCATCCCCCAGGCCGTACGGTCGATGCTGCCGACGATCGTCAGCCAGCTCGTCGTCACGCTCAAGGACACCTCGCTCGGGTTCGTCATCACGTACGAGGAACTGCTCTACGCCGGGCGGCAGATGGCGAGCACGATCCTCATCGACGGTGAGAACCCGTACGTCCCGGTCGTGCTGGTCTTCGGTGCCATCTACGTGGCCATGTGCCTGGCGCTCTCCGCGCTGGCCAACTGGATCGAGCGGCGCGGACGCCGCGCCAAGACAGGCATCAAGGTGGCCGAGGCGCAGACGGCGGCCCCGGACATGGGCGGGGGCGCGGGTCCGGCGACCTGAGATTCCGAAGCGGCGGCCTGGACTTGTCATGATCTGTCCGGGCCGCCGCTTCCGCCGTCCCGCCTCAGCTTGACGGGTGACCTGGCACTGGGTTGCATACGTTTCGTGATCGCGCACTGTGCTCCACCCGTTCCCACTTCCCCCTCCTCAGACGGCTGTGCGGGCCGGGCGGTACGCGATGCCCTCCACCGCCTCATCGGGGCCTGCGCGTGAGCGAGTCCGAGGTCGTCGTCGTCGGCGCGGGGCCGGCCGGGCTCGCGCTGTCACTGGCGCTCGCGAAGTCCGGCGTGCCCTCGCTCGTACTGGACAACGGCGACGGAGAGGTGACGGTGCGCTCTGCCCGCAGCTGTGTGCTGCGGCCCGACACCGCCTCGTGGCTCGCGGCGTTGACGGCTCCGCACGCCGCCGTTCCCGCCGCGCGGTGGACGCGCTGGAGCACTCGGCGCCGCCGACAGCTCGTCCAGGACGTCGAGTTGACGGACGAGACCTCGCCACTGCATGTGGAGCAGCACGCCCTGGAACAAGGACTGCGTGCCGCGCTCGCGCGGGAGAGGCTCGCCCAGATCGTCACGCGCAGCCACGTCGACATCATCGAGCAGGACGCGGCCGGCGTCACCGCGCACACCCGGCCGCGTGGCTCCGCCGTCCCCGCGGGCGACGGGGAGGACGGCGGCTTCGGGGACGACGGGAGCGGCGAAGACGGCAGAGTCCCTGTGGCCCGCGCCCAAGCGGGAGCCGGAGCCGGCAAACCCGGCAGAGGCGGCACGTGGTGGCGCGGCAGCTATCTGGTGGGCTGCGACGGCGCCCGTTCGACCGTACGGAAGCTCCTCGGAGTGCGGTTCGCGGGACGCACAGCCGTCGAGCGGCACGCGGTCGCGGCGCTGCGCACCGAGCTGCCGTGGGAGGGACAGGCGCTGCTGCACCGCGAGTTGGGCGGCGTGGCCGGCTATGCGGGCCGCTCGGGCGGCGGCGGACCGCAGACGGAGGTGACGGCCCGTCCGCTGCCGGACGGCGTGTGGCGGCTCGACTGGCTCCTCCCACCGCGCGGCGAACTCGTCACGCCCGAGGCCCTGCTGGAGCGCGTCCACGCCACACTCGGCCACTGGCACGGGGACGGACGCGATCGCGCGGGGAGCGGAACCGGGGGCGTGCCGTCGTACGAACTCCTCGACACCGGTGTGTACACCTCGCATCAGCGGCTCGCGCGGCGCTGGCGCGTGGGGCGTACGTTCCTCGCGGGGGACGCGGCCCATCTCGTCGGCGCGCTCGGCGTGCAGTCGGTGGACGAAGGGCTGCGCGACGTGGCCAACCTCGCCTGGAAGCTGGCCCTCGCCTGGCACGAGGCGAACGGCGTGCGCGGGCCACGCGTCGACCGGGACGCGATCGAAGTGCTCCTGGACAGCTACGAGTCGGAGCGGCGCGGTGCCGTCGGCGCGCGGCTCCGCGCCGTCGACCAGGCCCTGCCGCTCGTACGCCGCGAGGGCGGCGGTCTGCGGTCGATGCTTCCGGGCGGCGGCGCCCGCACACCGCTGGAGTTGCTGACGGACGGGCACCTGGGCCGGGGGCTGCTGGGGGCGCCCGCCACCTACAGGCGCTCACCGCTCACACCCGCGCGGAACGCCGTCGACACGGTGCCGGTGGAGACGCCGCCCGGCGGACCGGTCGACGATGTGCCGGTGATCGCGCTGAACGGAGAGCGCGGATCGCTCCGCGGCCGGCTGTGCGGCTCGGGCAGCGAACTGCTGGTGCTGCTCGTCGCTCCCGGCACGGCCGTATGGGACAGCCGGCACTGGCTCTCGGCGGGGATGATGCCCGAACTGGCCGCCGCCGTGGAGGCGTTGCCGCTGAAGGCCCAGCTGCTGGTGACGGAGCAGTACCCGGGGGCCGCGGCCCACACGGTGCTGGTGATACGGCCCGACGGCCATCTGGTGGCGGCCCTGCCGGGGCCACGAACCGCCGCACTGCGGTCATGCGCCGACGCCGTTCGCGGCGGCACCCTCCCCGAGCACCGCCCGGCCCCCTCCCGCGGCGCCCGCCGGTAGACGGCAACCAACGAGCACAAGCGCAGGTAGCAGGTAGCAGGTAGCAGGCGAACGCGGACCGGCGCGTCACGGCCGCCCGCGCGCACAACTGCCTGCCCGCTGCCTGCCCACCCACAACTGCCCGGCGAGCGCCCCGCGTTGGGCGACCGACACGCGCGCAACGACCGTCGAAGGAGACAGGCGGCTCAGTCCTCGGGCAGAAACCGGTCCAGCGCCTCCGGGTCCTCCCCCTCGTCCTCCAGCGCCTGCCGCACCACGCGCAGCGCCAGCCCCTCCCCGTACCCCTTGCGGGCGAGCATCCCGGCGAGGCGCCGTATGCGCTTCTCCCGGTCGAGCCCTCTGGTGGAGCGCAGTTTCGCCTCCACCAGGGCCCGAGCCGTCTCCGCCTCGCGCTCCGCGTCGAGCTGCCCGACGGCCTCCTCGACGACCTGGGAGTCGACGCCCTTCGTCCGCAGTTCGCGGGCCAGCGCGCGGCGGGCCAGCCCGCGGCTGTGATGCCGGGATTCGACCCAGGCGTCAGCGAAGGCGACGTCGTCGATCAGCCCGACCTCCTCGAAGCGCGAGAGCACTTCCTCGGCGGCGTCGTGGGGGATCTCCCGCTTCCGCAGGGCGTCGGCGAGCTGCCGTCGCGTCCGCGGCGTACCGGTGAGGAGCCTCAGACAGATGGCTCGCGCCTTCTCCGCCGGATCCACAAGAGCCTTCTCCGGGTCCACGCCCGGCGACTCCTCACCCTCCCCGCCGGCCTCCGCTTCCCCCTCGGTCTCCGCACCATCGGCAGCCCCGTCATGAGGTCCGGAGTAGTCGTCCTCTTCTTCGGCCTCGCCCGGCAATGCCCCGTCAGCCGCGGCCGGGCCACCTGACCCGCGCCTGCGTGACGTACGTGCCGCGCGTGTTGTACGCGGTGGCCCCACCTCGGCCCTCGACGATGTGGGGCCACCGCTGTCTTCCTGGACCGGCCATGGAGTGCGCCGTGTCACGGATCAGCTCTTCGCGTCGGCCGACTTGGGAGTCTTGGCCTTCGACGCCGGAGCCGCCTTCGCCGCGGTGGTGGGACCGCCGACAGTGGGCCCGCCCGCACCGGCGGCGTCGGCACCGGGCTCGCCGCCCGGCTCCTCCGGCGCCACCCCGATGCCCAGCTTCTCCTTGATCTTCTTCTCGATCTCGTTGGCCAGATCGGGGTTGTCACGCAGGAAGTTGCGGGCGTTCTCCTTGCCCTGGCCCAGCTGGTCGCCCTCGTACGTGTACCAGGCGCCGGACTTGCGGATGAAGCCGTTCTCCACGCCCATGTCGATCAGCCCGCCCTCGCGGCTGATGCCCTGCCCGTAGAGGATGTCGAACTCGGCCTGCTTGAACGGCGGAGCGACCTTGTTCTTGACGACCTTGACGCGGGTGCGGTTGCCCACCGCCTCGGTGCCGTCCTTGAGCGTCTCGATCCGGCGGATGTCGAGCCGGACGGAGGCGTAGAACTTCAGCGCGCGACCGCCCGTCGTGGTCTCGGGCGACCCGAACATGACGCCGACCTTCTCGCGGAGCTGGTTGATGAAGATCGCCGTGGTCTTCGAGTGGTTGAGCGCGCCGGTGATCTTCCGCAGCGCCTGGCTCATCAGCCGCGCCTGGAGGCCCACGTGCGAGTCGCCCATCTCGCCCTCGATCTCCGCGCGCGGCACGAGCGCGGCCACGGAGTCGATGACGATCAGGTCGAGCGCGCCGGAGCGGATGAGCATGTCCGTGATTTCCAGGGCCTGTTCGCCGTTGTCCGGCTGAGAGAGGATCAGCGCGTCCGTGTCGACGCCGAGCTTCTTCGCGTACTCCGGGTCGAGCGCGTGCTCCGCGTCGACGAACGCGACCGTGCCGCCGTCCTTCTGGGCGTTGGCCACCGCGTGCAGAGTCAGGGTCGTCTTGCCGGAGGACTCCGGCCCGTACACCTCGACGACGCGGCCGCGCGGGAGGCCGCCGGCGCCGAGCGCGACATCGAGGGCGGTGGACCCGGTGGGGATGACCTCGACCGGCTCGTTCGGCCGCTCCCCCATGCGCATCACGGCGCCCTTGCCGAACTGCCGTTCAATCTGCGCGAGGGCGGTTTCGAGCGCCTTCTCGCGGTCGGTTTCTGCCATGGGTGCCACCCGGTTTGCTTGAGTCGATCGCTTCACGTCCACGACGCTAGCGTCTGCCACTGACAATCGGCCCGGCTCCCTGCCCTCGGCCGGACGGACCGGAGCGGGAGAACCCGCCAGGGCCTCTATAAGAATCGATGTTCGATTTTTGCGTCAAGTCACTCTGGATTTCTGTGGACAACTCATGAAATCCCAGTTCAAAAGGGCGAGTTCGGCCGCCCCAGACCAACTTCGGAGCGGACGTCAGCGCTTCTCGGCGGGCACATCCATGACGGCGCACACGATGCGCCAGACGTCCTTCGCGTCCCAGCCGGCGTCCAGCGCCTCGCGGACCGTACGGCCGCCGAGTTCGGACATCACGTGGTCACGGGCGAAGGAGTCCGCGTAGCTCTCGCCGAAGTTGTCCGCCATCCGCTGCCAGAAGTCCGTCAACCGCATGGGACCAGTATCCAGTCCCGTCCCGTCCCGGCCGCACGCTCCGCCGTCACGAGGCCCACCCCAGGGCCCGTACCGCCGCGGTGACCAGCACCGCGACCGCGATCACCAGCAGGAAGGGCGCGCGCAGCAGCAGCGCCGCGGCCGCCGCCCCGAGCCCCGCCGCCTTGGCGTCCAGCACCAGCGCGCCGCCGTCGCTGAAGGTCTGCTGAGCCGTCAGCGCGGCGAGCAGCGCGACCGGAAGCAGCGTCACCAGCCTTTTGACGAGGGGGCGTTCGAGCATCCCCACCGGCACCGACAGCCCCAGCAGCTTGGCGGCGTAACAGCCCACCGCCGTCGCACCGATCGCGATCCATACGCTCATCGCTGCTCCTCACCCTGCTCCCGTTCCGCCCTGTGTCCCGTACGTCCGCGGCGTCCGCCCAGCAGCAGCGCGGCGGGCGCCGCCAGCGCCGCCAGCAGCACCGGCACACCGGCGGGCAGCAGGGGCAGCAGCCCGAGTCCCAGAGCGACGGCCAGGGCGGCGGTGACCCGCGCGACTCCCGTACGGAGCATGGGCGCCAGCAGGGCGAGGAAGACCGCGGGACCCGCCGCGTCCAGTCCCCACGTCTCGGTGTCGCCCAGCGCCCCCGCCCCCAGCGCGCCGAGCAGCGTGGTGAGGTTCCACAGGACGAAGACGCTCACGCCGGTGACGATGAAGCCGATCCGGGCGCCGCGGCGGGTGCGCCGGGCGAGGGCGACCGCGGCGGTCTCGTCGATGACCATGTGGGCGGCGAGCGGACGCAGCGCGCGCGGCAGCCGCAGCAGCGTGGCGAGCCGCAGACCGTAGAAGGCGTTCCGCACGCCGAGGAAGAAGGCTCCGGCCGCGGCCGTCAGCGGATTCGCCCCCGCCGCGAGCGCCCCGACGAGCGCGAACTGCGAGGCGCCGGTGAAGACGAAGAGGCTGAGCGCACACGTCTGGGGCAGGCTGAGGCCCGCGCCCGCCGCCGTCACCCCGAAGGCGAATCCGGACAGCCCGACGGCGACGCCCACGCCGAGCGCGTCGCGTACGACGGCGCGGTCGTCCTCGGGCTCCGTATCGGAGGGGCGGCCGGCGGGAAACTGTGAGTCGTCTTTCTGTTCGAGCACGAGCCGCACGCTAGCCGGGAGAGACACCGGCGGTCTTGTACGTTTTTGCGCGCGGATTCGAGGCGTGCAAGCCCCCGCGGCGGCAGGGTTCGCGGACATCGACGCCGCCGCCGACTCCCGCACCGGCCGCGGTGGTTCAAGCAGGCCGCAGTCGCTCGCGCTGGTAGGCGCCGGGCGGCACGCCCACGATGCGTCCGAAGTGCCTGCTGAGATGCGACTGATCGGTGAAGCCCAAGGCGGCGGCGGTCTCGGCGGGCGGCACTCCCGCGTCCAGCAGCGTCCGTGCCCGGCGCACCCGGGCGTCGGTCAGCCAGGCGTGCGGCGGCATCCCGTACCGCTCGCGGTAGGCCCGCAGCAGCGCGAAGGTGCCGGTGGCCAGCTCGCTCGCGAGCGCCTCCAGAGTGGGAGGGTCCGCCATGCGCTCCTCCAGGACGGCACGGGCGCGCTCGGCGGTGCGGGCACCCGCCGACGCGACGGGGCGGGACGGAAGCGGGCCGCCGTGCAGCCGCAGCACCCGGGCGATCGCGATCCGCATCAGGCTGTCCGCGGCCAGCGCCTGCCCGCCCTCCGCGGCGCGGTGCACGCGGGCGATCAGACGGGCGCTCCCGGGGTCCCCGGGGCTCGTGGCGACGAAGCCCGGCGTGCCGCGGAGCGAGGTGGTCTCGGCGGCTATGCGGGCGACGAGCCCGGGCTCCAGATAGAGCACGTCGTAACGCCAGCCCTCCGGCACGCCCGCGCGGGCGGAGTGCGGGACTCCGGGGTTGATCAGCGCGACCGCTCCGGGCCCGGCACGGTGCTCGGCCCCGCGGTGCTGGAAGGCCTCCACGCCCTCGGAGACGGCACCGATGACATAGGCGTCGTGCGTGTGCCGCGCGAACGTCTTGCGCAGATAGCGGGCGTGCAGCAGATCGACGTCCGGCAGCCCCGGATGCCGCCAGTGCCGTGCGCTCTCACCCGCTCCCATGGGCCCCATTCTGCGCCGTACTGCGGCGTTGTCAGTGGTGAGGTGCACGATGGTCGACATGGGTCAGACCTCGCCGGGCTCCTCGTCGGCCTCCTCGCCCTCGCCGGCCTCGGCGCTCGACGTCTTCTCCCCCGCGACCCGGGCCTGGTTCACGGGGGCGTTCAGCGCGCCCACCTCCGCGCAGGCCGGGGCCTGGCGCGCGCTGGCCGAGGAGTCGGACGCGCTGGTGGTGGCGCCCACCGGCTCCGGCAAGACGCTCGCGGCCTTCCTCGCCTCGCTCGACAGGCTGGCGTCGGCCCCTCCGCCGGCGGACCCGGTCAAGCGCTGCCGGGTGCTGTACGTCTCGCCGCTGAAGGCCCTCGCGGTGGACGTGGAGCGCAATCTGCGCAGCCCGCTGACCGGCATCCGTCAGGAGTCGCTGCGGCTGGGGCTGCCCGAGCCGGAGATCAGGGTGGGCATCCGCTCCGGCGACACCCCGGCCTCGGAGCGGCGCTCACTGGCCCGGCGCCCGCCGGACATCATGATCACCACGCCCGAGTCGCTGTTCCTGATGCTCACCTCCGCCGCGCGCGACGCCCTGTCCGGCGTCGAGACGGTGATCGTGGACGAGGTGCACGCGGTCGCCGGCACCAAGCGCGGCGCCCATCTGGCGCTGTCGCTGGAGCGGTTGGACGAGCTGCTGGAGCGCCCCGCGCGCCGCATCGGGCTCTCCGCGACGGTCCGGCCCGTGGACGAGGTGGCGCGCTTCCTCTCGCCGCAGCGCAAGGCGACGGTCGTCCAGCCGCCGTCCGGCAAGGAGTTCGAGCTGTCGGTCGTGGTACCCGTGGAGGACATGGGCGAGCTGGGCGGCTCGCCCGTCCCGGAGAGCGGGGGGCCGGGCGCCGGCGGGCCCGCCGGCGGCGGCAAGCCCTCGATCTGGCCGTCCGTCGAGGAGCGCATCGCCGATCTCGTGCAGGCGCACCGCTCCACGATCGTCTTCGCCAACTCCCGCCGCCTCGCGGAGCGTCTGTGCAACCGGCTCAACGAGATCGCGTACGAGCGCGCCACGGGCGAGCCCCTGCCCGAGCACCACTCGCCGGCGGAGGTGATGGCCGAGGCGGGAGCGGCGAAGGGCGCACCGCCGCTGCTGGCCCGCGCGCACCACGGTTCGGTCTCCAAGGAGCAGCGGGCCCAGGTGGAGGAGGAGCTGAAGTCGGGGCGGCTGCCCGCCGTCGTCGCCACCTCCAGCCTGGAGCTGGGCATCGACATGGGGGCGGTGGATCTGGTCGTCCAGGTCGAGTCGCCGCCGTCGGTCGCGTCGGGCCTGCAACGGGTCGGGCGTGCGGGCCATCAGGTCGGCGCCGTCTCGGCGGGCGTGGTCTTCCCCAAGTACCGGGGAGACCTAGTGCAGTCGGCGGTCGTCACGGAGCGGATGCGCGAGGGCGCCATCGAGGCGCTGCGCGTCCCGGCCAACCCGCTGGACGTGCTGGCGCAGCAGCTCGTGGCGATGGTCTCCGTGGACACGTGGGACGTGGAGGAGCTGCTGCTTCTGGTGCGCCGCGCGGCGCCGTTCGCCTCGCTCCCCGAGTCGGCGTACCACGCGGTGCTGGACATGCTCGCGGGCCGCTATCCGTCCGACGCCTTCGCCGAGCTGCGCCCGCGGCTGGTGTGGGACAGGGTGGCCCAGACCGTCAGCGGCCGTCCGGGCGCGCAGCGTCTCGCCGTGACCTCCGGCGGCACGATCCCCGACCGCGGCCTGTTCGGCGTCTTCCTGGCGGGAGCCGACCCGAAGAAGGGCGGCGGCCGGGTCGGCGAGCTGGACGAGGAGATGGTCTACGAGTCCCGGGTGGGCGACGTGTTCACCCTGGGCACGACGTCCTGGCGGATCGAGGACATCACCCGCGACCGGGTGCTCGTCACTCCCGCTCCCGGCGTGCCGGGCCGGCTGCCGTTCTGGAAGGGCGATCAGCTGGGCCGCCCGCTGGAGTTGGGCCGAGCGCTGGGCGGATTCCTCCGCGAGATCGGCTCGCTCGCTCCGGAGGCGGCGCGCGAGCGGCTGTCCGCGGCGGGGCTCGACGCCCTGGCGGTCGGCAATCTGCTCACGTACCTCGATGAGCAGCGCGAGGCCTGCGGCCACGTCCCCGACGACCGGACGATCGTCGTCGAGCGCTTCCGCGACGAGCTGGGCGACTGGCGCATCGTGGTGCACTCGCCGTTCGGCGCGCAGGTGCACGCCCCGTGGGCCCTGGCCCTCGGTGCCCGCCTCACCGAGCGGTACGGGATGGACGCCCAGGTCATGCACGCCGACGACGGTCTCGTCCTCCGCCTGCCCGACGCCGATGTGATGGGCCTGGATCTGCTGGAGGAGGCCGCCGCGGGTCAACCGTCCGGCGGCAGCACGGTGTTCGACGACGGGCAGGCCCCGGTCGGCGTCTCCGACGTCCTCTTCGACGCGGGCGACGTCGAGCAGATCGTCACCGACCAGGTCGGGGGCTCGGCGCTCTTCGCGGCGCGCTTCCGCGAGTGCGCGGCCCGTGCGCTGCTGCTGCCGCGCCGCAGCCCCGGCAAGCGCACCCCGCTGTGGCAGCAGCGGCAGCGCGCCGCTCAACTGCTCCAGGTCGCCTCGGAGTTCGGTTCCTTCCCGATCGTGCTGGAGGCGGTGCGCGAATGCCTCCAGGACGTCTTCGACGTCCCGGGCCTCTCGGAGCTGATGGGCGACATCGAGGCGCGCCGGGTGCGCGTGGTCGAGGTCACCACCACCGACCCGTCGCCCTTCGCCCGCTCGCTCCTCTTCGGCTACGTCGCGCAGTATCTGTACGAGGGCGACTCGCCGCTCGCGGAGCGCCGCGCGGCCGCGCTGTCGCTGGACTCCCGGCTGCTGGCGGAGCTCCTGGGCCAGGCGGAGCTGCGCGAACTGCTCGACGCGGAGGTCCTGTCGGAGCTGGAGCGCGAGCTTCAGTGGCTCAGCGAGGACCGCAGGGTCAAGGACGCCGAGGGCGTGGCCGACCTCCTCCGCCTGCTCGGCCCGCTGACGACGGCCGCGCTGCGGGAGCGCGGGGCGGATCCGCAGTGGGCCGCGGATCTCGAATCGGCCCGCCGGGCGATCCGCGTCCGCATCGCGGGGGAGCAGCACTTCGCCGCCGTGGAGGATGCGGGCCGGCTGCGTGACGCTCTGGGGGCCGCCCTTCCGGTGGGTGTTCCGGAGGCCTTCACGGAGCCGGTGCCCGATCCGCTCGGAGACCTCCTCGCCCGTTACGCCCGTACGCACGGGCCCTTCGTCTCCGCGGACGCCGCCGCGCACTTCGGGCTGGGCACGGCCGTGGCGGAGGGCGCGCTGCAGCGGCTCGCGGCGAGCGGGCGTCTGGTGCAGGGCGAGTTCCATCCCGCGGGGGTGGGCCAGGAGTGGTGCGACGCCACCGTGCTGCGCCGTCTGAGGCGCCGGTCGCTGGCGGCGCTGCGCCAGGAGCTGGAGCCGGTGCCGGCATCGGCGCTCGCGGCGTTCCTGCCGCAGTGGCAGCACGTGTCCGCGCCGGGCGGCGGCAGCATGCGCGGCATCGACGGACTGATGCGCACCGTCGAGCAGTTGCAGGGTGCGCCGGTGCCCGCCTCGGCACTGGAGAAGCTGGTCCTGCCGGGCCGTGTGCGCGGCTACGGCCCTGGCATGCTCGACGAGCTCACCACCTCCGGCGAGGTGCTCTGGGCGGGCGCGGGCTCGCTGCCGGGCAAGGACGGCTGGCTGTCGCTGTATCCGGCCGACACGGCGGGGCTGCTGCTGCCACCGCCACTGCCCCTTGAACTGACGCCGCTTCACCAGGCCGTCATGGACGCCCTGGCTCCCGGTTATGGCCTGTTCTTCCGTCAGATCGCCGACCAAGTGCGGGCCACCGCCGAGCCGGACGCCACAGACCCTCAACTCGCCGACGCCCTGTGGGACTTGGCCTGGTCCGGCCGCGTCTCGAACGACACGCTGGCGCCGCTCCGGGCGCTCCTGGGCTCGGGCCGTACGGCGGGGGCGACGGCACATCGCGCCAAGCGCGCGGTCCCTCGCGGGCGTTACGGCTCGCTGACCGCCGCCGCCACCCGCAGCGGCACGAACCGGCCCACCGCCTCCCGCAACGGCCCGCCGACCGTCGCGGGCCGCTGGTCCCTGCTGCCTCCCGTCGAGACCGACCCGACGCACCGGGCGCACGCCCTGGCCCGTACGCTCCTCGACCGGCACGGCATCGTCACGCGGGGCGCGGTGGCCGCGGAGGGCGTGGAGGGCGGATTCTCCGCGGCGTACCGGGTGCTGGCTGCCTTCGAGGAGAGCGGGCAGGCGCGGCGCGGCTATGTCGTGGAGGGCCTGGGCGCCGCGCAGTTCGCGATGGACGGCGCGATCGACAGGCTGCGTGCGGTGCACACCGCCCGCGAGAGGGAGCAGCACTTCCGCGCCGTGGTCCTGGCCGCCGCCGACCCGGCGAACGCCTACGGCGCGGCCCTGCCCTGGCCCGATCCCCCGGAGGGCTCGACACACAAGCCCGGCCGCAAGGCGGGCGCCGTGGTCGTCCTGGTCGACGGTGAGCTGACGCTCTATATGGAGCGGGGCGGCAAGACACTGCTCGTCTGGCCTAGCGCATCCGGTACATCCGGGGCGGCCGACACGGCGCCGGGCGGCGGCCTCATGGAGGCGGGCGGCGCACCCGCACCGGTCACGGCCGCGGAGGCGCTGGCACGCGCGGCGCTGGAGGGCGCTCTCGGCACGGTCACCGTGGAGCGGGTCAACGGATCACCCGCGCTCTCCTCGCCGTTCGGCGGCCTTCTGGAGAGCGCCGGGTTCCACGCCACACCGCGCGGCCTGAGGCTGCGGGCCCGATAACAGAACAACGGACGGGTCAACGACCGGTGCGGCACCGGCAGTTGGGGCGCGGGCTCCGCGGAGGAGGTCATGCGCGACATCTCGGGCACGCCCCGCGCCCTGTGCTCACCGCCCACCGTTCCCGCCCCGCGGTTGCAAGGATGAAGTCATGCCCGAAGGAGACACCGTCTGGTACACCGCCCGCCGCCTGCGGGAGGCGCTGGCCGGGCACGCCCTCACCCGTACCGACTTCCGCGTCCCCCAGCTCGCGACGGCGGACCTCACGGGACGCCGCGCCCTGGAGGCCGTCTCCCGCGGAAAGCACATCCTCATCCGGGTCGAGGGCGGCGTCACCGTCCACTCGCACCTCGGCATGGAGGGCGCCTGGCGCGTCAGCACCCCCGAGCGCCCCGCGCGCGGCGGTGGCGGACCGTCGCACCAGATCCGCGCGATCCTCGAGAGCGAGGGCGGCACGGCCACCGGCTACCGCCTCCCCCTCCTCGAACTCCTGCGCACGGACGAGGAGTCGGCGGCCCTCGGCCATCTGGGCCCGGACCTTCTCGGCCCCGACTGGGACGCGGAAGCGGCCCAGCGCCGCCTCGTGTCTGATCCGGCCCGCCCCCTGATCGAAGCGCTGCTGGATCAGCGCAATCTCGCGGGCGTCGGCAACGTCTACGCCGCCGAACTCTGCTTCCTCGCGGGCACTTCGCCCTGGACCCCCGTCGGCGAACTTCCGCCGCCCCGCCTCGCCAAGCTGCTCGCCGCCGCGCGCAACCTCCTCGACGCCAACAAGGAGCGCTTCGACCGCCGTACGACCCAGGCGCAGCCGCATGCCGACCGCGACCGCGCGCTGTGGGTGTACGGACGCACCCGCCGCCCCTGCCACCGCTGCGGCACCCCGGTGCGCACCGGCCCGCACGGGCCGCCCGAGCGCCCCCGCACCGCCTTCTACTGCCCCCGCTGCCAGCCCGGCCCACACCCTCGGACGCCGGGCCCCGCACGTACCGGGAGCGCGCCCGGCTGACCCGCCGCACGCCTGACCTCCCGCAAGCTCATCCGCTCACCGCCCGCTGCTGCCCGTCCGCCCCTGCACTCTCACCCCGGCCGGCCCTTTCACGGCTCGCGGGGGACCGCCTCACCACCGAACTCGCCCTTCACGCCCGCGCGTTCGCCGCTCCCGCGCCATCTCGTACGACTGCGCGGGCCGCCGTATCCTGCGCCGTCCGGCCCGCTCGTGCGGACCGTCCAGCGTCACATGGACGGGGACGAGCCCCAGCCCCCAGCCGAGCACCGCCGCCATCGCCGCCGCCGAAGGGGCCGCCCCGGATATGAGCCGCCATACGAGCCACACGGTGACCGCCACACCGGCGGCGACCAACGCCCGGCGCACAGGCAGCGGCCGTATCCACCCCGTCATGTGAGCACCTCCCGGGCACGACGGACGTCTGGCCACGTACCGCTCATGCTCGCGCACCCTCTGCGAACGCGCGACCGCAGAGGGACGCCCGCCCGGCAACGTGGAATCCCCACGAGCCCGGCTGGAAAGGCCCCGCACGGAACACAGCGAGAGGCCCCGCCGGACGAACCGGCAGGGCCTCTCGGCGAATCTCTCGTGCTGCTCGCCGCCCGTACGGGACGGGTGTCAGGCCGCGACCACGTCGACGGCCTCGGCGGGCGCCTTGATGGTGACGCGCTCTTCCGGAACCCCTGTGACCGATGTCACGGAGACGGGGTTGAGAACAGTACGCCGCATCGGCGCGGGCACCGTCTCGCTCGCAGCGGACTCGGCCAGCTCCGCGAGCGCCAGCTCGTCGCTGACCTCCCGCATGAGCTCGGACATCCGCACATCCAACGCGTCGCAGATCGAGGACAGCAACTCCGAGGAAGCTTCCTTCTGGCCACGCTCGACCTCGGAGAGATACCCGAGCGAAACCCGGGCAGATGAAGAGACTTCGCGCAGGGTACGACCCTGGCGCTGGCGCTGCCGACGCAGCACGTCACCCAGCAGGCGACGGAGCAGAATCATCGGTGCTCCTCCCTCTCAACGCGCGGCGTCTTCCACAGCTTGATACCCACCACCCCATCGGGCGTGAATCCTTCAGGCTCCACCGTACCGCCTCGGGCTGCACCCGTGCGGGGAGCGATGTCGTGTTCACTCAGGGCTGCAAACAACCATTCCCCCCGTCTTGTTCCTTATCCTTCCTCCGCGCATTCCCGGCCAGTTCGTCATGCAGCAACCCCAGTACGGCCTTCACGCTCCGCTCGCGGATCTCGGCGCGGTCGCCCTCGAACTTCGGCCCGCGGGAGACCGTCGCACCGTCCGGTCCGGCGACGGCCACGAAGACCGTGCCGACGTCTCTGCCGTCCTGCGGCTCCGGCCCCGCCACTCCCGTCGTCGACAGGCCCCAGGAAGCGCTCAGCGCCGCTCGTACGCCCTCGGCCATCCTGCGCGCCACTTCGTCGTCGACGGCGCCCCGCTCCTCCAGCAGCGCCGCGTCGACGCCCAGCAAGTCCCTCTTCAGGTCTGTCGCATACGCCGTGACCGAACCCCGGAACGCCCGTGAGGAGCCCGGCGCCGCCGTGATCTCGGCGGCGACCATGCCGCCGGTCAGCGATTCGGCGACGGCCACCGTCTCGCCGCGTTCCACGAGCAGCTCCAGCACATGCGCGGAGAGGTCGAAGTAGTCCTCTTCGCGCTCGTGCGGCGCGAGTCCTCCGCTCACGACGGCTCCGGCGCGGCCTGTCCCTCGGCCCGCGCTGCCCGCTCGCGCGCACGCCCGGCCCGGCGCAGCACGACCGCCTGCCGTACGTAGTCGAGCCCCGTCGCCACCGTCAGCACGACGGCGACCGCCATCACCCACCAGCGCAGCGTCGCGAGCGGCCCGGTCAGCACCAGCACGTACATGCCGACCGCGACGCCCTGCGCCAGGGTCTTCAGCTTGCCGCCCCTGCTGGCGGGGATCACGCCGTGCCGGATCACCCAGAAACGCAGCGCCGTGATGCCCAGCTCCCGGAAGAGGATCACGCCGGTCACCCACCAGGGAAGATCGTTCAGGACCGACAGGCAGGCGAGCGCCGCACCCATGATCGCCTTGTCCGCGATCGGGTCGGCGATCTTGCCGAAGTCGGTGACGAGGTCGTACCGGCGCGCCAGCTCCCCGTCGAAGAGGTCAGTGATCATGGCGACCGTGAAGGCCGCCCACGCGAACGAGCGCCAGGCCGGGTCGTGCCCGCCGTGCCACATCATCAGCGCCACGAATCCGGGGACGAGCAGCAGCCGCACCATCGTGAGGACGTTGGCGATGTTCCACAGGCTCACCCGGCGGACCGCGCCCGCCGCCGCACCGGACCGGGACTCGCTCGCGGACTTGTGCTGAGGCTTGTGCTGGGGCTTCGCCATCGCACCCCCACTCGCCGCGGAGGCCGGCACTCCCGTCATCCGCCGTCCTCCTTGTTGCCTCCGCCGCCCTCGTCGCCCCCCTCGGCGCCGCTGTACAGCGGCTCGGCGACCAGGTCCACGCCTTGTGTGGCGACCACTTTCGCCTCGACCATACGTCCGATCGCGCCGCTCCGTACCGGTGCGGAGCCGCCGCTCAGCAGCACTTGGCCGTCCGTCTCCGGCGCCTGGTGCGCGGCACGGCCGACGAGCACGGCGCCGCGGGCCTCGTCCGCGGTGTCCTCGCCGCTCTCGTCGTCCTCGACGGACTCGACCAGCACGCGCACCGTCTCCCCCAGGCGCTCCTCGGCGCGCTGCGCCGTGAGCTCCTCGGCAAGCCGGGAGACCCTCTCCAGGCGCTCCGCGACGGTGTCGGGATCGTTCTTCGCGTCGTAGCCGGCCGCCTCCGTCCCGTCCTCGTCCGAGTACCCGAAGACCCCGACGGCGTCGAGCCGTGCCTCGCTCAGGAAGCGCTCCAGCTCCGCGACGTCGGCCTCGCTCTCGCCGGGGAATCCCACGATGAAGTTAGAACGGACGCCCGCCTGGGGCGACTTGGATCTGATCGTCTCCAGCAGCCCGAGGAAGCTCTCGGTGTCCCCGAAGCGCCGCATCGCCCGCAGCACGCCGGGCGCCGAGTGCTGGAACGACAGGTCGAAGTACGGTGCGACCTTCTCCGTCTGAGTCAGTACGTCGATCAGGTCGGGGCGCATCTCGGCGGGCTGAAGGTAGCTGACCCTGATCCTCTCGATGCCCTCCACGGCGGCGAGTTCGGGCAGCAGCGTCTCCAGAAGCCGGATGTCGCCCAGGTCCTTGCCGTACGACGTGTTGTTCTCGGAGACGAGCATGACCTCGCGCACGCCCTGCTCCGCCAGCCAGCGCGTCTCGCCCAGTACGTCCGAGGGGCGCCGCGAGATGAAGGAGCCGCGGAAGGACGGGATCGCGCAGAACGAGCAGCGCCGGTCGCAGCCCGACGCCAGCTTCACGGAGGCGACGGGGCTGCCGTCCAGCCGCCGGCGCAGCGGTGCCCGCGGCCCGGACGCCGGCGCGAGACCGTCCGGAAGGTCCTCGGGGCCGCCGTGGCCCGGCAGCGCGACGTCACCGCCGGCGTCCTGCCTCTCGGCCGGGCTGATGGGCAGCAGCTTGCGGCGGTCGCGCGGAGTGTGCGGGGCGTGCACGCCGCCGCCGAGGATGGTCTGGAGGCGGCCGGAGATGTCGGCGTAGTCGTCGAACCCGAGCACGCCGTCGGCCTCGGGCAGCGCCTCGGCCAGCTCCTTGCCGTACCGCTCGGCCATGCAGCCGACGGCCACCACGGCCTTCGTACGGTTCCCGCCGTCCGAACCGGCCCCGGACTTCAGGTCGTTGGCCTCCAGCAGCGCGTCGACCGAGTCCTTCTTCGCGGCCTCGACGAAGCCGCAGGTGTTGACGACGGCGACGTCGGCCTCGGCGGCCTCTTCCACGAGGTCCCAGCCGTCCGCCGCCAGGCGGCCTGCGAGCTCTTCGGAATCGACCTCGTTACGGGCGCATCCAAGCGTGACAAGGGCGACGGTGCGGCGTTCGGGCATGGACTCAGCGTACTTCGTCACGTCCCGCCCACCAGCCGCAGGTGACTCTGCGGCTGGTGGGCGGGACGCGCTCGTGCCGAGACCGTGCGCGAAGGCGCGGCGGATTCCGGGTCACGGGTTGATCCCGGGCCGGATCGACGGGGCGCTCGCCGTCAGCCCGCTTCCGGGTCTCCCCGCGTGTAGCTCACGCGCTGAACCTGACCGTCTTCGCCGACGTCCTCGACTTCCTTGCCGTTGACGTACAACTGCACGCCGCCGGCGTTGCCGAGCACGAGGCTGAGGCGCTTGTCGTCGGTGAAGACCTTGCTCTTGCCCTTCTTGAGCACGCCCTCGTGGACCAGTCGTCCGTTGTGGTCGCGTGCGGAGATCCAGACGTCCTGCTTGGCGGTCATCTGGACCGTCACCTTGTCGGCGGGAGCCGCGGCGATGGCGCTGTCGGAAGCCTCGGGGCTGTCGGAAGGCTTCGGGTCCTCGGGAGCCGAGGTCTCGGGAGGCCGGGAGGGGGTGTCGGTCTCGGTGGGCCGCGCGGAGGGCGTCTCCTTCGCTTTCGAGGGCTCCTGCTCACCGCCGCCGCCGACGAGGGTGAAGCCGACGAAACCGACGACCGCCACGATCGCGGCGACCATCGCCGCCGTCCAGTTGGGCCTGCGCCGTTCCGGCCGGATGCGCTCTGCCTCGAAGAGCGCGGCGGGCGGAGTCGGCTGGGGACGCCCACCGTGCTCCTCGTCGTACTGCGCGACGAGCTCCTGAGGATCCAGTCCGACTTCGCGCGCCAGGGTTCGGACATGGCCGCGGGCGTAGACGTCGCCGCCGCAGCGGGAGAAGTCGTCGGCCTCGATCGCCTGCACAATGGGGACGCGCACTCTCGTCGACGTACTGACTTCATCAACCGTCAGCCGTGCTTCGATGCGGGCTTGCTGGAGGGCTTGACCGACCGATGGACGGTCCTCTTCCGCTGCGTTGCCGATGGACACGGGGGCGCCTTTCGAGCGTGTAGCCACCTGCTGGACGTTCAGTCTAGGGGCGGAGCAAAAGAGTGGGGCAAGCGGGCGGACGAACTTTGTACGCCATCAGGATTGTCGGACCGCCTGACTTCGGACACTTCCACACGCTCCCATCTCCAACTTGACGTATACGCCAGGGAAACGGTTGCCTCACTCGTCCTTACGGGTGAGACTCCCCGCGGATCACCGCGAGCACACCATCAAGTTCGTCGGGCTTGATCAGCACATCGCGTGCCTTCGATCCCTCGCTGGGCCCGACCACGCCCCGGGACTCCATCAGATCCATCAGCCGGCCCGCCTTGGCGAAGCCGACGCGCAGCTTCCGCTGCAACATCGACGTCGAGCCGAACTGCGTGGAGACCACCAGCTCCGCCGCCTGGCACAGCAGGTCCAGATCGTCGCCGATCTCCTCGTCGATCTCCTTCTTCTTGCTCTGCCCGACGATGACGTCGTCGCGGAAGACGGGGGACATCTGCGCCTTGCAGTGCGCGACGACCGCCTGGATCTCCTCCTCGTCGACGAAGGCCCCCTGCATGCGCACGGGCTTGTTGGCACCCATCGGCAGGAAGAGGCCGTCGCCCTTGCCGATCAGCTTCTCGGCGCCGGCCTGGTCGAGGATGACGCGGCTGTCGGCGAGGGAAGAGGTGGAAAAGCCCAGCCGGGACGGCACGTTGGCCTTGATCAGGCCGGTGACGACGTCGACGGACGGACGCTGGGTGGCCAGCACGAGGTGGATGCCCGCCGCACGCGCGAGCTGCGTGATCCGTACGATCGCGTCCTCGACGTCGCGCGGCGCGACCATCATCAGGTCCGCCAACTCGTCGACGATGACCAGCAGATACGGGTACGGCGCCAGCTCGCGCTCGCTGCCCTCCGGCGCCGTGGCCTTGCCGCTGCGCACGGCCGCGTTGAAGTCGTCGATGTGGCGGTATCCGTACGCCGCCAGGTCGTCGTAGCGCAGGTCCATCTCGCGCACCACCCACTGAAGCGCCTCCGCGGCCTTCTTGGGGTTGGTGATGATGGGCGTGATGAGGTGCGGAATGCCTTCGTACGCGGTCAGTTCGACCCGCTTGGGGTCGACGAGGACCATCCGTACGTCCTCCGGCGTGGCACGCGCCAGCACGGAGGTGATGAGGCAGTTGATGCACGACGACTTGCCGGAACCGGTCGCGCCCGCGATCAGTATGTGCGGCATGCGGGCGAGATTGGCCGAGACATAGCCGCCCTCGACGTCCTTGCCGAGCCCCACGAGCATCGGGTGCTCCTCGCCGGCGGCCTCGGCGGAGCGCAGCACGTCACCGAGATTGACCATCTCCCGGTCGCTGTTGGGGATCTCGATGCCGACGGCGGACTTGCCCGGGATGGGGCTGATGATGCGCACGTCCGGGCTGGCCACTGCGTAGGCGATGTTCTTCGTCAGCGCCGTGATCTTCTCGACCTTGACCGCCGGGCCGAGCTCGATGACGTACCGGGTGACCGTCGGTCCGCGCGTGAAGCCCGTGACGGCCGCGTCCACCTTGAACTCGCTGAAGACGTTCGTCAGCGACTCGACGACCTGGTCGTTCGCCGCACTGCGCGTACGGCCGGGGCCGCCGCGCTCCAGCAGGTCGAGCGAGGGCAGCGCATAGGTGATGTCGCCGGAGAGCTGGAGCTGCTCGGCACGCGGCGGCAGCGAGTCCGGCTCCCGCCGCGCGGGAGACTTCGTCAGATCGGGTACCGGGGTGTCCTCGGCGTCCCCGGCGTCCGCGGCACTGCCCTCGCGCCGGGCGACGGGCACCGCCTCGGCTTCCCCCTCCCCGTCCGTACGGGCGCCCCTGCGGCGCTCCCCGGAGGTGACGCCGTTGCTCAGGTCGGCGACGAGCGGCGAGGGCTGCACACCGTGCAGGAGCGCGCCGTCCAGCGACGCGGCGGCGTCCGCGGCGGCGTCGACGGACTCGTCGTGCCGGGCGGCGCCGCCGCGGCGGGCGCGGCCCCTGCGAGTGGAGCGCCGGCGGTCGAGGGCTTCCTTCTCGGCCTGCGCCGGGTCGAGGTACTCCTTGCGCATGCTGTGCGCACGCCCGCGGCCGGGCCGCGCGACGGGCTCCTCGTCTGCCTCGTCGTCCTCCAACTCCCGTGCGGCGGGCGGGCCGTCCACGAGGCCCAGACGCACCGCGCCGGCGCGCAGCCGCCGGGGAATGGCGTTGACGGGCGTCGCCGTGACGACGAGGAGACCGAAGAGAGCGACCAGTACGAGCAGCGGAACGGCCAGCACCTGGCCGACCGTCTCGATCAGCGGCCGCGACGCCGCCCAGCCGATGAGGCCGCCGGAGTCCTGGATCGCGCTCTCGCCCGCTCCGCGCCCGGGCGCCCCGCACGCGATGTGCACGAGCCCGAGCCCGCCGATGACGAGCGCCGAAAGCCCCACGACGATACGGCCGTTGGCCTCCGGCTTCTCCGGGTGCCGGATCAGCCGTACGGCGATCACGCCGAGGAGCACCGGCACCAGCAGGTCGAGCCGGCCGAAGGCGCCGGTGATGAGCATCTTGACGAGATCGCCGACCGTGCCTTTGAGGTTGGACCAGGTGCCCGCGGCGATGACCAGGGCGACGCCGATCAGCAACAGCGCCAGCCCGTCCTTGCGGTGCGCCGGGTCGAGCCCCTTGGTGCTCCGCCCTATGCCGCGCAGCAGCGCGCCGAGCGTGTGCGCGACGCCGAGCCAGCACGCGCGCACGAGCCGGTAGATGCCGCCGGTGGGCGACGGCGCGGGCTTGGGCGCCGCCTTGGCTTTGCCCTTGGCGGCCGGCTTCTTGGCCGCTGCCTTCTTGGCGGTGGCCTTCTTCGCCGGCGCCTTCTTCGCGGCAGCCTTCTTCGCGGGCGCTTTCTTGGCTGCCTTTCCGGAGCCGGACGTACGAGAGGCCATGATGGTGAGGTTACCGTCGTCGGGCGGTCGGGGCACGAACGGCCGTGCAGCGCGGGCGTGAACGGCACGGGGCCGCCCGAGTGCACTTTCCCGGAGCCGGGGCGCTGACGGGGGATCAGGCGCAAGCGCGGAGGACAACGCGCACCCGGCGCGGAACCGTCTCCGCAGCGGAGACGGTCAGTTCAGTTCTGCCAGGGCGTCAGTTCTGCGACGGCACCTGAGCCGAAGCGCTGCCGCCCGTGCCCGGTTCGAGAGCGTCAAGTGCCCTGCGGAGCCCGGTGATTTTGCGCTCGAGATGCGCGGCCGTGGCGATCGTGGCCGACTCGGCGCTGTCACCCAGCTGCTTGGAGAGCGCCTCGGCCTGCTCCTCCACCGCGGCCAGGCGCGCGGACAGCTCGGCCAGCAGCCCGGGAGGCTCGGCGCCCTCCTCGCTCTCCGTGCCCTCCGGCACGGTCTGGCCGGCGCCGCTGCCGTTCTCCAACTGCCGCCGCAGCAGCGACGCCTGCTCACGCAGCTGGACGTTCTTCATGTAGAGCTCGACGAAGACGGAGACCTTGGCGCGCAGCACCCACGGGTCGAACGGCTTGGAGATGTAGTCCACCGCGCCCGCCGCGTAACCCCGGAAGGTGTGGTGCGGGCCGTGGTTGATGGCGGTCAGGAAGATGATGGGGATGTCGCGCGTACGCTCCCGGCGCTTGATGTGGGCCGCGGTCTCGAAACCGTCCATGCCCGGCATCTGCACATCGAGCAGAATGACCGCGAAGTCGTCCGTCAGCAGCGCCTTGAGCGCTTCCTCCCCTGACGATGCCCGCACCAGCGTCTGATCGAGCGCGGAGAGGATGGCCTCCAGCGCCAGCAGATTCTCCGGCCGGTCATCGACCAGGAGGATCTTGGCCTTCTGCACCATGGCCCGTCCTCCTCGCCCCGGCAGTCCGTCGGACGCCGCCCCTGGGGGCCGCTCATCGACAGCGCCGCCCGTCCTTGTGCGGGTCATCGTAGCCGCACCCCGGTGTTCACCACACCCTGTCACCGTGATGTCACTGTGCACACAGCAAAAACGCCTCAGGGGACCAAAAGGTTCCCGGATGACCGCACTTCCACACGTCTTCGACACACTCCGTCAGCGGTCGACTGCTACCAGCACGGTGCCACATCAACGCGCGCTCATCCACTCCTGCATGACCGCGAGCAAGTGGTCCGTGTCCACCGGTTTCGTGACGTAGTCGGACGCTCCGGCCTCGATGCTCTTCTCCCTGTCGCCCTTCATCGCCTTGGCCGTGAGCGCGATGATCGGCAGCCCGGCGAACTGCGGCATCTTGCGGATCGCCGCGGTCGTCGCGTAGCCGTCCATCTCCGGCATCATGATGTCCATCAGCACCACGGTCACGTCGTCGTGCTGTTCCAGTACCTCGATCCCCTCCCGGCCGTTCTCGGCGTAGAGCACCTGGAGTCCGTGCTGTTCGAGGACGCTCGTCAGCGCGAAGACGTTACGGATGTCGTCGTCGACGATGAGCACCTTCTCACCGCCGAAGTCGCCGCCGGGGCCCGGCTCGACGAGGTCCTGCCCGCTGTGCAGCCAGGCGTCGTCCTGCGCTTCCTGTGCGGCCGCCGACGCGCCCGCGGCCCGGCTGCCGGGCCCGGACCCGACCCCGGAGGCCGTGCGGCCGTTCTGCGCCCCCTGAGCGCCGCGGCCGTTCTGAAGCGCGCGCGGCTCGGGCCGTGCCTCGGGCGGCAGTTCGGGCTTCTGCTCTGGCTCCGTGGCGTTGCGCTGCCTGCGGCGGCGTACGAGCGAGGCGGCGGCGCGTTCCGCCTCGGAGGCGGCGACGTCGCTCGCGGACTGGTCCTCCGCGTCGCCGCCCGCCCCGGTGGCCTCCTCGGCCTCCTCGTCCGCGGATGACGTCGACTCGTCGAGGCGCTCCAGCGGCTCGATGCGCTCCGCGGCGGCCGCTCCCGTCTCCGCAGCGGCGACGACGGCCAGCGTGCCGGAGCCCAGCTGCGCATAGCCCTGGGGCGGCAGCTCGGTCGGATGCAGCGGCAGGTAGAGCGTGAAGGTGGAGCCGCGGCCCGGCTCGCTGGCGGCGTAGATCTCGCCGCCCAGCAGCCGGGCGATCTCCCGGCTGATGGACAGGCCCAGGCCCGTACCGCCGTACTTGCGGCTCGTCGTGCCGTCGGCCTGCTTGAACGCCTCGAAGATCACCCGCATCTTGCTGGAGGCGATCCCGATGCCGGTGTCGGTCACCGAGAAGGCGATCATCTCCGCCTCGGCGTCCAGCAGCGATCCGTGCTCCAGCATCTGCTCCCGGATCACGTCGGGAACGTCCGCCTGTGCCGAGCGGATCACCAGCTCGACGGCCCCGGTGTCGGTGAACTTCACCGCGTTGGACAGCAGGTTGCGCAGCACCTGGAGCAGCCGCTGCTCGTCCGTGTGCAGCGTCGCGGGCAGCTCCGGTGAGACGCGTACGGAGAAGTCGAGACCCTTCTCCGCCGTCAGCGGCCGGAAGGTCGCCTCCACGTAGTCGACGAGCTGGACGAGCGCGATGCGCGTGGGGCTGACGTCCATCTTGCCGGCCTCGACCTTCGACAGGTCGAGGATGTCGTTGATCAGCTGGAGCAGGTCGGAGCCCGCCCCGTGGATCGTCTCGGCGAACTCGACCTGCTTGGGCGAGAGATTGCCCTCGGCGTTGTCCGCGAGCAGCTTGGCGAGGATGAGCAGCGAGTTGAGCGGAGTGCGCAGCTCGTGGCTCATGTTGGCCAGGAACTCCGACTTGTAGCGCATCGAGACGGACAGCTGCTCGGCGCGCTCCTCGAGGACCTGCCGCGCCTCTTCGATCTCCCTGTTCTTGATCTCGATGTCGCTGTTGGTCTGGGCGAGTTGCTCGGCCTTCTCCTCCAGCTGTGCGTTGGACTCCTGCAACGCGCGCTGCCGGTTCTCCAGCTCCTCGGAGCGCTCACGGAGCTGCTCGGTCAGCTGCTGCGACTGCTCCAGCAGGACCTCGGTCTTCGTGTTGACGCTGATGGTGTTGACGCTCGTGGCGATCATCTCGGCGATCTGGTTGAGGAAGTCCTTCTGGATCTGCGCGAACGGCTGGAACGCGGCCAGCTCGATCACGCCGAGGATCGTTCCCTCGAAGACGACGGGCAGCACGATCACGTGCGCCGGCGGCGCCTCTCCGAGCCCGGAGGAGATCTTCAGATAGCCGGGCGGCGCGTTCTCGACCAGGATCGTCCGCGCCTCCTTGGCCGCAGTGCCGATCAGCGACTCGCCGGGCGTGAAGGTCGTCGGCATCGCCTCGGTCGAGTAGCCGTAGCTGCCGACCATGCGCAGCTCGTAGTTGTCGTCGGCGCTGTGGTCCGCGCCGATGCCCACGTCCTCGTTGTCCTCACCGGTGGAGAACGCGAGGAAGAAGGCGCCGTGCTGCGCGGAGACGACGGGCGTCAGCTCGCTCATGATCAGACCGGCGACGTCCTTCAGATCGCGGCGGCCCTGCATGAGGCCGGAGATGCGGGCCAGGTTGCTCTTGAGCCAGTCCTGCTCCTGGTTGGCGAGAGTGGTCTCGCGGAGGTTGGCGATCATCGTGTTGATGTAGCCCTGGAGCTGAAGGATCTCGCCCGCCGCCTCGACGTCGATGCGCACGTTGTGGTCGCCGCGGGTCACGGCGGTGGCCACGTCGGCGATGGCGCGCATCTGACGGGTCAGGTTGGACGCCATCTCGTTCACCGAGTCGGTCAGGTCCTTCCACGTGCCCGCGACGCCGCGCACGCGCGCCTGGCCGCCCAACTGCCCCTCGGTGCCCACCTCTCGGGCCACCCGGGTCACCTGCTCGGCGAACGAGGAGAGCTGGTCGACCATCGTGTTGATGGTCGTCTTGAGCTCCAGGATCTCGCCGTTGGCCTCGATGTCGATCTTCTTGGTGAGGTCGCCGCGGGCGATGGCCGTCGTCACCATCGCGATGTTGCGCACCTGTCCGGTGAGGTTGGAGGCCATCGAGTTCACGGACTCGGTCAGGTCCTTCCAGGTGCCCGCGACACCGGCCACCCGGGCCTGGCCGCCGAGCACGCCGTCCGTACCGACCTCGCGGGCGACCCTGGTGACCTCCTCGGCGAACGTCGACAGGGCCGTGACCATCGTGTTGAGGGTGTCCGCGAGCTGCTCGACCTCGCCGCTCGCCTCGACCGTGACCTTCTTGGTCAGGTCGCCGTTGGCGACCGCGGTCGCGACCTGCGAGATGTTACGGACCTGGCTGGTGAGGTTGTTCGCCATCAGGTTCACGTTCTCGCTCAGGTCCTTCCAGATGCCGGTGACGCCCGGCACCCGCGCCTGACCGCCGAGCATGCCCTCGGTGCCCACCTCGCGGGCCACCCGCGTGACCTGCTCCGCGAACGAGGACAGCTGGTCGACCATCGTGTTCACGGTCGTCACCAGCGCGAGGATCTCGCCCTTGGCGTCGACGGTGATCTTCTTCGACAGGTCGCCGTCCGCGACCGCCGTGGTGACCTCCGCGATGTTCCGCACCTGCGAAGTGAGGTTGTTCGCCATGAAGTTGACGGACTGGGTGAGGTCCTTCCACGTCCCGGAGACGCCCTTGACCTCCGCCTGGCCGCCGAGGATGCCCTCCGTACCGACCTCGCGGGCCACCCGCGTGACCTGCTCCGCGAACGAAGAGAGCTGATCCACCATCGTGTTGAGGGTGTTCTTCAGCTCCAGGATCTCGCCGCGCGCGTCCACGGTGATCTTCTGCGAGAGGTCACCGCGGGCGACGGCGGTGGCGACCTGCGCGATGTTGCGCACCTGATCCGTGAGGTTGCCGGCCATGCCGTTCACGGAGTCGGTCAGATCGCGCCACACGCCCGCGACGCCGGGCACCTGCGCCTGGCCGCCCAGGCGGCCCTCCGTACCGACCTCGCGGGCCACCCGCGTGACCTGCTCCGCGAACGAAGAGAGCTGATCCACCATCGTGTTGATCGTGTTCTTGAGTTCGAGGATCTCGCCGCGGGCGTCGACCTCGATCTTCTGCGACAGATCGCCGCGCGCCACGGCCGTGGTCACCTGCGCGATGTTGCGCACCTGCGAAGTCAGGTTGCCCGCCATGAAGTTGACGGAGTCGGTGAGGTCCTTCCACGTCCCGGACACACCGTCGACGCGGGCCTGACCGCCCAGCCGTCCCTCCGTACCGACGTCCCTGGCCATCCTCGTGACCTGCTCGGCGAAGGACGAGAGCTGGTCGACCATCGTGTTCACGGTGTTCTTCAGCTCCAGCATCTCGCCGGAGACGTCGACGGCGACCTTCTGCGACAGATCGCCGTTCGCGACCGCCGTCGTCACCTGCGCGATGTTGCGGACCTGTCCGGTGAGGTTGCGGAACGCCGTGTTCACCGAGTCGGTGAGGTCCTTCCAGGTGCCGCCCGCTCCCGGAACCTGCGCCTGACCGCCGAGCTCGCCCTCGACACCGATCTCCCGGGCGACGCGGGTCACCTCGGCGCCGAAGGAGGAGAGCTGGTCGACCATCGTGTTGACCGTCGTCTTCAGCTCCAGCATCTCGCCGGAGACGTCCACGGTCACCTTCTGCGACAGATCTCCGTTCGCCACCGCCGTCGTCACCTGCGCGATGTCCCGCACCTGCGCGGTGAGGTTGCGGAACGCCGTGTTCACCGAGTCGGTGAGGTCCTTCCAGATCCCGGCGGCGCCCGGAACCTGCGCCTGACCGCCGAGGACGCCCTCCGTACCGACCTCGTTGGCCGCGCGGGTCACCTCGTCCGCAAACGTACGCAGCGTCTCCGTCATCGTGTTGATCGTCTCGGCGAGCTGGGCGACCTCGCCCCGCGCGTTCACCGTGATCTTCTGCGACAGGTCGCCGTTGGCGACAGCCGTCGTCACCTGCGCGATCTCTCGCACCTGGGAGGTGAGGTTGCCCGCCATGAGGTTGACGGAGTCGGTCAGGTCCTTCCACACACCGGCCACGCCCTGAACGCGGGCCTGCCCGCCGAGCTCTCCCTCGGTGCCGACCTCGCGGGCGACCCGCGTCACCTCGGACTGGAAGGACGAGAGCTGGTCGACCATCGTGTTGACGGTGTTCTTCAACTCCAGCATCTCACCGGCCACATGGACGGTGACCTTGCGGGAGAGGTCGCCCTTGGCGACCGCAGTCGTCACAAGTGCGATGTCCCTCACCTGAGCCGTCAGCCGGGACGCCATCGTGTTGACGGAATCCGTGAGGTCCTTCCACGAACCGGACATTCCGCGCACGCGCGCCTGGCCGCCCAGCTTCCCTTCCGTACCGACCTCGCTCGCGACCCGTGTCACCTCGTCGGTGAACGCCGAGAGCTGATCCACGAGCCCGTTGACGGTGCGCCCGACCTTCAGGAACTCGCCGCGCAGCGGCCGGCCGCTGCCGTCGGCTCCGCGGGAGCGCAGATCCATCCGCTGCTCCAGGTCGCCCTCGGCCACCGCGGTCAGCACTCTGCCGACCTCGGAGACGGGCCGTACCAGGTCCTCCACCAGCGCGTTCGAGGCGTCGATCGCCGCGGCCCACGACCCCTCGCACGTGCCGGTCTCGAGCCGCTCCGTGAGCTTGCCCTCGCGGCCCACGACCCGCCGCACGCGGGCGAGCTCTCCCGTCAGATGAAGGTTCTGATCCGCGACCTCGTTGAAGACCGCGGCGATCTCGGCCATCGGTCCGTCGCCCGTGACGGTCAGCCGTTTACGGAAGTTACCGTCCCGCATGGCCGTCAACGCCGTCAGTAGCCGATTGACGGATGCCGCATCGACCTCGATCGTCCCGCTCTTCCGGGAGCGGCCGCCTTTCGCGCGCGCACTCTTGCCACGCGCCGCTGCGCCAGACTCCACCGTGTCCCTCCCGAAGGGTCGACCGTCCTGCCGTCATACCCGGGCTTCTGCTTCGAGCCTTCCCAGTGTTTCACCCTGCCCGAACCAGGCGATAACAGTTCGGCAGCATGGCACACGGCTCTCCACAGACCCCGGACGGAAAACACACTGGATCCGGCACCCGCGCACACTGCGAACGTAAGTAACCTGGCTTCCGGCTGTCCATCCGTCCCGTGTTGCGGACTGGGCCTGGTAAGTGCGAATCGTGTGGAAGCGCACGAAGAGGGCGGGGCAGCTGCGAGAGCATGAAAGGCAACGGAGGGGCGCCGCGGGTGACGCAAGAGCAGAGCGCCGAACGCGGGGGCGTACCCGCGGACGGCGACGTGGGTCTCCCGGCCGGCGGTAAAGGAGACAGCCCGGCAGCCGGCAGCACGGGGGCACCCGCGATCGCGGCGCAGCACACTCCGGCCGGCGCGGGCGGCGCGCGGCCGGGCCGCGATCAGCGATACAAGGGGAGACGAGTGATCACCGCGAGGGCAGCGGCCACGTTCGAGCCTGTCGGACGTTCCGTCGCGACGGCCCGCGCCTTCGTGCGGGACACCCTCCAGGGGTGGGGCCTGGGCGACATCGTCGACGACGCCGTCGTGCTGACCAGCGAACTCGTCACCAACGCCGTGGTGCACGCGGGCACCGCCGCCGAAGTCGTGTGCCTGCGCGACGGCGAGGGCGTACGCATCGAGGTCGTCGACCGCTACCCCGAGCGCGAACTGCCGCTCCAGGACCCGTCGTACGTCCTCGGCAGCCCGGACCGTGAGGGCGGCCGCGGGCTGCTGCTGTGCGCCGCGCTCGCCTCGCACTGGGGCGTCGACTACACCGCGGCCGACAAGCGCGTCTGGTTCAGCCTCGACCTTCCCGAACGCCCCGTGGGCACGCGGGCCGCGGGTCCGGCGCTGCCCGACGACGCGCTTCCGGTCGCCGAGACGCGCGTGCACGTCGCCGTCGTGCAGGTCGACCGCGGCGGAACCATCGCCGCCTGGAACGAGGACGCACAGCGGCTCTTCGGGTACCAGGGCGACCAGGTCATCGGCAAACCCCTCACCGACTTCGCCGCCTGGCCGCACACCCCCGGCACCAGCACCGGCATCGCCGAGGCGCTTCAGCTCTCCCGCTGGGAGGGCTCGTACGGGCTGCGGGACGCCGACGGCCGTACGATCCCCGTCTACGCCTCCCACCTGCGCGTGCGCGACAGCGACGGCGAGCCGTCCACGGTGTGCCTGCTCGTACGCGACCACGAACGGGCCGTACTTCAATCCCCGTTGCGCTCCCCCGCACCCGACTCCGCAAGCCGCAACGACACCGGCGAGAGTTCCGCCGACCCCTTCGAAATCTTCATCGGTTCCCCGGCGCCGGACGACCTCGACGGGTTGCTCCAGCGAACGGTCGAGCGCGCACGCGACATGCTCGACGGCGACTCCGCCTACCTCCTGCTGGCCACGGACGACGAGACCGAGCTCGAAGTGCGGGCCTCCACCGGACTGCCGTCCGCGCGCCAGCGCTTCGCCAGGGTTCCGGTCGAGGCGGGCACCGGGCGGTACGGATCGGCGCGCATGCCGTCCGTCCACGAGGACCTCACGGTCGTGCCGGGCGCGGTGCCGCTGCTCGCCGGCACGGGCATGCGTTCCGTGGTCACGGTGCCGCTCAAGGTCGAGGGCCGGCTGACGGGTTCGCTGGGTGTGGCCACCGAGTCTCCTGGCCGGTACACGAACGAGGAAGCGCTGCGGCTCCAGTTCGCCGCGGACCGCATCGCACTCGCCGTCGAACGGGCCCGGCTGACCGAGCTGGAGAGGCTGCGCCGCGGCTCGCTCTCCTTCCTCGTCGAGGCGTCCGACCTGCTGGCCGGCACCCTCGACCGGGACCAGACGCTGGCGCTGATGGCGCAGATGACGGTGCCCACGCTCGCGGCCTGGTGCGCGGTGTACACCGTCGCGGAGCCCGGCTCGGACCCCAAGCTGTCGTACGTCCTCCACGAGGACGAGGACCGCATCGACCATCTCAAGGCGCTGCTCAACAAGGTCGATCCGCCGGATCCGGTGCCGACACCCGGCGCCCGCGTGTGGAGCGCACCGTCCGACGCGGCGCACTCGGCCGCTCTGCGCAGCTCCCTGCGGACGGTGGTGCTCGGCGAGGAGGAGCACCATCTCTCGCCGGGCTCGACTCGGGCCACGGCGGCGGCAGTCGGCGGGGAGACCGTCGTACTTCCGCTCGTCGCCCGCAACCGCGTCATCGGCATGCTGACGCTGGGCAAGCCGGCCGAGGAACGGTTCCGTCAGGAGATCCTCGAACTCGCCGAGGACCTCTCGCGCCGGGCCGCTCTGGCCCTCGACAACGCGAGGCTGTACTCGGAGCGCACCGCCATCAGCCAGTCCCTCCAGCGCAGCCTGCTGCCGCCCGAACTCCCCGAGGTCAGCGGCGGAGTCGAGGTCGAGGTCATCTACCGCGCCGCGGGTGAGGGCAACGAAGTCGGCGGCGACTTCTACGACCTGTTCGACATCTCCGAGGACACCTACGGCTTCGCCATCGGCGATGTGTGCGGCACCGGCCCGGAGGCGGCGGCGGTGACGGGCCTCGCCCGGCACGCGCTGCGCCTGCTCGCCCGCGAGGGCCTCGGCGGGCCCGCGGTTCTGGACCGCCTCAACACCGCGATCCTCGACGAGGGCGCGCGCAGCCGCTTCCTGACACTGCTGTACGGTGAGTTGAGGCCGCAGCCCGACGGAAGCGCCGAACTGAAGGTCGTCTGCGCCGGCCATCCCCTTCCGCTACGGCTGCGTCAGGACGGCAGCGTCGAACCGGCCGCCGACCCGCAGCCGCTCCTCGGCGTCATGGACGACCTCGAACTGTACGAGCAGACCATCATCCTCGACCCGGGCGATGTGCTGCTGTGCGTCACGGACGGGGTCACCGAACGCCGCGAGGGCACCCGCATGCTGGGCGACGACGGCCTCGCCGATGTACTGACCAGCTGTACGGGCCTGACGGCGGGAGCCGTGGCCGCCCGCATCATGCGCGCGGTCGAACGTTTCGCGAACGCGGCGCCCTCCGACGACATGGCCATCCTCGCCATGCGCGTCCCCGAGTAGCCGGACACACTCGGGCCGGGCACAAGCCCCGTCAACGACGAAAGGCTCCCGTCCGGCGACGGGAGCCTTGCCGACTCGCTTACTCAGAGCCCCAAAACGGAATCGAACCGTTGACCTTCTCCTTACCATGGAGACGCTCTGCCGACTGAGCTATTGGGGCGCGTCAGGCGGCGTCGATCTTACCCGACGCACGACGCCCCTCCGAAACACTCAGCCCCCGGCAGTGCCAACTCGCCCCAGCCGTCGGCCGGTTGGCGATGTCCGCACGGTGTGTTCAGCAGGCCGAGTCCATCAGCAGTCCACCGAGCCCATTGCAGGCGGACACCAGCCGATGCAGGTCGCGCTTCGTCATCGACGCCTCCAGCGGGAGCGCCAGCGTCTCGTCGGCCGCCCGCTCCGACTCCGGCAGCCAGTCATCGGTCCGGAACTCGGCGGTGCGGTGCGCGGGCGTCTTCACCGGTACGTAGCACGCCACTCCGCGCGCCCGGAGCGCACGCTTGAACGCATCCCGGTCAGGCCGTCCGTTGCCCGGCACACGCACCACGTACTCGGTGAACGCGTGCTGCACGCCGAGCGCGACAGTGGGTATGACGACCCCGCGCAGCCGCCGCTCCAGATAGCTCGCGAACTGCCGCCGCCGGGCGGCGTCCACCGACACCACCGCGGGCCCGCTCTCGGGATCCACGACCCGGAGGCCCTTCCGCTGCGCCACCTCGTGCAGACACACCATGTCCGCGGGGTGGCCGAAGAGATGCACGGGCGCGATCGCGACCGTCCTGTCCGTGACTGCCGCCTCGACCGCCTTCGGGGACAAGCAGAAGCTGAGCGGATCTATGTCCGCGAACACCGGGCGAGCCCCCACCGCCCTTACGGCACCCGCCACTTCGGCACCGCCGAAGGCCGGCACCACGACCTCGTCTCCGCTTCCTATGCCGACGGACGTCATCTGTGTCGCGCTCATGACGCCGATGGTGTGCGCGGAAAATGAACTGCCGGTGACGGCATGAATAAGGGCTGTGGTTTCCGAACCCAACAGTTCGGAAACCACAGCCCTTCAAAAGGAGTTCGGCGGTGTCCTACTCTCCCACACGCTCCCGCATGCAGTACCATCGGCGCAGTAAGGCTTAGCTTCCGGGTTCGGAAAGTAACCGGGCGTTTCCCTCACGCTATGACCAC
>NZ_JASTTH010000007.1:0-512861 GCF_032248595.1 Streptomyces winkii | reverse complement strand
CCCCGTCCTTATGCCCCTTGAACGTGGCGCGTACCTTGCCGCTCTCCACACCCCACAACCTCGCCGTACCATCGTCACTGCCCGTCGCCAACGAGTCGCCATCAGGACTGAAAGCCACCGAACTCACGTTTGCGCTCTCGTCGTGACTCTTGAACGTGGCGCGAACCTTGCCGCTCTCCACACCCCACAACCTCGCCGTACCATCGTCACTGCCCGTCGCCAACGAGTCGCCATCAGGACTGAAAGCCACCGAACTCACGTTTGCGCTCTCGTCGTGACTCTTGAACGTGGCGCGAACCTTGCCGCTCTCCACACCCCACAACCTCGCCGTACCATCGTCACTGCCCGTCGCCAACGAGTCGCCATCAGGACTGAAAGCCACCGAGCCAACGGGCCATCTGTGGCCAGCAAGGCGGCTACGGAGTGGGAAGGCAGGAGCTGCGTAAAGGGCAGCTCTGGTTTCATCATCCTCGATGGCCTTCCATGCCTTGACAGCAATGAGAGACGCGAAGTCAGGATCACTGTCTGAGATACTGCGAGACTGATCGAGGAGATGTCGCGCCCGCTCAACCTTCACGTCGACGACTCGTTTCTCGTAGAAGGCATCACATTGTGAGACGAGCGCGAGAGCCAGCACCGTTGCGAGCAGACCATTCAGAAGCCGGCCCCGCCGAACCGATGTCAGGCGGCGCTGCCAGTTCGCAGACAATAGCGCCGTAACTTCTGCTGCGACTGGGCGTTCTTCGGCCCATTTCCTGCCTTCTGCGAGTAGGGTTCCACCGAGCAGTTCGTTCTCTGGTAGGCGCCCACTTGTGTGTCGTCGGGGCTGCAGTCCAGCAGCGCGGTTCAGCCAGCTTTGGTACTGCTGGTCCCGGGCGACCCAGTCGCGGAGGTCGCTCCAGTTGCGGATGAGAGCATCGTGGATGAGTTCCGCCGTGGACTCGTCAGGGGCAGTACCTGGCTGTGTCGTCGTACCGGTGGTGATGATGCGGTAACGGGTCAGGTCCGCCAGCACGGCGTTGAAGGTGGTCTCGGCGGCAGAGCTCGCAAGCTCAGGGTCGGTGGCCAAGGTGCGGAGTCGAGTGACAGGGAGAGGCCTTCGCGTGGCAGGAAGGCCGTTGGCTTCATCAGCGGGCCGCACAAGAGCTGTCAGAATGAGCCGTGCGGTCGGTCGTTGACGGGGGGAGAGTTGCCTGAGAACGGTGTTACACCAGGCCGTGAGGCTGCCAGTGATAGTGCCGATCTTGTCATAGGCGGAATGGGTGAGGCACCCATCTTCGCGACGCCGACTCCATAGTTGGCGCAAGGCCAGTTCAAGGAGTGGGAGCTGAGTTACCGGGACCTTCCTCGCTGCCGGTTCTGCGTTCTGGAGGTCGTTGATGATCCTTTCCGGCAGGCCAGCCTCCAATGTCAGCCCGACCATATCGGCGGGCCGACTGATGATCGCGCTCAGCTCTTCGACGCTCAAAGTCGCGGGAACGTTAACCAGGCCTGGCAGAGCGGTGTCCATGAGATCAGAGGCCTGGGCACCGAGGGCGGCGTAAAAATCGTTGCGCATGATCAGGATTACGGTGACCGCGACGTTGGAGTTCATCAGCTCGACCAGTTGCCCAGCAGGAGTCAAGCCTTCGTGGGTTGGCTCGCCACTACCGCTTGGGGCAGGTTGGGTGAGGAGTTCTTCGAACTGGTCGATTACCAAGAGAAGACGGTCGTGCTCGGGTTCGGCATCCATGCGCGCTTCGACCGCCGCAGTGAGGCCGTCGCTGGCTGCTCCAGGTAGGCCAGCCTCCTCTAGTTCCGCCAGGAGGTCCTGTCCCGGCCGGGTGACCACGGGGAGCCAACGGTCGCTGCCAGGAACGGCTCCCTCAGCCAGAGCGGGTAGGACACCGGCTTTCACCACAGATGACTTTCCTGCCCCCGACGGCCCTAGCAGCATCGCCATTTGCCCGTGCCGTTCCAAAGCCGCAAGCACACTCTCAACGACCGTCTCCCGGCCGTGGAACCAGGTGGCTTGCTCTGCTGTGAAGGGTTCCAGCCCAAGATAGGGGCACACGTGGCTGACAGCCAGCCCCGGTTGGACGTTGCGTAGTTCCTCGGAGGGTGTGGCGTAGGCGATGCCCAAGCCCTTTAGGTGGGTGTCTGGGGACGTGATGGAAGTGACCATGCCGATCACTAGGCCCGTGACTTCATCCAGCACTGGCGCGCCGCTGAAGCCAGTCGTCAGGTCGTTAGCCTGCGACAACTGAAGCAGCCTGCTGTTTCCGTTGCCCTTGGGAATCAGGTCGCCGGCCTTGCCATAGCCGAAATGACCGCCAGGCGGCGCCTGGGTGGGGAAACCGAACGATGCCACCGCGTGTCCGCGGCTGCCTGCGCACACCCCCAGGGCCATGCTGCGCGCACCCGCCGGAACACTCTCGAGGTCCAGGATGGCGACGTCCTCGGACTCTGGATCCCGCCACTCCCCAGTCGACACCCGACCCCAGGTTCGCGGTTCATCGGGGAGGTTGGGGAAGATCACCTCAATCCGGCCGCCGGGGGCCTGCCCAGCGGCACGCACGACATGTGCACAGGAGAAGGCAATGCAGTCCCTGGCGAGGAACCCAGCGCCCGCAACATCCCCATCCTCCGAAAGTACTTGGAACACCGAAGCGGCCAGCGACGGACGACGATCCGCGGTGACGCTTCCTGTGTCTAGGCGCTCAGGACCCATCGGCCCACGGCTGGAAGCTAATGGGAGCTCATCCGTCATAGGTCACCTGCTTTCCCTGACATCGTCCTGATCGGAGCCCCCGTGCTTCCAGACCAGGCGGACACGAACGTGGGCGGTGGTCTCAGCACCGGTGATGACGGCCCCGGCCCTGGCCGACAGGTTCAGTCCGAACTCCGCCTCGACCTCCTGCGGTCCCGCTTCCTTCAGCTGATCCATCAACGCCCGTGCTGCCTCCCGCACTGGGACCAATGACTCCTGAACTGTGCGAGGCAACTCGCGGATCGCATCACCAACACGACCCGCTTTCACAGGCCCCCCGGGATCCGACGCGCCTTCCACGTCCTCGAACAGGATTGCCCCGCCGCCCTCAAGCGGCATGCGCGCATACCTAGACATCAACTCCCCCTCCAAACAGCCCAGTCTGTATCGCAGCCAACCAACAGGACAACGCGAGCACCCACTCACCAACTACCGCGGCACAGTCCCCGTGCATGAGTACTACGTGCGGACCGGACAAGTCCGTTTACCTCGATGGTGCCTAGCGGGGACCAGTCGCGCGGTCATCACCGCTGCAGGGAGCGCCTCAGCGAAGGAGCCAGATGCGCTGATCCTGGCCCACAGATGGCCCACACAAGCTGGTCAACGCCGAGAAACACGCGGGACTGGGTGAGACAGAGTGCACATAGAGGGTGCGTCTCCAAACCGGAGACGCACCCTCTGACCTGCCACTTCTCTCACCTCGGCGGAGGCGGTGGGATTCGAACCCACGGTGAGGGATCACCTCACGACGGTTTTCAAGACCGTTCCCTTCGGCCGCTCGGGCACACCTCCCCGCGCCGCCCTGCCCGGGCGACGCGGGGTCAGCCTAGCGAATGGCCGTCGGCGTCACTGATCGCCCTTGCGGGAGCCGAGGGTTACGTCCGTCGTCGACTCCTTGCCGTCCCGCTTGTAGGTGATCTTGACCTTCTCGCCCGGCTTGTGGGTCCAGATCGTGCCGATCAGGGTGGGGCCGCTGTCGATGGTCGTGTCGTCGAGCTTCGTGATGACGTCGCCCGGCTTCAGGCCGGCCTTGTCGGCGGGGCCGTCCTTGGTGACGGGAGCCTGGCCGTTCTGGCCCTTGTTCGCGATGACCGCGCCGCCGCCCTTCTGGTCCATGGTGACCGTGGCGCCGATCACCGGGTAGACGGGCGTGCCCGTCTTGATGAGCTGAACGGCGACCCGCTTGGCCTGGTTGACCGGGATCGCGAAGCCGAGGCCGATGCTGCCGGACTGGCCCTGCTCCAGGCCGCTGCCGCCACCGGCCGACTGGATCGCCGAGTTGACGCCGATGACCGCGCCCTGGGCGTTGAGCAGGGGGCCGCCCGAGTTGCCGGGGTTGATGGAGGCGTCGGTCTGGAGCGCGTTCATGTATGAGGCGTTGCTGCCCTGGCCGTCGCTGGAGGCGACCGGGCGGTTCTTGGCGCTGACGATGCCCGTGGTGACGGTGCCCGAGAGGCCGAAGGGGGCGCCGATCGCGATGGTCGCGTCGCCGACCCTGACGTCGTTGGACTGGCCGAGGGGAAGCGGGGAGAGCTTGCGGTCGTCGGCGTTCTTGAGCTTGATGACCGCGACGTCGTAGCCCTGTGCCTTGCCGAGGACCTCGGCCTCGTACTTCTTGCCGTCGGAGAACGTCGCGGAGAGACCGCCCCCGTCGGCCGCGGAGGCCACGACGTGGTTGTTGGTGAGGATGTGGCCCTGCTTGTCGAAGACGAAGCCCGTCCCCGTGCCCTCCTCGCCGCCGCCCTTGGTCTCGATCGTGACGACGCTCGGCAGCGTCTTCCCGGCTATCCCCGCGACGGACTTCGGCGAGCGGTTGAGCGCCCCCGAGTCCGAGCCCGAGTTGATGGTGGTGGAGGACCCCTCGTCCTGGTCGGCCAGCTGGAATCCGATGCCCCCGCCGATGCCGCCGGCGACCAGCGCACCGACGAGGACCGCGGCCAGCACGCCTCCCGGGAGGCGCTTGCCTCCCGGCGGCGGACCGGGCGGCGCGGGCGGCGCACCCCACGGATACTGCGGGCCGCCCGGGCCGCCCGAGCCTGGACCCCCCGGCCCCGAGTCGCCCGCGCCCGTACCGCCGTACGGGGAGTGGCCGCCCGGAGCGCCGCCCCACGGCGTGCCCTGCGGAGGCTGGCCGCCGGAGCCGTGCCCGCCGCCCGGGCGCCCCGGATCGCCGTACCCCGAGACCGGCAGCTGAGCCGTCTCGTGCGGCTGGCCCGGAGAGGCGGGCGGTGCGGACGGTGCAGGCGGAGTGGATTCGGACTTGCTCATGCTCTGCCCCTGACGGTCGGCGGCTTCGGGTACGGGGGCGCCGGCAGCAGCTTCGTGCGCCTCCCTGTCCCGCACCGCGGGGGGCGTGGGATCAGGCCCTGCCCCCGGAGTGGCGGCAGCGCCCTCGTTCTCGGTGCTCACAGGTATCTCCTCATCAGCTACACGCCGTCGCAAGCCGGGACGTTCACGCATTCCGGCATCCGTTGCATCCGTGCACAGCCTTTCCCATGGTGCGTCAGACGGGCGTAAGGCGCCGCCCGAACCCGGAACGCAGTCCTTTACAACGGACAACACGGGCACTACGCAGCAGGCCCCCCACTGGTCGCTCCCGCCCCGGTGGCACGATAACCCGGTGAGCAATGACAGCCGCCCCGGGCCGGACCTTCCGGCCTCCCGCCCGGTCTCCGTCATCGCGCACCGCGGCGCGTCCGAGGCGGCTCCCGAGCACACCCTGGCCGCCTACCGCAAGGCGATCGAGGCGGGGGCCGACGCCCTGGAGTGCGATGTACGGCTCACGGCGGACGGCCACCTCGTGTGCGTCCACGACCGCAGGGTCAACCGCACCTCCAACGGCCGCGGAGCGGTCTCCGCCCTGGAGCTGGCTGATCTGGCCGCGCTCGACTTCGGCTCGTGGAAGAAGGAGGGCCCCGACGAGGACCCGTACGAGTCGCCGGACCAGGAGGCGAGCGACCGTACGTCCGTGCTCACGCTGGAGCGGCTGCTGCAACTGGTGGCCGACGCGCCCCGTCCCGTCGGGCTCGCCATCGAGACCAAGCACCCCTCGCGCTGGGCCGGCCAGGTCGAGACGCGGCTGCTGGAGCTGCTGGAGAGGTACCGGTCCGTGGTGCCCTCCGTACGGGTCATGAGCTTCTCCGCGCGCTCCCTGCACCGCATACGGGCGGCCGCGCCGTACATCCCGACCGTCTATCTCATGCAGCTGCTGCTGCCGCGGCACCGCGACGGACGTCTGCCGCCGGGCGTCGCCATCGCCGGCCCGAGCCTGCGCATCCTGCGCGCGCACCCCGAGTACGTGCAGCGCGCCCACCGGCTCGGCAACGAGGTGCACGTGTGGACCGTGAACGATCCGGAGGACGTCGAGCTGTGCGTCCGGCTCGGCGTGGACGCGGTGATCACAAACCGGCCACAGGAAGTGCTGACACAACTCGGCTGAGGCGCCGAATTGTCGTCTTCGTGTTACGTGCGACACATGGCGCACCCTCCCGCCGGCGTCCGTCACGACCCAATTCGGCTGCTTTCCACGGCTCTTACCTGGGGTGCATCGGCGCATTCGCTCTGTATTCGATCCCGCGAAATGCGTCAAGCAGCCATGCGTGGCCGGTTTCCGCCAGACGTTCGCGGGGCATCCATCGAATTGGCGTGGGGCAAAGGAGGTCTCGGGGGTGGCGTTGGTTATGGCACAGGACGTGCCTGCTTCGTCGACGATGGTCGTGCCTCACGGCCCCGCCGGAGTAGGGGCAGCACGGCGCCGGATGCGCGCCGACCTGCTGGCGGGCGGGGCTTCGGAATCGGTCGTCGACGACGCCGTTCTGATCCTCTCCGAACTGCTCAGCAACGCGTGCCGGCATGCGAGGCCGCTCGGCCGCGGCGAATCCGTCCGCGCGAGCTGGAACCACGACGGCGACGGCGAGTTGACCATTTCCGTGACCGACGGCGGCGGCCCCACCCGGCCCCTTCCGGCGACTCCTTCGATCAGTGCCCGCGGCGGCCGCGGCCTGGCCATCATCGGTGCTCTCGCACGAGATTGGGGAGTACGGGAGGAACCGCAGGAATTCACGGGCGGAATACGGCAGTCGGAGAATGAACCGGGCAGGGGCGTGACCGTCTGGGTCGTGCTGCCCGTCGTTCCCGGAGGCGTCGGCGAAGGCCTCGCGGACGACCTGGCGTTCGACCTCGCGGCGGTCGACGAGGCCGGCTGACCGGAGGCCGCCTCCCAGCGCGGCAGCGGCCCGCACGGTCGGGACCGCCGCCGCGGCAGCGACACGCGGAACGCCGTACGCGCCGGAACTCACCGGCTAGGCTCGCGGCGTCAGTTGGCGCACGCGCGCCCCTTATGGGCGCGCGTCCGCATCGCCGCCCGGGCCCGTGCCCGGAGCGCCTCGAAGACTCCAAGAGCTTGACGACCGCAGACCTCGACAGCCCCGAAGTCCCGCAAGAACCGGCGGACTTCACCGACCGCAGACCTGGAGAACCGCACCCCATGGCCAAGAAGCGCCGCCCCCAGACCAAGGCGTCCGCACCGCGACACGTGGAGGGGGAAGTGCCCGTCGTCGGCGCGCGCGAGCCCTGCCCCTGCGGTTCGGGGCGCCGCTACAAGGCGTGCCACGGGCGTGCCGCGTCGCACGCCGTGACAGAACTGGTGCAGCGGCCCTTCGAAGGGCTGCCCGGGGAGCCCGACTGGGTCGCGATGCGTGAGCTCGTGCCCGCCGCCACCGCGCAGTTGACACTCAAGGACGGTCTGCCCGAGGGCGTCCCCTCGGTGACGCTCGCGACCGTACTGCCGATGGCGTGGCCCGCCCTGCGGCGCGACAACGGCGAGGTGCTGCTCGGACTTCAGAACGACACCGCTTCGGGCGACATCAGCCGCGACCTCGCGGACACGCTGCAACGCGCGCTCCAGACCGACCCCGGCTCGCCCGTGGACGCGGGACGGGCCGTGCCGGACGGCCCGCGCCTTCAGGATCTGCTCGATCCGCAGGCGGAGTTCACGCCCGAGGTGCACAGCGGGTTCGAGTTCTGGCTGGGGGACGGCAGCGACAGTGCGACGGGTGAGGTCGCCGCGTCCCTGGAGCGAGCCAATTCGGCCGCGATTCCCACGGCCCGCCTCTCCGCGGCGGAGGGCGCGTACTGGTGTGAGACGCCCGACAAGAACCACCTGCGGTGGGTCATGACGCACCCCGAGGAGAAGCTGCTCGACGCGCTCGCGCGGCTCCACGCCGCGGGCGGCTCCTCGCTCGGTGACGACACCCGGCTCGTCGGCTCCTTCCGCGCGCACGGCCTGGTGGTGCCCGTGTGGGACCTGCCGAGCAGCATGACCTCGGAGGACTGCGAGAAGCCGGCGGCCGAGTTCCAGGAGCGGCTGAGTAAGGCGCTCTCCGCCGGTTCGGCGCTGACGGCGGACGAGCGGCGCGCACGCAGCGGGCTCATGAACCGCCAGATCACCCTGAGTTGACCGGAATTGCACATTCCGCGAGGGGTACACGGAGAAAGTGTGACCGTGACTCGCGTCACACGACGCCGTTGAATGCGCATACCGGCAGGTAAATCAACGTCCGGATCTGCGCGATCGAATTTGCTAACGGCAGATCTCTTGTTACCTTTCTAGGAGCCCGGTCGCTGGTGCATCCCCCGTCGCCAGCGACCGGGTTCTTCCATGCACGGGGCCTTTCACGGCCGCCGTTCCTCTCCAAGTCGCTCAGCGCGCAAGGGAGTTGCTGAAGGAGCGCAGCAACAGCCGCTCCCCGTCGGAGGATCCGGCCTCGGCCGTCGCCGCATACGGACGGCCTCCCGCGCGGCTCTTCTCCTGAGGCGTCTCGCACACACCCGGACCGCCCGACGCCGGCATGGCGCACTCGGCGCGCAGAGAGCTCCCGTCCGGCCGTACGAGCGTGAGGGCGGCGCTCAGCGGCGACCCCGTGGCGTTGCGGTAGTGCGTACGCGCCCATGTGCGGCCGCCCTCGGAGACCACGCACGTCTGCGCCGACAGCCCTTCCGCAGCGGTGAGTTCGGGCCCGCACGACGCGGACGGGCCGCCGCTCGCCCCTTGGTCCGCCGTGGGCTCTCCCGGGCGGCCGGCATGGCCCTCACCGGCCCCGGGCCGCGCCGGCCTCCCTGACGGCGAGGGAGCGGCGAGCACCGGCGCCCCCACGCGGCCCTCGCCCTCGCCCCGCGCGGGAGCCGGCCCGGCGGTGGCGGCCGTGAGGGGCAGCGCGACGGCGAGCACCACCGTGCAGGCGAGCGCGATCAGGGAGAAGTGCGGCGCCGGCATACGGCACCGCGGATGCTGCTGAGGCATGGCGGAGGGCTCACTGGCGGGAGAGGGCGGACCGGGGGACCCGAAGGGCACCGGAGAGACGGTGAGGCGAACATATCGGGCGGAAGGGACCCGTTCTCCCGCCCGACCGCCCATTTCCCGTACAGCGCCTGCCAGTTCCTACCCGTACGAGTGACGCGTGCAGAGCGCCGCCGCGGGTTGCTTGCCGGCCGGAGCGGCGCGTGCCGCCCGTGCGGCCTCAATACGTAAGGCTCGTCCCGGAGTCGGGCGCCGTGGCGCTCGCCTCGACGAGCACGTCGAGCACGCTCTCCATACGCGGCAGGAACGGGACGGCGGTCGTGAGCCCGCCGCGGCGCGCGCCGCGCGAGCCGCCGCGCAACGGTCCGCGCCGGGGCTTGGGATCGGCGTCGCCGTGCGCGTGCCCGTCCGCCGCCGAGGGCTCCCGCTCCCAGCGCACCCGGCCCGCGCCGGTGTGCGACGGCGGCAGCGTCACATAGCCGCCCTCGCCGTGGAAGCGCAGCGAACTCGGCACCCAGTCATGGGCGTAGAGCCGCTCGCCCAGTTCCTCCAGGCCGTACGGGGCGACGAGCAGCGTGAAGCGCGTGGGCGTCGCGACGACGGGCCCGAGCCGCTGGCCGCGCCGGTCGAACTCGGCGAGCGCGCGGGCACCCGCGATCGCGGGCAGGCTGAGGGCGGAGGGTGCACGGCCGCCGGTGGCGAGAATCAGCGGTGCGGCGGGCCTGTTCGTCCACCACCAGCGGATCATGCGGGGATCCGTCGTGGCGGCCAGCAGCACCGGGTCGAACGGGTGCGCGCCGGGGACGGCGCACTCGGGGTCGGGGCAGGAGCAGACCGCGGAGAGCGGCTGCTTGGAGTGGTGCGAGCCGCCGGACCAGAGGGACGAGGGATTCGAGGCGGACGAGGGAGGGGTCAGGGTCGCTCCGGGGAGTACGGGCCACTCCCACTGGGTGGCACAGTGCAGCGCCGCGTTACGCAGCGATGACCGGTTCATGCGTCGCCTTCCGAGGATCTCGCGCATGTGCGCTCGTTCCTTTCCGTGAACGCCAACAGATCGTCCCGACAGAGATCGTTCAGCCCATCACAACACGTCACTCACTACTCACTGCGCGTCAGAAAACCGCGGTCATTCCGTAAGCCGAGCATGGAACACGGCTGTGACCGAAGCACGCCTCACGCTCGCGTGCCGTACGCCACCTGTGCTGGTGCCCTCGATAACGCTTGGTATTGCGCCTGTGCTGGCCGTGCTGGCTGTGCGTGTCCGCCGAACCGGAAAGGGGGGAGGCCACTGCCTCATATGACGCGTTGCTCCCTTACCGGGTTCCGTACCCGCGACAGTCGTGCCGATGCTCCGGCCTGCGCTTCCTCGACATCGTGGAAGCGAGCAGATGTGCGGGGCTGCTCCAGTCGACAGCAAATGCCGTCTCTCGCAGGCGATTTTACGCCAACCTCGTACAACCTCGGCCCGCCCCCCTGTAGTCAACAACTGCACACGGACACCATTCGTAGTGCAAGGACGATGCTGGACATCCCGTTACCGCTACGTGTACATCTTGTGCATTGCCAGCGGAGCAGCGTGACATGGGGGTTTGCGATGCAAAGCAGAGAGAGGGACCAGGGCGGGAGAACGTTCTCATGAGCGCCCCGCAGCGGTCGAAAGTGGCCGGATTCAAACCCGTGATCTCCCCGCCACAGCAGACTGCGCCCCCCGCTTCCGACGCGTCCGCCGAGCAGCTCGCAGCCGTCCACGACCGGCTGGCCAGCTGGGTCACGGACTTGACGACTCTTCAGGAGCTCGCCGAACGGCTGGCCGGCACCAGGACCCTCGACGACGCGCTCCGCGAGACGCTGCGCGCGGGCGCCACCCTCGTAGGGGCCCAGCGCGGCCTCGTCGCACTCGAACCCGTCGACAGCGAAAGCCCGGAGCGGACCATCGGCCTCGGGCTCGGCCGGGCCGACATCGGCGAACTGGAGACCGTGCCGCGCAGTTCCTCGTCGTACGCACGGATCCTCGACGGCCTGCCGTCGTCCGTCCCCGAGCCGGCCGACGGCACGCGCGCACGCGACGCGGGCACCGCCCCCGACGAGGACGTCGACCTCGCCCCCGGCAGGGGCGAGGACCGGGGCTATCCCGAGATCACCCACCCCGACATCGCCACCGACGACACCCTCGACCCCCGCCACCGCGAAGTCGCCGCCCGCCTCGGCTATGCCGCCAGCTACGCGACCCGCATCGCCACCTCCGACGCCCCCCGCGTCGGCGCCGCCGTCTGGCTGTACGACGAGCCCGCCGAGCCCACCGCCCGCCAGCGCCATCTGCTCGGCCTCTACCTCCGCTGCGCCAGCGAGCAGATCGCCCGCCACCTCGAACTCGCCCGCACGCGCGCGGATCTGAGCGCCCTGCGCGAGGGACTCCTGCCGAGCAGGCTCCCGCGCGTGCCCGGCGTCGCCATGGCCGTCCGGCACCTGACCGGCCCGGGCGGCGGGGGCGACTGGTACGACGCGCTGCCGCTGCCCGAAGGCGCGCTCGGGCTCTCCGTCGGCGGCGTCACCGGCAGCGGCCCCGGAACGGTCGCGGCGATGGGGCGGCTGCGCGCTTCGCTACGCGCGTATGCGGTGATGGAGGGCGAGGACCCGGTCGCCGTCCTCTCCGACCTCGAACTGCTGCTGCGGCTGACCGAACCCGCGCGTTCCGCGACGGCGCTCTTCGCGTACGCGGAGCCGTCCGTGCGCCGGATCCTGCTCGCCGGCGCCGGCCACTGCCCGCCGCTGATCGTCGGGGAGCACCGCACCGAGTACGTGGAGACGACGCTCTCCGCGCCGCTGGGCATGCTGGCGTGCTGGGAGGCGCCGAGCGTCGAGCTGTCGCTGTACGAGGGCGAGACGCTGCTGCTCTACAGCGACGGGCTGCTGCACCGCACCGGCGAGGAGATGGACCGGGCCTTCGCACGCCTGCACTCGGGCGCCGCGTGCGCCCCGGCCGCCGTACGGGCGGACCCGGAGGCGCTCATCGACCACGTGCTGCGCACGACGCTGCCCGCAGGCGCCGACGGCGACGGCGCGGGCGGACCCCACCCCCTGCCGGGCTCGGCACCGGCCTTCGGCACGAGCGGACAACCGGGGCAGCCGGCCAGCGCCGCCGAGGACGTCGTCCTGCTCGCCGCCCGCTTCTGAGCCTGTTCCGCGTTCTGAGCCCGTTCCGCGGCTCCGAAGACGCCTCCGCGCAGACCCCGATCCCCCTTCACGCACCGTCGCGGACCCCTGTCCGACGGTCGCCGACGAGCTTCCGCGGTCCTGTGGGCCCCCATACGATGGAAGCCGGTCGAACACCGGAACAGGGAGGCAGACGTGGCGGAATCCGCTGACGAGCAGTCGATCAAGCAGCGGAAGAACGGCCTTTACCGGGCCGTCTCCGACGAGCTCGCCGAGAACATGAAGACCGGCTGGGCCGACACGGAGCTGCGCGGACTCCAGCCCCTCCCGCAGGCCGGGCACACGGCCGAGCGGCGTGCCCGCCTCTCCGCGCGCTTCCCCGGTGAGCGGCTGGTCGTCCCGGCCGGCAACCTCAAGACCCGCTCCAACGACACCGAATACCCCTTCCGCGCGTCCGTCGAGTACGCGTACCTCACCGGTGACCAGACGCAGGACGGCGTGCTCGTCATGGAGCCCGACCCGGCGGGCGCCGGGCACCAGTCCACGCTCTACCTGCTGCCGCGCTCGAACCGGGAGAACGGCGAGTTCTGGCTCGACAGCCAGGGCGAGCTGTGGGTCGGCCGGCGCCACAGCCTCAGCGAGGCGCAGCAGCTGTACGGGATCCAGTGCGCGGACGTCCGCGACGTCGCCGGCGAACTGCGCTCGGCCACCGGCCCGGTGCGCGTGGTGCGCGGCTACGACGCGTCCGTCGAGCAGGCCCTGACCGACAAGGTCACCGCGGAGCGCGACACGGAGTTCCAGGTCTTCCTCTCCGAAATGCGCCTGGTCAAGGACGACTTCGAGATCGGTGAGATGGAGAAGGCCTGCGCGTCGACGGTGCGCGGTTTCGAGGACGTCGTGCGGGTGCTGGACAAGGCCGAGGCCACGTCCGAGCGCTACATCGAGGGAACGTTCTTCCTCCGCGCGCGCGTCGAGGGCAACGACATCGGCTACGGCTCGATCTGCGCCGCAGGGCCGCACGCCACGACGCTGCACTGGGTCCGCAACGACGGCGACGTCCGCTCCGGCGAGCTGCTCCTGCTCGACGCGGGCGTCGAGACGCACACGCTCTACACGGCCGACGTCACCCGCACCCTGCCCGTCGGCGGGACGTTCACGCCGTTGCAGCGCAAGATCTACGACGCCGTCCACGAGGCGCAGGAGGCCGGCATCGCCGCCGTCAAACCCGGCGCCAAGTACCTCGACTTCCACCTCGCCGCGCAGCGCGTCCTCGCCACGAGGCTCGTGGAGTGGGGCCTGCTCGACGGCCCCGTCGAGCGCGTGCTGGAACTCGGGCTCCAGCGCCGCTGGACCCTGCACGGCACGGGCCACATGCTCGGCCTGGACGTGCACGACTGCGCCACCGCACGCCGCGAGAGCTACGCCGAGGGCACGCTGGAGCCCGGCATGTGCCTGACCGTGGAGCCGGGCCTGTACTTCCAGCCCGACGACCTGACGGTGCCGGAGGAGTACCGCGGAATCGGCGTGCGCATCGAGGACGACATCCTCGTCACGGACGACGGCCGCCGGAACCTCTCCGCCGGGCTGCCGCGCAGCAGTTCGGACGTCGAGGAGTGGATGGCCCGGCTGTCGAGCTGAGCGGCTCCGTGCCTGGCTGACCAGGGCTCTTCGCCCGAGGACCGAAGGTGCCGGCCCGCGCGGGGCCGGCACCGGCCCGTCTCCGCTCCCCGGTTTCGTCACATCCCGGTCCTGAATCGGGCTTACATGCCTAACCTTGCATGTGTCCGGCATCGTCTTCGGTCGAGGAAGAGAGCTCAAGGGTGGTCACGCTTCAGTTCCGGCCCCGCCTGCTGGCTGCGCTCCCCTTCATCGCCATGGGCATCGTCGTCCTCGTCGACGTCGTAGCGGGCCCCTCGATCGGTTTCCTTCCGATGATGGCGCTGGGGCCCGCGTTCGCCGGGCTCATCGGGAACGTACGGCGCAGCGTCGTGATCGGATGCCTCGCGCTGGCGCTGTCGCTGATGCTCAGCATCTTCAACTCGCAGGTGGACGACCGACGCGGCTACACGACGCTGATCTCCGTCGCTGGCGTCGCCGTCGCCGGTGTCGCGGCCACGGCGATGCGCAAGCGGCGCGAGGCCGAACTGGCCAGCGTGCGCTCGATCGCGGAGGCCGCGCAGCGGGTGCTGCTGCGTCCGGTGCCGCGCGGCGCCGGGCAGCTGCGCGCCGCCGTCTCGTACACCTCGGCGATGGCCGACGCCCGCATCGGCGGCGACCTGTACGAGATGGTGACGTCGCCGACGGGGGTCCGGGTCATCGTCGGCGACGTGCAGGGCAAGGGACTTGAGGCCGTCGAGACCGCGGCCGTCGTGGTGGGCGCCTTCCGGGAGGCCGCGTACGACGAGCCCGACCTGATGGCCGTCGGAAAGCGCCTGGAGAGAGCGCTCGCCAGACATCTGCTCGGCGAGAAGTTCGTGACCGCGGTCCTCGCCGAGGTGCGCGAACGGGACGGTGCCACGCTGCTCAACTTCGGGCACCCGGCGCCGCTGATGATCCGCCCCGACGGCTCGGTGCACTACGCCGAACCTCCCGAACGCGCCCTGCCGCTCGGGCTCGACTTCGAGGACGCCCCCGCGCCCCAGCCGCACGTGGTGGAGTTCGTCCCCGGCGACCAGATCCTCTTCTACACGGACGGCGTGAGCGAGGCGCGCGACCGCGCCAACCGCTTCTACCCGCTCCACGAGCGGGGCGACCTGCTCAAGGACCCCGATCCGGACTCGGCGCTGGCGGCCGTGCGGCACGACCTCGCCGATCACGTCGGGGCTCCGCCGCACGACGACGCGGCGATGCTGCTGCTGCGCTACCGGGAGGGGTGACGGCAGCCCGGTCCGCACGGTTCCCGCGCTCGGTCAGCCTGCCGCGAGGAGCCGGCTGCCGCCGCCCTGCGCCGCCCGGCCGCCGTCGCCCGTACCGCGGTCGGCGTGCTGCCACTTGAGGGTCTTGTCGAAGGTGACGACGGCTCCCCCGCGGCCCGGCCGGTTCCGTACGCGCACGTGGTCCGCGATCGACTCGATCAGGAACATGCCCCGCCCGTGCTCGGCGTCCACGGAGACGCTGCGCGGAAGTGCCGCGGTACGGAAGCCGGGACCGGAGTCGGAGACCTCGATGCGGCACTGGTCGCCGTCGAGGTACGCGGTCACGCAGTAGGCGTCCGAGTGTTCGCCCCGCCCGTGCTCGACGGCGTTCGCACACGCCTCGGAGAGCGCGAGGGACAGTTCGTAGGAGATCTCGGTGTCCACCCCGGCGCTGTCCATGGCATCGAGAAGCAGCCGCCGGGCGAGCGGCACGCTGGCAGCTTCGCGCCTCAGTCGGAGACACCACCACATGCTCATGCTCAACCCTCCACAGGCCGAGGCTCGACGGTCGGCCCCGAAGGGCCACCCCGGCCATGGGCATACGTATTGCCGGTTGGGCGGGCGGTACGCACCCGTGTCTGCTCTTCCCGTCCAATCGGAGGAAGCACGGCCGCCCGGCTGAGCGGCCGCCGAGCGCCGGCGCATAGACGGCGCGGACGACGAGTGCACATGATTCCGGGCGTTTCGACCCCTCGCCGATGCGGATAGAGCGGCGGTGAGATGATGACGCCGCAATGACTGCCGGGGCGGATCTCAGACTCGTGCGGGCCGCGGTGTTCACCGCGGTCTGCGTGACGTTGTCCGCTGCGGGTCACTCGCTGACGGGCGGGCAGCACATGCCGCTGTGGTCGCTCGGCGTCGGCTTCGCCGTCGTCTTCGCGGTCGCGGCGCCGCTCGCGGGACGGGAGCGTTCGCTTCCCGGGATAGCCGCGCTGCTCGCCGCCGGTCAGATCGCGCTGCACACACTCTTCGCATGCGGACGGCCCGTCGTCGCCGGAACCGCCGTCTCCGGCGGGGGCGGTGGCGGAGGCCACGCGCACGGCACCGAAGTGCGCAGCCTGGCGGCAGAGCTGCTGTGCGACGAGCAGGCCGCGCGCGGGATGAGCGAGTCGCGGGCGCGCCAGGTCGTCTCCGATGCCGGGCTCGACGCCCGTGAACTCGGCGGCCACGGGGGGCACGGCGGGCATGCGGGGCATGCTCACGCCGGGCATATGGACCACGCGGCGCACGCCGGGCCTGGCGGTCCGCTCGGGCACGCCGGGCACGAGGCGGCCGGAAGCGCCGCGTCCGCCGCCGACACCCCGCTCGAGTGCCTGCGCTCCGCGGCCCACGCCGCCCTCAGCCTCTTCGACGGCCCGATGCTGCTGGGCCACATCGCCGCCGCCCTCGTACTCGGCTGGTTCCTGCACCGCGGGGAGGCCGCGCTGTGGCGGCTCGTACGGCTCTCGGCGCGGTCGGCGCGCACCGCCGTCCGTCATGTGCGGGCCTCGCTCGGCGAAGCGCTGGCGTGCGTACGGGCGCTGCGCCACGGTCTGGTCCCCGAGCCGCCGAAGCGCACGCGCCCCCGTGACGCACGCGAGCACGGGACGGCCCGCTCCGTACTGCTGCACCACTCCGTGAACAGGCGCGGTCCGCCGCGCGGGCCGCGGCAGAAGAGCTTCGCACTCGCGGCCTGACGCACGGCGCCCGACGACGGAACGACGGCGTGCGCCCTCGCCGCGCACGAGTGTGCCTCCCGGGCCCGCACCGCCATGTCCTCCCGGCGTTCTCGGCAGTACGGCGGTACGTGCGGTACGTGCGGTACGGCGGTACTGCCGTACGAGCGCGGTCCCGCGCCGCGCGGTGCCGTAACTCGCGCCGCCCGCACGCCCGTTCCTCCGCGCCACGTGAACGGGCCGGGCTCGCGGCGTTCCGGGGAGCACGCCGTCATGTGCTGTCACGACCCTCGTGTTCCGTCCTGTCATCAGGAGCGATCACCATGCAGAACACCACGCGCCGCCGTGTGACCACCGTCGGCGCCATCGCAGCCACATCCGTACTGCTGTGCGCGGGGCCCGCCTTCGCGCACGTGAGCGTCGACCCGGAGACCGCGGCTGCCGGCGACTACAGCGTCGTCAACTTCAAGGTCCCCAACGAGCGCGACGACGCCTCCACGACCAAGCTCGAGGTCAGCCTGCCGAAGGAGCATCCGCTCGCGTCCGTGATGCCGCAGCCGGTGCCCGGCTGGGACGTCAAGGTCACCAAGTCCAAGCTGGACAAGCCGATCGAGATGCACGGCGAGAAGATCACCGAGGCCGTCAGCAAGATCACTTGGAGTGGCGGCGAGGTGAAGAAGGGCGAGTTCCAGCAGTTCCCGGTCTCCATGGGCGAGATGCCCGAGGGCACCGACCAGCTCGTCTTCAAGGCGCTCCAGACGTACGACGACGACGAGGTCGTGCGCTGGATCGAAGAACCCAAGGAGGGACAGCCCGAACCGGAGAACCCGGCTCCGGTGCTCAAGCTCACGACGGCGACCGGAGAGGGCTCCGACGCCAAGGGCGGCGCCGGCGAGCCCGAGAACGCCTCCGCGCAGAGCGGCGCCTCGGACAAGGCGGCGGACGGCGCGAGCGCGACGGACAACACGGCGCGCGTGCTCGGCGTCGTGGGCATCCTCGCGGGAGCGGCCGGGGTCGCCTTCGGTGTGCTCGCCGGGCGCCGCCGGAACTCCAGCTCCTAGACCGACCGGGCGGGTCGCCCGTACCGCCGTACCCGCGTGGTACGGGCGCCCCGCCCAACGGCCGGACCGGCCCGTCCGGTTCGCCGTCGTACGGACAGTCCGCGCCGTTCGCGCGCCGCCCCCACGGCGGGGCGCCGACCGTACGGCAGCGACACTGCCAGGCAGAGACGACTCAGAAAGCAAGAAGGCCAGTGCTCTATGCGTAAGACCACGACTCTCAGCGCCGCCGCGCTCGCCGCGGCGGGCCTCCTCGCCCTGACGGGATGCGGAGGCTCCGGCGGCGACAGCGCCTCGGACGGCGGCGGCAACAAGGCCGTCGCCTCGGTGGAGCCGCAGAAGAAGGGCGGAGCGGTGCTCGACGAGCCCTTCGACAAGCCCGACCTGACGCTCACCGACACCCACGGCAAGGAGTACGACCTCATCGAGGAGACGAAGGGCAAGCCGGTGCTGCTGTACTTCGGCTACACCCACTGCCCGGACATCTGCCCGCTGACGATGAGCAACATCGCGGTGGCCAAGTCCAAGCTGCCCGCGGAGCAGAAGAAGAAGCTGCGGGTCGTCTTCGTCACGTCCGACCCCAAGCGCGACAAGCCGAAGGAGCTGGGCAGCTGGCTGCGCGGCCAGGATCCGTCCTTCGTCGGGCTGACCGGTGACTTCGACACCATCCAGGCGGGGGCGCGCACCGTCGGCGTGAGCATCGAGCCGTCGTACAAGAAAAAGAACGGCGACGTCGTCTCCACGCACGGCGCGCAGCTGCTCGCCTTCTCGCCGAAGGACGACAAGGCCCACGTGCTCTACACGGAGGGCAACACCACTCCGGAGATCCTCGAGAAGGAACTCCCCGCGATCATCAAGGGGGAGAACCCGTGACGCGTGCTTTCCGAGGGCGCCGTCTCGCCGCGCTCGCGACGTCGGCGGTGGGGCTGCTCGTGCTCGGCGCGTGCGGGTCCGGACCGGGTTCGGACTCCGGCTCCGGTCCGGGTTCCGGGTCGGACGGGGGCGGCTCCAAGCCGAAGCTGGCCGTCAGCGGCGCCTACATGCCCGAGCCGGTCTCGGACGACATGGCCGGCGGCTTCCTCACCGTGAAGAACACCGGCGGCACGGCCGACAGGCTCACCTCGGTCGAGAGCCCCGCCTTCGGCGAGGCGCAGCTGCACAAGACCTCCGGGCAGCAGATGCAGCACGTGAAGTCGCTGCCGGTGCCCGCGGGCGGAACGCTGCGGCTGGGCCGGGGCGGAAACCACATCATGTTCATGAAAGCGGAGCGGAAACCGCTGAAGGGCGAGAAGGTGCGGGTGACGCTCCACTTCGGCAAGTCCGGCGACATCACGGTGTCGATGCCGGTCGAGGCGACGAACTACGTACCGAAGAAATGAGGGACTGACTCGTGCCGCTCACCACCAGGGGTCCCCGTCGCGGTGCCCGTCCGCGCCGGCGCCCGCTGCCACTTGCGCGTCCGCTTGTGCTTCCGCATGCGTGGGCCGCCGGGCGCCGCGGCACGGCCGCCGCGCCGTTCCTCGCGCTGCTGGGCACGGCGCTGTGCGCGCTGTTCCTGGTGATCGGCCTCGCCGCGCCCGCCTCGGCGCACGCCGTGCAGACCGACAGCAGCCCGGCGGAGGGCAGGGTGGTGCGCAGCGCGCCCAAGCAGGTCACCGTGACCTTCTCCGAGGGCGTGTCCATGTCCGACGGTTCGATACGGGTGCTCGGGCCGGACGGCAAGCGGCTCGACACCGACAAGGTCCGCGAGGTCCCGGACAAGGCGAACACCCGCGCCGTCGGCATCAAGTCCGATGCGCCGGACGGGACGTACACCGTGGCGTGGAAGGCCGTCTCGGACGACAGCCACCCCGTCTCGGGTGCGTTCACCTTCTCCGTCGGACACACGTCGCAGACGACGGCGAACATCGCGGACGAGAGCCAGGGGACGGGCGGCGGCCCGGTCGGCGCGCTGTACCAGGTGAGCCGTTACGCGGCCTATGCGGGCTTCGTCCTGCTGGTGGGCGGCGGCGCCTTCGTCCTGACGTGCAGGCCGCACGAGGGTGCGGTGCGCCGTCTTCAGCGGCTCGTGGTCACAGGCTGGCTGACGCTCACGGCCGCCACCCTGCTGATGCTGCTGCTGCGCAACGCGTATACGGGGACGGGCCAGTTGAGCGAGGTCTTCGACCTCGGGGGGCTCAGGGACGCGCTCGGTTCGAAACCGGGAGCCGCGCTCGCCGCGCGGCTGCTGCTCCTGGGCACGGCGGCGGTGATCATCTCGGTGCTCTTCGGCTCGTACGGGAAGCGCGACGAGGAGCCGGAGACGGAAACGGAAGAGGAGACGGAAGAGGCGAGCCAGACGGCTCAGGAAGCGGACGCCGAGGACACCGCGGACACGGTGGGCGCCCGGGAGGAGGTGGACGCCCGGGAGGAGAAAGAGACCCCCGGACGCGACGTCACGCTGGGGCTGGCGCTCGGCGGCAGCGTCGTCGCGATCGGGCTGGCGGCGACCTGGGCGATCTCGGAGCACGCGTCCACGGGCGTGCAGCCGCAGGTGGCGATGCCCGTCGACGTGGTCCATCTGCTGGCGGTGGCGGCATGGCTGGGCGGGCTGGCCTCTCTGCTGACGGTGCTCCACTGGGGACCGCCGCCCGCCCGCGACGTCGTCCGCCGCTTCTCGCAGGTGGCCTTCGGCAGCGTGCTGGTGCTGGTGGCGACGGGGCTGTACCAGTCGTGGCGCCAGCTCGGCTCGTTCTCCGCGCTCACCGGTACGTCGTACGGGCGGCTGCTGCTCGCGAAGGTGGGTCTCGTCGTCATCCTCGTCGGCATCGCCTCGGTCTCGCGGCAGTGGACGAGGCGGCTCGGCGCGGCCCGTACGGACGGCACGACCGCGGAAGAGGCCGAGACGGACCGGAGCCCCCGCGAAAGCGAGGCCGAGGCCCGGGGGGCCGACACGGACGCCGCGGTACGTACGGAGGCGACGGCGGCCGTCGGAGCCTCGGCGGGCCGCACCACGGCCACCGCGACCGCGACGACGGACGCCGGGACGGCGACGGAAAGCGAGACCGGAGACGAGACCGGGTCCAAGTCCCGTGCTGGGGCGTCCGGTTCGGGCCCGGACAGCACAGGCGACGGCGGCCCCGCCAGCAACGGAAAGGCGACCGCGGGCACGGCACGAGCGGCCCAACTCGCCCGTCAGCGCGCCGCCGTCGCCCGCGAACGCCGCCGCAAGGCCCGCGAGGCCGATCCCGAGCGTGCGGGCCTGCGCCGCTCCGTACTCGCCGAGGCCTCCGTCGCCGCCGTGCTGCTCATCGTGGCGACCGTCCTGACCGGCACCGAGCCCGGCCGTACGGAAGAGCTCACCGCGGCGGGAGGCGACGGGAGCGCGGGCACCGGGCAGGTTCGCGAGGGCCTCACGATCAAGCAGAAGATCCCGTTCGACACGGGCGGCCCGAACGGCAAGGGCACCGCGACGCTGTGGATCACACCCGGCCAGGCGGGCGGCAACTCGCTGCGGGTCATGACCACGGGCCCGGACGGCAAGCAGCTGCCAACCGAAGAGGTGAAAGCGTCGATGACCCTGCCCGATCAGGACCTCGGCCCGTTCTCCGTCGACTTCGAGAGGATCAACAACGCGAAGGGGCGCTGGCGTTCGGAGACCGTGCAGCTGCCGGTACCGGGACGGTGGAAGGCCTCCGTCACCATCCGTACCTCGGACATCGACCAGGTCACCGAGAGCAAGACGGTGGTGCTCGACTGAGGCCGCGGCGGGCCGGGCGCCGTCGGCCGCGTCCCCTGATGGGCCATTCATCTGAATACCGTGACGTTCTGGGAGATATAGCTGAACACCAGAACCTCAACCGCGAACAGCAGACCGCGAACAGCAGCAGGAACAACGTCAGGAACAGCACCACGACGTACGAGCGCGAGCCCCCGCCCATGCCGGACCACGCCAGGAAGCAGAGATGACTCAGCACGACCACGAACCTCAGGGCGTCTCACGCCGCCGACTCGTCAGCACCGTCGGAGCGGCGGGCGCGACCGGCCTGGCCGTTGGCGCGACGGGCGGCGCGGTCGCGCAGGCCGCGGCCCGGGCCGACAGCAAGGCCCCCACCCCGCTCACGTCCGTCGGTTCGACGCGCGTGTCCTTCTACGGCAAGCACCAGGCCGGCATCGTCACGCCGTTGCAGGCCTTCGGCCATCTGCTCGCCTTCGACCTCGTCTCCGGCGCCCGCCGCAAGCAGGCCGCCGCTCTGCTGAAGCGCTGGTCGAGGACGGCGCGCGAACTCATGGCGAACGAGCCGACCGCCGACCCCACCGGCGTGGCACTGGACGCCGGGCCCTGCTCGCTGACCGTCACCTTCGGCTTCGGCCGCTCCTTCTTCTCCCGTACGGGACTGGAGAAGCAGCGCCCCCGCGAACTCGCGCCGCTCCCCGAGTTCTCCGGCGACGCCCTCGACAAGGACCGCTCCAACGGCGACCTGTGGGTGCAGATCGGATGCGACGACGGGCTCGTCGCCTTCGACGCACTCCGCGAGATCCAGCGTCAGGCCGCCGGCACGGCACGGCTGCGCTGGCAGATGAACGGCTTCACCCGCACCCCGGGCGCCACCCGACGCCCCATGACGGTGCGCAACCTCATGGGACAGATCGACGGCACCAACAACCCCAAGCCCTCCGAACCGGACTTCGACGGGCGGATCTTCGTGCCCTCTTCGTCGTCTCCGGCGTGGATGGCGGACGGCTCGTACGCCGTCGTGCGCCGCATCCGGATGCTGCTGGACGACTGGGACAAGCAGTCCCCGAAGCAGCAGGAGAAGGTCATCGGCCGCCGCAAGTCGGACGGCGCCCCGCTGAGCGGCGGCAGCGAGGACACCGACCCCGACCTCGACAAGCGGGGTTCGGACGGCTCCCCCGTGATCGCTGCCGACGCCCATGTGCGCGTCACCGCTCCCTCGACGAACGGGGGAGCCGCGATGCTGCGTCGGCCCTACTCGTACCACGACGGTTTCCGCGACGACGGCGCACCGGACGCCGGGCTGCTCTTCATCGCCTGGCAGGCCGATCCGCTGCGCGGCTTCGTGCCGGTGCAGCGGAAGCTCGACCGGGGCGACGCGCTCTCGCGCTTCATCCGGCACGAGGCCAGCGGCCTGTTCGCGGTGCCCGGCGGACCGTCGAAGGGCGAGTACGTGGGGCAGCGGCTGCTGGAGGGATGACCGGCGGGCGGCCGGTGACCCGCCTTTGACCGCAGCGCGCCGGGACGGCCTGTCCAGGGTTGCCGTCCCGGCGCGTTGCTCTGTCTCCGGGGCGTCCGGAGTCTCCGGGGCGTCCCGGGATCTCCAGGGCGTCCGCCGGGACGCTCAGTCCGCGGCGCCCACGCGGGCCGGATCCCAGTCTCGTCCCAGCCAGGCCGCCAGCCGTCCGTAGTCGTCCGTACCCTCGGGTGCGCTCAACACCGGCCCGAACGGGACGCCTTCGCCACGCTCCTCCGGCACGGCCCGGTGCGCGACGCCCAGCGCGAACGTGGCCAGCCCGGGGTCGAGCAGGTCCTCGCGGCCGAGCGCCTGCGCCAGGTCCCAGGAGTGGGTGACCACCTCCATCACGCTGCCCGCCAGCGCGAAGCGGCCCGGCATCGTGCCCCACGGCACCGTGACGGGCTCGTCGAGTTTCGCGTCGTCGGCCCAGGCCGCCGCGAAGCGCTCGCGTGCCTGCGCGTACGGCTTACTCCAGCCCTCCTCCGGCACACCGGAGATCCCCGAGTCGACCTTCGCTCCGGGGTCGACGTCGCCGGGGCCGCCGCCCTCGCCGACCTGGGCGATGCGCAGCGTGCCGCCGACGACATGGCTGATGAGACCGCCGACGTCGAATCCGTCGCAGGGGGTGGGGTGGTCGAGCTGGTGGGTCCGTACCTCGGCGAAGAGCGACGCCATCTGCTCGGAGGCGCGTTCATAGAGGGGACGCGGGTCCGTCGAGGGGCCGGGGACACCGGCTGCGGCGTCGGCTGCGGACGTTTGGGCGTTCATGGCGAGCAGCTCCGTTCGAGAGTCGGAAATCGGAAGTCGAGAGTCGGGAGTCGGGGGTTGGAAATCGGGCGTCGGGCGTCGGGCGTCGGCCCGTCGGAGACTCTGTCGCCGTTTCCTGACACCTGCCGTCAGGTTTTCCGCGATGCTGGCGACCGTGAAGTCGGACCGCCTGCTCTCGATCCTCCTGCTGCTCCAGACCCGCGGCCGTGTACGAGCCGACGAGCTCGCCCGGCGCCTGGAGGTCTCCACGCGCACCATCTACCGCGACGTCGAGTCCCTCTCGACCGCGGGCGTCCCCGTCTACGCCGAGCGCGGGCGGCACGGCGGCATCTCGCTGCTCGCCGGATTCCGCACCGACGTCACGGGGCTCACCTCGGACGAGGCACGCGCGCTGTTCGTGCTGGCCGCGCAGGGCGCACACTCCGCCCTCGGCCTGGACGGCGCGCTCGGCTCGGCGCTGCGCAAGGTGATGGCCGCCCTGCCCGCTCCGCACCGGCCGGCCGCCGAACTCACCAGCCGCCGCATCCTCGTCGACCCCGACCGCTGGCTGTCGGGGCGGCAGCCCTCCGTCGACCTCGACGTCCTCAACACGGCGGTCTTCACGGACCGGCGGCTGCGCATCCGCTACCGGCACGGCGGCGAGCACACCGTGCACACCTACACCGTCGACCCGTACGGGCTGGTGGCGAAGGCCGGCACCTGGTATCTCGTGGCGGACCGGCGCGGCCGGGCGCGGCTGTTCCGTGCGGACCGCATCCTGGACGCCGTCCTGACGGACGCGCCCGTGCAGCGCAGGCACGGCGTCGAGCTGGCCGATGCGTGGGAGGCGTTGCGCCGCCAGGTGGAGGAGCGCCCCGCGACCGTACGGGTCAGGGCGCGGGTGCGCCGCCGGAACCTGGAGAGGTTCCGCCGGATAGTCGGCCCGTTCGTACGGGACCGGCCGGACGGACCGGAGCAGGCGGACGGACCGGAGCGGGCTCGCTCAACGGACGGGCAGCGCCCCGAGGATCACGCCGGGCCGGACGACGACACCGCGCCGGAACCGGATCCCGATGCGTGGGTTCCCGTCGATCTCGCGTACCCGGTGCTCCAAGCCGCCCGCCAGCTCCTCCAGTTCGGCGCGGACGTCGAGGTCCTCGAACCGGCGGCGGTGCGAACGGAGTTGGCGCGCGCCGCCGCCTCGGTCACCGCCCTCTACGGCGACGCCGCGCGCTAGACCGGCCCCCACAGCCTGTGGACAACTCCGCGAACTACGTGGTCAGACCGGGTCAGTTCGGTCAGCTCCATCAGGACGCCTGGGGCTCGAAGCGTCACGCGGCGAGCAGGCGCTCCAGCACCACGGCGACGCCGTCGTCCTCGTTGGACCCGGTGATCTCGTCGGCCACCGCGAGGAGTTCGGGATGCGCGCCGGCCATCGCGACGCCGTGGGCCGCCCAGCCGAACATGGCGACGTCGTTGGGCATGTCGCCGAACGCGATGGTCTCCCGCGCCGATACGCCCAGCCGCCGCGCGGCGATCGCCAGCCCCTTCGCCTTGCTCAGCCCGAGCGGCAGCAACTCCACCAGGTCCTCCCCGGCCATCGTGATGCCCACCAGGTCGCCCGCCACGTCGCGGGCGGCCTTGGCCAACTCGTCGTCGCCGAGCCGGGGATGCTGGAGGTAGAGCTTGTTCAGCGGCGCGGCGAACAGCTCCTCCACGTCCGAACAGTGCACCGCGGGCAGCCCCTTGCCCTGCTCCCGGTAGCCGGGGCCGACGAGCACGCGGCCGTCGAGGCCGTCCTGCGAGGCGGCCACCAGCAGCGGACCGCCCGTCTCCGCCTCGATCTTGGCGAGGGCGAGCCGGGCCAGCCGCCGGTCCAGCGTCACCGACGTCAGCATGCGCTCCGCGCCCGCGTCGTAGACCTGCGCGCCCTGCCCGCACACGGCCAGCCCGGTGTGGCCCAGGTCGGCCAGGATGTCCTTCGTCCACGGCACGGCTCGCCCCGTCACCACGATGTGCGCCACTCCGCGCTCGGACGCGGCGGCCAGCGCCGCCCGCGTACGCGGGGAGACGGTCGCGTCGTCGCGCAGCAGAGTGCCGTCGAGGTCGGTCGCGATCAGCCGGTACGGGAACGAGCCGTCGCCGCCCGTGCCGTGGGGCTCGCGGATCACGCCGGTCGGGCCGGTCACTCGCTCACCGGCTCCAGCAGCTCGCGCCCGCCCAGATACGGACGCAGCAGCTCCGGCACCCGGACCGAGCCGTCCGCCTGCTGGTGGTTCTCCAGCAGCGCGACGATCGTGCGGGGCACGGCGCACAGCGTGCCGTTGAGCGTGGCCAGCGGCCGCACCTGCTTGCCCTCCCGCATCCGGATCGACAGCCTCCGCGACTGGAACTCGGTGCAGTCCGAAGTCGACGTCACCTCGCGGTACTTGCCCTGTGTCGGGATCCACGCCTCGCAGTCGTACTTGCGGGCGGCGGAGGAGCCCAGATCGCCCGTGGCGACGTCGATCACCTGGAAGGGCAGGCCGAGGCCGGTGAGCCACTGCTTCTCCCACTCCAGCAGGCGCAGATGCTCCGCCTCGGACTCCTCGGGAGCGACGTACGAGAACATCTCGACCTTGTCGAACTGGTGCACCCGGAAGATCCCGCGGGTGTCCTTCCCGTACGAACCGGCCTCCCGGCGGAAGCAGGGCGAGAACGCCGCGTACCGCAGCGGCAGCCGGGACGCGTCGATGATCTCGTCCATGTGGTAGCCGGCGAGGGGGACTTCGGAGGTGCCGACGAGGTAGAGGTCGTCCTGAGCCAGGTGGTAGACGTCCTGCGCGGCCTGGCCGAGGAAGCCCGTACCGTCCATGGCCTGCGGCTTGACCAGCGCCGGGGTCAGCATGGGCGTGAAGCCCGCCTCGGTGGCCTGTGCGATCGCCGCGTTGACCAGGGCGAGTTCGAGCAGGGCGCCGACGCCGGTGAGGTAGTAGAAGCGCGACCCGGAGACCTTCGCGCCGCGCTCGACGTCGATCGCGCCGAGCCGCTGCCCGAGTTCGAGGTGGTCCTTCGGCTCGAAGCCCTCGGCCGCGAAGTCACGGGGCGAGCCGATCGTCTCGCGGACGGTGAAGTCCTCCTCGCCGCCGACCGGCACGTCGGGGTGCACGACGTTCCCGAGCAGGCGCAGCAGACGCTGGGCCTCCTCCGCGGCCTCGTTCTGCTCGGCGTCGGCGGCCTTCACCGCAGCGGAGAGTTCGCCCGCCTTCTTCAGCAGCTCGGCCTTCTCGTCGCCCTCGGCCTTGGGGATCTGCTTGCCGAGCTGCTTCTGCTCGGAGCGCAGTTCGTCGAAGCTGACGCCGGACGACCTTCGCCGTTCGTCGGCGGAGAGCAGGGCGTCGACGATGCCGACGTCCTCTCCACGGGCGCGCTGGGATTCGCGGACACGGTCGGGGTCGTCGCGGAGCAGTCGGAGGTCAATCACCCCGTCAGGGTACCGGTGGGATCACGAGGGCTCGACCGAGTACCGGGCCGTGGCGGGGCGGTCCGGCCGGGACGGCCGGAGCCGGGAAGTCCGTGAAGATCGCGTCGTTTCAAGGGACTTGGGCGGTAATGCGGTGGTTCGCCGCGTCGCCGCGAGCGGGGCGCGGCGGGCCGGCGGACGCGCTCCCACCAGCCATGTCGCAATGTCCGGCGGGCAGTTGAGGCCGAACCGGAGGGCGAGTGTCCACGGACTTATCCACAGCTCCCTCCACGCGCCGCAATCTTTTCCACAGGGTCTGACGTGAGGCTGTGGATAGCGGAAAGCGGGGTTCCTCCGAATCTCCTCCCGGCTCGGAAATCCCGGCGCAAACCTGTAATAAGCACTCATTCGAGCGGGGTTGACTCACACCGAAGGATGATCAAGGAGATTTGGAGTGACGAAAGGGGACGGACCGCGTTGGGGACGCCTTTGCGGTCTGCATGAGGCTTTGTCGATATTGCCCGTTTCGGTCTCCGAAGTTGTGCACAGCCGCCGGGCCACCCTGTGGATAACTTTCGGGAGGGCCGCACCGGGGGCGGCACCGGCGCCCGCCACGACCGCGCACCGACTCGTTCAGCCCCGTCCGTCCAGACAACGAGTGAGCCAGTCCGCCGCCTCCACGAACTCGGCGTCCGTCGTGCCCGGGCGCTCCTTGGCGTGCCCGCCGTCCGCACGCGGATACGAGCCGAGGTAGCGCACCTGTTCGCAGGCGCGCTTCAGACCCATGAGCACGTCCCCCACCCGGCGGTCCTGCAGATGGCCCTCGCAGTCCACCGAGAAGCAGTAGCGCCCGATGCCCTCGCCCGTCGGCCGGGACTCGATGCGCATCATGTTCACGCCGCGCGACGCGAACTCCTGAAGGACCTCCAGCAGCGCGCCGGGGTGGTCGTCTCGCAGCCAGAAGACGACGGAGGTCTTGTCCGAGCCCGTCGCCGCGGCGGGCCGCGCCGGGCGGCCCACCAGCACGAAGCGCGTGACCGCGTCGTCCGCGTCGTGGATGCCCGTGACCAGCGGCTCCAGCGCGTACGTCGACGCCGCGAACTCACCGGCGAACGCCGCGTCGTAGCGGCCCTCCTGCACCAGCCGCGCACCGTCGGCGTTGGACGCGGCGGACTCCCACACCGCGTCCGGAAGGTGATCAGCCATCCAGCGCCGCACCTGCGGCTGCGCGACGGGGTGGCCCGTGACCGTCTTGATGCTCTCCAGCGGTGTGCCCGGGCGGGCGAGCAGCGCGAAGGCGATGGGGAGCAGCACCTCGCGGTAGATCATCAGCGGCCGGCCGCTCGCCAGCTCGTCGAGCGTCGCGGTGACGCCGCCCTCGACCGAGTTCTCGATGGGAACGAGGGCCGCCGCGGCCTCTGCGTTGCGTACGGCGTCCAGCGCCGTCGGCACGGAGACCATCGGCGTCAGTTCGCGGGTGGCGGCTTCGGGAAGGGTGCGCAGGGCGGCCTCGGTGAAGGTTCCTTCGGGGCCGAGGTACGTGTAGCGGCTCGCTGGTGACATGAGGCCACGTTAGTCGCGCCGGCGACGCAGCGTGTCCGGCGTCTCATCTGCCGGTCGGAGGCCGCCCCGCCGTTGACGTGCGGGCCCTTTCGGGAAGCCGACATGGGACCCGGCTGCCGACGACGCAGGGGTGGGGGCTACGGTCACGCGTGACCGTAGCCCCCACCCCTGCGTGTACCGCCCGGAGCGTGCGCCGTCACTCCTCCCCTGCGAGCGTGAACCTGCGCAGCCTGCGGCTCGCATACCAGGCGCCGCCGACGGTGGCGACGGCCAGCAGCGTCACGCCGGTCGCCATGCCGACCTCGGAGGTGATCCCGGCGCCGCTGCCGCCCACCTTCTGCGCCAGCGTCAGGGCCCACTGCTGTACGGACAGCTCCCGCGCGCCCGGCACCATGTTGCCGAACAGGGCCTCCCAGATCAGCGCGTAGACCAGGCCGATCACGACGGCGTGCCGGGAGACGGTCCCCAGCAGCAGGAACAGCGCGCTGTAGGCGACGGAGGCCGCGGCGGCGGCCACCGCGTACGCCGTGGCGATCTGCTGGCTGTTGCCGTTGAGGATGTAGCCCGCGAGGAGCGTGGGGACCGCCGAGAACGCGACGGACACCCCGATGGCGACCACGAGCTTGGTGACGATGACGCTGTGCCGCTTGACCGGCTTGGCCAGCAGATAGACCACCGATCCGTCGTCGATCTCCGGGCCGATCGCCCCCGTACCGGCGACGACGCCGATGAGCGGGACGATCGTGGCCATCGCGAAGCCGCCCAGGAGCTGCTTGGTGACGTCGTCGTCCACGTCGCCGAGGAGGCGCACCGCCACGGCCACGACGAGCAGCAGCAGTGGGAGCGCGCACAGCAGCAGCGCGCGGCGGCGGCCCAGCAGCGCCTTGTAAGTGAGCCGTGCGACTGTCTGGTTGTACATCGTGAAGGCTCCCTTCAGGCCGCGACGAGGTACGAGAAGACGCTCTCCAGGGACTCGTCCGACGGCGAGACCGTGTAGAGCCGGATGCCGTGCTCCCGTGCGAGCCGGGGAAGGACGTCCGTGAACCGGCCGAAGTCGATGGCCTGGATCTGGAGGGCCTGCTCGTTCCAGTCGAGCTGGATGCCCGCCGTCGAGGCGTCGGCGATGAGGGCCGCCGCGAGGCGCCGGTCGTCGCTGGAGCGTACGAGATAGCGGTGCGGACGGTCCGTCATCAGGCGGCGGATCTTGCGGAAGTCGCCGCTGGCCGCGTGCCTGCCGGCGACGACGACCTCGATGTGGGAGGCGAGCTGCTCGACCTCCTCCAGGATGTGCGAGGAGAACAGCACCGTCCGGCCCTGGTCGCCCATCTGCCGCAGCAGCTGCATGAGTTGCATGCGCTGGCGCGGGTCCATGCCGTTGAACGGCTCGTCGAGCAGCAGCACCGAAGGCTCGTGGACGAGGGCGGAGGCCATCTTCACGCGCTGCCGCATGCCCTTGCTGTACGTGGAGATCTTGCGGTCCTGCGCCTGTTCCATCTCGACGGTGGCCAGCGCCCTTCGGGCGGCCTCCTCGGGGTCGCGCAGCTTGTGGAGCTCGGCGTTGGCGACCACGAACTCCCGCCCGGTGAGGAAGTCGTACATCCCCTCCCGCTCGGGCACGAGCCCGATCTCCTTGTACGCCTGCTCGTTGCGCCAGATCGGCGCGGTGTCCAGGGTGACGCTTCCGGTCGAGGGCGGCAGGAATCCGCCCATCATGTTGATCAGCGTGGACTTGCCGGCGCCGTTCGGGCCGAGGAGGCCCGTCACGCCGGGCCCGATGTCCATGGTGATGTCGTTGACGGCGACGACGTTCCCGAACCAGCGGGACGTGCTGTCGATGTGAAGAGTGCTCATGGGCGCGGCCCGTTCCTTCGAGAGTGGCGGCGGGTGACGGTCACAGCCCGGCCTTCCGGTAGCGGCGCAGCAGCAGGGCGTACGTGCCGGCGATGAGCAGGACGGTGAGCGCGAGGTACGCGGACGTCTGCGCGGCGTTCAGCGCCTCGCCCCGCGGGAAGGCGTTGTCCCCGTCGAGGAGCTTGCTCTGGAGGCCGTCGACGAGCGACCCGGGCGAGGCGAGGCCCAGCCAGCCGATGGCGGAGGCCTCGTCCTGCGAGGCGACGATCCCCTGGAGAGCGGTGACCAGCATGTACGGAATGGTCAGCACGGCGATGATGGCGGCGACGCCGAAGCCGCGCCGCGGGGTCGCGGCGGCCACGGCCAGGGCGACGCCCGCGTGCAGCACGGAGAAGACCAGGCAGCAGACGAGCCCGTACGCGAAGCCCTTCGTCTCGTCGCCGAAGTCGAGCTTCGCCAGCAGGGCGCCGACGTAGAGGATGAGGACCGACGTCGCGGTGAAGACGAAGATCGCGGCGGAGAGCGCCGCGTACTTGGCCCCGACGTAGTCCCCGCGCTCGATCGGGCGGGAGAAGTACAGCGGCACGACGTTGAAGCGCAGGTCGAGCGAGACGGCTTGCGGCGCCATGGCCGCGATGTAGACGCCGATGACGGGCTGCATCACGATGACGTACTCGTTGTAGCCGACCGGCATCTCCTTGGCCTTGGTGAAGACCGTGACGGCGACGACGATCGCGGCCGGGACGCACATGACCGCGAAGAGCAGCATCGGCAGCACCTTGGACTTCGCCGAGCGGCCGAGCCCGTACGCGCCGCGCAGGGACTGCTCGAAGAGGGAGGTGCGGGCGTAGCCGCGGCCGAGGCGGGAGCCCTCGTATTTGCGGTAGCCGATGTTGTGGATGACGTCCTCGCCGCGCTGTCCCGGCGGCTTGGGGGCCGTCGCGACGGGGCTGGCGGAATCGGTGGCTCGAGGCTCAGACGGCATCGCCGCTGCCTCCCTTCTGCGGCTGGAGTTCGCGGTCGGCGTCGCCGGGGCGGGCGCCGGCGGGAGCGCCGGTGCCGGCAGCGACGGCGCCCGGGTCGCCCGACGGGGCGGCGGACGCGGAGGCTCCCGTGCCGTCCGTGTGGAAGACCTCGGCGATGTGGTGGCGGCGCTGTTCCATCCGCACCAGACCGAGGCCGAGCTCTATGACGGTGTCGCGGACGGTGTCGTACGCGGACTCGTCGGTGGCGTCGACCATGAGCAGATGACCGGCGCCCGGGGCGCCCGCGGTGCCGGGGGCCTGCGCGGAGAGCCCGGCCGCGACGAGCGCGGCGCGCAGCGCCTCCGCGCCGTCCGGGTGCGCGTCGGTGTCGGTGACCTCCACCGCGAGGGACGGGGTGCGCTTGGTGAAGTCGGCGGTGCTGGAGGCGCGCAGCAGCTTGCCGCCGTCGATGACGACGACGTGGTCGCAGGTGCGTTCCAACTCGCCCAGCAGATGGGACGTGACGAGCACGGAGATGCCGAAGTCCGTGTACACGCGGCGGATCAGGGCGAGCATCTCGTCGCGGCCGACGGGGTCGAGGCCGTTGGTCGGCTCGTCTAGGAGGACCACCTTCGGGTCGTGCACGAGGGCCTGCGCGAGCTTGACGCGCTGCTTCATGCCCGTCGAGTAGCCGCCCATGGGGCGGTAGCGCTCCTCGTACAGGCCGACGTGGCGCAGGGTGTCCGCCGTGCGCTCGCGCGCGGCGGTGAAGGGAAGCCCGGACATCCGCGCCATGTGGACGACGAACTCGGTGGCCGAGACGTCCGGCGGCAGGCAGTCGTGCTCGGGCATGTAGCCGACGCGCTCGCGGATCGCCGAGCCCTCCCGTGCCACGTCCATGCCGAGGACGGTGGCGCCGCCCTCGGAGGCGGGGGAGAGCCCGAGCAGGATCTTGATGAGGGTCGATTTACCGGCCCCGTTGGCGCCCACCAGGCCGGTAACACCCGGTGTGATGCCTACGGTCAGCCGGTCCAGCGCGGTCACCCGTGGGTACCGCTTGGTCAGGCTTTCGATAGCAATCACAGTCACGCCTCAGACGCTAGGGCCTCACAGCCCTGTGTCACGTCCCTCCTGGGGGCTGGATCCGACTGGTACCGAAGGGTGATGCTCCCTTAAGGGGGCGTAGGACAAGTAGGGCCAAAGCCTGCCGCTCGGGCACACGGGCGGGCAGACATCAGGCATGCGTCAGGCATGCGTCAGGCATCCGTCAGGCATCCGTCACGCACGCGAGCTCGGCGTTACCTCAGGTATCCACAGCCGTGGAAGTCCTCTTGACCTCGCCATCGTCCGTTGTCACATTGACTGGTGTCGAATACGCGGATGAGGGCGGGGCGTTGAGCCCCGCCGGCCTCGATCGGTGGGGGGACCTGTGAGCGAGCGGAACGGCGGCCGGAACGCCGGGCTGGGCGGAAGCGAGAAGCGCGGCACGGCCCCGGAGGAAGATCCGGGACAGGAGCAGGAACAGGATTCAGGACTGGATCCGGGTCTGGAGGGCGCGCGTGAGCGCCGGGTGCGCACACCGGAGGGCATCGAGCTGTGCGTCGCGGAGCTCGGCGACGCGGCACTGCCCACCGTGGTGCTCGTGCACGGCTATCCGGACAGCAAGGAGGTCTGGTCGAAGGTCGCCCGGCGGCTGAGCGACCGGTTCCACGTCGTCGTGTACGACGTACGGGGCTGCGGCCGCTCCTCGGCGCCCAGGCCGCTGCGCGGAGGCTTCACCCTGGAGAAGCTCACGCAGGACTTCCTTGCCGTGGCCGGTGCCGTCTCCCCCGGGCGGCCCGTCCACGTGGTGGGGCACGACTGGGGATCCGTGCAGGGCTGGGAGTTCGCCACGTCGTCGGAGACCAGAGGCAGGATCGCGTCCTTCACCTCGATGTCGGGCCCGTCCCTTGACCACTTCGGGCACTGGATCAAGAAGCGCGTGAGCCGCCCGACACCGCGGCGGCTGGCGCAGGCACTGGGTCAGGGCGGGCGCTCCTGGTACGTCTACATGCTGCACACGCCCGTGCTGCCGGAGCTCGCTTGGCGCGGTCCGCTCGCGCGGCTGTGGCCGAAGCTGCTGCGGCGGGCCGAGAAGGTCCCGGCCGACGGATACCCCACGTCCTCGCTGCCGCGTGACGCCGCGAACGGCGCATGGCTCTACCGCGACAACGTGCGCTTCCGGCTGCGCCACCCCCGGGACGACTGCCACGCCCATGTCCCGGTCCAGGTGATCACGCCGACGCGTGACGTCTTCCTGAGCGAACGGCTCTACGACGACGTGGAGTTGTGGGCACCCGGGCTGACGCGGCGCACGCTGGACGCCAAGCACTGGATTCCGCGCACACGGCCCGACCAACTGGCGGTCTGGATCGCCGACTTCGTGGAGGCCCAGGAGTCCGGCCGTGCGGTGGAAGGGCCGCAGGCGGCGGCACCGGCAGCCGCGAACGACAGGGGCTTCGCCGCGCGCTTCGGCGGGCTGCTCGTGCTCGTCACGGGTGCGGGCAGCGGCATCGGCCGGGCGACGGCCCTCTCCTTCGCCGCGGCCGGTGCTCGGATCGTCGCCGTCGACGTGGACGGCGAACAGGCGGCGCGCACGGCGGAGTCGGCGGAGCGGGCGGGAGCTCCGCGTGCCTGGGCCGAGACCGCCGACGTCGGCGACCAGCAGCAGATGGAGAAGCTGGCCGCCAGGGTCGCCGCCGACCACGGAACCGTCGACGTGCTCGTCAACAACGCGGGCATAGGCATCGCGGGCCCCTTCCTGGAGACCAGCGTCGAGGACTGGAAGCGGACTCTGGACGTCAATCTGTGGGGCGTCATCCACGGTTGCCGGCTCTTCGGCAGGCAGATGGCCGAGCGGGGCCAGGGCGGGCACATCGTCAACGTCGCGTCGGACGCGGCCTATCAGCCCACGAGGCTGCTGCCCGCGTACGGTGCGTCGAAGGCGGCGGTGCTGATGCTGAGCGAGTGTCTGCGCGCCGAGCTGGCGGGGCGGGGCATCGGCGTAACCGCCGTGTGCCCGGGCCCGGTCGACACCGGCATAACGCGGACGGCGCGCTTCGTCGGCCTCGACGAGGCAGGGCAGCGGCGCCGCCGGGAACGGGTGGCTCGCCTGTACAAGCTGCGCAACTATCCGCCGGAGAAGGTCGCGAGGGCGATCATGCGAGCGGTCGTACGCAACCAGGCGGTGGTCCCCGTGACACCGGAGGCACGCACCGCGCGTGCGCTCTCCCGGGTCGCTCCGCGCGTGCTGAGGGCCATCGCGAGGATCGAGCCACCGCTGTGACGACGGGCGGAGACGGCCTCGCCGCACACGCCGGCCACACGGCAAGCGAGCGTAGGAGGGCAAGCGGCAGGGACAGCAGAAGTGACGACGGCGAGTACCGGATCGAGGATCTGGCGCGGCACAGCGGCGCCACGGTGCGCACGATCCGCGCCTACCAGGACCGGGGCCTGCTCCCGCGTCCCGGCCGGCGCGGGCGGGCGAACCTCTACGACGACTCGCACCTGACGAGGCTGCGCCAGATATCCGCTCTGCTGGAGCGCGGATACACCCTCGCGTCGATCAAGGAGCTGCTTGCGGCGTGGGACGAGGGCCGGGGGCTGAGCGGTGTCCTGGGGCTCGTCTCGGAGGTCGAGGGACCGTGGTCGGACGAGGAGCCGGAGCGCCTCACCCAGGCCGATCTGGACGAGCTCTTCGGGGCGGGCTCCGCCCGCGGCGACGGCGCCGTGGCGGAGGCGGTGGAGCTGGGGGTGCTGGTGCCGCTGCCGGAGCGGCCGGGAGAGTATCTCGTCCCCAGCCCTCAGGAACTGGCCGTCGCCGCCGAACTGCACCGGGCGGGCGTGCCGTTGCTCGCGCTCACCGAGCATCTCCGCGAGCTGCGCGCGCAGGTCGAGCACATAGCGGCCCGGTTCATGGACTTCACCGACCAGCACATATTCGGGCGCTGCCCGCACACGCGCCCTTCGGACGAGGAGGCCACGGAGGCGGCCGGTCTCGTACGGCGGCTTCGCCCGCTCGCGAAGCAGACCGTCGACGCCGAACTGGCCCGCGCCATGCGGACGTTCGCCTCCCGAAGCCTGCGTGAACACCTGCGGCGGGCGGACGCCGGAGCGGAGGGGCGAGGGGAAGGGGAAGAGGAAGGGGAAGGGGCGGAGGACGAGAAGGGGGCGGGGGTGGGGGAGGGGGAGGGGGCGCCCCAAGGGCAGCCGACCGCCTCGCCCAGCACCGCCGCACCCGCAGCCGTCGCCCCCGCGGCTGCCCCACCCGCAGCCACCATCCCGGCCACCGCCACCGTACGGCTTCCCTCGGCGACCGTCGCCGCCGTACGCGACCTGGTCGGGCCGGAGCAGACCGCGGCGTTCGTCGCCGCCGCCGCGGAGCGCGAAGTGCGGGCCCGCGCGATGGACGGCCTCGCGGCCGCATGGACCGGCCGGGTCGAGCGCCCGGAGCGTTAGGCCGTGCCGCCGAGGAGACCGGGCGCTCCCCAGACGGGGAACCAGCGGCCGAGGTCCGGTTCGGTCGGCAGGTCGTCGGTCAGCAACCCGCGAATCTGCAACTCCAGTGCGCTGTCGCGCTTCTCGCGCCGTCCGGGCCGGGGCGCGAAGGGATAGAACGTGCCGCGCTTGTAGAGGTAGACGAGGGCGAGCGGGCGGGCCGTGGAGGCTTCGGCCTTCTCCTCCGCCGCACGGAACCCGACCAGCGAGCACAGCAGCTGCGGCCCGAACCCGTTCTCTTCGAGCAGGGTGTTGACCGCGTGCAGATCGTTGACGAGCTCTCCCAGATCCTCCGGCGCGTGCCGGGCGACCAGCCAGGTGTAGCCGTACTCGTCCTGGCTGAACTCCACCGGGATCCGGGCAGGTTGAGGGGCACCGTTCCCCGGCCCGGAATCCGCGGGGAGGTCCGCGTCGAGCAGCTGCCGTACGTCACGCTGTAGCTGTTTGAAGGCGCCGCCCTCGACGCTGGCGAAGCACACCGATCCCAGTCCCGTCGGCACGAGGTCCGCGCCCGCCTGGAGTGTGACGGCGGCGGCCGGGAGGGCGAAGAGCTGGTCGAGGTCGGGGCGTACGGGCTTGCTGCGGCCCAGAAGCGCGTCGAGGAGGCCCACGGAGTTCACGTCCCTTGTGCTGGATGGCGGCGGTGTTCACGATGTCGGCTCCGGCGGCTCCGGCGTTACGGCCCCGGGGTCGAGCCCGGCTCCGGCCCGAGCGTCCCGGCCCCGGCCTGCCGCTTCTCGCCCGTCCCTCAGTGCTGCCCCAGCTGCGCCGAGATCCGGCTCAGCTGCTCCAGGCGGCGCTCCAGCGGCGGGTGCGAGGAGAGCAGCGTGGCGACCGTCTCGCCCGAGAACGCCGGCGCGAAGAAGAAGGCGTTGAACGGCTCGGCCTTCCGCAGGTCCCGGGTCGGGATGCGGGAGATCTGGCCGGTGATCTTGGTCAGTGCGGAGGCGAGCGCGGACGGCCGTCCCGTGAGCAGCGCGCCCGCGCGGTCCGCGGACAGCTCGCGGTAGCGCGAGAGGAGCCGGGTCAGCAGGAAGCTCAGGATGTAGACGAGGATACTGACCAGCGGGATCACCAGCAGGATGATGCCGAGGCCGCTCTGGTCGTTCCGCCCGGCGCCGCTCAGACCGCCCCACAGGGCGACCCGGGTGAGGATGCCCGCCAGTACGCCGAGGAAGGACGCGATGGTCATCACCGCTACGTCGCGGTGGGCGACGTGCGACAGCTCGTGGGAGAGCACGCCCTCGATCTCTTCGGGCTCCAGGCGGCGCATCAGCCCCGTCGTCGCGCAGACCATCGAATTGCGCTGACTGCGGCCCGTGGCGAAGGCGTTGGGCACATCGCTGTCGGCAATGGCCACCTTCGGCTTCGGGACGTCCGCGAGCGCACACAGCCTGTCCACCGCACCGTGCAGCTCGGGTGCCTGCTCGGGCGTCACCTCGCGCGCCCCCATGCTGAAGGCGGCGATGCGGTCGCTGAACCAGAACTGCGCGATGAAGAGACCACCCACCGCGATCACGATCAGTGGCCAGGCGTTGCTCAGCGCCGCGATCAGGGAGCCGACCAGCGCCACGTAAAGCAGTCCGATGAGGAACATCGTGACCACCATGCGGCTGGTCAGTCCACGGTCGGCGACGTATCGCCCACGAGCTGCTGCCATGACGGACGCTCCTCCCTCACCAGTACAGAAGCCGGGCCACCGGCCGCCGTGCGCCAGGCTGCGCCCGCGTGCGACGGCGCGGAGTCCGCGCTTCCGTGAGCCGTGCCCCGCGTGTGCCGTACCGCCCGCCCACTCCTGGCTCGGCACCAGGGAAGGCGGCCGGACGCCCCTACGGGACCGACACCTTTGCGGTAATTGTCCTCTCTTTGCCTGCCTCGTGGCGAATGACGGAGAGCAGCCGGAGGCCGACCCGGCGCGACCGGCGCCCGGGCCCCGCACCGTAGGCTCGGCGCCATGCCTTCCTCCCCAGGACCCGCCTCTCCACAGCCCGGACCTGCGCGGTCCGCGTCCCCGCGGCCCGGTTCCGGGCGCCCGGCGCGCGTGCCGCGGCTGAGCACCGTGATCCTCCCCGTCCGGCGCTGGCACGAGGGCGGGCGCGAGCGGTGGCGGCGGGCCGAAGAGCTGGGCTTCCACACCGCCTACACCTACGACCACCTCTCGTGGCGGGCCGAGTTCCGCGACGGCCCGTGGTTCGGCGCCCTGCCCACGCTCACCGCCGCCGCTGCCTCGACCTCGCGGATGCGACTGGGCACCCTCGTCTCCTCGCCCAACTTCCGGCATCCCGTGACGCTGGCCAAGGAGCTGATGTCCCTGGACGACATCAGCGGCGGCCGCCTCACCCTGGGCATCGGCGCGGGCGGCAACGGTTTCGACGCGACGGTCCTCGGCCAGGAGCCGTGGACTCCGCGGGAGCGCGCCGACCGGTTCGCCGAGTTCGTACCGCTGCTCAGCAGGCTGCTCAGCGAACCGGCCGTCTCGTACGAGGGCGCCTTCTACTCCGCGCACGAGGCACGCGGCATCCCGGGCTGCGTGCAGCGGCCGCGCCTCCCGTTCGCCGTCGCCGCCACCGGTCCCCGGGGCATGCTGCTCGCCGGGCGCTACGGCCAGGCCTGGGTGACCACCGGCGATCCGCACATCGCCGCGACGGGCACGCCCGCGGAGGGACTCCAGGCCGTACGCGACCAGATCGTGCGCCTCGGCACGGCCTGCGACCAGACGGGACGGGACGCGTCCGAGCTGGAGAAGGTCCTGCTCACGGGCTTCGTTCCCGGTACGCCGCTGGCCTCCGTCGACGCGTTCGTGGACTTCGCGGGAAAGTACGCCGAGGCCGGCATCACCGAGATCGTGCTGCACTGGCCCCTCCCGGACACGCAGTTCGCCGCGGACGAGAAGGTCTTCGAGCGGATCGCCACCGAGGGGCTCGCGCAGCTGCGGGGAGGGAGCTGACGGGGCCGAGGCCCGGGTCCGCTCCTGCCCGCTCCCGTACCGATGGCGACCCCGGTCCGGTTCGTCCCGGAGTGCCCGCACCGCTCATCGGGGGAACCCTCCGCACGGTTGTGCGTACATGTGCGGGAAGATGGTCGCTGTGACTGAGCCGCCCGCATTCCGTGTCCCCAGCGCTCCCCCCTCCGATCCGGCCCACGGCCCGGGCGCACCGGCACCCGCACCCGCACCCGGACCGGCACCCGGACCGGCACCGGCCGCCGCTCCCCCGGTGTCCGCCGCGCCCGCCGCCGTCCGTCCCCGCCTCATCGCGACCGACCTCGACGGCACGCTGCTGCGCGACGACAAGACCGTCTCCGAGCGCACGGTCGCCGCCCTCGCCGCCGCGGAGGCCGCGGGCCTCGACGTCTTCTTCGTCACCGGCCGCCCCGCCCGCTGGATGGACGTCGTCAGCGACCACGTGCACGGTCACGGGCTCGCCATCTGCGCGAACGGTGCCGCGGTGGTCGATCTGCACCGCGGACGGCGGGTCGTCGCGGTCCGGGCGCTGGAGCGCCACGACGCGCTGACGGTCGTCGCGGCCCTGCGGAGGGCGGCTCCCGGGGTGAGCTTCGCCATCGAACGCAGCGGCGGCATCCACTTCGACCCCGACTACCCGGCGCTGCACCCCGATCCCCTCGGGATCGTCGCACCGGCGGAGAAGCTGCTGGGCCCGGAGCACGAGGAGCCCGTGCTGAAGCTGCTCGCCCACCACCCCGAGCTGGAGCCGGACGAGTTCCTCGCCCTGGGGCGTGAAGCGGCCGGAGCGCACGCGCAGTTCACGCGCTCCAGCAAGTCCGCGCTGCTCGAGATCAGCGGCTCGGGCGTGAGCAAGGCCAGCACGCTCGCGCGGTGCTGCGCGGAGCGCGGCATCCTGCCGGAGGAGGTCGTCGCGTTCGGTGACATGCCGAACGACCTCGACATGCTGGGCTGGGCCGGTACGTCGTACGCGATGGCCAACGCGCATCCCGATGTGCTCGCGGCGACGACGAATCACACGTCGTCCAACGAGGCGGACGGCGTCGCCACGGTCATCGAGGAGTTGCTGCACCGGCACGCGATGCTGCGCCCGTACGCGCCTGCCGAGGGGGCTCTGGAGGGGACGGCTCGCGGCGGGAGTCCTGGTGATCCGCCCGGCCGGGGCCGTCCGCGTCCGGCGGGACGGGGCTCCGCGGGGCCGGGGCGCCGCTCGCCGCTTCCCGGTCGAGCATCCGGCTGAACGGGCCGCCCGCGCCCGCCAGTTCACCGTAGGTTCCGCGCTCGACGGTGCGGCCCGCGTCGAGCACGATCACCTCGTCCACGGCGTCCAGGCCCTTGAGCCTGTGCGTGATGAGGACCGTCGTACGGCCCTCGGTGGCGGCCAGCAGATCCGCGGTGAGGGCGTCCGCGGTGGGCTGGTCGAGGTGTTCGGCGGGCTCGTCCAGTACGAGAACGGGGAAGTCCGCGAGCAACGCGCGGGCGAGCGCGAGCCGTTGGCGCTCGCCGCCGGAGAGGCGGGCGCCGTGCTCGCCGACGAGGGTGTCGAGCCCGTCCGGGAGCGTGTCCGTCCAGCCGTCGAGGCGGGCCGCCTTGAGGGCGCCGCGCAGGTCGGCGTCGGAGGCGTCCTTGCGTGCGAGCAGGAGGTTCTCGCGCAGCGAGCTGTCGAAGACGTGGGCGTCCTGGGCGCACAGGCCGACGTAGCGGCGCACGGTGTCCGAGTGCAGGCCGGTGGCCGGGACGCCGCCGTCGGCGATGTCGCCGCCGAGGGTGTACGAGCCGCTCTCCGCGTCCAGGAAGCGCAGGAGGGTGCGGGCGAGCGTGGTCTTGCCGGAGCCCGAGGCGCCGACGACGGCGACGCGGCGTCCGGGCGTGAGCTCCAGGTCGAAGCCGGCGAGGGGCGCGGGGAGCCGACGCGCCACGGTACTGGCGGGCGCCTCGTCCGGGTACCGCACGGTGATCCCGTGGAGCCGGAGCGGGAAGGGCGAGGCCGGAGCGGGCAGGGGACGCTCGGGCTCCCGTACGGGTTCGGGTGCGTCCATGACGTCCCGCACGCGTTCCGCGGAGCGCCGCGCGCGCTGCCGGTACTGGACGGCGAGCGGCATCCCGTTCACCGCTTCGAACGCCGCGAGCGGCGTGAGCACGACCGCCGCGAGCCACACGCCGTCGAGGCGGCCCGAGTGCACCGCCGCGGTTCCGGCCCATGCGGCGGCGGTGACGGTCAGGCCGCACACGAGGGTCGTCAGGCCGGCGCCGAGTGCCGTCGCCGCGGAGGAGCGGGCGGCCAGGCGCGTGAGGGAACGGTCCGCGGAGCGCGCCGTCGCCGTACGCGCGGGCAGCGCCCCCGCGACCGTCAACTCGCCTGCCCCGGCGAGGAGATCGACCACCCGTGTCGTGAGCGCGGCACGGGACGGCGCGAGCCGGCGCTCCGTGCGGCGCGAGAGCGCACCGGTGAGGGCCGGTACGGCGGCCCCCGCGGTGAGCAGCCCGGCGGCGAGAGCGCCGCCCGCGGCGGGGAGCAGCGCTCCGGTGAAGGCGACGGCGGCGAGACCGGTGACGGCGGCGACGACTGCCGGGAGCAGCCAGCGCAGATAGCGGTCCTGAAGGGCGTCCACGTCGCCGACGAGCCGGGTCAGCAGGTCGCCGCGGTGGGTGCGGTGCAGGGCGGCGGGGGCGAGGCGTTCGAGCCTCGCGTACACGCGGGCGCGTACGTCGGCGAGCACGCGCAGGACGGCGTCGTGCGAGACGAGGCGCTCGGCGTAGCGGAAGACTGCCCGGCCGAGGCCGAAGGTGCGCGTGGCGGTGACGGCGACCATCAGATAGAGGACGGGCGGCTGTTGGGAGGCTCGGGAGATCAGCCATCCGGAGGTGGCCATGAGGCCGACGGCGCTGACGAGGGCGAGCGAGCCGAGGGCGGCGGACACGGCGAGGCGGGGGCCGGGACGGGCGCCGGACCGGGGGCCCTCTCCCGGGCCGGCCGCCCCTCGCGTTCCCTCGTCGTCCACGACTGCCCCGACTTGCCCGGCTTGCCCGACTTCCCGCGTATGCACGGCAGTCGGCGTCCGGTCGTGTGCGAGAACCCCTGACTCCGGCAGCGCCGCGGGGTCCGTTCCCGGTGCGCTGCCCGCGGCAAGCCGCACCACACGGTCCGCCGCCGCGAGCAGCGCGGGGCGGTGGGTGACGAGGAGGACGGTGCGGTCCTCCGCGAGGCCGTGGATCGTCTCGATGACGGCGGCTTCGGTCTCCCCGTCGAGCGCCGCTGTCGGCTCGTCGAGCAGCAGAAGCGGCCGGTCGGTGAGGAACGCCCGTGCCAGGGCGACCCGCCGCCGCTGGCCCGCGGAGATGCCCTCGCCCTGGTCGCCGAGGGCGGCGCCGGGGTCCAGGTCGGCGCCCGCGGCGGCCAGGGCGGCCCGCACCTGGCCGTCCGTGGCGTCCGGGCGCGCGAGCCGTACGTTGTCGGCGATCGTGCCCGCGAAGAGCTGCGGATGCTGCGGCACCCAGGCGATCTGCGCGTGCCAGGAGGCGAGTTCGAGGTCGCGCAGGTCGGTGCCGTCGACGCGCACGGACCCCGAGTCGGGCCGGGTGAAGCCGAGCAGCGCGTGCAGCAGGGTGGACTTGCCCGCGCCCGACGGCCCCGTCAGGGCGACCGTCTCTCCGGGCCGCAGCGTCAACTCGGTTGCCGGCAGGGAGTCGTGGGCGCGGTTCTCGTGCCGTACGCGGAGCCCGTCGAGCGTGATGACGGCGGTACGCAGATCGGGCGCGGGCAGGCCCGAGCGCTCGGGTGCCGGTTCGGCGAGGACGGCGAACACCTCGTCCGCGGCGGAGAGTCCTTCGGCGGCGGCGTGGTAGTGGGTGCCGGCCTGGCGCAGCGGCAGATAGGCCTCCGGCGCGAGTACGAGGACCAACAGGCCGGTGTAGAGGTCGAGTTGGCCGTGGACGAGACGCATGCCGATGCCCACCGCGACCAGCGCGACGGACACGGTGGCCACGAGCTCCAGCACGAGGGAGGAGAGGAACGCGATGCGCAGCGTCCGCAGCGTCGCGCGCCGGTAATCGTCGGTGATGGCGCGGATGTTGCGGGCCTGCGCCTTCGCCCTCCCGAACACCTTCAGGGTGGGCAGCCCGGCGACGACGTCCAGGAAGTGGCCGGAGAGCCGGGAGAGCAGGCGCCACCGGCGGTCCATGTGGGCCTGCGTTGCCCAGCCGACGAGGGCCATGAAGAGCGGGACGAGGGGGAGGGTGACGAGGACGACCACCGCCGAGACCCAGTCCGTGGTGACGATGCGCGCCAGCACGGCCACGGGTACGACGACGGCCAGGGCGAGTTGGGGCAGGTAGCGGGCGAAGTAGCCGTCGAGGGCGTCGATTCCGCGCGTCGCGAGCGTCGCCAGTTCGCCGGTGCGGCGGCCGGAGAGCCACGACGGTCCGAGAGCGAGGGCGTGGTCCACGAGGCGCGTGCGCAGCTCGGACTTGACCGCCGCGCTGGAGCGGTGCGCGGCGAGTTCGGTCAGCCAGGAGACCAGGGCGCGGCCCGCGGTGACCGCGAGAAGCAGCAGCAGCTGGGTGCGTACTCCCTCGCGGTGCCGGAAGGCCCGTACGACGACGTCGGCGATCAGCGTGGCCTGTGCGATGACGAGCAGCGCCCCGGCCAGGCCCAGCACCACCGACGCGGCGAGGAAGACGCGGGTGGTGCGGGCGTGGGTGAGCAGCCGCGGGTCGACGGGCCTCATCGGTGGTGTCCCATCAGTGGTTCTCCGCGATGTGCTGGGTGCCGATGCGCTTGCGGAAGACCCAGTACGTCCAGCCCTGGTAGAGCATCACGACGGGTGTGGCCAGCGCCGCGCACCACGTCATGATCTCCAGTGTGTACGGGGTGGACGAGGCGTTCTCCACGGTCAGGCTGAAGCGCGGGTCGAGCGAGGAGGGCATGACGTCCGGGAAGAGCGCGATGAAGAGCGTGGCCACCGTCGCGGCGACCGTCACCCCGGACATCGCGAAGGCCCAGCCCTCGCGGCCCGCGGCGTTCGCCACGAGGGCGGCGAGCAGCGCGGCGACGGCCACCGCGGCGACGCCGAGGCTCTTGCCGTCCCCGGAGTGCAGCTGTGTCCACGTGAGGAAGCCCGCGGTGACCACGACGGCGGCCAGGCCGAGGACGGTGGCCAGCCGGCGGGCGCGCGGCCGGATGTCGCCGGTCGTCTTGAGCGCCGTGAACACCGCGCCGTGGAAGGTGAACAGGGTGAGGGTGACCACTCCGCCGAGCAGTGCGTACGGGCCGAGCAGATCGCCGAAGTCGCCGACGTAGTCCTTGTGCGAGCCGATGGGCACGCCCCAGGTGATGTTGCCGAAGGCGACGCCCCACAGGAACGCGGGCAGCAGCGAGGTGACGAACAGCGCGCGCTCCCAGCGGTCCTGCCAGACGGTCTCGCTGCGCTTCGCGCGGTACTCGAAGGCGACTCCGCGGACGATGAGGCACAGCAGGATGACCAGCAGCGGCAGGTAGAAGCCGGAGAAGAGCGTGGCGTACCACTCGGGGAAGGCCGCGAAGGTGGCGCCGGCGGCGGTGATGAGCCACACCTCGTTGCCGTCCCAGACGGGCCCGATGGTGTTGATCAGCACGCGCCGCTCGCTCCGGCCGCGGGCGAGGAGCCGCGTGAGCACGCCGACGCCGAAGTCGAAGCCTTCGAGGAAGAAGTAGCCGATCCACAGGACGGCGATCACCGCGAACCAGAGGTCGTGAAGCTGCATCGCTCGCTCCTCAGCAGGCGTCAGTAGGGGGTCACGGGGTCAGTACGAGAAGGTCATGGGCCGGTCGGGGTCGTCGCTGTCGTGACCGCCGATCCGGGTGGGCGGGTTGAGATCGGCGTCGGTCAGCTCGGGCGGTCCGGCCTTGACGTACTTGACCAGCAGCTTGACCTCGATGACGGCGAGCACCGCGTACAGGGCGACGAAGACGCTCATGGACGTGACGACCTCGCCCTGGCTGACGGTGGGCGAGACGCCCGCGGCGGTCGGCAGCACGCCGTAGACCACCCATGGCTGGCGCCCGGTCTCGGTGAAGATCCAGCCCCAGGAGTTGGCGATCAGCGGGAAGGCGAGCGTCAGCAGCGCGAGCCGCCAGTACCAGCGCGAGAGGGCCGGACCGAGTTCGCGGTCGCGGGTGAGTGCGAGGCGCGGCACCTGGTCGTCGTCCGTACGCAGACGAGGAGAGAGCCAGCGCTTGCCGCGGGTGAGATACAGCCCGGCCGCACCGAGCGCGAAGGAGGACATCCCGAAGCCGATCATCCAGCGGAACGACCAGTAGGCGACGGGGATGTTGGGCCGGAAGTCGGCGATGTCGAGCTTGCCGCCGTACTTCTCGCGGAGCTTCGCCTCGGTGTCCTTGATGCCGGGGACGGACTCGGAGAAGTTGTCGTGCGCGAGGAAGGAGAGCAGCCCCGGGATCTCGATGGCGACCTTGTTGTGGCCGGTCTTCGGGGGGCCCACGTCTCCGTAGGCGAAGAGCGAGAACGGCGCGGGCGCCTGGGTGTCCCAGAGCGCCTCGGCGGCGGCCATCTTCATCGGCTGCTGGTCGTACATGATCTTCCCGAGCCGGTCGCCGCTGATGGCGGTGAGGAGGCCCGCCACGACCATCGTGACGAGCCCGAGCCGCAGCGAGGTGCGCATCACGGGCACGTGCCTGCCGCGCATCAGGTGGTACGCGGCGATGCCGACCACGAACGCCCCGCCCGTGAGGAACGCGGCGACGAGGGTGTGCCCGACCTGCGCCAGCGCCGTGTTCTGGGTGAGCACCCTGCTGAAGTCGTGCAGTTCGGCACGCCCGTTGGCGGCGTTCATCTCGAAGCCGACGGGGTGCTGCATCCAGGAGTTGGCGGCGAGGATGAAGTACGCGGAGAGCACGGTCCCCACGGCAACCGTCCACATGCAAGCCGCGTGGATGTGCTTGGGCAGCTTGTCCCAGCCGAAGATCCACAGGCCGATGAACGTGGACTCGAAGAAGAAGGCGATGAGCGCCTCGAAGGCGAGCGGCGCTCCGAAGACGTCTCCGACGAACCGCGAGTAGTCCGACCAGTTCATTCCGAACTGGAACTCCTGGAGGATTCCGGTCACCACGCCCATCGCGATGTTGATCAGGAAGAGCCGCCCCCAGAACTTGGTGGCCCTCAGGTACTTCTCCTTGCCGGTGCGCACCCACGCCGTCTCCAGACCGGCGACGACCGCGGAGAGCGAGATCGTCAGGGGCACGAACAGGAAGTGGTAGACGGTCGTGACGCCGAACTGCCAGCGCGCCAGGGTCTCCGGCGCCAGTGCTGTCATCTCCACCGGCTCTCTCCTTTGCCTCGCGGCTGTGGCCGGCGTCCGGCGAGGAGGTTCGTCCGCGTTCGGACAGGTGTGACCGGACCACAAAGCGTGCTCGTGAATGCGTTCACATTCACAAGTAATACTACGACCGGGCTTTTCGGACACTACGAGGGGGTCCCCCGACACTCATCGCCGTGGCCGACCGCCACCGTGACCCGACACCGTCACGGCGGAACAGACCGGACACAACGGTACGGAACCACCCCGTACTTGGGCCCGGCGACTCGTCGGCCGCCGCCGGTCAGAACTCGCTCTTGCGGAAGCCCGCCGCGGTCTGGAGGAAGATGTCGTTCGCCTCGGTCTCCCCCACGGAGACGCGCACGCCCTCGCCCGGGAAGGGCCGGATCATCACGCCCGCCTTCTCGCAGGCCTCCGCGAACGCGGTCGTACGGTCGCCGAGCCGCAGCCACACGAAGTTGGCGTGCGACTCCGGGACGGTCCAGCCCTGCGCGACCAACTCACGTGATACGCGGGCCCGTTCGGCCACGAGCTGCTCGACGCGCTCCAGCAGCTCGTCCTCGCTGCGCAGGGAGGCGACCGCGGCGTCCTGCGCGATCTGGCTGACACCGAAGGGGACGGCGGTCTTGCGCAGCGCCGCGGCGACCGGTTCGTGCGCGACGGCGAAGCCGACCCGCAGTCCCGCCAGTCCGTAGGCCTTGGAGAAGGTGCGCAGCACGCACACGTTGGGGCGGTCGCGGTAGAGGTCCAGGCCGTCGACGACCCTCTCGTCGCGTACGAACTCGCGGTAGGCCTCGTCCAGCACCACGAGCACGTCGTCCGGAACCCGGTCCAGGAAGCGCTCCAGGGCGTCGCCGGGGATGGCGACGCCCGTGGGGTTGTTGGGGTTGCAGACGAAGATCAGCCGCGTGCGGTCGGTGACGGCGGCGGCCATCGCGTCCAGGTCGTGCTCCTCGCCGTCCGTCAGCGGCACCTGGACGGAATCGGCCCCGGAGATCTGGGTGATGATCGGGTACGCCTCGAAGGAGCGCCATGCGTAGATCACTTCGTCGCCCGGACCGGCCGTGCACTGCAGCAGCTGCTGCGCGACGCCGACCGACCCCGTGCCCGTGGCCACGTGCTCGACGGGAACGCCGAAGCGGGTGGCGACCGCGTCCATCAGGCCGGTGCAGGCCATGTCCGGGTAGCGGTTGGCGCTGCCCGCGGCGCCCGTCATCGTCTCCAGCACCCCCGGCAGCGGCGGGTACGGGTTCTCGTTCGAGGACAGCTTGTACGCGGCGGGGCCCGAGGCCGCCGGCCGGCCCGGCTTGTAGGTGGGGATGCCTTCGAGTGCGCTGCGCAGCCTGGGCTTCTTCTCGCTCACCGCTGACTCCTCCTCGTACCTGCCTCGCACCTGCCGCAGACCTGCCGCGGACACCAATGCTGCTAACCCTAAGAGGAATCGGGCAAGGGGCGTACGGGCTTGCAGCATGAGCCCCCTCACGCACTTCCGCGCTGGTGGCTTGAGCCGTAGCGCGCATCACTCATGAAGGTGAGTTGAGACCTCCTCGAGACTTCGCCGTATCCGGGGGCACAATCGCCCGCCGAGGAGGCCAAAGTTCGTGATGGGTCGTCAACTGACGTGTATTCCAAGGTAGTTGGCCGTAACGGCACATGCAGAATCGTGCCTTCTGGGGTCCCCCGAACGTGGCCCGCGCCCCCTCCGTCGCGGGCCTACGATCGGGGCGCCATGACAGCAGCAGAGAAGCATCAGGTAAGCCGGGCGTCGGCCTCACGCCGGGCACACGGGGGAAACCGCCTGAGCGGGCGCGCGGGCATCCGCGATGTCGCCGCCGCGGCCGGTGTCTCGATCACGACTGTCTCCGACGCCCTCAACGGCAAGGGCCGCCTCCCCGACGCGACGCGCAGCCATGTGCGCGAGGTCGCCCAGCGCCTCGGCTACCGGCCCTCGGCCGCCGCCCGTACGCTCCGCACCGGAAAATCCGGCCTGATCGGGCTCACGGTCACCACGTATGGCGAAGAACCGTTCACCTTCACCGAGTTCGCTTACTTCGCCGAGATGGCACGAGCCGCCACCTCGGCGGCGCTGGCCCGCGGCTACGCCCTGGTCATCCTGCCCGCGACCTCCCGTCACGACCTGTGGTCGAACGTCGCGCTCGACGGCACCGTCGTGATCGACCCCTCCGACGAGGACCCGGTCGTCACCGAACTGGTCCGCTCCGGCCTTCCCGTCGTCTCCGACGGACGCCCCGCCGGCTCGCTGCCCGTCACGGCCTGGGTCGACAACGACCACGAGGAGGCCGTGCGCGGCCTCCTCGACCACCTCGCCGAGGCGGGCGCCCGCCGCATCGGCCTGCTGACCGGCACCAGCACCGACACCTACACGCGGCTGTCCACCACCGCCTACTTCGACTGGTGCACCCGCGCCGGCCAGGAACCCGTCTACGAGCAGTACCCGGCGCACGATCCGCGCGCGGGCGCCGTCGCCGCGGACCGGCTGCTGGCCAGGCCCGACCGTCCCGACGCGGTGTACGGACTCTTCGACCCCAACGGCACCGACCTGCTCGCCGCGGCACGCCGCTACGGTCTGCGCGTGCCGGAGGACCTGCTGCTGGTGTGCTGCAGCGAGTCCAGCGTCTACGCCACCACCGAGCCGCCCATCACCACGCTCTCGCTCAAGCCCGGCCGCATCGGCAACACCGTGATCCACCTCCTCATCGACGCCATCGAGGGCGTCGGCGGCGACGCGCCGGTTCAGCAGGTGATGCCGACGGACCTCATCGTCCGTACGTCCTCACAGCGACGGCCGCCCCGCACCACCGTCAGCGCGCCGCGCGCACCCCGGCCCGGGAACGGGTCCGGCACCGACTGATCCCGCAGACGTACGACGGGCATTCGGGCCACGCGAGCGGCCGCAGAGGAGAGGGAGATTTCCGGAAGAATGCGCCACCTCCCGGCCCGCGAGCCGCAATTGCCACCCCCAGGTGCGTCACAAGCCGCTACCGGCGTTCCTATGATGGGGCGCACGACACCGGGACCCGGTCCCGGCCTGTGCGACCGTGGACCCACGGGTCGGCGTGACAGGCGACGGGCGGGAATCCCCGCCGGAGCAGGCAGGGCGAGGTCCGGACAGGTGCACGGCGGCGGCGCGATGGTGGAGGGGTCGATGACTCAGGGGGCCGGTCAGGGACCCGGTATCTGGCAGGGCGGCGGTGCCGCCGCGCACGGCACCGGGGTTCCGGAAGCGCCGTCCGCGCCCCTCGCGGACCCGCAGCCGACGCGGCCCGGCCGGCCCGGCCGGCCCGGCCGGCCCGGACAGCCCGCGCAGGCACAGGCCGCACAGGCCGGTCCTCTCGCTTCCGTGCAGTCCACCACTCCCGTACGGGAGGAGACCCGGACCGGCGAGCCGGACGACGGATACACCCCGACCGAGCGCGACCTGCCGGTCGTCGGCAGCGGCGACGACGAGGGCCGTGAGCCCACACTCGTCGACGTTGCAGCCCAGCCCGTCTCCGAGGAGGGCGACGGCCCGCTCTACGTCGTCGGCGACGTGCACGGCTATCTCGACGAGCTGCGCGAGGCGCTGCACGCCGCCGGTATCACCGACGACAAGGACGAGTGGGCCGCGGGCAACACCCGTCTGTGGTTCCTCGGCGACTTCACCGACCGCGGCCCCGACGGCATCGGCGTCATCGACCTCGTGATGAACCTCTCCGCGCAGGCGGCGGCCGCGGGCGGCTACTGCAAGGCGCTGATGGGCAATCACGAGCTGCTGCTGATCGGCGCCAAGAAGTTCGGCGACACCCCCGTCAACTCCACTGCCGGCACAGCCTCGTTCCAGGCCGCGTGGCTGCTCAACGGCGGCCAGCGCTCCGACATGGAGCGCCTGGAGGACCACCACATCCAGTGGATGTCACGGCTCGACGCGATGGCCCTCGCCGACGGCCATCTCCTCCTGCACTCGGACGCCACCTGCTACCTCGACTACGGCAACACGATCGAGGGCGTCAACGACGCGATCACCGAGGCGATTCAGCGCAACGACGCCGACGAGATGTGGGATCTGTTCCGGAAGTTCACCAAGCGCTTCGCCTTCCGGGACGAGTCGGGTTCCACGGCCGCCCGCGAGCTGCTCACCGTCTTCGGCGGGCGTCAGATCGTGCACGGGCACAGCCCCATTCCGTATCTGGTGGACGAGCTCGCCGCCAACGGCCTCGGCGAGGCGGGGGGCGCGGAGGGGGAAGAGGACGGCGTCCCCGAGGTGACCGGTCCGCATCTGTACGCCGACGGGCTCGCCGTCGCCATGGACGGCGGCGTGACCATGGAGGGGAAACTCCTCGTCACACAACTGCCGTTGGCCGAATAGCCTGTCAGGGCACTCCCCCTCGGACCGCTCGGAGAACCCGCACCGGGGCCGGCGGGCTCGGGGCGAGGACGGGCGTACGCGGGCACGGGCGGGCGCACAGCGGCGCGGAAGACGTTGCCGTGGAGAGCCAATTACCGGAAACTCTCTCTCAGGAAGTCCCGGACTCCCTCTAACATCGGTTCTGCCGCTGCGAATTCCCCTACCCTTCGCCGTGGCTGCCCCGCCCTTCCCCTTGGCCTGCCGGCCCGGGTGGGGGTCCCCCCAGCAGGGCGAGGGGGAGTGCCCCCATCGGCATCGGACGGCCCTACGGAGCATCGGGGGATGCACATGAACAGCGCTCCGCACCTGCTGCCGGAAGACCGGCCCGAGTTTGAGCGGGCCGTGGACGAGGCTCTGCGTGAAGCGGGCCGGCGTCCTGCCCTGGCGGCAGTGGGCGAGCAGATCAGCGCAGAGCAGCTGCGCGTGATGGCGCTCAGCGCCGCCACCGCGATCGCGGCCGACGCGGCCGAGGAGTACGAGCGGTATGTCGCGCTGCGAACTCGGCTGCGGCAGACGGCAGTCGGCGCCTCGTCCGCGTCGTCTTCCTCGGCGTCGTCTTCCTCCGCGCCGTCTTCCTCCGGCTCGGCGTCCTCGTCCGGGTCCCAGGCCTCCGGCTCGTCGGCCGCGCGGTCGCGCACCGGCGGCTCCGGCGCAGCGGAGGACGGCGAGCAGCGCGGCACCGGCGGCGGGCTCAGCCTGGCCGGTGTCGGCGAGGGCGTCGGCGAGACGGCGGGCGCCGGGCTGCTCGCGATGGTCTCCGTGCTGGTCCCGCTGCTCGCGGGGACGGCCGCCGTCATCTTCCTGCTGCTGGGCTATCTGCTGCGGGTGGTCTCACCAGAGCCCTCCATAGCCGCGCCGATGCGCGGCGCGGGCTGGGTCTTCGCCGTGCTGGCCGCGGCGGGAATCGTCGTGGCCATGGCGGAGCTGTGGCTGACGGCCCTGCGCAACGGCGCGGGAGCGCGCCGGAGTCAGCCGGGCGACGCCGGCTCGGACGCGGAGCGTACGGGGGGCGCCTCCGGCGAATCCCGTCTGAGCAGGGAGGTTTCGGCAGCACGCACGGTCTGGCGCGAGGCGCTGCTGGAGCGCGGCATCGTCCCGTTCCTCGCGGACGTGCTGGCCGCGCAGCCGGGCGGGCGCGCGCCCGGCCCGAGCAGCCCCGGAACGGCGGGCGACGGCGGCGGCCGGGACAACGGAACCGGCGGCTCGGCCCGTTCCGCGTACGCGGCGGCGCCGGAGGCATCGCACACCGGGGAGCGCGAGCGCACCCCGCGGCTCGGCTACTCCGGCCCGGACTTCTCCAGCCGCAGCCCGTCGGACGGCAACGAGGGCAGGGAGAGCACGGAGCGCGAGAGCCTCCGCCCGCGCTACTCCAGCCCGGACTACTCGAGCCCCGACTACGGCGGGCCCGACCACAAGCCGGAGTAGGCCCGGCTCCGGCGGTCGGCCGACCGGACCGAGGGCGGTGGAGCGGGAGCCAACCGGCGTCCGGGGCAAGCGCGTTGGGAGAGTCCTTCCGGCCGGCCCGGAGCAGGTCACAGGCGACAGAGAGCAGGGGACCAGGGGGCAGGCCGGGAGCCTAACCCCCCGCCGCCACGTCCAGGGCGCGCAGGACATCGGCGACGAGGTCGTCCGGGTCCTCCACGCCGACCGACAGCCGCACGAAGCCCTCCGGCACCGCGTCCCCGCCCCACCGCCCGCGCCGCTCCGCCGTCGAGCGGACGCCGCCGAAGCTGGTCGCCTCGTCGACGAGCCGGAGCGCGCCGAGGAACCGCTCCGCGTGCTCCTTGTCCGGCAGCGTGAAGGAGACGACGCAGCCGAAGCGCCGCATCTGCCGCAGCGCCGTCCCGTGCGCGGGGTCGCCGGGCAGCCCGGGGTGGCGTACGCCCGTGACCTCGGGGCGGTTCAGCAGCGCCCCGGCCACCGCGAGGGCTCCGTCGGCCTGGCGTCGCGTCCGTACGTCCAGCGTCGCCAGCGAGCGGTGCGCGAGCCATGCCTCCATCGGTCCGGGAATCGCGCCGACCAGCTTGCGCCACTGCCGCACGCCGGCGGCCAACTCGGCGTCGCGGCAGCTGACATGGCCCAGCAACAGGTCACCGTGCCCGGTGAGCGCCTTCGTGCCGCTGGCGACGGAGAAGTCCGCGCCGAGTTCGAGCGGGCGCTGGCCGAGCGGTGTCGCGAGGGTGTTGTCGACGGCCACGAGCGCGCCGCGCTCGTGCGCGGCGCCGGCCAGCCGCCGGATGTCGCACACGTCCAGCCCGGGGTTGGACGGCGACTCGATCCACAGCAGCGACGCCCCGTCGAGCAGGCCGAGTTGGGCGTCGCCGGCGGTGGGCGCGGTGCGCACCTCGACGCCGAGCCCGCTCAGGCGCTCCCGCATCGGTACGAGGAGGTTGTAGCCGTCGTCGGGCAGTACGACGGCGCTGCCGGGCCGTGCACGGGAGAGCAGCACGGCGGAGATGGCCCCCATGCCGGAGGCGAAGGCGACGGTGTGCACGCGCTCTTCGCCGGCGTCCGCGGGCGACTCCAGTTCGCCGATGGCGCGTTCGAGGGCGGTCCAGGTGGGGTTGGCGTCGCGTCCGTACGCGTAGGGAGCGGCGCCGATGTCGCCCGGCAGGTGGTAGTGGGCCGCGAAGACCGGCCCGGGAAGCGGCGGTTCGTATGGCTGCTCCTCCGGGAGGCCCGCCCGTACGACCCTCGTGGCGTCGCTGTCACTGCTCATGATGGTGCTCTCCCGTGCCGTGCCCGGGGCCGCGGAGCGCCCGCTCGTCTGCCTGCCCGCCGACCGTCCCGCCCCCGCCCGCGTCCCGTCAGCCCAGCGCGGCGCGCGCGGCGGCCCCGCTCTGCGCGCCGTAGCCGGTGCCGAAGAGGACGGCGTGCACCAGCAGATGGTGCAGCTGGTGGAGGGGGACGCGCTCGGCGCGGCCCTCGATGGGATGTACCTCGTCGTACGCGGCGAGGATACGGGAGAGCTCGGGGCAGCCGAACAGCTGGAGGAACGCCAGGTCGGTCTCGGGATGACCGCCCTGCGCGGCGGGGTCGATGAGGCGGGCGCGCGGGCCGACGTGCCCGGGAACGGGGCCGTGCTGGTCCGCGGTGGTCCAGTGCACGTTCCCGGACCACAGATCGCCGTGGATGAGTGCCGGGGGCTGCGGCGGCCCCGCGATCTCGTGGATCCGTCCGCACAGCCGCTCGACGTCGCGGGCGTCGGCCGGTTCGATGTTCCCGCGGTCGACGGCCTCGCGCAGGAACGGCAGCAGCCGGTACTCGGCGTGGAACGCGGGCCACTCGGCGGGATCCGTCACGGCCGTGGCGGGTGAGGGCAGCGGCAGGGACCCGATGTACGCGGTACGTCCGGGAGTTCCGTACGACAGGGCGCTGGTCCGGTGCAGCGCGGCCAGATCACGCCCGAGACCCTCTGCCTGCTCGGCGGTGGGCTCCCCCGGCTCCAGCCACTCCAGTACGAGCAGATCGTCCTCCACGGCGAGCACGTCCGGCACGGCCACGGTGCCCGTCACCGCGAGGAGCGTGAGCCCGGCGGCCTCCGCCTCGAAGAAGCCGGGCGGGCTGTCGGAGAGCGTCTTGGCGAACACCTTGCGGTGCATGCCGTGCGGACCGCCGCGCAGCATGATGCTCCAGGCGTCGCAGATGTCCCCGCCGGCGACGGGGAACACGCGGGTGGCCTCGTCGGCGCCCGTCAGCTGCGCCACGCGGTCGGCGAGCGCGGGCATCAGCCGGTCTCTCCGCCGGGCCGCCCGCCGACGGCCCCCGCGGGTCTCCCGTCCAGCGTCGCGGCGACCTCGGAGAGCAGGCCGGGCATGGCTGCCTCCACGAGACGCAGCACTTCCTCGAAGCCCTGGGTGCCGCCGTAGTACGGGTCGGGCACGTCGAAGCCGAAGCCGTCTCCCTCCGAGGCGGTCGGGTCGTAGCTGCGCAGCAGGCGTACCTTCGCGGCGTCCTGCGGGGTGGGGGCCAGGGCGCGCAGTTCGCGCTCGTGGCCCTCGTCGAGGGCGACGATCAGGTCGTGCTCGTCGAACCAGCCGGGGTCGAACTGCCGTGCCGAATGGACCAGTTCGTAACCGGCGGACTCCAGCGTTCGGACCGTGCGCGGATCGGCCGGGTCGCCGACGTGCCAGCCGCCCGTGCCCGCGCTGGCGGCCGTGATCCGGTCCTCGAGCCCGGCGTCCGCCACGTGGGAGCGGAAGACGGCCTCGGCCATGGGCGACCGGCAGATGTTGCCGGTGCAGACGAAACAGACGCGGAAGGTGTCCATGCGGTCTCCGTGCTCGCTCTGTGCCGGCCCGCGGCCGGCGCTGGTGCTGCGGTGTCTCGCTGTCGTCGCTCGCGCCGCGGGGCTGTCAGTCCCGGTCGGGGACGACCATGTGCAGCGCCCACGCCACGATCGAGATGATGAGGCCGCCGAGGAAGGCCGTCCCGAATCCGTCCACATGGAAGCTCACGTCCAGCTTGTCCGCCACCCACGACGTGAGCATCAGCATCAGCGCGTTGATCACGAGCGTGAACAGGCCGAGCGTGAGCACCAGAAGCGGCAGCGAGATGAGCTTCAGCAGCGGCTTGACCACGAAGTTCACGACACCGAAGATCAACGCCACGACTATCAGCGTCAGGGTCTTCGAAGCGGTGTCCGCACCGGTGAGTTCGATGCCGGACACCAGCCATGTGGCCACCGCGAGGGCGGCCGCATTGGCGAGCGTCTTGATGAGGAAAGTCGTCATAGTGTGATCGTGGCAGAGCCGGACTCCCGGGTCACACCAGGCCCGTGAATCCGCAGTCCGGCGCGCACATGCGGACAAGGACCAGCACGAGTACGAGCACGAGCACGAGAACACGTACGAGGACCTACGAGGACGAGGGCAAGGGGTGGGCGGGGAGATGAAGGAGTTCCGGCTGGAGGAGCTGGAGGCTCAGCGGACCGCGCACGAAGGCGCGTACCTCCAGTTCCTGCGGGAGCGCCACATGTCCGTCGGGCTCTACGCCCTGGACCGGGGCACCACGGATCCGCAGAAACCTCACAAACAGGACGAGGTGTACTTCGTCGTCAGCGGGCGGGGTGCGATCACGGTCGGGAACGAGACCACGGCCGTCGCGCGGGGCAGCGTCGTCTACGTACCGGCGGGAGTGCCGCACAAGTTCCATCACATCGCGGAGGACCTGCGGGTGATGGTCGTCTTCGCGCCGCCCGAGAGCTGAGCCCGTCCCCCCTGGGTCCGCCTGCGCAGCGCACGGCTCAGGGTTCGGGTAGGGGACGGTTCAGGGGAGGGCCGGGGTCACCGGCACTCCCGGTGCGGCCCGCGGCGCTCTAGCATCGAAGGGGAAGCGGCGGCAGAAGATGCGGCCGTCGCGCAGGAGCCCGTACTTCACCGGCCCGTCACGAGCGGGGCCGGTCCGGCCGACAGGAGCGAGCCATGGACGCCAAGGGGATCTTCACCAGCCTGCCGTGGTGGGTGAAGTGGGTCGCGATCCCGGTCATCGCCGTCGTCGTCTTCGGCGGTCTCATCGCCAGCATCGTCGGCTTCCTGATCGGCCTGCTCTTCAAGGTGCTGATCTTCGCGGCGCTCGTCGGGGGCCTCATCTACCTCGTGCGCCACTTCACTTCGGCTTCCTCCTCTTCCCGTTCTTCCCAGCGCGACGAGTGGTGACCTCCGCTTCCGTCCGCACGGGCCCGTCCGTGCGGACGGCGGTGTCACCGCCCGTGCCGCCCGCACCACCCGCGGCCACCGCGCGCCGCCGGTCCGAGGAGACGACGAGGGCGGCGAGCAGCGTCGTCACCGGCACGGATGCGACCAGCCCTATCGAACCGACCAGCGTCCGGACGATCTCCTCCGCCACGACCTCGCTCGTCGCCACCGTCGTCACGCCGCTTCGCGCGATGGAGAACAGCAGCATCAGCGGCAGCGCCGCGCCCGCGTAGGCCAGCACCAGGGTGTTGACCACCGAGGCGATGTGGTCGCGGCCGATGCGCATCGCCGAGCCGTACAGCTTCCGCCAACCGGCGCCCGGATCGGCCTCCTTGAGCTCCCACACAGCCGAGGTCTGCGTGACCGTGACGTCGTCGAGCACGCCGAGCGAGCCGATCAGCACCCCGGCCAGCAGCAGACCCTGGATGCCGATGCCCGGGAACAGGCCGTGCACCAGGCCCGTCTGGTCGTCGGTGTTGCCGGTCAGGTGCGCCCAGTCGATGAACAGCGAGCCGAGCACGCCGATCAGCAGCAGCGAGACGAGCGTGCCGAGCACGGCCACGGACGTACGGGCGGACAGGCCGTGGCACATATACAGCGTCGCCAGCATGATCGCGCTGCCGCCGACCACCGCCACCACCAGGGGATTCGAACCCTGAAGTATCGCGGGCAGGATGAACAGGCTCAGCACCGCGAAGCTCACCGCCAGGCCGACCAGCGCGAGCACGCCGCGCATCCGCCCCACCAGGACGACGAACAGCGCGAAGATGCCGGCCAGCAGCACCATCGGCACGTCGCGGTCGACGTCGATGACGCTGTAGCGCAGCTCGCGCGGCGCCTTCTCGGCATAGGCGACGACCACGTCCTGGCCCGCGGAGTAGGTGCGGGTGGCGTCCGGCGTGATGACCTCGGTGAAGGTGCTGCCCTTGTCCTTTCCGGCGGTCACCTCGACGGTCGCCTTACGGCACGGCCCGGCGGGCTTGCCGGTCGCGCCCTGGCCTCCCGCCCCGGCGGACTGGCCCGCGGACTGGCCCGGCTGCTGCGGGGGCTGCTGCGCGTTCACGTCCTTGCAGTCGACCACCTTCACCGCCGTCACGCGTGCCGGGAGCGTGGGCCGGTCGAATCCGACGCCGCTGGGGCCGCCCTGCTTCGGCACGCCGCCCGGCCACAGCACCGCCATCCCGGCGAGGACGGCCACGGCGAAGGGGATCAGCACCGCCGCGATGACCTTGCGCAGATGACGGGAGACGGGCGCGGGGGCGCCGTGGCCGTGCCCATGGCTGTGGCCGTGTGCATGGCTGTGTCCGTGCGCGTGACCGGGGACGGGCCCCTGGCCCGGGGCGGGGCCGGGCACTTGACCAGGACCGGGACCGGCACCGGCACCGGGCGGCTGCGAGTGGCCACGCGCGGGCGGCTGCTGTCCGTACGCGCTCCCGTACGGCCTCCCGTGCGCCTGTCCAGATCCCTGCCCCTGCCCCTGCGGCTGCCCCGGTGGGCGTGCCCGGGGATCGCCCTCACGCTCCTGTCCCGGAACCGGAACAGGTTCGGAGGAGCCTGGCGCGTGCCGGTCCGGGCGGGACCGAGGAAACGGAGTCACCCCCCGATCATCGCAAAGGCCCGGCCGAAGGGGGCCCTTTCATCACCTGCTTCATAGCGTTAGCGTGAAGGTGCCTTTGCAATCGCGGGAGCTCCGAGCACGGGGCTGAGAGGGCGCTGACCTCCGTACGACCGTCAACGGGCAACGGAGAAGGCTGCGTCGACCGCCGAACCTGTTACCGGGTAATGCCGGCGTAGGGAGTTGGTCCGATGACCATGCAGGATGCACGTACCCCCTCGGCCGAGAACGCGGTTCGCGAACTCGGCTGGCACAAGGGCTACTTGAGCGGATCGCGCCCGGACCTGCGGGTCCCGGTCCGCCGTGTGCACCTCACCAGCGGCAAGGATGTGACGCTGTACGACACATCCGGGCCGTACACCGATCCCGCCATCGACACCGACGTGCGCCGCGGGCTGGCCCCGCTGCGCCAGAACTGGATCATCGAACGCGACGACACCGAGGAGTACGCGGGCCGTGAACTGCGGCCCGAGGACGACGGAATCAAGCACACGACACCACGCGGCGGCAGCCTGCGCGGCGGCGGAGCGGCCGCGGATCTCACCGGTCTCGACGCCGTCTTCCCGGGCCGACCCCGACGGCCCCGCCGGGGCCGCGAAAGCCCGGGCGGCGGCGCGTCCGTCTCCCAACTCGCCTACGCCAAGCGCGGCCTGGTGACGCCGGAGATGGAGTACGTGGCGGTGCGCGAGAGCCGCACACCGGAGTTCGTACGGGATGAGATCGCCGCGGGCCGGGCCGTGCTGCCCGCCAACGTCAACCATCCCGAGACCGAGCCGATGATCATCGGCAAGAACTTCCTCGTGAAGGTCAACGCCAACATCGGCAACTCCGCCGTCACCTCCTCGATCGAGGAGGAGGTGGAGAAGATGACGTGGGCGACCCGCTGGGGCGCCGACACCGTGATGGATCTCTCCACCGGCCGCAACATCCACACCACACGCGAGTGGGTGCTGCGCAACTCGCCCGTCCCGATCGGCACCGTCCCGCTCTACCAGGCGCTGGAGAAGGTCGACGGCAAGGCGGAGGAGCTGAGTTGGGAGGTCTACAAGGACACCGTCATCGAGCAGTGCGAGCAGGGCGTCGACTACATGACGGTGCACGCGGGCGTGCTGCTGCGGTACGTGCCGCTGACGGCCCGCCGTAAGACCGGCATCGTCTCGCGCGGCGGCTCGATCATGGCCGCCTGGTGCCTCGCACACCACGAAGAGAGCTTCCTCTACACGCACTTCGCGGAGCTGTGCGACATCCTGCGCACGTACGACGTCACCTTCTCCCTCGGCGACGGCCTGCGGCCGGGTTCGATCGCGGACGCCAACGACGAGGCGCAGATGGCCGAGTTGGACACCCTCGGCGAACTCAACCGCGTCGCGAGGGAGCACGACGTCCAGACGATGATCGAGGGCCCGGGCCACGTCCCGATGCACAAGATCAAGGAGAACGTCGACCGCCAGCAGGAGGTCTGCGACGAGGCGCCCTTCTACACCCTGGGCCCGCTCACGACCGACATCGCTCCCGGCTACGACCACATCACCAGCGGCATCGGCGCGGCGATGATCGGCTGGTGGGGCACGGCGATGCTCTGCTACGTCACACCGAAGGAACATCTGGGCCTGCCCGACCGTGACGACGTCAAGACGGGCGTGATCACCTACAAGATCGCGGCCCACGCGGCCGACCTGGCCAAGGGGCATCCCGCGGCACAGGAGTGGGACGACGCGCTCTCGGACGCCCGCTTCGAGTTCCGCTGGGAGGACCAGTTCAACCTGGCACTCGATCCGGACACGGCGCGCTCCTTCCACGACGCGACGCTGCCGGCAGAGCCGGCTAAGACGGCGCACTTCTGCTCGATGTGCGGGCCGAAGTTCTGCTCGATGAAGATCAGCAAGACGGTCATGGAGAAGTTCGGTCCGGACGAGTCCGAAGCACTCACCGACGAGGAGGTGGAGTCGGGCATGCTCGCCAAGTCCCGCGAGTTCGCGGAGGCGGGCAACAGGATCTATCTCCCGGTCGCCGACTAGCCGGAGAGCCGGCCGGTACGGCACCGGAAGCGCGGAAGGCCCCGGAGCGGCGACATGCCGCTCCGGGGCCTTCCGGTGTCTGGCTCCAACGGCCGTTGCGGAGCGTTGAGTTCACGCGGGCGCGAGGACGGCGGGTCCCTCCCGCTGCCGCTGACCAGTACGGAGTCCTCGCGGAACCGTCGCGCAGTCGCCGCGGGTTCACCCGCCGGTTCCGTCCCATTCGCCCCACGACGATCGGGCAACGCTGTTTTCAAGCCCCCTCAGCCAGAGCCCGCCCATTCCCGTGGGCGGCAGACGGTCATGACAACGGGAGACGCACGGACGGTCGCGCCCGGCAGCCCGGCCGCACGGCGCGCAGCAGGCGTGCACCACCGGAGCGACTCCCTCCGTTTCCGCGCCCGCACGTGAGCGAGCAACGACGGCGTCCCGGGCCCGGCTGATCGCGATCACGGCCCACCGCGGCTGCCGATCCGTCCACATGCCCCCCACATTCGTACCTCTCGGTAGCCGGCCGCCGGCCGGACTCCATGGCACTCGGGGCGAGTTGTTGATGTTGACCGGATAACAGGTGGTGCGGTCCGGGCGGTGGCACCATGACCGGCCCTACGGCTTATGGGGGTTGGGGAGATGGGTCGCTGGGAGCGGTGGCTGACGCTGACCGTCGTATCGATGCTGACGTTCACGCTCTCCGTGTGGCTCAGCGACGAGGTGCTGCCCTGGGGCCAGGAAGCCCGCATCGGAACCGGTACCGGCGCGGGCGCGGTGCTCGCGGCGCTCGCCCTGACATGGGGCAACACCTGGGCGGGCGCCCCTCGTTCACTCGAACCGCCGCCACAGCGCGCCGGCGAGGAGTGGGTCGTGGAGCGTCCCGCCGAGGCGGACGAGGTGGTACGGGCCCTGCTGCGTCGCTCGCCCTCCGCCGTCCCGTACGGCAACCGCGCCGTCGGCGGCACGACCGTCGGCCTGCACGGCGCGGGAGGGTTCGGCAAGACGACGCTGGCCGAACTGGTCTGCGGCAACCCGTCGGTGCGCAAGCACTTCAAGGGCGGCATCTACCCGTTCACGATGGGACGCGACATCCGCAGCAGCGCCGCCGTCGCGGCCAAGGTCAACGAGGTCGCGCGGTTGATCACCGGCGACACGGCGACCTTCGAGGACCCGCGTCTCGCCGGCCGCCACCTGGGACGCCTGCTCAGCCGGCGGCCGCCGACGCTGCTGGTGATCGACGACGTGTGGCACGCCGAACAGCTGCGGCCGTTCCTCTACGGGGGCAGACACTGCGCCCGGATCGCGACCACCCGCGTCCCCTCTTCCTTACCGGGCGACGCGCTGCGGGTCCGCGTCGACCGGATGACGTCCGGACAGGCGCGGCAGGTCCTCGCCTGGGGTCTGCCCGCCATGGACTCCGCCGTGACGCGGCGGCTGCTGCACGCCTGCGGCGACTGGCCCCTGCTGCTGCGGCTCACCAACCGGATCCTCGCCGCCGACCTCGAACTCGGACGCCCGGCGGAGACGACGGCCTCGGAGGTCCTCAGCCGGCTGCGCGCCGACGGGCCCACCGCTGTCGATCCTCCGCAGCGCTCCTCGACGGCGCCGGGCGAGACTCCCGGGCCGCAGCCACAAGCCGTGCGGTCGACCATCGAGGCGAGCGTGCGTCTGCTGCCCGGCGACGGCGCGGCCCGCTTCCGGGAGCTCGGCGTCTTCGCTGAGGACGAGTCCGTTCCCGTCGGCCTGATCACCCGGCTGTGGCAGGAGACGGCCGGTCTCGAGGCGCGGGAGGGCCGCCGCCTGTGCCACGACATGGCCGATCTCTCCCTCGTCGTCCTGCGGCCCGAGGCAGGCACTCTCACCCTCCACGACGTCGTACGCGAGTATCTGCGCGGCGAACTCGGCCCGCGGAACCTCGCCCGGCTCAGCGCATCGCTGCTGGACGCCGTGGCCGGCGGCCTTCCCTCGGCGGAACCGCTCGCACCCGGTGAACCCGGCCCCGGCACCGCATGGTGGCTGGAGGAAGACCCGTACCTCGGCAGCCATCTGATCGCCCATCTGCTGGACGCGGGACGCTCCGAGCAGGCCGAGGCGACCGCGGGCGATCTGCGATGGGTCGAGGCACGGCTCGCGCAGCACGGTCCGAGCGCTCCGTACGCGGATCTCAGCCGTATCCCCACCGAGCGAGCCGCTGCACGTGCCGGAGCCCTCGCCCGCGCCGCGCATCTGCTCGCTCCCACCCGGCCGGAGCACTCCCTGGCGCCCGTACTGCACAGCCGCATCGGCCGGGAACCCTGCTGGCAGGACCAGGTTGCCGAGCGCCGGACCGAACTGCAGCAGCCGCATCTGGTCAGCCGGTGGCCTCTTCCCGACCTGCTCGGCAACAGCCTCAAGCGCACTCTGACCGGGCACTCGGGACGGGTCACGTCCGTGGCCGTCGCACCGGACGGCGACTGGCTGGCCAGCGCGGGCTGGGACCAGACCGTGCGGCTGTGGAACGCGAGCACTGGCGAGGAGATCCGGACTCTCGACGGCCACACCAACATCGTCACCGGCGTCGCCATCGCACCGGACGGCACCTGGCTCGCCAGCGCGAGCTGGGACGACACGGTGCGGCTGTGGAACACGCACACCGGCGAGCTCATGCACACCCTCGACGGCCACACCAACTTCGTCACGGGCGTCGCGGTCGCCCCCGGCGGCACCTGGCTCGCCACCACGGGCGCCGACCACACAGTGCGGCTGTGGAACGTCCGTACGGGACGCCTCTTCCGCACTCTCGGCGGTCATACGGCCACCGTCACCGGCGTCGCCGTCGCACCCGACGGCACCTGGCTCGCCACCAGCGGCGCCGACCACACCATCCGCATGTGGGACGCCGGCTCGGGCCGCTGCCGCCGCACGCTCACCGGGCACAACGGCCGGGTCACCGGGCTGGCCGTCGCACCGGACGGGAGCTGGCTCGCGACGGCGGGTGAGGACCAGATCGTGCAGATCTGGGACGCCGTCAGCGGCCGGTACGAGCGCACCCTGACCGGGCACACCGACACGGTGACCGCCCTGGCCGCGTCGCCCTCCGGCACCTGGCTGGTGACTACGGGCGAGGACCACACCGCACGTGTGTGGGACCTGCGTACGGGACAGGAGACGCGGACGCTCAACGGCCACACGGACGCCGTCACCGGCGTCGCCGTCGCGCCCGACGGAAGCTGGCTCGCGACCACGGGCGCGGATCGCACAGTACGCATGTGGAACGCCGGAGCCGGACGGCGGAGCCACACGCTCACCAGGCACAACCGCCGCGCCACGAGCGTCGCCGTGTCGCCCGGCGCCGACCGCCTCGCCAGTACCGGCGAGGACGACACCGTGCAGATCTGGGACACGGGCAGCGGGGGTCATCTGCACACCCTGACCGGGCACACGGACCGCGTCACGGCGCTCGCCTTCGCACCTGACGGCCAGTGGCTCGCGACGGGCAGCAACGACAGCACCGTGCGGATCTGGAACAGCGTCACCGGCCACCACCTGCGCACGCTCACCGGGCACAGCGACCGCATCACCGCCCTCGCGGTCGCGCCGGACGGCGAATGGCTCGCCACCGTGTGCGCGAACCGCACTGTCCGGCTGTGGGACCCGGAGACCGCACGGCATCTGCGCACGCTGGCCGGGCACACCGACCGCATCACCGGGGTGGCGACCGCACCCGACGGAAGCTGGCTCGCGACAAGCAGCTGCGACCGGACCGTACGGATCTGGAACAGCGGTACGGGGCGGCAGTCGCGGCTTCTCACGGGCCCAACGGAGCGCATCACGGGCCTGACCGCCGCACCCGACGGAAGCTGGCTGGCCACCGCGGGCGAGGACCACACCGTGCTGCTCTGGGACGTGCACAGCGGGGAACCGATGCGCAGCCTCGCCGGGCACAGCGACCGCATCACCGGGCTCGCCGCCGCACCGTCGTCCACCCGGCTCGTGACCACTGGCACGGACCGCACCGTGCGGCTGTGGGACACGGCGACCGGTGACTGCGTGGCCATGATGCGCGTGGACGACGAACTCCGGTGCTGTGCGTGGGCCCCGGGGCAGGGCGCGTTCGCGGCGGGCGGCAAGCGGGGCCTCTACCTGTTCGACATCCGGAACGACGCCACCATCGCCCCGCCCGCGGGGGACGGCGACTGAGCCTCGCCAGGCCGCCCCTGTTCCGAACTCCACGGTGCCTCAGGGGTGTTCGGCGGGGAGACGCCAGAGAGAAGCGGAAGACGTGGCGGGCGCGCGGTTGCCCGCACGCACGACGCGGTCGTGGCGAGTCGCCTCCCGCATCTGCGTATCGCCGCGAACCCCCCTACAGGCCGGAGCGGTTCGAGGCTCCCCCCTCATGCCTCGAACCGCCCGGTCGCGGCTCAACGCGCGAAGAACCGCCTACACCAGGTTAGTTGACTCTGCGTCAATGTCCAGTGACGGAGACGACATTATCGATATACCTCTGTGGAGATATTCACTATTGCATGTGCGGGTTCCGTGGGGTTAAAGGGATAGGCGACGGTGATCAGGTCCGGATGTCCGTACATCCAGGGAGATCGGTGTTTGGCCTGCCGCCCCGTGGGCCAGACCTCATCCATGGCCCATGAGCTTCCCGTGGTCAAGCGCACCGCACGAGCCCTGCTCCTCGACGGAGACGACACCGGAACCCCCGACCTCGTACTGATCAAGAGAACCAAGCCAGGCCGTGAGCCGTACTGGATCACTCCGGGCGGCGGTGTCGAGCCCGGAGTGGACGCGACCGTCGTCGACGCGCTGCACCGCGAGGTCGACGAGGAGTTGGGCGCGAAGGTGACGGACGTGGTCCCGGCGTTCGTCGACACCGTTCCGCACACCAACGACGCGGGCGAGACGGGCGTGAAGGTGCAGCACTTCTTCGTCTGCCGTCTCGCCTCGATGGACCTCTCCCGCAGGCACGGCCCGGAAGTGGACGAGCCGTGCGGTCTCTACGAGTTCGTGCGAGTGCCCTTCACCCGCGAGGGCGTCGCGTCCGTCGAGGTCGTACCGCCCGCGCTGCGGGCATACCTCGACAAGAACATCGAGGGCGTACTGGCGCTCCTCGCCCGCGACCTGGGGTAAGGGCCCTCATCGGGCCCCGCCGAAGCGATGCGTGGAGTGTGAAATGCGCGCGGGAGGAGGGCGGTTGCTCCCTCCTCAGCCGAACCAGCCCTGGAACGGGCTCCTTTCGCTCACCGCACCGCGCCGCTGCGCCTCGGCCAGCGCACGCTCGGCCTCCTGGCGCCACGCCTGCGGATCGGAGCCGCTCGTCGGGAACTGGAATCCGCCGGACTGCGCACCGCGGGCGGCGAGCGCGCCGGACGCCCCGTCCATCGCCGTCGGGCCCGTCTGTCCCTGCGGGTCGACGGACGCGGTGGGGAATCGCGGGGGCGGCGGCATCTCCGGCCACTCCCAGTCCGGCGAGCGGCGCTGCTCCGGTACGGCCGGGGTCTCGGACGTACCGCCGGAGTCGTGAGCCGAGTCCGCGTGCGCCACTTCCCGGGCGAATCCCCGCAGTTCGTCGTACGCGACGGACACGGCGGACTGTTCGGACGCAGCCGTCCCCGCGGTCGACGGACCCGCCGCGTCCGGGGCGAACGAAGCGGAAGTGGAAGCGGTGGAAGGGGAAGCCGTGGATGAGGGGGCGGTGTAGGCGGCCTCCGCCGACTCGTGCCCCGCGGGCTCGGCGAGCTCGGACGGAGCGGTGTGCTCGCGCTCTCCGCCCGCGCCCGGCGCCACGCGCTCACGCGCGTCGCGCGCCGTGCCGAAGAAATCCCCGCCCTTGCGCTTGTAGTCGTCGGTGCCCCAGTCGCGGGCGGTGCGCCGAGGAGCCTTCTGCATCTGCGGGATGTGCTTCGCGCAGTGGATGTAGGCCTCTTCGACCTCGATGTGCACCCACAGCTGTGCCCGCCGCCCCGGCACGGGGTCCTCGGGCAGGTGCGGGTACGCGGCGCGCAGCTCGTGGTCGTCGACGATGGTCGCCCGGCCGTTGATGTGCAGACCGATCCGTGCCCGGGTGAAGTCGATCAGCATGATGCCCAGGTTCGGGTTCTCCTGGATGTTGCCGAGGCTGGCGTGCACGCCGTTGCCCCGGTACTCCGGGTAGGCCAGGGTGCGTTCGCCCAGCACCTGGAGGAAGCCCGGAGGACCGGCGCGGAAGCTGCTGTCGCATGCGCCGGAGCCGTCGGCCGTCGCGAGGAAGAACATCTCCTGGCGCTGCACGAACTCCCGCATGCGCTCGTTGAGATGATCGAGCACCTGCTCGTCGTAGAAGCGCTCCGCACGGTCGGCCGTGCCCAGCCTCCGTTGCAGCAGCCGCTCCCCGTCACTGCCCGGGCGCCGGCGCGGCCCTTCCGGTTCCGCCCTGCCGTGTTCAGGTTCGCGCCCGTCCAGTCGGGCGTCCGGTTGCCCGCCCCGCCGTTCGCGCTCAGGCTCGCGTCGGTGCTCCTGCCCGAGTTCGCGCTCCTGCCCGAGTTCGCGCTTCAGCTCGCGTTCGCGCTCGTGCCGCTTCTCGTGGTCCTGCCCCGCCCGTGAGTCCTGCCCGACCCACGGACGTGGCTCCTCCGCCTCAGCCACGCCGCTGACCCCATTTCCTTCCTGTGCCTCGTTCTCGTTCTAGTGCGCTCTGTCTCGCCGTTCTCGTTACGCTTCCGCGGATGCCGGTGGCAGTGCCGCCTGCTCATTCCGGCGTACGCTCACCGCCGGCGATCAGTTCCGCCAGCGAGTCGTGCCGTATTCGGTTCGCCGGGACACCGGAGGCCACGAGTGCGTCCACCCCGCTGCGAATCATGCCGGGCGGCCCCGAGAGATAGCCGGTGTAGGCGGACCATGGACCGTACTGCCTCACGGCGTCCGGGAGTTGACCGGGCAGGGCGTTCGCGAACGCCGAGCCCGGCGGGGTGGCCACCACGGGACGGACGGAGAGCCAGCCGTGCTGCTTCTCCATTCGCATCATGGTCTCCAGGTCGTACAGATCGTGGTCGGTGCGCGCACCGTAGAAGACCTCGACGGGCCGTGAACGGCCGTGCTGCGCGACGTCCTCGACGAGCGCTCTGATCGGCGCTATGCCCGTGCCGCCGCCGACGCAGAGCAGCCCGCTGTCGGTCTTGTGGTCGACGGTCATGCTGCCCGCCGGCGGACCGAGCCGCAGTACGTCGCCCGGCCGGGCGCGGTTCACCAGCGCGCTGGAGACCCAGCCGCCGGGAACGGCCTTCACATGGAGAGTGAGCAGCCCGTCGGAGCGCGGCGAGGACGCGAGCGAGTAGTGCCGCCAGACCCGGGGCCACCACGGCGTCTCGACGCTCGTGTACTGGCCCGCGAGGAACGGGTACGGGTTGTCGGGGCGGAGCGTGATCACGGCGATCTCGGACGTGCGCAGCTCGTGCGAGACGATCTGCGCGTTCCACCAGGCCGGGGCGCGCTGGGCGTCGTCGGCGGCGGCGTCGATCATGGCCTGCGAGATCGTGGTGTAGGCGCGGACCCACGCGTCCTCGGCGTCCTGGCCCCAGGTGTCCGGGGCGTACTGCGCGAGGGCGCCCAGCAGGCACTCGCCGACGACGGGATAGTGCTCGGGAAGCGTTCCGTACTTGCGGTGGCCGCGGCCCAGACCCGCCAAGTACTCGGAGAGCGCGTCCGGTTCGTCGCTGAGCCGTACGGCGGTGAGCAGCGCCCGGAAGAGCCGGTCGCGCTGGGTGTCCATGGAGGCCGGGAAGAGCTCGCGCAGCGCGGGCTGCCGGACGAAGAGCAGTGCGTAGAAGTACGAGGTGGCCGCGTCGGCGCGCGGCTCGACCTCGTCCAGGGTGCGCCGGATCAGCGCGGCGTCGCGCGACTCGACGTCCGCGGCGGGCTGTGCCTCGGCCGCGGACCCGCCGTCGTGCGCGGCGACTTGGGGCGGGGCCGGTCTCTCCGCCGGTGGCGGCGGGCCCGGCCGGGGCGGGGCGGCGGGAGGCGGTGGCGCGGCCGCGGAGGGCCGGGGCGGATGCGCGGGTGGAGGCCCGGGACGCGGCGGGGCCTCGGGGTCGTTCGCCGCCGGGGCCTGCGGCTTCGGCTGAGCCTGGGGCTGGGCCTGGGCCTGTCCGGGAGCCCCGGTCGGCGGGGCCGCGTTGGCTTCGGGCCCGCCGTGGCCGTACGGGGAAGGTGCGGGGTGCTCGCGGGGTGCCTCGGGGCCGCCGCCGGACCAGCCGCCGGGCGCCGGTGCTCCGCGCGGCCCGTGGCCGGGAGCGGCCCCGGGGTCGTCCGCGGTGCGGGGCGAGTCAGGGGTGCGGGCCGAGTCGGGGGCGCTGGGAGTTCCGTCGGGAGGAGTTCCCGTGGGGGGAGTCCCGGTCCCGGGGGCTCCCGTGTAAGGGGAGTTGCCGGAACGGGGGCCGTTCGCGCCGGGGTCCGGCGGTGCCGGCACCGGTATCGCGGCCTCCTCGGGCGTCTCGGCCCACAGCGCGCGGCCGGCTCCGGGGCCGGTGGCTATCGGGCTCAACGGCCGCGTGCCCGTCCCGTCGCCGCCGTCGGCGGCTCCACGCGGGGCGCCCGCCTGCGGCTGCGCGGAGGGTGCTCCGGCCTGCCCGCCCTGCCCGTACTGCTGTTGCCCGTACTGCTGCTGCTCGTGCTGCCGGTGCTGGTACTGCTCGTACTGCTCGTTCTCGCGGGACGCCGCAGCCTCGGCGGCCTCGGTGGCCGGCTGCGCAGGGGTGAACCACCCCCAGCCTTCGTCGTTCTCACTTCTGCCGTCCCCCGCGGACGGACCGTTACCGGCCGATGTGGTCGTCATGGTCTGCCTCGCCTCGAACTCCTACGAACAATCTGCGCACTTGCGCATTCGGAACGTCGTTCTGGTGTGCGGCCCCCTGACACCGACTACGGATTCTTCGCCGTCCCGCGCGATGCGGACTCGACCATACCGTTATCACTTCGCCACACAAGTCCCGTCCGTCCCGGGGGCGAAGTACGTGACGTGCACCACTGAGAGAAATTACGGATTCCTGCCGACAAGTCCGTAAGCCTCGCGAAGATCCCGTCCCTCGTACTCGGCCGAGGCGAGACCGCGCACATGGCCGTCGGCGTTCACGGCGACCGACACCGGCACGGCGGCGAACAACGCCGCATCCGACATGGAGTCGCCGTAAGCCACGCATTCGCTTCTCGAAACACCGAACTCGGCGCAGAGTTCGTCCGCTATCCGCACCTTCGCCTCGGCGGAGAGGATGCCGGAGGGGTCGGGCAGCTCGCGGAAGGGGACGGCGGGCCAGCGCGAGCCGTAGGTGGCGTCCGCCCCGCCCCCGGTACGGGCGGTACGGGCGGTCTCGGCGGTGTGCGCAGTGCTGTTCGGAACGGCGTCAGGGGCGGCGGGCGAGGTGGTCCAGCGGCCCGGGGGCGGCGCCTGGAGGAGCAGCCGTCCGACGAAGAAGTCCGGCGAGAGCGAGATGACCGCCGACCGCTCGCCGCGTTCCCTTATCTCGGCCCACACTTCGCGAATTCCCGATAGCCAAGGGGCTTCCATGAATGCGGCGGTGATGTGATCCTCCGTCAGTTCAGACCACAGCGCACAGGCGCGCGCCGCGAATTCGGGCGGCGTCATCCCGCCCGCCGCAAAGGCCAGTTCGAGCTCGCGGATCTCCTCGTCCAGTCCGAGCTGACGTGAGATCTCGACCGCCGCGGACGAACCGTGGATCAACGTCCCGTCGAGATCGAAGAGATGAAGCCTGGGCGGACGCCGGGAAGGACCGGAGAGCGAGGAGGCCATGCGTTCGATCGTAGTTCGCGTACGTACGCCGGGTCGCGGGCGTTTCCGGGCAGGGCCCGGGCCCGCCCTCGCGTACTGCCGGGCCTCCGCGTACTCGGCACCGAGTAGCGCGAAGTACTCCCGCCGTCAGACGCGGCGGGTGGCGACGGCCGGTCACCGTATGGAACATGTCTGAGCTACCGCGCCTGCCGCGCCCCGCACGCAGAGCCCTCCTCGTCGCGCACGTCACCGTCTCGGTCGGCTGGCTCGGCATCTCGCTGTGCCTGCTGACCCTCGCGATCGCCGGAGCGAGCGATCCGGACGCGCTCGCCGTGCCCGCCTACACGGCCATGAAGCTCTTCGCCGACTGGCTGCTCCTGCCCGTCGCCCTGCTCTCCCTCGGCACGGGGCTCGTGCTCTCCCTGGGCACGTCGTGGGGTCTGGCCCGGTACCGCTGGGTCTGGGTGAAGTTCTGGCTGACCCTCGTCGCGACGGCGCTCACCGTCTTCGCCTTCAAGCCCGGCGCGGACGAGGCCGCGGCGCTGGTGGCGGCCGGCGAGCCCGTGCCGAGCACGGACCTCCTCTTCCCGCCTGCCGTCTCCCTTTCTCTGTACGTCTTCCTCACGGCGGTCTCGGTGCTCAAGCCCTGGGGCCTGACCAGGCGCGGACGCCGCTTGCGGGACGCCCGTACGGGAAGGGCCAGGGCGTCGGCGCGAGCGCGCGGAGCCGCGGCCGGCGAGGGCCAGGGGACCGACGACCCGGTCGCGGGGCGGCAGTCCCGTCAGCCGGTCTGACCCGCGGCCGGTACGGGTCCGCGACCCGTACCGGCCGCTCGGAGCTCCTCGACTCGAAGCTCCGGACGCGGCGGAGGGGCCGCGCCGAGCGCCCCGAACTGCCGCCGCCCGCCCGGGCCTTACGTGCACGGAAGCCGTCGGCGCCAATGCGGCGCCAACGCCGCACACCCCGCACACCCGCCCGCTTGCGCACTTTCCGACCGAGTCCAACCTCTGGCCAATACCGGGGCGTAAGCTGCGATCATGAGCACCGGGACCCCACCCTCGTCATCAACGCCGCCCCCGGCGTCACCGCCGCCACCGGCGCCGGTCACGATGCGGCGCGCGACCGCAGACGACGTACCGGCCCTCGTCTCCATGCTCGCCGACGACCACCTCGGCGCCCAGCGGGAGAGCCCCGGCGAAACCGCCGTCTACCGCGAGGCGTTCGCCCGCATCGACGCCGACCCGAACCAGCACCTCGTCGTCGCGGAACGCGACGGCGCGCCCGTGGGCACGCTCCAACTCACCGTCATTCCGGGCCTGTCCAGGCGCGGCTCCACCCGCGCCCTGATCGAGGCGGTCCGCGTGCACGCGGACGCCCGCGGCGGCGGCCTCGGCAGCCGCCTGATCCAGTGGGCGATCGAGGAGGCCCGCCGCCAGGGCTGCGTCCTCGTCCAACTCACCTCGGACGCCACCCGCATCGAGGCACACCGCTTCTACGAACGCCTCGGCTTCGAGGCATCCCACCTGGGCTTCAAGATGCAACTCTGACCCTGGGAGGCACCGCAGGCCCCGTCCCGCATGCCGCGCGGTTCGAATCGCAAGAACGGCCGCAATTCGAGCGTGTCTTCACATCTCACGTCTCGTTGGTCCCGGCAGGGGGTGGGATCAGCAGGGATGCCCACTTGTGTCCGGGTCCGCCCGGAGAGGGGGGTGTCATGGTGCACGAAGGCGCGCTGCTGGAATCGCAGACGCTGCGCGCGTCCGTCGTGGCGAGGACGGAGGCACTCGACAAGGTGAAGGTGCTGTCGCTGCTGCCCGACGGCCTTCACGTGACGACGCGCATGGTCGCGGACTACTTCGAAGTGACCGACCAGGTGATCAGCAAGCTGGTGCAGCGCCACCGCGACGAACTCACCGCCAACGGCTTGCGCACGCTGCGAGGCTCTGACCTGCGGGTCTTTGAAAGAGACAACCTGTCCTTTTCTGACGGGAGTTATCCACAGGGGCGTGCGCACCTCACTGTCTACAGTCGCCGCGCCGTCCTCAACGTCGCGATGCTGCTGCGCGACAGCGAGGTCGCGCGGCGGATCCGTACGTATCTGCTCGACGCGGAACAGGCAAGCCGCGCCGGGGCCGGCTCCGCCCCCGTGGACGAGTCCGTCGTCCACGGCCTCATCGCGTGGCTGGATGAGCGCATCACGCAGAACATCGCGGCGCAGCGGGCGTCGGGGCCCGTTTTGGACGAGACGCGGGTGCGGCAGCTCGCCGAGGAGACCGTTCGCGCCGTCATCGGGCGGAGCATCGTGCCCCTCCTCAATCAGGCCATCGATTCCCAGCGCGAGCTGCGCCGCCAACTGGCGGAGTACGAAGCGGAGATGATCCACCTCAGGAGGGTGCTGCGGAGGCACCGGGCCGCCGGTTCCATGGCGGCGCTCGACGCCATGAACGGGCGGGAGTTCGAGCGGCACGTGGCCTGGCTGTGCAGGCGCGACGGCTGTGCGCAGATCGCCGTCACGGGCAGGCACGGCGATGCCGGTGCCGACGTCCTCGACTACACCGGCGACGGCCGGCGCCTCGTCGTCAAGTGCAAGGCCCGCACGCCCTCTTCCAGCATCACCAGCGACGACGTGCGGGAGTTCGTCGGCATGGCGAAGCTCGAATACGAGGCCGATGTCGCCCTCCTCGTCGCCACGGCGCCGTTCACCAGGGACGCGCTGCTGACGGCCGCGCGGCACGACGTGACGGCCGTCCACCGTGGGCTGCTGGAGGCGTGGAACAACGGCGCCAGGCTGCGCGTCCTCGAGTGAGCCTCCGGTCCCCCTGAGCGCGGAAGGCCTCAGGCGCCGGCCTCCGCGCTCACGTGCCGTCTGCCGTACCCGGGTCCGGGAGCGTCACGTCGTGGGCGTCGATCTTCTCGCCGCAGGCGCTGCATGCGATCGCGGCGTCCAGCGTGCCGCCGCAGCTGTGGGTGAAGGCCGCGGCGCTCACGGGTGCCCCCTGCGCCCAGCGCATGCCCCAGCGCATGAGGCCCAGCATGGCGGGCGCCAGTTCCTGGCCCGCCTGCGTGAGGTGGTACTCGTCGCGCGGGGGGTGTTCGGAGTAGCGGACCCGCCGCAGGACTCCGCCGTCGACGAGGGTGCGCAGCCGCGTGGCGAGGATGTCGCGCGGCGCCCCGGTGTTGCGGACGATGCCGTCGAACCGGTGCACGCCGTAGAAGACCTCGCGGACGGCCAGCAGCGACCACCTCTCACCGATGACGTTCAGCGCCGAGGCCAGCGAGCACGTGCGCGGGTTCACCTCTCTCCTCGCCATGGCGGCAATCTAACCCCGAGCCAGTGGATTGGAAAACCAAATCATCGTGCTGCTACGCTCCGCCCGTCCTAGTGGGTTGGGAATGCCAACTCACCTGTCTCCCGGAGGACTTCGTGCACACCGCTGGTCTCGCTTTCGTCGCCCTGGTCGCCGTGCTCCACGTGTACATCCTGATACTGGAGATGTTCCTGTGGCGCACTCCGCGCGTCCGGAGAACCTTCGGCCTGACGCAGGAGTTCGCCGACGAGTCGGCATCGCTCGCGGCCAACCAGGGGCTCTACAACGGATTTCTGGCAGCAGGCCTGTTCTGGGGCCTGCTCGCACCGGAGCCGACGGGTCACGCGGTGCGGATCTTCTTCCTCTGCTGCGTTCTCGTCGCGGGCGTCTACGGCGCCGTGACCGCCACCCGGCGCATCATCTACGTCCAGGCGCTCCCGGCTGCCGCCGCCCTGGCCCTCACGCTCGCCGCCTGACAACGGTGGCCCACCCCCGCGTCACGGAGTGACCGCCTCCACGAAGCGGTACTTCTCCCCGTCCCCGCCCGGAGCCGGCGGGCGCCGCAGCTCCACCAGGGCCAGCGGCCGGCCGACCGGCTCGCCCGTGTCGGGGTCGAACGCGATCTCCCCGCTCACACCGCGCACACGCGAGCTGCCGCTCGTCTGCTCCAGCATCGCGAGCACCATCCGCGGCGTGACGCGGCGCGTTCCGTAGACCTGCACGGCGGTACGGGCGGCCTTGCCGATCGTGAACACCGCATCGTGGCCGAGCATCGCCTGACCGCTCTCCAACGCCGCACCCGGGCCGCCGACTTGACGCCCGTACTCCTTCTCGAAGCCGGCGAACGGCCCGCCGCCGCCCCCCTCGTCCCCGTACACCTTCTCGGCGATCTGCGGATGTGCGTACGCCGTGTAGTACACGGTGACGCCGCTCTGCTCCCAGCGCGTGCGCAGGCGCTCGAGATCCGCACGGCGCCGCTCGCCCCTGGTGTCGAAGTAGACGCCCAGGGTGCTCGATCCGGAGATGACCGTCGTACGGCACCGGCGCCCGCCCTCACCGGCGGCCTCGATGAAGCGCCGCAGGTCGCGGCCGCGCCCGGCGAAGAAGACGACGTCCGGAGGGTCGCCGTCGCACACGCGGTCCGCGGCGAGGGAGAGGGCGTTGCCCGTCGGCGAGGCCTCGCCCTCGCCGGAGCGGTACGGGACGACCTGGTCGTCCACGTCCAGCCGCTCACGGCGCGCCGCGGCCCTGAAATCCCTGTACAGGGACGTGTTGTAGGTGTCCTCCTCGTTGCCGTCCCGCACGATCAGCACGCGGTGGCCGGAATGCTCGCGCTGCTGCGCCTTGATGTAGCGCGCCGCCGCCGACGTCTGGTCCCGGTTGGGGAAGGAGACGCGGAAGAAGCCCGCCGTCCGCGAGCCGAGCCCGTCGTCCGCGACCGTCGCGCCGACCATCGGCAGCCCGGCCTTCCGCAGCTTCCGCACCGCCTCCTTCGTACGGTCGTTGCTCTGCCCGAAGCCCGCCACCGCCACCAGCCGCTCACCGGACCTCGACTCCGTCAGCCGGTCCACGACCTCGCGCCAATGCCGGTCGCCCCGCCCCGTGTTGGCCAGCAGGAGACGCACCTTCGGCAGCGTGTCGCCCTCCGCGTTCAGCGCGCGCTGCGCGAGATAGGCACCGCCGACCGCCTGCCGCGTCGTCTCCGCACCGCGATCCGCCGAACCGCCCGACATGGCCTCGACGTACGCGATCGACACCGACGGCTCACCGGACCTCTCGACCCTCTCGTTCTCCGCGTGGATCTTCCGCCCGAGACCGCGCAGGTTCTCGAACTCGTACGCCCCGTCGGTGACGCCCACGCACTCCCCTCCGGCGACCTTCCGCACACCGTCCGCGCACTCTCCCGCCCGCTGGACCGCCCAACTCCCCAGCGGCGCCGCCACCGTGGCGACGAGGACCGTCGCGATCGCGATCAGGCCCCAGCGGTGCGGGGGTCTCGGCGGTACGAACACCCGGCCGCCGGGGGTGCCGACGCGCTCGCCGCCCCCTCCCCCTGAACTGCCGCTCCCACTCGCATCGCCGCTCCCTCTTGCGCCGCCGGTCACAGCCACGGCTCCTTTCCGTACTGCTTCGCCTTCCGCAGCAGCACCGACGTCCAGGGCACGCTGTCGGCGTGCACCGCCAGCGTGTGCAGCCGCGCCTGGATCTCTCCGTAGAGCTCGGCGCCCGGGTCGCCCAAGGGGTCGCGGTACGGGTCGCCCACCCGGTCCGTACGGGGATCCTCCGGCGGCTCCGGGCCGAGCCACTCCGCCGCGAGCAGGCGCGTGACCGTCCGCAGCCGCTGCTCGACCGCACCCTCGTTGAGGTGATCGACGAGCCGCTCGTACCGCTCCCACACCGGCTGCATCGGCGCTCCGCCGTCCGAGCCGCCGGCCCCGTCGACGCGACCGGCTCCGTTGGTTCGCACGCCCGCGGCCACCACGGGCAACGGAGCACGGCGCAGCCGGCACAGCTCCGCACACCACTCGTCGGGCGTCAACCGGTCGAACGCGCCGTCGAGATGAGCGGCCGCGGCCGCCAAGTCGCCCGCCGCCAGGGCATGGTAGGCGGCGGTGCGCTCGTCCCCGTCCGCCGCGGCACGCTCGCGCAGCACGGTGTGCGCCGCACGTACGGCATCCGTCCCGTCCGGCCCGCCGGTTCCTTGCTCCCCGTCCGTGCCGCGACGCCGGTCCGCCCCGTCCGGCCCGTCCTGTGCCGGCACCTCCGCGAGACGGCGCAGCAGCAGAAGGCGCAGCAACGGATGCGGAGTCTCCACGCGCCCGCTCTCCGCCTCGTCGGCACCGTCGAGATGCATCGTGCGCAGCACATCCGTGCTGAAGTCGTGGTATTCGTCCTGCACTCGGGCACCGTCCTCCCACAGGACGCCGCCCGCCTGAGCCTGCGCGAGATCGGCCGCCGCTGCCGCCCGCGCCAGCGTCCGCACCAGCTCGGCGCTCGCACCGATCGGCAGCAGCCTCTCCAGCAGCTCACCCACCAGCGGCGCACCCGGCTCCAGACTCCGGCGCAGCCGCTCCTCCCAGCCCACCTCCGGGCCCCACTCCAGCAGCGCCGCCAACAGCCCAGCCGTGCCCGCCGGATGGCCGCGCGTCACCTCGTACACGAGCCAGCCCAGCCACTGCACGCCGTTGTCCGCGGCGGGCGGCGCCACCTGGCGGCCCGCGGACCGCAATACCTCCTCGGCCTGCCGCTCGACCTCGTGCCGCGCCAGATCGCGCAGCCTGCCGACGACCAGGCCCTTCACCACCTGCTCCGGACGGAACCGCTCCTCGTCCGCGGGCCACCTCCCCGGCAGCGCACCGAGCTGCCGGGGACCGCCGAACGCGAAGCTCTCCAGCGCCGCCGGGTAACTACCCGCCGTCGCCAGCACCAGCAGCGGATCCGGCGCCTCCGCCTTGCCGCGTGCCTCCAGCAGCGCCGCGAGGAACTCGTTGCCGAGCGGGCTGTCCACGTTGTCCAGCAGCACCAGGCACTGCGTCGTACGGCGCAGATCACCGGCCCGCGATCCGTACGCCCTGCGCAGATCGTCCAGAAAAGCATCGAAGAGAACCGACTCGGCACGCCTCCGCTCCGCCGACTCCCGGTCCCCGTAACGCCTGTTGAGGTCGATCAGGAAACCCTCGACCGAGCCCGCGCCACCGCCCTCGGCGCGCCGGCGCGCCCGCGCCAGCCGCCACCGCATCCGGGCCCGCACCCAGTGCCGCTGCCACTGCGGCAGCAGAGGCAGCGCCGCCGTCACGGCGGTCGGGGCGCCCAGCACCGTCGCGGCGTACTGCGCGAGCTGGTTGAAGACCTCGGCGCGGCTGCTCGGCGGGCCGATGAGCGCCTGCTCCATCTGCCGCACCGCGTCGTCGCGGTCGGCGGCCTCCATCCGCGCGGCGACGGCGATCGCCAGCAGACCGAAAGACGGAAACCGCAGCCGGGCGAAGTCCCGCTTCTTCGCGTTGAGTTGGAAGACGAGGGCGGCCAGCACATCGATGGGCTTACGGCCCTCCTGACCGAGCGCCGCCAGATCCAGCCGGGCGACGGGCGCCCGGCGGGCCCAGTCCGCCAAGTGCCGCAGCACTGTGGTCTTTCCGCTGCCGCGCGGCCCGAGAAGCAACGTCGCCGGCAGGTCCGCACGCGAGCGCGGGCGCCGCTCCAGCAGCTCCCGCACGTACCGCTCCACGGCTCTGTCCCGGTCGGATTCTCCCGCCCACTCCTGCGGCATCTCTCCACCTCCGGCCGTCGCCGCCCACGTGTACGCCGCATCAAGAATGCGTCAACAGCGCGTCAAGGGAAGGGTTTTGACGGATCGCCAGAGGGGGCGCAGAGGGGCGCACGCGCCATAAGCCCTGCGCCCCCCTTGCCCCGGGAACGCGGGTCAGCGGGCGACCGTACGGCCTCCACCTCCGCCGTCGGCGCCGGTGACGACGGCGACGGCGGCGTCCGTGACGATCCCGAAGGCGTCCGCGCGCACAGCACTTGAAGGCTCACTCACATCCCGCGCACCGAACTCTGAGGCGGCCCCGGCAACTTCGCACCACTCCGCACCCTTTGCCTGAGTCCGCTGAATTGGGAAGGGTTTCAAAGGTATTGCCCGTCTGCGACCATCTCGTGACGGCGCCGGCCCGCGGCGCCCAGGCAGGGGTGAGGGCGACGATGGCCAAGGTCGTGCTGGATGTGTCGATGTCCCTGGACGGGTTCACGGCCGGGCCGAACGTCCGCGAGGCGGAGCCCATGGGGGACGGCGGCGAGAGCCTGCACACATGGATGGCGGGGACGGGCCCCAACGGCGAGGCCGATGCCGCCGCCCGCCGCGAAGTCGACGCCTCGGTGGGCGCGGCGGTCATCGGGCGGCGCACGTTCGATCTCGGTCTCGGCCCCTGGGGCGGCACGCCGTGGCCCGGCGTCCCCAGCTTCGTGGTCACCCATCGCGTACGGCAGGACCTGCCCGGCGACAACAGCGGGACGTTCGCCTTCGACGGGCTGGAGGCCGCGGCCCGCCGCGCCGTGCAGGCCGCCGGGCAGAAGGACGTGATGGTGCTCGGCGCCGATGTCGCGGGCCAACTCCTCGGCGCCGGACTGCTGGACGAGGTCCGCGTCCACCTCGTCCCGGTGCTGCTCGGCGAGGGGACGCCGCTGTTCCCGGGGCGGCGGGGCGAACTGATCCCGGAGGGCGAGCCGTTCGCCGGAACCGTGACCCACCTGCGCTTCCGCGTACCGAAGCGCCGATGAGCCATCCCGGGCCCCGGCCGGACGGGCGGATCAGCGCAGTCCGGCGAAGAGATCGTTCTCGGGTACGGCGGCGCCGGTGGCGTCCTTGACCCGTACGAAGGTCTCCATGCCCATCAACTCGCCGAACTTCTCCTTGCCCATCTTGAGGAAGAAGATGTTCTCGCCCTGACTGGCGTGCGCGGCCAGCGCATCGAACTTCTGACCGCTGAAGGCGATGGTGTCCACCCACGTGGTGACCTCGTCGTCGGGGAGGCCGATCTCGGCCATCGCGGCGGCCTCGGCAGGATCCGGCTCCGGCATGTCCTCCTGAAACTCGCGCACGGTCTCCCCGAACCGCTGCATCATCGAGCGGGGCATCGTCGTCCAGTACACCTTCGGCGTCAGCTCGGTCTTCTCCAGCGCCGCCATCGTGATGCGGTGGGCCTGGATGTGGTCGGGGTGGCCGTAGAAGCCGTTCTCGTCGTAGGTGACGACCACATCGGGCCGGTAGTGCCGCATGAGCTCCGCGAGTCGGGCGGCGCCTTCCTCCACGGGGGTCCGCCAGAAGGATCCGGGGGCGTCGTTGCTCGGCCAGCCCGTCATCCCGGAGTCGGCGTAGTCCAGCATCTCCAGATCGCTGACCTTCAGGACGTCACAGCTCGCCATGAGTTCTTGACGGCGCATCGCGGCGACGGCCGCCGGATCGTGTCCGGGATCGCCCGGCTTGACACCCCCGGGTCCGTCACCGCAAGCGCCGTCGGTACACGTCACCAGAACCGTACGGATGCCCTCCGCCGCATAGCGCGCGAGGACGCCTCCGGTTCCGGTGGCCTCGTCGTCGGGGTGGGCGTGTACTGCCATGAGCGTCAAGGGCCGGTCAGTCATGGAACAGTCCTCCTGCAGAAGTGCATCGTGGTCCGGGTGAGCGGCGGACGTACCGCGATCCTGAGGCCCGAATCCCGGTGGGACGGACGATCTTGTACTCCGTGTCCCTCGGTACGGGGCGCCGGCCCTCGTCGGATGCAACCGGCCGGCCGGAGCGGCTGTTCCCGGCCCGGCCAGGCCGGACAAGAGATTTCAGAACCTACGCGTAGGGTCTCGCCGCTCGTGCCATGCCGATCTCGCGTGATCTGGGAGCGCGCACAGATGCCGATGAGTTCCCGCGCCGCACTGGTCTATAGGCCGGACACCCACGGACGGAAGGCTGGGCCATGCGGAATCTGATCTACGGCATGAACCTGACCCTGGACGGCTACATCGCCGCGGCCGGCGACGACATCGGCTGGGGCGGGGTGCCGAGCGACGAGCTGTTCCAGTGGTGGCTCGACCACGAGAAGGCGAGTGGCCTGTCGCTGTACGGGCGCAAGCTGTGGGAGGCGATGAGTTCGTACTGGCCGACCGGCGACCAGCAGCCCGACGCCACCCCGGCACAAATCGAGTTCGCGCGGAACTGGCGGGACACGCCGAAGGTGGTGTTCTCCTCGACGGTCGACAAGGTCGACTGGAACACCCGCCTGGTCACCGGCGACGCGATCGCCGAGATCACCCGGCTCAAGGCCGAGGACGGCGGCCCGATGAACATCGGCGGCGCAACGCTCGCCGGGGCGGCCATGCGCGCCGGGCTGATCGACGAGTACGCGATCGCCTCCCATCCGGTCCTGGTCGGCGGAGGCACGCCGTTCTTCACCGCGCTGGACGGCTGGGTGAACCTGAACCTGGTGGAGACGCGGACGTTTCCCGGCGGCGTGGTCCTGACCAGGTACGAGACGAGGCGCTGAGCAGCAGCACCCACGCGCTGGTCTCGCGGAGATGTCGTATACGACATCGGTACGGCGCGGCCCGTGAGATCACGACATCAGCCGCGAGGCCCTACGTCTGCGCCATGTCCACGAAGCGCGAGTAGTGGCCCTGGAAGGCCACGGTGATCGTCGCCGTCGGGCCGTTGCGGTGCTTCGCCACGATCAAGTCCGCCTCGCCCGCCCGCGGCGACTCCTTCTCGTACGCGTCCTCACGGTGCAGCAGTACCACCATGTCGGCGTCCTGCTCGATGCTGTTGTGGGCGACGATGCCGTCGGCGACGAAGTTGTGTGTCCCCTTGACCGTCGCGTCGTACACGGGTTGCTCGCCGAGCGGTTCGATCGCCACCACCCTGTCCCAGAACACGTCGTCCGTGGAGGCGGCAGGCTGTGGATCGGAGTCCGGGACGTCGTCGGATCGACGCTCGGACCAGCCGGGCCCCGACCCGACGGGTTCCGGGATGCGGCGGGGAACGGCGATCCGGTCCCCGACAGCGATGCCCTCCAGCGGCGTCCACCCGCCGAAGGTCAGGAACGGATGGTTGGCGGTCGCCTTGACCTCACGTCCTGACGCGAGCCGCAGACGGTGGACCTGCTTCACACCGGACGAGAAGACGTTGGTGACCGGCGCGGCGACCAGGCGGCGCCGCTCGTCCAGCGACCACACCAGCACCCCCTCGTGCCCGTTCTCCATCAACTCGTCGAAGGTGACGGGCACTCCGGTGTCCGCGCGAAGAATCGTGGTGTCACCCGTCATGCAGCCCGACTCACGAAGGTCGGAGACCATCGGCTTCTTGTCCGTACGCTGCTCCGGACCACGGTTGAGCTGCGAGAGCGCGATCACCGGAACCTCCAGCTCCTTCGCGAGCAGCTTCAGGTTCCGCGACATCTCGGAGACCTCCTGCTGACGGCTCTCCGGGCGCCGTGAACTGCCCGTCTGCATCAGCTGGAGATAGTCGATCACCACGAGCTTCAGATCGTTCCGCTGCTTCAGGCGGCGGCACTTGGCCCGGATCTCCATCATCGACAGGTTCGGCGAATCGTCGATGTACAGAGGCGCCTCCGTCACCTGCGGCATCTGACGGGCAAGCCTCGTCCAGTCCTCGTCCGTCATCGAGCCCGACCGCATGTGGTGAAGCGCCACCCGCGCCTCCGCCGACAGCAGCCGCATCGCGATCTCGTTGCGCCCCATCTCCAGCGAGAAGATCACGCTCGGCATGTTGTGCCTCACGGAGCAGGCCCGCGCGAAGTCCAGCGCCAGCGTGCTGTTGTGAGTCGGGATCATGGACCGCGTCGCGAGGTACAGACGCGCGGGGTTGTCCACCTCCACGCACCGGACCGGGACGGAGCCGATCTCCTCGACGGCTTTGATGAACCGCCGGTTCAGCCGCGGCGCGGCCGGACGGCGACGGGCCCGGTGCTCCTGCTGCTTTCGGCCCGGCCGGAAGACCTCGTCGTCGGTGGCGAAGGTGACGACGTAGCGGGTCGAGGGCGCCCCTGCCGTACGTCCATGACGTCCCGCGACGCGCTCGGTGCGCATCCCGCAGCGGTAGCCGAGGCTGAGCACCAGCTCGCAAAAGCCCTCGGCGAGCGCCCGGTTGGCGGCGGCGAACCGGACCGAGCCCGTACGGCTCACGGTGCCGCCCGCGTCGAGAAGCCCGGCGAGGAGCGCCCGGCGCTGGGAGACGGAGGCCCGCAAGTACCCCTGCGGGATGGGCCCGTTGGCCACAGGAGCGGCCCCGCCCCCGAGCCGCGCGCCCAGCGCGTACGGCTCAACCGGCAGCTCCCGCTCGGGGAGATCCAGCGGTGCGGCGGTACGCACCGAGTGGTTCAGGCGCCGATCGGCGGTGACGCACCGCACCGTCCCGGCGATCTCCTTGGTGGTCTTCACCGAGGGCAGAGCCCCCGGCCGACGGTGGCCTTCGCGGCCGGCAGCGGCCTGCGCCGCCGAACGACGCGACGCGCGGGTGTCGGTGAGCCACTGGTGGTCGGCGTCGGCGACGACGCTCGTCCCGTCGTCGAAAGTCACCCTGAAGCAGGGGCGGTTGTGCATCACGTCCGTCACGGCGACGACGGCCGTGGGCTCCCCGTCCGCACCCAGCAAGCGGTCCCCGACGGCGACTTCGCCCATCGTCGTCCACCCGTCGGGGGTGGGCAGCGGCGTATCGAGCGCCAGCGCCTTACCCATCGCGGGCCTCGCCGCGATGACGACCATTTGGCCGGGGTGCAGCCCGTTCGTCAGCGAGTCAAGATCGGTGAACCCCGTGGGCACGCCCGTCATCTGGCCGCTGCGCGAACCGATCGCCTCGATCTCGTCGAGGGCGCCCTCCATGATGTCGCCGAGCGGGAGATAGTCCTCCGACGTGCGCTGCTCGGTGACCGAATAGATCTCCGCCTGGGCGGAGTTGACGATGTCGTCGACGTCGCCGTCCGCCGCGTATCCCATCTGTGTGATGCGCGTGCCCGCCTCCACGAGCCTGCGCAGCACGGCCCGTTCGTGGACGATCTCCGCGTAGTACTCGGCGTTGGCGGCCGTGGGCACCGTCTGCACCAGCGAGTGGACGTAACCCGGGCCGCCGACGCGGCCGATCTCGCCGCGCCGCGTGAGTTCGGCGGTGACGGTGATGGGGTCGGCGGGCTCGCCCTTGGCGTAGAGGTCGAGGATCGCCTCGTAGACCGTCTCGTGCGCGGGACGGTAGAAGTCGTGCCCCTTGAGCACTTCGACGACGTCGGCGATCGCGTCCTTGGAGAGCATCATGCCGCCGAGCACGGACTGTTCGGCTTCGAGGTCCTGCGGCGGCACGCGCTCGAAGGAGACCGCCGCGGGCGCCGGCGTCTCCGCGCCGCGGTCGTGGCGCTCGGTGTGCGCGTTTCCGTGCCCGTTTCCACCGGGGCCGCCCTGCGCGCCGTTCCTGCCGCGCGCGGCGGGGAAGCGCTCGGGGTGGGCGGGGCGTGCGGCGGGGCGGGCGCCGGGGTCAACGGCCCAGGCCTCATCGACGTGTTCGGGCTGCTGAGTCACGCGTCCACCTCCTCCCCGTCCGGTGATCGCGCACGACCGGACCTGACCGCACTGCCCCTCTTTCTTACGGCACGGCTCTGACAATGCGCCGCCCGACTCCGCATCGGCGCGTCGAGCAAACGGAGTTGACGAGGGGTTTGTGGGGCGGGCGAGGACCAACGTTATGGCGCCGCGGAGCACGCGCCAAAGTTGTTATCCACAGGGTGATGTGGACGGCACCTCGGTTTCTGTGGAGAAGACGGCGAAAGCTGTGTACGGGTCGGGGGACAGCCCTGTGGAGAAGTCCGGCCTCTTCCCCATTGAGCACCCCTGACCTGTGGCGACGGCGTCCACCGCCTGTGCGGGGAAAAAACTTGGCCCCGAGACCCGGATCGTTACGCGGCTTGGCCCACCGTTGCCGCACACGCACGCGAGCCGCACGAACGTAATAGACAGAGGCCGCTTGCAGCCATTACCTGTGGATGCTTGGATCGAGTCCATGACCGACCCCGCCGCCACCCGCGCCACCATGCGGCGCCACGACCGCGAAATCGTCGCGCTCGCCCTCCCCGCCTTCGGCGCGCTCGTCGCGGAGCCTCTCTTCGTCATGGTGGACAGCGCCATCGTCGGGCACTTGGGCACTCCGCAGCTCGCGGGCCTCGGAGTCGCGGCGGCGCTCTTGCAGACCGGGGTCAACATCTTCGTCTTCCTCGCGTACGCGACCACCGCCGCCGTGGCCCGCCGGGTCGGCGCCGGCGACCTTCCGGCCGCCATCAGGCAGGGCATGGACGGCATTTGGCTCGCGCTGCTGCTCGGCCTGGCCGTGGTCGTCGTGGTGCTGCCGGGGGCTCCGGCTCTCGTGGATCTCTTCGGGGCGTCCGCGACGGCGGCGCCGCACGGGGTGACGTATCTGCGCATCAGCGCGCTCGGCATCCCCGCCATGCTCGTCGTCCTCGCGGCGACGGGCGTGCTGCGCGGCCTCCAGGACACCAGGACCCCGCTGTTCGTCGCCGTGGGCGGCTTCTCGGCGAACGCCGTGCTGAATCTGCTGCTCGTCTACGGGTTCGGGCTGGGCATCGCGGGCTCCGCGTGGGGCACGGTGCTCGCGCAGTGGGCGATGGCGGCGGTGTATCTGTTCGTGGTGGTACGGGGCGCTCGGCGGCACGGCGCGTCGTTGCGCCCGGAGGCCGCGGGCATCCGGGCGTGCGCCCAGGCGGGAACGCCGCTGCTGATCCGTACGCTGTCGCTGCGCGCGGTGCTGATGATCGCGACGGCCGTGGCGGCGAGGCTCGGCGACGCGGACATCGCGGCACACCAAATCGCCCTCACGCTCTGGTCGTTGCTCGCGTTCGCGCTGGACGCGATCGCGATCGCGGGACAGGCGATCATCGGACGGTATCTGGGCGCGGGCGACGAGGCGGGCGCGCGGGCGGCGTGCAAGCGGATGGTGCAGTGGGGGGTCGTCTCGGGTGTGGTCCTGGGCCTGCTGGTCGCGGCGGCACGGCCGTTCTTCATGCCGCTGTTCACGTCGGACGGCGCGGTGATCGCGGCGCTGACGCCCGCGCTGCTCGTGGTCGCGGTGACGCAGCCGGTGGCGGGCGTCGTCTTCGTGCTGGACGGCGTGCTGATGGGAGCGGGGGACGGCCCGTATCTGGCGAGCGCGATGCTCGTGACCCTGGCGGTGTTCGCCCCGGTGGCGCTGCTGGTGCCGGTGCTGGGCGGCGGTCTGACGGCGCTGTGGTGGGCGGTCGCGGGCGTGATGATGGGGGTGCGGCTGATCACGCTGTGGGCACGCGCCCGGTCGGGCCGGTGGGTCGTGACGGGAGCGGTGCGGGCCTGACGGCACGCGGCCGCGTGCTGGGCTCGCCCCCGACTCGCAGGGCTCTCCTGGCCGTACGGGCCGCAGGCCCCGTACGGACGGTGAACGACCGGCCCTGCACGCCCAGTTGACGACCCGGTCCGCACGGACAGCCGACAGCGGCCCGGCCCGCACGGAACGACGCCCCGGGGCGGTCAGCCGAAGGAGGACGCGCAGATCGGCTCAGCGGTCAACCGTCCGAGCGGCACGCGCAGTTGACGCCCGGGACCCGCACGGCGCAAGCCGGAGGGCCGTACCCCTCACCAGGGGTACGGCCCTCCGCTGATACACGACTGCGCGCGGCCGTCAGGCGGCGACGACCTCGATGTCGACCTTGGCGGCCACCTCGGCGTGCAGCTGCACCGACACCTGGTGGGAGCCCAGGGTCTTGATGGGCGCGGCCACCTCGATGCGGCGCTTGTCGATCTCCGGGCCGCCCGCGTCCTTGACGGCACCGGCGATGTCCGCCGGGGTCACGGAGCCGAAGAGCCTGCCCTGGTCGCCGGCCCGGACCTTCAGACGCACCTTGACGTCCTCGAGCCGGGTCTTGACCTCGTTGGCCTGCTCGATCGTGGCGATCTCGTGGATCTTGCGGGCGCGGCGGATCTGCTCGACGTCCTTCTCCCCGCCCTTCGTCCACCGGATGGCGACGCGGCGCGGGATCAGGTAGTTGCGGGCGTATCCGTCGCGTACCTCGACGACGTCGCCCGCGGCACCGAGACCGGAGACCTCGTTGGTCAGGATGATCTTCATCTGTCGGTCACCCTTCCCTTATCGAGCGGTCGAGGTGTAGGGCAGCAGCGCCATCTCACGGCTGTTCTTCACGGCCGTGGCGACATCGCGCTGGTGCTGGGTGCAGTTGCCGGTGACCCTGCGGGCACGGATCTTGCCGCGGTCGGAAATGAACTTCCGCAGCAGGTTCGTGTCCTTGTAGTCGACGTAGTTGATCTTCTCTTTGCAGAACACGCAAACCTTCTTCTTCGGCTTGCGAGCAGGCGGCTTCGCCATGTCTCTCTCCGTTGAGTTTCAAGAAGTGTGCAGCTGTCTGGCCCTGCCCCGGCGAACGGCTCCGGTGCCCGGCGGCCGGTCGTCGTCCTGGCCGGTGCGCGTGCGCGCTCCGGTCAGAAGGGGGGCTCGTCCGAGTAGCCGCCACCGGAGCCTCCGCCCCAGCCGCCACCGCCGCCGCCCTGGCCGCCGCCGGCCGGTGCGCCGGTCGCCCACGGGTCGCCCGCGGGTGCGCCGCCGCCCTGCTGGCCGCCGCCCTGGCCACCGCCCCAGCCGCCGCCACCCTGACCGCCGCCGCCGAAGCCGCCGCCCTGGCCGCCTCGGCCGCTGGTCTTGGTGATCTTCGCGGTGGCGTTGCGGAGGCTGGCGCCGACCTCGTCGACGTCCAGCTCGTAGACCGTGCGCTTGATGCCCTCGCGGTCTTCGTACGAGCGCTGCTTGAGGCGGCCCTGTACGACGACGCGCGTTCCCTTGGTGAGGGATTCGGCGACGTTCTCCGCCGCCTGGCGCCAGACCGAGCAGGTGAGGAACAGGCTCTCGCCGTCCTTCCACTCGTTGGTCTGACGGTCGAAGGTGCGCGGGGTGGACGCGACTCGGAACTTCGCGACCGCCGCACCGGAGGGGGTGAAGCGCAGCTCGGGGTCGTCGACAAGATTGCCGACGACCGTGATGACGGTCTCGCCTGCCATGGGGAACCTCTCGGCGGGGTGCTGCTGGCTGCTTTGTGGCTTCTGTGGCTCGTGCCGCGGCACGCGGATCGTGCTGTGTGCCACGTGCCGTGCGTGGTGGCTTGCTGCTACTCGGTGTCTGGTCCTGTGCCGGTCCCCGACGCTCTCTGTGCCGTACGGCTCAGTGGGCGGAGGGACGCAGGACCTTGGTCCGCAGAACCGACTCGTTCAGATTCATCTGGCGGTCGAGTTCCTTGACGGTCGCAGGCTCGGCCTGGACGTCGATGACCGAGTAGATGCCCTCGGGCTTCTTGTTGATCTCGTAGGAGAGCCGGCGACGGCCCCAGGTGTCGACCTTCTCGACCTTGCCCTTTGCGTCGCGGACGACGGAAAGGAAGTTCTCGATCAGCGGGGAGATCGCTCGCTCCTCGAGATCGGGGTCGAGGATCACCATCACCTCGTAGTGACGCATGTGGAACCCACCTCCTTCGGACTCGCGGCCACGGTCGTTCCGTGGCAGGAGGTTCGTGATGCGCTCCGCACCCGCGCCGCCCGGCCGGGTAGCCGGCCGAGTAGGGGCGTCGGTGCAGACCGTTCAGAGTACCCGGCCTGAGCCTTCCGGTTGAAATCCGGACCCGAGTCGCCGCAACCTGGACGGAACGGTGTGAGCGGCGTCACGAGGGCGCCGCCGATGCTGGCCTCTGCAGGAGGTGCCGCATGGCACAGGCAGTACGGCACAACCCGGTCTCCATGCTCCTCGACGACGGCAGGGCTCACCCTCTGGAGAGCTCGCTCGCGGCGGTCACGGCCCTCCTGGGAGTGGTCGCGTTCATGACGGCGTTCTGGTCGGGGCTTCACGTGCTCAGCGCGTGGACGGGCCTGGTGGGTGTCGTCACCGGGGCGTGGGGGCAGTTCATCTCGGCCACGACGGGTGAGCGCTTCGCGCTGATCATCGGCATGGGCGGGGCCGCCTTCGGCCTCTACCTGGGCATGATGCACGGCGGTCTCCTCGCCTGAGCGGCGCTCCTGCCGCTCTTCTCCGTACGGGAATCACCGAGCGCGTCCGCGTACGGAACCGCGTCTCCTTTACTGCGCCGCTTCAGTGCGCTGCCCGGCCCTCTCCCGAGGTGCCGGGCATGCGTGTGCTGCTTACGCTGGCGAACGTCCGGCTGCGGGTGGCCGGCGTCCGGCAATCAGCCGATCGTGTGACGGCTTCGGCACGGCCGGTGGCTGGTTCAGGGGGGCCGAGCGAGAGGAAGCGGCACATGGCACTTCAGGACGGCATCCCCGGCATCGATGCGGCCGCACAGCCGAGCGGCACGGGTTGTGTGGAGTGCTCCGCGGGCGACGGGCCGGGGTGGTGGTTCCATCTGCGGCGCTGCGCCGCGTGCGGGCACATCGGCTGCTGCGACTCCTCTCCCGGGCAGCACGCCACGATGCACGCGCAGCAGGAGGGGCATCCCTTCCTGACGAGCTTCGAGCCGGGCGAGGACTGGTTCTGGAACACGGACACCGAGCAGGTCTACGAGGGCCCGCAGCTGGCTCCGCCCACGTCGCATCCGAAGTCGCAGCCGACGCCGGGCCCCGAGGGCAAGGTCCCCGCGGACTGGGAGCGGCAACTGCACTGAGCGGGGGCTGACTGGCCTGTCGGCGGAGGCGGCTCTCAGCGGTGAGCGGTCAGCGGTCAGCGGTCGGGCGACGGCCGACAGCGGTCAGTTGACGGCTGACAGTTGACGACGGACACCTGACAGGCGACAGCTAACAGCTGACAGCTGACAGCTGACAACCAATTGTCAGCTGTCAGTTGCCGGTTGCCGGTGCCCAGCCGCCACCCGCCGGTCGTCAGCCGCGATGTGCGACCAGCTGCTGGTCCGTGATGCCGCCGGGGCTCTCGAACCCCTCGATGTCCCAGTCCGCCCGGGCGGCGGCTCCGCGGTACGCGCTCTCGTAGAAGTCGAGCAGCGCCCCACGCGGATCGTCGAGCGCGCGCACGTCCTCGTAGCGCAGCAGCGCGAGATGGCTGCCGTTCTGCGGGACCCAGCGCGCCGTCTCCGGCCTGAGCGGCTCCAGCTCCAGCCCGGCGGGCTCGGGCGCCGCGTACGCGTAGAAGGCGGGCTCCGTGAACGAGTCGTCGCCGAACCAGAAGCCGAAGCTGATCACCTCGCGCGAGTACGCCTCACGCGTCACCGCGTCCGTCTGCGGCGGCTGCTCGACGTGCCGCCCGGAGAAGCGGGTGTGCGCGAGGTCGAACGTGTGCCAGAAGTGGTGCACCGCGCTGCACTTGCCCGAGAAGCGGGCGGCGAACTCCTCCAGCACGAGCGCGACTTGGCTGAGGACCTGCCAGTACCGGTTGGCGTGCTCAGGAACGTATGTGGCGTGCTCGGTGTCCTGGGAGAACGGCCTGGAGGAGTCGGGCAGGTCGAACGGCCCGGGGTGCGGGATCTCCGCGTGGATGCCGAGGTCGGCGAGCGCCTCCAGGAGGTTCCGCCGGAACGACGCCACGGACTGGCCGAGGAGGGGGAAGGAGATCTGCGTACCGTCGAGGGCGGTGACGATCAGCTGGTGATCGACGAAGTCGAAGTCGATCGTGAAGACGGGGTTGCCGTCGGTCTGTCCCATCGGCCGCGTGGTGATGCCGCGCCCGGTGAGGTGGTACGGCACGTTCCACCAGTGGTTGCGGCGGCTGCTCGACGTAAGACGGATCTTGCCGACGAGCTGTTCGAAGCGGTGCAGGGTCTCCTTGGTGTCCCGCCACTCGCTGAGCGGCAGGGGCGGGAAGAGCTCCATGGCCTCGTCCCCCTTCTCGCTGTGGTGCTTCCTGTCCCGGCGCGGCCCGCTGCGCGAGCGGGCACGGCGGGCCCGGCGGTTCCCATGATGACGAGATCAGCGTTGTCCGGCATGTGCGCACCCGCGGCGTCGCTCCCGGCGGCTCGGCACCGCCTCCGGCACCCCGTCCCCGGGCCGCCCCCGGCCCGTCCCGGCCGTTCCGCCCGCATTGCCTCGTACCGCCGCGGCCTGCCGGGCCCCAGGATGGACGCCATGAACACTGCGCGCGCTGGTGAGGTGACCATGTCCGGCCCCACCGGTCGCCGGGTGCTGTTCGCGACGGTTCTGGGTTCGAGCATGGTGCTGCTGGACGGTACGGCCGTGAACGTGGCCCTTCCTCGCATCGGCGAGGACCTCGGGTCGAGCCTCGCGGGGCTCCAGTGGGCGGTGAACGCGTACCTGCTGACGCTCGCCGGACTGATCCTGCTGGGCGGCTCCCTCGGTGACCGGTACGGGCGCCGGCGGATCTTCGTCATCGGCGTGCTGTGGTTCGCCGTCTCGTCCGCGATGTGCGGGCTCGCGCCGAGCGCCACGCTGCTCGTCGGCGCCCGTGGCCTGCAAGGGATCGGGGGCGCGCTGCTGACGCCGGGATCCCTCGCGATCATCCAGGCGGTCTTCCGTCCACAGGAGCGTGCGGCCGCGGTGGGAACGTGGGCCGGTCTGGGCGGCGTCGCCGGAGCGGTCGGCCCGCTGCTCGGCGGCTGGCTCGCGGGCGGCCCGGGCTGGCGCTGGGTCTTCCTGATCAACCTGCCCTTCGCCGTACTGACCGCGGTGGTCGCGGTGCGCCACGTGCCGGAGAACCGCGACGAGGCGGCGAGCGGCCGGTTCGACGTCCCGGGAGCCGTGCTGGCGGCGCTCTCGCTGTGCTCCCTCACCTATGCGCTGACCGCGTCCTCCACGCAGCCCCTCCCCGCGCTCGTCACCGGCGGCGCGGCGGTGCTCCTGGGCGCGGCGTTCATCGTGACGGAGCGGCGTTCACCGCGTCCGATGGTGCCGCTCGGCCTCTTCCGCGTGCGGCTGTTCTCGTACACGAACGTGGTGACGGTGCTGATCTACGGGGCGCTCGCCGCCGTGTCCTTCTTCCTGGTGCTCCAGTTGCAGACCACCGCGGGCTACCCGCCCCTGCTGGCCGGGCTCGCGCTGCTGCCGCTGACGCTGCTGATGCTGGCCTTCTCCAGCCGGGCGGCGCGCCTGGGCACGCGCATCGGGCCGCACGTTCCGCTGACGGCGGGCCCTGTCCTGGCCGGGGCGGGGGTGCTGCTCATGCTCCGGATCGGGCCGGACGCCTCGTACTTCGGGGACGTGCTGCCGGCCGGGATCGGCCTGGGCGCCGGCATGACGCTCCTGGTGGCTCCGCTCACGGCGACGGTGCTGGAGTCCGTGGACGTGGGCAGGGCGGGCACCGCGAGCGGAATCAACAACGCGGCGGCTCGTACGGGCGGTCTCATCTCCGTGGCCGCCATCCCGTCGCTCGTCGGGCTGTCCGGCAACGAGTACCGCTCGCCCCCCGACGTCGACGCCGCCTTCCACGGCGCGATGCTGACCTGCGCCGGACTGCTGGGCGCCGCAGCGGTCACGGCCTGGGTGTTCGTACGTATGGCCGCGCCGGCACCCGAGACGGTGGACGCCGTGTGCAGGTCGTGTTCGCTGTCCGCACCGCCGCCCGCCGCAGAGCGGGAGAAGCCCGGCGGCGGGGCGTGAGCCTGCCCCGACGCACAGTAGGCTTCGCGGCGAGTCACCCGCCTGCGCCCGGAGGAGCGTTCCGCATGAGTCTGACCCTCAGGACCATCAGCCGCGAGCAGCACCTGGCGTATATCCGCAGCCTGCCCTCGGCCAGCCACTGCCAGGTGCCTGCGTGGGCCGACGTGAAGGGCGAGTGGCGCTCGGAGAATCTGGGCTGGTTCGACGGCGACGGCGAACTCGTGGGTGCGGGCCTTGTGCTCTACCGGCAACTGCCGAGGGTCAAGCGGTATCTGGCGTATCTGCCGGAGGGCCCGGTCATCGACTGGTACTCGCCGAACCTGGAGCGCTGGCTCCAGCCGATGCTGGCGCATCTGAAGCAGCAGGGCGCCTTCTCGGTGAAGATGGGGCCGCCGGTGGTCATCCGGCGCTGGGACGCGGCCGCGATCAAGCGCGGAATCCAGGACCCGGATGTGAAACGCCTGCGCGACGTGCAGGCGACGCACATCGAGCCGCGGGCCTTCGAAGTCGCGGACAGGCTGCGCCGGATGGGCTGGCAGCAGGGGGAGGACGGCGGCGCCGGCTTCGGCGACGTACAGCCCCGCTACGTCTTCCAAGTGCCCCTGGAGGGGCGGTCGCTGGAGGACGTGCACAAGGGCTTCAACCAGCTGTGGCGGCGCAACATCAAGAAGGCCGACAAGGCGGGCGTCGAGGTCGTGCAGGGCGGCTTGCAGGATCTGGACGACTGGCAGCGGCTGTACGAGATCACCGCGGAGCGCGACAAGTTCCGCCCGCGGCCCAAGGCCTACTTCGAACGCATGTGGACGGTCCTCAACGCCGAGGAACCGAACCGCATGCGGCTGTACTTCGCCGAGCACGAGGGCGAACGCATCGCTGCCGCCACGATGCTGATCGTGGGCGGCCATGTGTGGTACTCGTACGGAGCGTCGGCCAACCACAAGCGCGAGGTCCGGCCGTCGAACGCGATGCAGTGGCGGATGCTCCAGGATGCGTACGCACTGGGGGCGAGCGTCTACGACCTTCGTGGCATCAGCGATTCGCTGGACGAGACCGACCATCTCTTCGGCCTCATCCAGTTCAAGGTGGGCACCGGGGGAGAGGCCGCGGAGTATCTCGGCGAGTGGGACTTCCCGCTCAATAAGCTGCTGCACAAGGCGCTTGACATCTACATGTCGCGACGCTGACGGCGCGGCACGCCGCGCTGGACGAGAGGTCGCAATCAGACCCGAGACGAGAGACGGAAGAAAGGTTCCCTACCGGCCATGGCGCTCACCCTCTACGTCGATACCGATCGCTGGCGGGCGCACCAGCAGTCGGTGATCCAGCAGTACCCGGGCATCGTCCCGGTCTGCAAGGGCAACGGCTACGGCTTCGGCCATGAGCGGCTGGCCGACGAAGCCACCCGTTTCGGCAGCGACGTCCTCGCTGTCGGCACGACCTACGAGGCCGCCCGCATGAAGGACTTCTTCGGCGGCGACCTGCTGGTGCTCACCCCGTTCCGCAAGGACGAGGAGCCGGTGCCGCTGCCCGACCGCGCGATCCGCTCGGTCTCCTCGGTGGAGGGCGTCGGCCTGATGCGGGGTGCGCGGGTCGTCATCGAGGTGATGAGCAGCATGAAGCGGCACGGGGTGACCGAGGAGGATCTGCCGAAGCTGCACGCCGCGATCGACGAGGTGCGCCTGGAGGGCTTCGCGATCCATCTGCCCCTGGACCGTACGGACGGTTCGGACGCGGTCGAGGAAGTCATCGGCTGGATGGACCGGTTGCGCGCGGCCCGGCTGCCACTGGAGACGATGTTCGTCTCCCATCTGGGGCCGGAGGAGTTCGCGCGCCTCCAACAGCAGTTCCCGCGCACGGACTTCAGGGCCCGCATCGGTACGAGGCTGTGGCTGGGCGACCCCACGGCCACGGAGTACCGGGGCTCGATCCTGGATGTGACGAGGGTCGTGAAGGGCGACCGGTTCGGCTACCGGCAGACGAAGGCGCCGGGCGACGGCTGGCTCGTGGTCGTAGCGGGCGGCACCTCGCACGGGGTCGGGCTGGAGTCGCCGAAGGCGCTGCACGGGATGACGTCGCGGGCGAAGGGCGTGGCCCGCGCGGGACTCGCGACGGTGAACCGGAACCTCTCGCCGTTCCTCTGGGGCGGCAAGCAGAGGTGGTTCGCGGAGCCGCCGCACATGCAGATGTCGATCCTGTTCGTACCGGCGGACGCCGCGGAGCCGAAGGTCGGCGAGGAACTCACGGCCCAACTGCGCCACACGACGACGATGGTGGACCGCACGGTCGACCGCTGACCGCGGGCCGCCACGGGGGGGCGGCGGCCGGGTCCCAACGCCCCTGCGAGCGGCGGGAGTTCGGGCTGCGGCCGAGCGCGGGGCGTACGGGGCGCCGCCCCACGCCGGGGCCCGGGGAACCAACCCCCGTACACCCCGGATGTGTTCACGGGAGCGGAGCCCTGCCACTCCGGCCCGACCCGGCCGCGCAACGCCCACCCCTCCCGCCGCGACGGCCAGACGCCCCACGCACAGAGTCCGGCGGAATCAACACCACGGCGACGAGCCCGTGTCCCGGCGGGCGCCGCCCAGGCACGGCGAACTCGCACCCTGCTCGCGGGCGGCGGGCCGCAGCCCGGACAGGACCCCCGCCCGCCAACGCCCTTGCGCCCTCCGGGCCGTTCGGCGTTCTGCCCGCGACGCGGAATGCGGATGCGGGGGCCGGTCCCCGACCGCCCCCGCCCACCGGAGTCACGCCCGCCACCCGGCACTGCGCCGCCCGAAGCGGGCCGGGGGCCGCGCGGGCGCAGACCCGCGTCGGCCCCCCGGAGCCCCGCCGCCCCCCGGCGGCCTACGCCTTGCCGTCGATGAACGCCTGCACCAGCTCCCGCGCCTCGTCGTCGTAGTACTGCACGGGCGGCGACTTCATGAAGTACGAGGACGCCGAGAGGATCGGCCCCCCGATGCCCCGGTCCTTCGCGATCTTCGCCGCGCGCAGCGCGTCGATGATGACGCCCGCGGAGTTCGGCGAGTCCCAGACCTCCAGCTTGTACTCCAGATTGAGAGGCACGTCGCCGAACGCGCGCCCCTCCAGCCGTACGTACGCCCACTTGCGGTCGTCGAGCCACGCCACGTAGTCGGACGGCCCGATGTGCACGTTGTCGGCGCCCAGTTCGCGGTCGCGGATCTGGGAGGTGACGGCCTGCGTCTTGGAGATCTTCTTGGACTCCAGCCGGTCGCGCTCCAGCATGTTCTTGAAGTCCATGTTGCCGCCGACGTTCAGCTGCATCGTGCGGTCGAGGATGACCCCCCGGTCCTCGAAGAGCCGCGCCAGCACGCGGTGCGTGATCGTCGCGCCCACCTGCGACTTGATGTCGTCCCCGACGATCGGCACGCCCGCCTCGGTGAACTTCTCCGCCCACTCCTTCGTGCCCGCGATGAAGACGGGCAGTGCGTTGACGAACGCGACTCCGGCGTCGACGGCGCACTGTGCGTAGAACTCGACGGCCTCCTGGGAGCCCACGGGCAGATAGCAGACCAGGACGTCGGCCTCGGAGTCCCGCAGCGCCCGTACGACATCGACGGGCGCCGCGTCGGACTCCTCGATGGTCTCGCGGTAGTACCTGCCGAGCCCGTCGAGCGTGTGCCCGCGCTGCACGGTCACGCCGGACGGCGGCACGTCGCAGATGTTGATGGTGTTGTTCTCGCTCGCGCCGATCGCGTCTGCCAGGTCGAGGCCGACCTTCTTGCCGTCGACGTCGAAGGCGGCGACGAACTCCACGTCGCGCACGTGGTATTCGCCGAACTGGACGTGCATCAGACCTGGCACCTTGCTGCCCGGGTCGGCGTCCTTGTAGTACTCGACGCCCTGCACCAGCGAGGCGGCGCAGTTGCCCACGCCTGCGATGGCTACACGAACCGAACCCATTCCGGTTGCTCCCTGTGTCTGGTCGGTGAGGCCGCGTTCGTACGGGGCCTCATGCGGTGTCGTCGGACGGATCCGGCGGGGTGCCACCCCTGTGCCGGGGCCGGCCACCCGCGTCTCCTGGGCGGCGCTGCGGAGGCCCGGGATCGCTGCCCGCCTCCCTGTCGCGCCCGGTCCGCTCGCTCTCTATGAGTTCGGTGAGCCAGCGGACTTCGCGCTCCACGGACTCCATGCCGTGGCGCTGAAGTTCGAGGGTGTAGTCGTCGAGCCGTTCGCGCGTGCGGGCGAGGGAGGCGCGCATCTTCGCGAGCCTCTCCTCCAGCCGGCTGCGGCGCCCTTCGAGCACCCGCATCCTCACGTCGCGCGAGGTCTGCCCGAAAAAGGCGAAACGGACACCGAAGTGTTCGTCTTCCCACGCGTCCGGTCCGGTCTGTGAAAGAAGCTCCTCGAAGTGTTCTTTTCCGGAGGCCGTGAGTCTGTAGACGATTTTTGCCCTGCGCCCGCTCAACGAGGCCGAGAGCGCCTCCCGTTCGCCCTCCTGCGGCGGCCGCGCCGGCTCGTGCTCCTCGGTCAACCACCCGCGTTCCACAAGGGTCTTGAGACACGGGTAGAGCGATCCGTAACTGAAGGCGCGGAAGACTCCCAGCGACGTGTTGAGCCGTTTTCGCAGCTCATAACCGTGCATGGGTGATTCGCGAAGCAAGCCGAGTACGGCGAACTCAAGGATCCCCGAGCGCCGGCTCATGCTGCACCGCCCCCTCCAACCCCGCGCGCCGACCGTGTACTTGTCTCATCCTGATGTATCGGCCCGATACATCAGCACGATAGAACGGGGCGTGCCTGAGCGACAAGTGGGCGGCGGGTGAAGGGACTCACATCTCTGATTAGTTGAAGGCAACTTGCCTCGATTGAGATGAATACTCGCTAAGGGGCGTTTTGGATCTGCGTAGTCTGTGCGCGTGCAGACCACCACCGGGAACCAGAAGACGCCCGAACGCGTCATCGTCCTGGGTGCAGTGCGACCGGCAGACCCTGTGTCTGCGGGCCGTGCTCGGGGGGACCAGACGTCAACTGCCACCTTCAGGCGCGAGCGCCTGCCCGAGGAGTAGCTGTTCCATGAGCGAGCACCGTCGAAAGCCGCCACAGGGGCGCGGCCGGCGCGCAGCGCAGCCGCAGCCGCCGTCCGGCGCCGGCCGCCGTTCCACCCCGCCACCCAGGGGGGGCGCGTCAAGCTCGTACGGCGGTCGCGCCGACGCCCGGAGAGCTGCACCCCGCGGCGGAGGCGGCGGAGGCCGCCGCCGGGCTGCCGGAGCAGGCGGTGCCGCGGCCGGCGCCGGGATGGCCGCGGGCGGCCTCGGCGGAGGCGGCCGCCGCATGGCCGGTGCCGGTGCGGGAGGCCGCGGCGGCGGAGGCGGGTACGGCAGGGCCCGCGGGCGCTACCAGCCCCCGCCCCGCAAGCGGTTCATCGACTACCCGCGCTGGAACAAGGTCGGGATGCGCCGCTGGGTGCCGTCGTGGAAGCTCGTGCTCGGATCCTTCGCCGGCTTCCTCGGGGCGATCATCGGCCTCTCCGGTATCGCGCTGGCGATGGTGCAGGTGCCCTCCGAGAAGGCGGCTACACAGCAGGAGAAGAACGTCTACTACTGGGCCAACGGCAAGGAGATGGTCGTCGCGGGCGGCGGCGACCAGAACAGGCAGATCGTGCCGCTCGCCCAGATCCCCAAGTCGATGCAGAACGCGGTCATCGCGGCCGAGAACGAGTCGTTCTACCAGGACCGCGGCGTCGACCCGATCGGCATCGTGCGCGCGGTCGGCCGCATGGCGCTGGGCGGTGACACCCAGTCCGGTTCGACGATCACTCAGCAGTACGTGAAGAACACCTACCTCGACCAGTCGCAGACGATCACGCGCAAGGTCAAGGAGCTGTTCATCTCCATCAAGGTCGGTGCGACGCAGGAGAAGCCGAAGATCCTTCAGGGCTACCTGAACACCGGCTACTACGGGCGCGGCGCGTACGGCGTCCAGGCCGCGGCGCAGGCGTACTACCGCAAGGACGCGAAGGACCTCAACGCGAGCGAGGCCGCGTTCCTCTCCGCGACGCTCAACGGCCCGAACCTCTACGACCCCGAGGGCGGCATCGGTTCGGCGGCCACGAAGGCGAAGAACATCGCGCGTGCCAAGGACCGCTGGAGCTGGACGCTCGACCGCGAGGTGAAGACGGGCCGGATGTCGCAGGCGCAGCGGGCCAAGTACACGAAGTTCCCGATGCCCGCGAAGCCGAAGAAGTCGACCGAACTCAAGGGCCAGAAGGGCTACATGGTCGACATCGTCAACAACTACATCACGGCCAACAGCAACATCTCGGACCGCAAGCTCAAGCAGGGCGGCCTGCGCATCCACACCACCTTCGACAAGAAGAAGATGGCCGAGATGACGAAGGCGGTCGAGCGCGTGCGCAAGGCGAACATCGACCCGAAGAAGCGCGACGTCGACAAGTACGTGCAGTTCGGCGGCGCTTCCGTGAAGCCGAACGACGGCGCGATCGTCGCCATGTACGGCGGCGAGGACGCCACCACGCACTTCACCAACAACGCCGACTACACCGGCGTCCAAGTCGGGTCCACGTTCAAGCCGTTCGTCCTCGCGTCGGCGATGCGCGACGGCGTCCGCAACCCCGACGGGCCGGAGGTGCAGGGCGCGGACGCCCGTACGCCGGCCTCGCCCAAGAGCGTCTACAACGGCGACAACAAGATCAAGCTGCGCAACTACGACGGCACCATCTGGCGCAACGAGAAGGGCAAGGAGTGGCGCCAGCGCAACGACGGCAACGAGAGCAAGGGCCGGATCAGCCTGCGTGAGGCCATGCAGTACTCGGTCAACACGCCCTACATCCAGCTCGGCATGGACGTCGGCGTCGACAAGGTCAAGAAGGCCGCGCTCGACGCCGGGCTCAACGAGGACAGCCTCTCGCGCACCACGCCGACCTTCTCCCTCGGCACCTCGGCGCCGAGCGCCATCCGGATGGCCAACGCCTACGGCACGTTCGCCAGCAGCGGCATGAAGTCCGAGCCGTACTCGGTCACTCGGGTCGAGGACGACGGCGCGACGATCTACGAGCACCAGAAGCAGGTCAAGAGCGCCTTCGAGGCCCGCGTGGCGGACAACGTCACCAACGTTCTGGAGACGGTCGTCCAGGACGGCACCGGCACCGCGGCGCAGGGGCTCGGCCGCCCGGCGGCGGGCAAGACCGGTACGACGGACGACAACAAGTCCGCGTGGTTCACCGGCTACACGCCGCAGCTGTCGACGTCGATCGGCATGTGGCGCGTCAACGACAAGGCCAAGACCCAGCGCTTCCAGAAGATGTACGGCGTGGGCGGCCAGGACTCCATCCACGGTGCGTCCTTCCCCGCCGAGATCTGGACGAAGTACATGACCGGCGCGCTGAGCGGCACGCCCACCAAGCTCTTCCCCGAGCCGGACCCGATCGGCGAACCGGTCTTCGGCATCGGCGCGAGCCCCTCCCCGACGCCGAGTCCGACCGATGTCCCGTCGCAGGACCCGTCACAGGACCCGTCGCAGAACCCGTCGCAGTCCCCGTCTCCCTCGAACACGTGCGACAACCCGCTCGTGTGCGACAACCAGGGCCAGACAGGCGGAAACGACCAGGGCCAGACAGGCGGAACCGACGCGGGCCAGGACGGTGGCACCAACACGGGCCAGGACGGCGGTACCAACACGGGCCAGGACGGCGGAAACGACAGCGGAGGCCTGTTCGGCGGACCAGGAGGCCGCGAAAAGGAGTAGCTCCCACCCGCGGCCCCGGCAGCACCTCCGCTCCCGCCGGAAGCCGCACCGCTCGGCCCAGCAGCCCCGTCACGGGCAACACCGTGACGGGGCTGCTGGCGTCCGCGGCCGTACGGCAGGATGTGCCCCATGACGCGTGCCTACCCCCCGGAGCTGACCGACCGGAACAGCGCCACCGTGCACCCGACGGAGCAGGACGAGGTCGCCGCCGCCGGCAGCGAGCTGATCGGAGGTCCGGCGGGCCGCCGTGTCGCGCCGGGCACGGGCGGCTGGTGGACGCCGGTCCGGGTGGTGGCGCTGCTGGGGATCGGCATGTTCGTGCTGGGCATGGTGCAGAAGGCGCCGTGCTTCAACGGAGCCTGGTTCTCCGGGGCGACCAGCCAGTACACGCACGCGTGCTACTCCGACATCCCGCATCTCTTCGCCGGACGCGGCTTCGCCGACGGCCTCACCCCGTACTTCGACCGCATCCCCGAGCGCGTCTCCGGCGGCATGACCTACCTCGAATACCCGGTGCTCACAGGGGTGTTCATGGAGGTCGCCTCGTGGCTGACGCCGGACGGCGGCGGCATCCAGTACCGCGAGCAGATCTACTGGATGGTCAACGCCGGGATGCTGATGATCTGCGCCGCGGTTCTCTTCGTCTGCGCGGCACGGACCCACCGCAACCGCCCCTGGGACGGCCTCCTGGTCGCTCTCGCGCCCGCTCTCGCACTGACGGCGACCATAAACTGGGACCTGCTCGCCGTGGCCCTCACGGCCGGGGCGATGCTGATGTGGTCGCGCAGCCGCCCGGTCGCGGCAGGCGTGCTGATCGGCCTGGCGACGGCCGCCAAGCTCTATCCGGCGCTGCTGCTGGGCCCGCTGCTGTTGCTGTGCTGGCGGGCCGGCCTCCTGCGCTCGTACGCCAAGTCCCTTGGCGCCGCGGTGAGTTCGTGGCTCTGCCTGAACCTGCCGGTGATGCTGCTCGCCCCCCAGGGCTGGTCGAAGTTCTACAGCTTCAGCGAGGAGCGCCCCGTCGACTTCGGCTCCATCTGGCTGATCATCTCCCAGCGCACGGGCGACCCGGTCTCCGACGCCAACGTCTACGCGATGGCGCTGATGGCCCTCGGCTGCGCGGGCATCGCGCTGCTGGCGCTGCGTGCGCCGCGGCGCCCGCGCCTGGCCCAGCTGGCGCTGTTGGTGGTGGCGCTCTTCATCGTGACCAACAAGGTCTACTCGCCGCAGTACGTGCTGTGGCTCATCCCGCTCGCCGCCCTCGCCCGCCCCAAGTGGCGGGACTTCCTGATCTGGCAGGCGTGCGAGGCCGTCTACTTCCTCGGCATCTGGCTCTACCTCGCCTACACGGGCAGCGGCGACAAGCACCAGGGCCTTCCGGCAGAGGGTTACCAGCTGGTAATCCTGGCCCACCTGCTCGGCACCTTGTACCTGTGCGCCGTGGTGGTACGGGACGCGCTGATGCCGGAGCGGGACGTCGTGCGCCGGGACGGCTCGGACGACCCCGGAGGCGGCCTGCTGGACCGGGCTCCGGACGTCTTCACGCTGGGGGCGCACGGACGCCGGGCCACGCGCGCGAAGCCCGTGCCGTTCGAGGAGGCACAAGTGCACTGGGGCACCACGGCCCATTGAGCGGGCCGCTCGGACCGCTCCCCGATCCGGAAGATCGTGTTCCACTAGGCGACCGGGGCGTGGCCGGCAGCCCCGCGGCGTGAGCCGGATGTTTCACGTGAAACACGAATCACGTCCCGTACCGCCCTCTTCACCCCCGTCGGTATCGGCACGCGCGCCCACCCTCGCGTGTGTGAAGCTGGGGGCCATGAGCGTCGCCGGAGATCTCCGCACCCTGCTGGAATTCCCCGACTTCCGGCGGCTGCTCGTGGTGCGTCTGCTCTCCCAACTGGCCGACGGCATCTACCAAGTCGCCCTCGCCGCCTACGTCGTCTTCTCTCCCGAGAACCAGGCATCACCAGCGGCCATCGCCTCCGCGATGGCCGTACTGCTGCTCCCGTACTCGCTCCTCGGCCCGTTCGCGGGCGTGCTGCTCGACCGGTGGCGCAGACGGCAGGTACTTCTCCACGGCAACCTCCTGCGCGCGGTGCTCGCCGCCATCACCGCGGCTCTGGTGCTGGGCGCCGTCCCCGCCTGGCTCTTCTACCTCTCGGCTCTCTCCGTAACCGCCGTGAACCGCTTCATCCTCGCCGGCCTCTCCGCCGCGCTTCCCCGCGTCGTGGACGACGCCCGCCTCGTGATGGCCAACTCCCTTTCCCCGACGGCCGGAACGCTCGCCGCCACCGCAGGGGGCGGCATCGCCTTCGCGGTCAGGCTGGCCTCACCCGACGGCGGACGCGCAACCAACGCCTGGGTGGTCCTCATCGGCGCGGTCGTCTACCTTCTCGCCGGTGCCGCCGCCCTGCGAATGGGCCGGGACCGGCTCGGCCCGGACCCGGACGCCCGGCGCGTACAACTGCGGCTGCTGACGACGCTCGCGACCACCACCCGTGGCCTCTCCGACGGCCTGCGGCATCTACGGCAGCGGCACACCGCCGCATACGCGCTCTCGGCGATGACGCTGATGCGGTTCTGCTACGGCGCATTGACGGTGATGGTGCTGATGCTGTGCCGCTACGCATGGGGCAGCGACGGCAAGGTGGGGGACGCCGTCGAAGCGGTGGACATGGGTGCCGGCCTGAAGCTGCTAGGGCTGGCCGTCGCGGCCTCCGGGCTCGGCTACTTCGCGGCGGCCGTTCTCACGCCCTGGGGCGTCGAACGATCGGGCCGCTTCGGTTGGCTTGCCATGTGCGCGGCCGCTGCGGCCGTGCTGGAACCGGCGCTCGGGCTGACCTTCGCCCCCGTGCCGATCCTGCTCTCGGCCTTCGTACTCGGACTCGTCACCCAGGGCTCGAAGATCACCGCGGACACCGCGGTGCAGTCGACGGTGGAGGACGCCTACCGGGGACGGGTCTTCTCGCTCTACGACATGCTCTTCAACGTCGCGTTCGTGGCTGCCGCGGGAGTGGCCGCACTGATACTTCCGCCGGACGGGCGCTCGGTCGCGCTCGTCCTCGGCGTTGCCCTCGTGTACGCGGGAGTCGCCTGGCTGATGTTTCACGTGAAACGCTCCCAGCCTGCTCTGAGCGAGCTGTCCTCGCCGGCACCTCCGCCCGCTCCGCCCGGCGCGCTCTGACTCCCGCGCTCAGTTCTGCGCGGCCCACCACTCCTTGAGGGCCGCGACGGCCTCGTCGTGCTCCAGCGGCCCGTGCTCCAGCCGGAGCTCCAGCAGATGCTTGTACGCCCGGCCGACCACCGGTCCCGGCTTCACACCGAGCACGGACATGATCTCGTTGCCGTCGAGGTCGGGGCGGATCGCATCCAGCCTCTCCTGCTTCTGAAGCCGCGCGATCCTCTCCTCCAGGCTGTCGTACGCACGCGAGAGCGCGCCCGCCTTGCGCCTGTTCCGCGTCGTGCAGTCCGAGCGCGTCAGCTTGTGCAGCCGGGACAGCAAGGGTCCCGCGTCCCGTACGTAGCGGCGCACCGCGGAGTCGGTCCACTCGCCCGTGCCATAGCCGTGGAAGCGCAGATGCAGCTCCACGAGCCGGGAGACGTCCTTCACCAGTTCGTTGGAGTACTTGAGCGCGGCCATGCGCTTCTTCGTCATCTTCGCGCCCACCACCTCGTGGTGATGGAACGAGACGCGGCCATCGGGCTCGAACCGCCGCGTCCTCGGCTTGCCGATGTCGTGCAGCAGCGCGGCCAGCCTCAGCGTCAGGTCGGGACCCTCGTCCTCCAGGTCGATGGCCTGTTCCAGGACGGTCAGCGAGTGCTCGTAGACGTCCTTGTGGCGGTGGTGCTCGTCCCGCTCCAGACGCAGCGCCGGGATCTCCGGCAGCACCTGGTCCGCGAGCCCGGTCTCGACGAGGAGCCGGATCCCCTTCACCGGCCGGGGGGCGAGCAGCAGCTTGTTGAGCTCGTCCCGCACGCGCTCCGCGGAGACGATGCCGAGCCTGCCCGCCATCTCCTTCATCGCGGCGAGCACGTCGTCGGCCACGGTGAAGTCCAGCTGCGCCGCGAAGCGCGCCGCACGCATCATCCGCAGAGGGTCGTCGGAGAACGACGTCTCCGGCGCCCCGGGGGTGCGCAGAACGCGGCGGGCCAGATCCTCCAGACCGCCGTGCGGGTCGATGAACCTCTTCTCCGGCAGCGCCACGGCCATCGCGTTGACCGTGAAGTCGCGACGCACCAGGTCCTCTTCGACGGACTCGCCGTACGACACCTCGGGCTTGCGCGAGGTGCGGTCGTAGGCCTCCGAGCGGTACGTGGTGACCTCGATCTGGAAGGTGCGTGTCTCTCCGCCCTCGCGGGACTTCTTCTGGCAGCCCACCGTCCCGAAGGCGATGCCGACCTCCCACACGGCGTCGGCCCACGGCCGGACGATGCGCAGTACGTCCTCGGGACGCGCGTCGGTGGTGAAATCCAGGTCGTTGCCGAGCCGGCCCAGCAACGCGTCCCGCACCGAGCCGCCGACCAGTGCCAGCCGGAAGCCGGCGTCCTGGAAGCGGCGTGCCAGGTCGTCGGCGACGGGGGACACCCGCAGCAGCTCGCTCACCGCGCGGCGCTGTGCCGCGTTGAGTTGCTCCTCGGCGGGACGGGCGGACGGAGTCGGCTGGATGTCATCATTGGCGTTCGGCACGACAGCACAGGGTACGTTGCCACCCCCACGCACCGCCCTGCGCCTGGTCACAACTCCGGGCGATCATGTGACGTACACCGCGGCACGTGCCTCCTCAGGGCATCGTTACCATCAGACCAGCGAGACGCATCCACGACGACACGAGGACGGACGAGCGCGTGGCCGAGGCGGCTGAGAACCAGGGCACCCCGACCGCTCCCGCCCGTCGGTGGCTGCGGGGAACCACCGCCGTCCTGCTCGTGACCGGGCCCCTCATCGGCGGTCTGCTGCCCGGTCCGGCCGCCGCGGCGGGCACCCGGGGCACACCGGCCGCAGCCCCGCAGATCCAGGCGCGTTCCGCGGCCAACGGCGCCGCGTCCCCGGGGCGTACGGGCAGCGGCTCCCGTACGGCCGACATCTCCATCAACACCCTCTCGCCCGCCACCCCGCAGAAGGGCGACACGCTCAGCGTCACCGGCACGGTCACCAACAAGGGACGCTCGCCCATCACCGACGGCAGCATCGGCCTGCGCATCGGTCCCGGCGTGAACAGCCGCGGCGCGCTCGAGCAGAACGCGGGCCGCAAGGACTATCTGCCGGGCGCGGACGGCGAGAAGGTCGACGGGAAGCGCGCGACGGCGAAGGTCGGCAGCATGCGCCCCGGCATCCGCCGCTCCTTCAAGCTCAAACTGCCCGTCAGCGCCCTCAAGATGCGCTCCGCGGGCGTGTACCAGCTGGGCGTCACGCTCACCGGGCAGACGCGGGAGCGCCCGTACGACCAGATCCTCGGCATCGAGCGGAGCTTCCTGCCCTGGCAGACCTCAGACGCGGAGAACAAGACCGGGCTGACCTACCTCTGGCCGCTGATCTCCTCCTCGCATCTGACCGCGCGTACGCAGTCCGACGAGGAGCAGACGCCCGTCTTCCGCAACGACCACCTCGCCAAGGAGCTGGCACCGGGCGGGCGCCTCCAGCAGATGGTCAACCTCGGCAAGGACCTTCCGATCACGTGGATGATCGACCCCGACCTGCTCGCCACGGTCACCGCGATGACCGAGAGGTACCGCGTGCAGAAGAAGGGCGGCGGCACGGTCGCGGGCAAGGGCCAGGCGTACGCGAAGCAGTGGCTCATGGACCTCCAGAACGCCGTGAAGGGCGAGGAGGTCGCGACGCTGCCTTTCGCCGACCAGGACGTCGCCTCGCTGGCACACCGCGGCAGGAGCGTCCCGGGCGCGCTGGGGGACCTCGGATCCGCCACGAGGCGGGCCAAGACCACGGTCGAGTCGATCCTCCACACCAAGCCCAGCACCGACTACGCCTGGCCCGTGGAGGGCGCCGTCGACCCGAGCATCGTGGACGTGGCGACGTCCGCGGGCGCTCACAACGTCATCGCGCGCAGCGACAGCCTCCGGGACACCGCGCTGTCGTACACGCCGACGTCGGCTCGTCCCATCGGGGGCGGGAACACGGCCCTCGTCGCCGACGCCGGGCTGTCCAAGGCATTCGACGGCGACATGACGCGGCCGGGCGCGACGTCGCGGGCGGTGCAGCGCTTCCTCGGCGAGACCCAGGCCATCACGGCGCAGGTGCCCAACAAACAGCGCACGATCCTCGTCGCCCCGCAGCGCACGCCGACCGCCGACCAGGCACAGGCGATGGCGCTGGCACTCAGCTCCCTCCAGAAGGACGGCCGCTGGGCCGAGGGCAGCGACCTGTCGGAGGCGGCCAAGGCCAAGCCCGACCCCGGTGCCAACCGCCGGGTGCCGAGCGGCAGTCAGTACCCGGCGTCGCTGCGGCGCCAGGAGCTGCCCACGGAGGCGTACCGGCACGTGCAGGACACCAGCCGGCTCGTCGGCGACTTCAAGAAGATCCTCACGCGCGAGGACCGCGTGGTGACGCCGTTCGGCAGCGCGGTGGAGCGCGGCGAGTCCGCGTCCTGGCGCGGGGACCCCGAGGGTGCGGCGAACTACCGGGACGGCGTGCGCAGTTACCTGGTGGGGCTGACCAAGGAGGTCCACCTCATCCAGAAGTCGCCCATCACCCTCTCCGGGCGCAGCGCCACGATTCCGGTGACGGTGCAGAACAACCTCGTGCAGGGCGTCGACGGTCTGGAGCTGCGTCTGAAGTCCCGGCGCCGCATCGGACTCGACGTCGGCGAGGGACAGGCCGTCAAGATCGACGGCGAGCACAGCCAGTCCGTGAAGTTCTCGACGACCGCGAAGGCCAACGGCCGTGCGTTCGTCGAGGCCCAGCTCTACACGAAGGACGGCAAGCCGTACGGGAAGCGCATGGTCTTCCAGGTGAACGTCACTTCGATCACGTCGACGGTGCTGCTCGTGATCGCGGGCGGCGTGCTGCTCGTGGTGCTCGCCGGGGTGCGGATGTACACGACGCGGAAGCGGAACGGCACGGGTCACGACCAGGACCCGTCCGGTACGGACGAGGGCGCGGCCGGCACCGCCTCGGATGCGGACTCGGACGCGGAAGAGGCAGCGGACCTCGGCGCCGAGCGGACGGCGAAGGACGAGGGCGCCCCCGGAGAACCGGAAGCCGCGGCCCAGGCGTCTCCGGCTGTCGGAAGCACCAGCACGGACGGGCCTGAAGGGGCGGACGAGCCGGACGAACCGGAGGGCCAGGACCTGCCGTCCGCGCCCGGAGCGGAACCGGTCGGGACCGCCCCGGCGGACTCCACCGCGTCCACAACGTCCGACGAGCCCGCGGGCGCGGGCGCCGGTGCCGACACCGCCGGCGGAAGCGGAAGCGTTCCCGGCGCGGGTGAGAAAGTGGACCGTTGAGTCAGCTTGCGAGCAGCAGGGGCAGGGGTAGGTAGCGATGAATGCGCCGCACGACGGTGACCGGGGCAGCCACGCCGCCGGTGACGGCTCGCACCAGCCGGAGGACCCGTACGTGCGGGACGCCTACGCGCGCGACCCGTACCAGGACCGCGACCCCGCAGCCAAGGACCCGGTGAGCGAGGCCCTCAACGACCACGCCGCCGATCCTCCGCCGCCGCCCGGCACCCTCCCGGACCCGCAGGCGCTCTACGAGCAGCCGGAGCCCGGCCCCGACGCGCCCGATCCGCGGCGCTGGGCGCCCCCTCCCGCGCCCGAGCCGGACGGGCCCTCCCGTCATCTGCCCTACGGCGACGACCCGGCGACCGTCCAGTACACGGGCCTGGACGGGCTCCTCAGCCGCTCACGCGCCGACAACGACGGCGGTTCCGGCCAGGACCGCCGGGACGGAACGCCGCCCTCCGGCACGCACCACGAGGACCCGGCGCCGCAGGTGAGCTCCGAGGGCCGCGATCCCGAGGACGCCTTCGCCCACCTCTTCCGCGACCAGGGCCGGTCGCAGGCCGCCCACAGCCCCGCGGCACCGCCGCAGCCGCGCTCCGAGAGCGCGCCCGCACAGCAGCCGCACACGTCCGGTTCCGGCCCGTACGAGGGCCGTCAGCCGCTCCCGGACGAGGAGCCCGCCGGCCCCGGCCTGGGCGCGGGATTCGAGGCCGCACACGCCGCGCCCGCCGAGGTGACGCCGCCGCCCCCGGAGCCCGACGCGTCCGCCCCCGCACACGAGACCGCCGAGGAGCCCGCGCCGAAGCCCGGGGGAGGCGCCAGAGCCGGCGGACTGCTGCGCTCCAGCGCCATCATGGCCGCGGGCACGATGGCCTCCCGCCTGACCGGCTTCATCCGCTCGGCGATGGTCGTCGCCGCCATCGGCGCCGCCGTACTCGGCGACACCTACCAACTGGCCATCACCCTCCCGACGATGCTGTACATCCTCACCGTCGGCGGCGGCCTGAACTCCGTCTTCGTCCCGCAGCTCGTCCGTGCCATGAAGGAAGACGGCGACGGCGGCGAGGCCTACGCGAACCGCCTGCTGACCCTTGTCACCGTCATCCTCGGCTCGCTCACCGTCCTCGCGGTGCTCGCCGCTCCCCTGCTGGTACGGCTCATGTCGGTGCGGCTCGCGGAGAACCCGGAGGCGAACGAGGTCACCGTCACCTTCGTCCGCTACTGCCTGCCGTCCATCTTCTTCATGGGCATCCACGTGGTGATGGGTCAGATCCTCAACGCCCGCGGCCGGTTCGGCGCGATGATGTGGACGCCCGTCCTGAACAACATCGTCATCATGGCCACCGTCGGCGCCTTCCTGTGGGTCTACGGCTCCGCCGACGACTCCGGCCTGACCGTCGCCAACATCCCGCCGGAGGGCGTGCGGCTGCTGGGCATCGGCACGCTCCTCGGGCTCGTCGTGCAGGCACTCGCGATGATCCCGTACCTGCGGGCCTCCGGCTTCCGCATCCGGCCCCGGTTCGACTGGCGCGGCCACGGCCTCGGCAAGGCCGCGAAGCTCGCCAAGTGGACGGTCCTGTTCGTCCTGGCCAACCAGGCGGGCGTCCTCGTCGTCACCCAACTCTCCACCTGGGCACAGGAGTCGGCGGCCGCGGAGGGCCACGCCGGCGCCGGCTGGACCGCGTACTCGCAGGCGCAGCTGATCTGGAACATGCCGCAGGCGATCATCACCGTCTCCGTGATGGCGGCCCTGCTGCCGCGGCTCTCGCGCGCGGCCAGCGACGGCGACACCGGCGCCGTGCGCGACGACATCTCGCAGGGCCTGCGCAACTCCGCGGTCGCCATCGTCCCCATCGCCTTCGGCTTCCTGGCCCTGGGCGTGCCCATGTGCACCCTGATCTACGGGCCCTCCGGCATCGACGCGGCCCGTTCCATGGGGTACGCGCTGATGGCGTTCGGAGTGGGCCTCATCCCGTTCTCGGTGCAGTACGTGGTGCTGCGCGCCTTCTACGCGTACGAGGACACCCGGACTCCGTTCTTCAACACCGTCGTCGTGGCCGTCGCCAACGCCGTGGCCTCGTCCGCCTGCTTCCTGCTGATGCCCGCCCGCTGGGCCGTGGTCGGCATGGCCGCCTCTTACGGGCTCGCCTACGTCGTCGGCGTCGGTATCGCATGGCGGCGCCTACGTCTCCGGCTGGGCGGCGATCTGGACACCGCGCACGTGCTGCGTACGTACATCAGGCTCGCCGGTGCCGCCGTGCCTGCCACTGTCGTCGCAGGTGCCGCCGTGTACGGCAGCACCGTGGCTCTCGGCAGCGGAACGCTCGGCTCGCTGGCTTCGCTGGTCGCTGGAGGGATCGCATTGGCCGTCGTTTTCGTCCTAGCCGCGAAGAGGATGCGGATCGCGGAGATGACAGCCATGGTCGGTATGGTGCGTGCCCGTCTCGGGCGCTGACCGTACAACCATCCGCGGCCACTGCGTGTCGTGCATAGCGGCGGACTGTGGGCACAATTGTTGAGCTGTTTCACAGAGTGGCTGCAATGAATTGGGGAGGCAGGAACGACGGTGGCGGAACGGAGCACAGCTGCCGTCGGCGTGGCTGAGAACAGCGGTGACGAGGAAGCACTCACCGCCCGGTCGGACAAGGCCAGCGTCGACAGCGCGACGGACGGGCAGAGCGGCAGCGACCGGCCCCCTGAGGACACGAGATCAGACGCCCCCACCACCATCCGTGGCAGCCAGGACAGCCAGGACAGCGACACCGCCGGCAACGGAAGTGACGTCAGTGGCGGAGGCGGACGCGAGGCCACGCCCCCGGAGGGCCGGCCACAGTCCCCGGCCCAGGCGCAGCAGTACGGCCCCGACGCGGGCCACGCCAGCGTCCACGAAGGCCCCGCTCCAGGCCCGGCGGAGACTCCCGCACCCCCGGAGCTGCACAGCGGCCACAAACTCGCACGCCGGTACCGTCTGGAGGAGTGCGTCACCCGTCTGGACGGATTCAGCAGCTGGCGTGCGGTCGACGAGAAACTGCGCCGGGCCGTCGGCGTCCACGTCCTCCCGGCGGGCCACCCTCGTGCCCGTACGGTGCTGTCCGCGGCACGCTCCTCGGCGCTTCTCGGCGATCCGCGCTTCGTCCAGGTGCTCGACGCCGTGGAGGACCACGATCTCGTCTACGTCGTCCACGAGTGGCTTCCCGACGCCACACCGCTCAGCGACATCCTCGCCGCAGGCGCGCTCGAACCGCACGACGCCCATGTGCTCGTCACCCAGCTCTCCCAGGCCATGGCCGCCGCACACCGCGAGGGGCTGGCTCACCTGCGCCTGACGCCCGGCACGGTCCTGCGCACCGGCTCCGGGCAGTACCGCATCCGCGGGCTCGCCGTGAGCGCCGCCCTGCGCGGCATCAGCAGCGACACCCCGCAGCGCGCCGACACCGAAGGCATCGGCGCGCTGCTCTATGCCGCGCTGACCCAGCGCTGGCCGTACGAGGAGGACGCGTACGGGCTCAGCGGCGTCGGCTCCCTCGCGAAGCGCACGCTCGTCGCACCGGACCAGGTACGCGCCGGAGTGCACCGCGGCCTCTCCCAGCTCGCGATGCGCGCGCTCGTCAACGACGGCGCCACCGCCTCCAGCCAGGAGCAGCCCTGCGCCACGCCTGAGGAGCTGGCCAAGGCCGCCTCGGCGCTGCCGCGCATCCGCCCGCCGGAGCAAAGCTTCAACTCGCCTCGGCCGTACCAGCGCGCCGGCTACCAGCAGGGTGGGTACGGGCAGGGCGGGCACGCCCGCCCTGCGTCCGGCGTCGCGGAGCCCGGGTCGCCGGGCACACCTCCGGCTCTTCCGGGGCGTACGGGCAAGATCCTCAAGTGGGGCGTCTCCGCCCTTCTCATCGCCGCCCTCGGCTTGGGCAGCTGGCAGGTCGCCGACACGCTCCTCAAGGGCGACAACCCGCGGGGCGAGGAGTCGGGCCAGACGCACGGCAACGACGAGACCGGTGCGGTCGGCAAGCCCGTGAAGATCGTGGACGCCAAGGACTTCGACCCGCCCCCCGGCGGCAACGGCAGTGAGAACCCGGCCAAGGTCCCCGACGCCTACGACGGATCTCCCAACACGTACTGGCTGACGCAGAAGTACTACGGCCGCCCCGACTTCGGAAACCTCAAGCCCGGCGCCGGCATCGTCCTCGATCTCGGCAAGCCGCAGCAGGTGAGCTCGGTCAAGGTCGACTTCATGGGCGCCACTACGGCCAACTTCCTCGCCGCCCACCGGAGCACCACCGCGATGCCGACCGCGCTCGACGGATTCAGCAAGGTCAGCGAGGGCACAGGGCAGCATCTGACCCTCAAGGCGAAGAAGCCGATCAGGACTCAATACGTATTGGTATGGCTCACCAAGCTCCCGCTCTCGGACGACGGCAACTACCGTGGCCGGATCACAGAGATCCAGGTAATGAGCTGATCCCTCGACACTGACGCACGGCACAGCCGGCGGGCGAGGATGACGGGAGGCGTCCGACGGTGAGCGACGACAGCGGCGGCAAGCGAATGCGCCGCCGCCCCAGACACGGTCGAAGTGGCCCGGCGACGGGCGACAGATCGGGGCGGGCCCCGGTTCCGGGTCAGGCCCCGGGGTCCGACGCACCGAACGACCGCGAGCTGCTCGCGCGGCACGTCGACGGCGACCCCGAAGCCTTCGGCGAGCTCGTCCGCCGGCACCGCGACCGGCTCTGGGCGGTGGCGATACGCACCCTCGGAGACCGCGAAGAGGCAGCCGACGCCGTGCAGGACGCTCTCATCTCCGCCTACCGCGCGGCTCACACCTTCCGCGGCCAGTCCGCCGTCACGACATGGCTGCACCGCATCACCGTCAACGCGTGCCTCGACCGTGCACGCAAGGCCGCCTCTCGTCGGACACAGCTCACCGACGACACCGAGCGCCTGGATCTCCTGCTCGAACCGCACGAGTCAGCGGCGCTTCCCGCCGAACGCCGCGACCTGAACCGGCAACTCGTCTCCGCGCTCTCACAGCTCCCCGCAGAGCAGCGCGCCGCCCTCGTACTCGTCGACATGCAGGGATATCCGGTCGCCGAGGCCGCCGAGGTTCTCGGGATCGCCGTCGGCACGGTGAAAAGCCGGTGCGCCCGTGGACGTGCCCGGCTGCTGCCCCTCGTCACACATCTGCGCCCCGGCGGAGAGGAGAGGAGCGGCTCACAACAGGAGACGGGAAGGAACCGGACCCGTGGGCCATCCGTCCCACCGCAGGAAGGCGTCACGCAACGACCCGGAGCCGTGAAGGGAGGAGGAGAGCACACATGACATCCACCCCTTTCACGTCCGGCGCGCGCAGCACCGACGGCCATCCGGACGTCGCGGAGATCTCCGCACTCAACGAGGACCTGCTTCCCCCGGATCGTGCCTCCGCCCTCCATGCGCACCTGGCCGCCTGCCGCCTCTGCGCGGACGTACGCACGTCGCTGGAGGAGATCCGCGGGACGCTGGGGTCACTCCCCACCCCGCCGCCCATGCCTGCCGACATCGCGAACCGGCTCGACGCCGCTCTCTCCGCAGAAGCTCTGCTTGCCTCGTCTCAGGCCGACCCCTCCGTTGTTTCACGTGAAACCACGGACGCCGGCGCCTATGGCGACCGGTACGCGAGGCCCGTACGCGAATCAGCGCCCCGCCGAGACCCCGCTACCGTCGTTTCACGTGAAACCGGCGTCTCCCGCCGTGTGGCCGATCGGCCTGCGGGCCGCCCCGGGGGCGGCAGCAGCGGTCCGGGACGGCACCGTCCAGCCCGGCGGGCGCGCCGGTGGCGCTCCGCGCTTCTGGCAGGTGCGGGCGCAGTAGTCGCGCTCGGGCTCGGCGGACTCGTCGTCCAAACGATGAACGACTCCCCGCCACCCAGCGCCGCGTCCGAACCCGGCAAGCAAGAGCGTGACACCGCCGGAAGCGAACTCGAGAAGCACGTTCAGGGTCTACTCGCGGAGCATGAGTCCGGGGAGTCCTCCGGGGGAGCCGACGGCTCCCCGACAGGGGACCTCAAGACGAAGGCGAGCCCCGGGAACAGTCCGCTCGCGGGAGGCACCACATCGGTGCCGTCCTGTGTACGTGCGGGCATGGACCGTACGGAGAAGCCGCTCGCCATCGACGAGCACGCCCCGTACAAGGGCGGCACAGCCTTTCTCGTCGTCCTTCCGCACCAGGACGATCCGAAGCGCGTGGACGCGTACGTCATCGACCCGTCCTGCGTCACGGATGAGGGCAGCGGCCCCGGAGACGTGCTCACCAGGCATACCTACACGCGTCGATGACACGCGGTGGTGACGGCGCCTGACGGGCGGCACCACCGGGAATGTCTGCCCCCTAGGATCCGTTGGGTGGGGTGAGAACCTCACAGACCGGAAAGCAGTCGGCAGACAAGGAAGACTCCCGTGAGCGACGTCCGTAACGTGATCATCATCGGCTCAGGGCCAGCCGGCTACACTGCCGCGCTCTACACGGCGCGGGCGTCGCTGAAGCCGCTGGTCTTCGAGGGGTCCGTGACAGCGGGCGGTGCTCTGATGAACACCACCGAGGTCGAGAACTATCCGGGCTTCACGGACGGCATCATGGGCCCGGAACTCATGGATCAGATGCGCGGCCAGGCGGAGCGCTTCGGCGCCGAGCTGGTGCCGGACGATGTGACCGCCGTCGACTTCTCCGGTGAGATCAAGACCGTGACGGATTCGGCCGGGACGGTCTACCGCGCCCGCACAGTGATCGTCAGTACGGGCTCCGCGTACCGCGCGCTGGGACTGCCCCGCGAGGAGGAGTTGTCCGGCCGCGGCGTCTCCTACTGCGCCACGTGTGACGGCTTCTTCTTCCGCAACCAGGACATCGCCGTCGTCGGCGGTGGCGACACGGCGATGGAGGAGGCGACGTTCCTCTCCCGGTTCGCCAACACCGTCACCGTCGTCCACCGCCGCGACGCCCTGCGTGCCTCCAAGGCGATGCAGGAGCGCGCCTTCGCGGACCCGAAGATCAGCTTCGCCTGGGAGAGCGAGGTCGCCACGATCCACGAGAAGGACGGCAAGCTGGCCGGTTTGACCCTCCGCAACACCAAGACCGGCGCCACCTCCGAGCTCCCGGTGACGGGCCTGTTCGTCGCGATCGGCCACGACCCGCGCATCGAGCTCTTCAAGGGCATCCTCGCTCTGGACGACGAGGGCTACCTGAAGGTCGACTCCCCCTCCACCCGCACCAACATCCCCGGAGTCTTCGCCGCCGGAGACGTCGTCGACCACACCTACCGGCAGGCTGTCACCGCGGCGGGCACCGGCTGCTCCGCCGCCCTCGACGCCGAGCGCTACCTCGCCGCCCAGGTCGACGGCAGCGCCGAACCGGCAGAGCCGGAGAAGACCGAGGAAGCCCAGGAGGCGGCCGAGACCGCGGTGGTCTGAGGACCGCTGCCGCACAGCAACAGACATCCACGCATCACCCGCACCATCACAAGGAAACGAGGAGAACCACAATGGCCGGTGCCACCGTGACCGCAACCGACGCCGACTTCGAAGAAGTCGTGCTCAAGAGCGACAAGCCTGTGCTCGTCGACTTCTGGGCTGCCTGGTGCGGTCCGTGCCGTCAGATCGCCCCCTCCCTTGAGGCGATCGCGGACGAGAACAGCGACAAGCTGACCGTCGTGAAGCTCAACATCGACGAGAACCCGGCTGTCGCCGCCAAGTACGGGATCATGTCGATCCCGACCATGAACGTCTACAAGGGCGGCGAGGTCGTCAAGACCATCGTCGGCGCGAAGCCGCGGGCGGCCATCGAGAAGGACCTCGCCGAGTTCATCGGCTGAGTGGCTGCGACGGCGCCCGCCGTCGACGACAGCCCCCAAGGAAACGGCCCGGCGTACAGACGCCGGGCCGTTTCACGTGAAACATGACCGCGGCCGCCGACGCCCCGCGCCCGCTTCTCATCGACAGTGCTCCCGCTCGGTCACAGAGGCCGAAGCACGCGGTCCTTCTGCACCGCCCCCAGCAGTTGATCGAGCGCCCGCTCCACGTCCTCGCGCCAGGAGACCGTCGAGCGCAACTCAAGCCGCATCCGCGGGAAGTTGTGGTGCGGTCGGACGGTCTTGAAGCCGACCGACAAGAGATGGTCCGCCGGCACCAGACACGCAGGATCGCTCCAGCGCGCGTCCCCGAAAGCCTCAATGGCTTTGAAGCCTCTCCGGAGCAGATCCTTCGCCACCGTCTGCACGATGACGCGTCCCAGCCCCTGCCCCTGGTACTCCGGCATCAGCCACGCCGTCATGAGCTGAACCGCGTCGGGGGAGACGGGACTCGTCGGGAACGCGAACGAGCGTGGGACGTACGCAGGAGGCGCGTACAGGACGAAGCCCACCGCCTTCTCGTCCACGTAGACCACGCGTCCGCAGGACCCCCACTCCAGCAGCACGGCGGAGATCCACGACTCCTTCTCAACTTCCGGCCGTCCGGCTCGCACCGCGGCCTCTCCGCTGACGGGATCAAGCTCCCAGAACACGCAGGCGCGGCAACGCCCGGGAAGATCCGTGAGGTTGTCCAGTGTGAGCGGAACGAGCTGTCGCCCCATGGATCCATCGTATCCATGGGGCGACATGAGGTCCGGTTCTTGCGGGCCGGTATCGGTGAATCCGACGACCGCCGCGCTCGCGGCTGCCGGCCAAGGGCTCAGTCCTCGCTCTCCTCCGAGTCGGTGTCGTCAGTCTCCGCCGACAACTGCTGTCCCAGCACGCGGCCCTCACCGGGGGCCAGCTGACCGAGGATGCGCTCTAGATCGTCGACCGATGCGAACTCGACGACGATCTTGCCCTTCTTCTGCCCTAGGTCCACCTTCACTCGGGTCTCGAAGCGGTCCGAAAGGCGGCCGGCCAATTCATCGAGCGCGGGGGAGACGCGCCTTCCCGCGCGAGGCCCCTTCGGCTTCGAGGCGCTCTTCGGGGACGAGCCCGTCATCGTGACGATCTCCTCCACCGCCCGCACCGATAGGCCCTCGGCGACGATGCGGTGGGCGAGGCGGTCCTGCTCCTCTCCGTCCTCCACCGACAACAACGCACGCGCATGTCCAGCCGAGAGAACTCCGGCCGCCACACGCCGCTGCACCGACGGTGAAAGACGCAGCAGCCGCAGCGTGTTGGACACCTGCGGACGCGACCGGCCGATGCGGTCGGCGAGCTGGTCGTGCGTGCAGTTGAAGTCCTTCAGAAGCTGGTCGTAAGCGGCCGCCTCCTCCAGCGGGTTCAGCTGCGCCCGGTGGAGGTTCTCCAGAAGCGCGTCCAGTAGCAGCTTCTCGTCGTCGGTCGCCCGGACGATCGCCGGAATGCGCTCAAGGCCGGCCTCACGGCATGCCCGCCAGCGCCGCTCGCCCATGATGAGCTCGTAGCGCTCGGGCCCCAACTGCCGTACGACGACGGGCTGGAGGAGTCCCACTTCCTTGATGGAGGTGACCAACTCCGCCAGCGCGTCCTCGTCGAAGACCTCACGTGGCTGACGCGGGTTGGGTGTGATGGCCTCCAGTGGCACCTCAGCGAAGTGCGCCCCGACGGGCACGGCTTCACTCGTGGACACCGCGCCGTCGGCCCCGTTCGTGGGCGACGTTTCACGTGGAACATCGTCCCGAGCCTCGCTGTCGGGCAGCGCCGTCACCTTGGCGGCGGCGACTCCACGGTCCGGCGGGATGACGGGGACAGCACTCGGAGACGTAACACCGTTGGCATCGGACGGACTTCCCTCATCCGTCGCTGATCCCGGCGCCGCCGGGATCAGGGCACCAAGACCCCGGCCCAACCCCCTGCGTCGATCACTCACTGCGTCCCCTCCGGCATGTTGCTGTTCTGCTGTTGCTGCAACTGCTGAACCGACTCCTCGTGGCGCTGCTGCACATTCGGATCGCGCAGCGCGATCTCACGAGCCGCCTCCAGATAGGACAGCGAGCCGCTCGAACCAGGATCGTAGGTCAAGACCGTCTGCCCATAACTGGGAGCCTCCGAGATCCGCACGGACCGCGGGATGTTGGTCCGCAACACCTCGGCACTGAAGTGGCTGCGCACCTCGTCCGCGACTTGCGATGCGAGTCGCGTCCGGCCGTCGTACATGGTGAGGATGATCGTCGAGACGTGCAGCCGGGTATTGAGGTGCCCCTTCACCAGATCGACGTTCCGGAGAAGCTGGCCCAGACCCTCGAGTGCGTAGTACTCGCACTGGATCGGGATGAGCACCTCGGCACCGGCGACCAACGCGTTGACCGTCAGCAGACCCAGCGAGGGTGGGCAGTCGATCAGCACGTAATCCAGCGGTTGCTCATACGCGCTCAGCGCGCGCTGGAGGCGGCTCTCCCGTGCCACCAGCGACACCAATTCGATCTCCGCACCGGCGAGATCGATAGTGGCGGGTGCGCAGAAGAGCCCTTCCACGTCCGGTACCGGCTTGACGACGTCAGACAGCGGCATGCTTTCGACCAAGACGTCGTAGATCGACGGCACTTCCGAATGATGGTCGACTCCCAGGGCCGTCGACGCATTTCCCTGGGGGTCAAGGTCGATCACGAGGACTCGGGCACCGTGCAGGGCCAGGGAGGCGGCCAAGTTCACGGTGGTGGTGGTCTTCCCGACTCCACCCTTCTGGTTGGCCACGACCATGATCCGTGTCTGCTCGGGCCTCGGGAGGCCTTCGCCGGCACGGTTCATCGCCTCTACCGCCTGCTGGGCGGCGCGACCGATCGGCGTATCGTCCATGGGAGGCGGAGTTTCACGTGAAACATCCACCGATTCTGAACGGGGGCCGGGGACCGGGTCGGCCATCGGTCCCGCGGTATTGGCGTCGGACCGCAACGGTTCACTCTCCTCGACATAAGGCTCGTGCTGAACAGAGCCTGCCATGCTTTCGGTGTCATGAACCAGCGAGCCCCGCTCAGTTGTGGATGAATCCACCGGGGAGCGGGGCTTGGACGAAGATTTCCGGTCGCGTTGTGCGGCTTGAGCGCGACCTCGGCTGATGATTCCTTGCAAGAGAGAGCGGCGTTTCACGTGAAACACGATGCACACTCGGGCACCGCACACCAGGACGACACACCGTAACGCATAGTCTTAAGAGCTTTTTTGGAGTAAACGGACATCCCGTTCTGCGGATGTCAGCGCCTGCGTCGTCCACTCCGTGCCGAGCGCCCTCGCGCCTTCTGCGCTTTCGCCCGACGCGCAGCGAAACGCACACCCCCCGGGCTCTCGCCGACCTCGGCCCGTACAACCGTCGAGAGCGGATCCACCACGCCGGCGCCAACTTGCACCACCGAGGTGTCCACAACTCCGAGCTTGTGCAGCGCGTCCCGAGCGCCCTTCAGCTCCTCCTCGGCAGTGTCGCCCTTGATCGCGAGCATCTCTCCGTACGGGCGAAGCAACGGGATGCCCCAGCCCGCGAGCCGGTCCAGCGGGGCCACCGCCCGCGCGGTCACAACATGAACAGGTTGCAGCGCCCCGAGCATCTCCTCCGCGCGGCCACGCGCGACGGACACGTGCTCCAGTCCCAGCAGCTCGACGACCTCCTCAAGGAACGTCGTCCGCCGCAGCAGGGGTTCCAGCAGCGTGATGTCGAGATCAGGGCGTACGAGGGCGAGGGGAATGCCCGGCAGTCCGGCCCCCGAACCGACGTCACAGACCGTCACGCCCTCCGGGACGATCTCCGAGAGGACCGCGCAGTTCAGCAGATGCCGCTCCCACAACCGCGGGACCTCCCGCGGCCCGATCAGGCCACGCCGCACGCCCACGTCCGCGAGCAACTCCGCGTAGCGCTCGACGTCGGGAAGCTGCTTGCCGAACAGCTTCCGGGCCGCTTCCGGCGGCCGCGCGAGCTCAGAGAGCTCACTGAACTCCGCCGGGCCACCCTCGGGCGGCCCGGCCTGTCCCACCGAACCATCGGTCACGGCAGCACGACCACGCAGCGCTGCGGCTCCTCGCCCTCGGATTCGCTGCGCAGCCCGGCCGCCTTGACCGCGTCATGGACGACCTTGCGCTCGAAAGGAGTCATCGGCCGCAGCTTCACGGGCTCCCCGGAACTCTTCGCCTCCTGGGCCGCCTTGGCGCCGAGCTCCGCGAGCTCCTCACGCTTCCGCGCCCGGAAGCCGGCGATGTCCAGCATCAGCCTGCTGCGGTCGCCCGTCTCCCGGTGCACCGCGAGCCGCGTCAGCTCCTGGAGCGCCTCCAGCACCTCGCCGTCGCGGCCCACCAGCTTCTGAAGCTCACGGCTGGACCCCTCGTTGATGATCGACACGGCGGCGCGGTCGGCCTCGACATCCATGTCGATGTCACCGTCGAGATCGGCGATGTCGAGAAGGCCCTCAAGGTAGTCGGCCGCGATCTCGCCCTCCTGCTCCAGATGGGACAGCGTGTCCGTCTCCTCCTCGGCAGTCGTGCCAGCCGTGTCCGTGTCCGTCGTCTCCGTCACGCCGTGGGCTCCTTCTCGCTACTTCTTGGAGGGATGCTTGGGACGCTGCGCGCCACCCTTGCGCTGCTGCCCCGACTTCTTCTGTCCTGCCTTCTGGCCGGACTTCTGCCCGGCCTTCTTGGCCTGCTGCCCCGCTGCCCCGCCGGACCCGGAAGCCGAGCTTGAACCCGAGCCCGAGTCCGAAGCCTCGTCCTCATCCGCGTCCTGCTTCGTCAGCGACGCCGATCCGCTGGACGGCCGGCCCTGCTGGCGCTGGGACTTCGACTGCCGCTTGGGCTGCTGACGCCGGGTGCGCGCCGCCTCCGCGGCCTCCCGCGCCTCGACCTCCTTCGGGTCCTCCTTCAGCTTGCCCGCGGCCCGCAGCTTCTCCTGCCGCTGCTTGTACGCGAGGGAACCCGGCGTCGGATTGCGCTTGATCACGAACATCTGCTGCCCGAGCGTCCAGACGTTGGTGGTCAGCCAGTAGACGAGAACACCCACGGGGAAGTTGATGCCGAAGACGGCGAACATGATCGGGAAGACGTACATCAGCATCTTCTGCTGCTGCATGAACGGCGTCTTCACCGTCAGGTCGACGTTCTTCGTCATCAGCTGGCGCTGCGTGTAGAACTGCGACGCCGACATCATGACGATCATGACGACTGTGACGACCCGCACATCCGTCAGCACGGCGCCGAGCTCGGCGACCTTGTCCGCACTGTCCAGGAACTTCGCCGCGATCGGGGCACCGAAGACCGATGCGTTACGGGCGCTGTCCACCTGCTCCGCGGTGAGGACGCCCACGGGCCGGTTGTTCGCGATGTGGTTCAGCACCTGGAAGAGCGCGATGAAGAACGGCGACTGCGCCAGGATCGGCAAGCAGCTGGAGAGCGGGTTCGTGCCCGTCTCCTTGTACAGCTTCATCATCTCTTCGGACTGACGCTGCTTGTCGCTCTTGTAGCGCTCCTGGATCGCCTTCATCTTCGGCTGGAGCGCCTGCATGTTCCGGGTCGACTTGATCTGCTTCACGAAGAGCGGGATCAGGCAGATCCGGATCAGCACCACCAGGAAGAAGATGGACAGACCCCAGGCCCAGCCGCTGCTCTGGTCGAAGACCAGGCTGAACAGCGAGTGGAACTGGACAATGATCCAGGAGACAGCGGTATAGAGAGGACTCAGGATCGTGTCCAGGAAGTTCATCAGGCTCCTTGGGCGTTGGACTCGGTCCGGTACTGCTGCCAGCGGTAACGCAGCCGCTGGTGCCAAACCGGATGCTTCCGGGCGGGGACGTGGTCGACGCCTCCGGGGGACCACGGGTTACAGCGCAGAATGCGCCAGGCCGTCAGCGCCGTCCCTTTCACAGCGCCGTGCCGCTCGATGGCTCCGTAGCCATAGTGCGAACACGACGGGTAGTACCGGCACACCGGCCCGAGCATCGGACTGATGGTCCACTGATACAACTTGATCAACCACAGCAGCGGGTACTTCATGACGGAGGCCTTCCAAGCAGCCGCCTCAAAGCGGCGTCCAGGTCGCGCACCAGCTCGTCATGGACTGCTTCACCCGCGCCCGGCAACGCCCGTACGACAACCAGGCTACCTGGGGGCAACGCGGTCAATCGCTCGCGCATCAGATGCCGGAGCCGGCGCCGGACGCGGTTGCGGACGACCGCGTTGCCGACGGCCTTGCTCACGACGAAACCCGCACGGGCGGGGGGACCGTCTCCCCCCGCCTCGTGCGGGTCCGATGAGCTGCTGTTGCTGCGAAGGTGGACGACGAGAAGCGGGCGGCCCGCCCGGCGTCCTCGGCGAACCGCGGCCGCGAAGTCCTCGCGCCGCCTCAGCCGGTTCTCGGTAGGCAGCACGTCATGGACCGGAGGTCGGGCCGCTCAGGCCGACAGGCGGCTGCGACCCTTGCTGCGGCGGTTCGCAACGATCGCGCGGCCGGCACGGGTCCGCATGCGCAGCCGGAAGCCGTGGGTCTTCGCGCGGCGGCGGTTGTTCGGCTGGAAGGTGCGCTTGCTCACTCGGGGGCTCCAGGAAAGCTTCGTGTCCCACGGCGACCGCGGGAGGTGGGCGTGTGGTATCGACAGGCTGTCACCGTGCGCCCACGAGTAGCTCGCAACGCCCGAGTGTGCACCGCTTCATGATCCGTGAAGAGTCTCACGGACTTGCCCATCGGAGGCAGGCGGCAGCAGCCGTCGACAACTCGACCTCGTTACGGTACGCGGGGCTGCGCCATTCGGTCAAACCACCGACCGTACCCGCCGAAGGCGCCCGAGGAGGGCTCGGGCGGCACTCGTGCACAGCCTGTGGACAACGACTTGAATGGTGTGCGCCGCCCTGACTACCGTGACTGAACTTCCCATCCCTCCCGACCGTCCGCAGAACCACACATTCGTGGGATCTGGCCGGCCGCACCGAAGCATCACACCCAGCGAGTGAGAGAAGCGTGACCCGTGGCTGACCTGCCTGCCGATCTTGCCGCAGTGTGGCCACGAGTACTGGACCAACTCCTCTCGGACGGCCAAGGCGTCGAGGCCAAGGACCAGCGCTGGCTGCGCGAGGCGCAGCCGCTCGTCCTCGTGTCGGGCACCGCTCTTCTCGGGGTGCCGAACGAGTACGCGAAGGGGGTCCTGGAGGGCCGTCTCTCCCCGGTGATCAGCGATGCTCTCAGCCGGGAGTGCCAGCAGCCCATCAGGCTCGCGATCACCGTCACGGGGCCCGCACCGGAAGCATCGGCTCCGGATGCCTCCTCTCAGGCGGCGGCCACGGACGCCGCTGCTGCCGCCGCGGCCGCGGCGGGCCAGGACGCTCAGCCGGCCGCCCCGTCCGTACCGGAACAGCACACGCCCGCGCCGCACGAGAACGGCACGGGCGCTCCGGCGAACCAGGACCACAGGGCGTACGACGGCAACGGGTACGACAGCAGCGGCTACACCGGCGGCAGATACGACGGCTACGAGAACCCCGACCTGCCCAGCCCGCGCCCCGCATACCCCGAGTACCCGGAGGCGCCGCGGCAGCCCGGAGCCTGGCCGCAGCCGCCCCAGCCCGACCAGTACGGACCCCAGGGCCAGCAACCCCAGCCCCAGCAGCGGCACTCACAACCGCAACAGCACCACCAGCCGCAGCAGCAGACGTACGAGCAGCACTACGACCAGCATCGCCCGCCGCACCAGCAGCAGTACGAGCGCCCCCGGCCCTCGTACGACTCCTACGAGCACCAGCGCCAGGCGCAGCAGCAACTGCCGCCTCCCCAGGGCCAGATGCCGCAGGCGCAGGTGCCGCCGCAGGGCCAGCCCCCGGCGCCCCGGTACGACGGCCCGTCCCAGTTGCCGGCGTCCAGCGGCGCCCCGGGCCCGCTCGCCGCGCAGCCGGCTCCCGCCACCGGGCCCGGCGAGCCGACCGCGCGGCTGAACCCGAAGTACCTCTTCGACACGTTCGTCATCGGTGCCTCGAACCGCTTCGCGCACGCGGCGGCCGTCGCCGTCGCCGAGGCACCGGCGAAGGCGTACAACCCGCTCTTCATCTACGGCGAATCGGGTCTCGGCAAGACGCACCTGCTGCACGCGATCGGGCACTACGCGCGCAGCCTCTACCCCGGCACGCGCGTGCGCTACGTGAGCTCCGAGGAGTTCACCAACGAGTTCATCAACTCCATCCGCGACGGCAAGGCGGACGCGTTCCGCAAGCGCTACCGCGACATGGACATCCTGCTCGTGGACGACATCCAGTTCCTCGCCGACAAGGAGTCGACGCAGGAGGAGTTCTTCCACACCTTCAACACCCTGCACAACGCGAACAAGCAGATCGTGCTCTCCAGCGACCGGCCGCCCAAGGCGCTGATCACGCTGGAGGACCGGCTGCGCAACCGGTTCGAGTGGGGCCTGATCACCGACGTGCAGCCGCCGGAGCTGGAGACGCGGATCGCGATCCTCCGCAAGAAGGCGGTGCAGGAGCAGCTCAACGCACCGCCCGAGGTGCTGGAGTTCATCGCCTCCCGGATCTCGCGCAACATCCGCGAGCTCGAAGGCGCACTCATCCGTGTCACGGCCTTCGCCTCGCTCAACAGGCAGCCCGTGGACCTCGGTCTGACCGAGATCGTCCTCAAGGACCTGATCCCGGGCGGTGAGGACGCCACCCCGGAGATCACCGCGTCGGCCATCATGGCCGCGACCGCCGACTACTTCGGTCTCACCGTCGACGACCTGTGCGGCTCCTCCCGCAGCCGCGTCCTGGTGACCGCACGGCAGATCGCCATGTATCTGTGCCGCGAACTCACCGACCTGTCACTGCCGAAGATCGGCAGCCAGTTCGGCGGCCGCGACCATACGACGGTGATGCACGCCGACCGCAAGATCAGGGCGCTCATGGCCGAGCGGCGCTCCATCTACAACCAGGTCACCGAGCTCACCAACCGCATCAAGAACGCCTGAGCGCGCGCCTCTTGGGCCACGCCCTCGCGCGGTGCTTCACGCGGTCCCGCACGCCGCCCCGCACCCCGCCACGAGCCCCGAGCCCCCTTGGAGCCAACTCCTCGGGGGCTCTTCGCTGTTCGATTACGACGTGCCGGGACCCCGGGTTCCACAGTCCGCAGTCGAATGAGGCGTCCACAGCCTGTGGGCGGGATCGGCTGTCCCAAGTCGCGTCCACAGGAAGGCGTCTGATCGTCCATCCCCGGAGGTCACCAGGGTGTGGATTTGTGAACGGATCCGGTCCACAGGATGTGGACCGGGTGGCGGGCTCTGAGGTGGCGGAGGGCTCTGTCCACCGGCCGCCCACAGCCGCCGTCGGCTTGTCCCCAGCTTCTCCACAGCACTGTCCACTGTTCGGCAACGCAACGCGCCTGCTCACTGGTCCGAGTGAAAGCCGTCACACCGGATCGCGATTCGCCCTGTGGGAAACCTGGGGACAGAACTGCACGACCTTGTGGGGAAGTCGGCGCGGGCTGTGTACCGGGTGTGCAGAACTTTGCGCTGTCCACAGAAACCGTCGGCCGTCCACTGGTCGCACCCACAGGGACGGTGGACAAAATTCGCGCGCTGAGCTGGGGGAACGGACTTTTCCACGGAATCCACAGCCCCTACTACTACGACCACGGATATATAGCGCGGAATCTGTTTCGAAGTGGGGGCTGTGCACAACGCACGACGTCCCTCTCCTACCCACCCCGCAACGACTTGACCCACACCGGCGCCGACTGTCGGCCCCGTACGTCAGACTGGTCCCCGGCAACGAGCCGACTACGACAGGCAGCAGGGGCGAGCAGCCAGCAACAGCAGGAGGCGGCTGAAGGTGAAGATCCGGGTAGAGCGCGATGTACTCGCGGAGGCGGTGGCCTGGGCGGCGAAGAGCCTGCCCGCCCGTCCGCCCGTCCCTGTCCTCGCGGGCCTGCTGCTGAAGGCGGAGGACGGCTCCCTCAGCCTCTCCGGCTTCGACTACGAGGTCTCGGCGAGGGTCTCGGTCGAGGGCGAGGTCGAGGAGGAGGGCACGGTCCTCGTCTCCGGCCGGCTGCTCGCCGACATCTGCCGCGCTCTCCCCAACCGGCCGGTGGAGATTTCCACAGACGGTGTACGGGCGACGGTGTCCTGTGGCTCGTCCCGCTTCACGCTGCACACGCTGCCGGTCGAGGAGTATCCGGCGCTGCCCGAGATGCCCACGGCCACCGGCACGGTGCCGGGCGAGGTGTTCGCCTCCGCGGTCTCCCAGGTCGCGATCGCCGCCGGCCGCGACGACACGCTGCCGGTGCTGACGGGCGTGCGGATCGAGATCGAGGGCGACATGGTCACCCTGGCCTCGACGGACCGGTACCGGTTCGCCGTACGGGAGTTCCTGTGGAAGCCGGAGACGCCCGACGCCTCGTCGGTGGCACTCGTACCGGCCAAGACGCTGCTGGAGACGGCCAAGTCGCTCAGCGGCGGCGACAACGTCTCGCTGGCGCTGTCCGGTTCGGGCGCGGGCGAGGGGCTGATCGGCTTCGAGGGCGCGGGGCGGCGTACGACGACCAGGCTGCTGGAGGGTGATCTGCCCAAGTACCGCACGCTGTTCCCCACGGAGTTCAACTCGGTCGCGGTGATCGAGACGGCGCCGTTCGTGGAGGCCGTGAAGCGCGTCGCCCTGGTCGCCGAGCGCAACACCCCGGTCAGGCTGAGCTTCGAGCAGGGCGTGCTCACCCTGGAAGCGGGCTCCAGCGACGATGCACAGGCTGTGGAACGTGTGGACGCGGAGCTGGAGGGCGACGACGTCTCGATCGCCTTCAACCCCGGCTTCCTGCTGGAGGGTTTGAGCGCGATCGACTCCCCTGTCGCCCAGCTCTCCTTCACGACGTCGACGAAGCCGGCGCTGCTGAGCGGCAAGCCCGCGAGGGACGTCGAGGCGGACGAGGCGTACAAGTACCTGATCATGCCTGTGCGGTTGTCGGGCTGAGCAGACCGGGCTTCCGGGCGCGAGGTTGTGACCGGGAGCGCGGGTGTTGCTCCTCGCATGGCCGCAGCATGCCCGTGCGGTTGCCGGGCTGACCTCGCCGTCTGCCGGGTGCGGGCCCGTCGCCCCAGGTCAGCACGTCTGAGCGGCCGGAGCCCACAGGTGTGCGGTCACCCTGTGGGCGTAGGCTCGGGCCCAGGTACGAATCGTGAAAGAAGGGGCACCTGATGGAGCTCGGTCTCATCGGTCTCGGCAAGATGGGCGGGAACATGCGCGAGCGCATCCGCCGGGCCGGCCACACGGTCGTCGGATACGACCGCAATCCCGACGTCGCGGATGTGCGGAGCGTCGAGGAGCTGGTGACGAAGCTCGATGGACCGCGCGTGGTGTGGGTGATGGTCCCGGCGGGGGCCGCTACGCAGTCGACGATCGATCAGCTGGCGGAGCTGCTCTCCCCCGGCGACGTCGTCGTCGACGGCGGCAACTCGCGCTGGACGGAGGACGAGCAGCACGCTGAGGAGCTCGCGGCGAAGGGCATCGGCTTCGTCGACTGCGGGGTCTCCGGAGGCGTCTGGGGCCTGGAGAACGGCTATGCGCTGATGTACGGCGGGGAGGCCGAGCACGTGGCGCGGGTGCAGCCGGTCTTCGACGCGCTCAAGCCCGAGGGCGAGTTCGGCTCCGTACACGCGGGCAAGGTCGGTGCGGGCCACTTCGCCAAGATGGTCCACAACGGCATCGAGTACGCGATGATGCAGGCCTTCGCCGAGGGCTGGGAGCTGCTGGAGGCCGTCGACTCGGTGACGGACGTGCGCGAGGTCTTCCGCTCCTGGCAGCAGGGCACCGTCATCCGCTCGTGGCTGCTCGACCTCGCGGTCAAGGCGCTGGACTCGGACGAGCATCTGGCCGAACTGCGCGGCTACGCCGCGGATTCGGGCGAGGGACGGTGGACGGTCGATGCGGCGATCGACAACGCGGTGCCGCTTCCGGCGATCACCGCGTCGCTCTTCGCGCGCTTCGCCTCGCGGCAGAAGGATTCGCCGCAGATGAAGATGGTGGCGGCGCTGCGGAAGGAGTTCGGCGGTCACGCGGTTTCGGCGAGCGGCGCCCAGCTGGACGGTGACACTCCGGGTGCGGACGTCCTTCCGCCTGTGGGTGGTTGACGGTAGCGATGCACGTCACGCACCTGTCGCTGGCCGACTTCCGCTCGTACGCCCGGGCCGAGGTGTCTCTCGCGCCGGGCGTGACGACGTTCGTGGGGCCGAACGGGCAGGGCAAGACGAATCTGGTGGAGGCCGTCGGCTATCTGGCGTCGCTGGGCAGCCACCGGGTGTCCTCGGACGGGCCGTTGGTGCGGATGGGCGCGCAGTGTGCGGTCGTACGGGCGGCGGTCCGCCAGGGCGACCGGCAGCAGCTGGTGGAGCTGGAGCTGAATCCGGGGAAGGCCAACCGCGCGCGGATCAACCGCTCTTCGCAGGTCAAGCCGCGTGATGTGCTGGGGATTCTGCGCACGGTGCTGTTCGCGCCGGAGGATCTGTCGCTGGTGAAGGGCGACCCGGGTGAACGGCGCAGGTTCCTGGACGAGTTGGTCACGGCGCGTTCGCCGCGCATGGCCGGGGTGCGTTCCGACTACGACCGGGTCCTCAAGCAGCGCAACTCGCTGCTGAAGTCGGCCGTGATGGCCCGGCGCCACGGCGGGCGTGACGTCGACACCTCGACGCTGGACGTGTGGGACGAGCATCTGGCGCGTGTGGGCGCGGAGTTGACGGCGCGGAGGCTGGAGCTGATATCGGCGCTGCGGCCGCTGGCGGACAAGGCGTACGAGCGGCTGGCGCCCGGTGGCGGCCCGGTGGGGCTGGAGTACAGGGGTGCTCCGGCGGACGGCGGCCGCGGTGCCGGCGAGGGTGCGGCCGAGGGCCTCGGCACCCTCTCGCCCCCGGAGTTGTACGAGGGGCTGCTGGGTGCCCTCCGGGAGGCGCGCCGCGCGGAGATGGAGCGCGGCGTGACGCTGGTGGGCCCTCATAGGGACGATCTGGTGCTGAAGCTGGGCGAGTTGCCCGCCAAGGGCTATGCGAGCCATGGCGAGTCGTGGTCGCTGGCGCTGTCGCTGCGCCTGGCCTCGTACGAGTTGCTCAAGAGCGAGGGCAACGAGCCGGTGCTGGTGCTGGACGACGTCTTCGCGGAGCTGGATGCTCAACGGCGGGCCCGGCTGGCGGAGTTGGTCGCGCCGGGCGAGCAGGTGCTGGTGACGGCGGCGGTGCAGGAGGACGTGCCGGAGGTGCTGGCGGGGGCGCGCTTCGCGGTGGCCGACGGGGAGGTCGTACGGGAGTGAGCGAGGAGCCTTTCCCGGAGCCGCCGCCCATGCCTCAGTCGTCGACGGAGCCCGAGGCGTCCTCCGCGACGCCGGGCGGCGCCGAGGGACCGGAGCCGCCGGGGGCCGGTCGTCCACAGCCTGGGGACCCGACGGGTGTGGATCTGGCACGGGTGGCGCTGCGTGCCGCCAAGGAGCAGGCGCGCTCGCGTGGAGCGGCGGCCCAGCAGAAGAAGGACGTGCGGCGCGGTCGGGTGCCGCGTTCCGGCGCGGGCCGCGACGGGCGGGATCCGCTGCCGCTGGGTGCCGCGGTGCGGGGCCTGATCACGGAGCGGGGCTGGGAGGTTCCGGCCGCGGTGGGGGGCGTGATGGGCCGGTGGCCGCAGCTGGTCGGGCCGGAGGTGGCGCAGCACTGCGAGCCGCAGCGGTTCGACGAGGAGGAGCGGGTGCTCACGGTGCGGTGCGACTCCACGGCGTGGGCGACGCAGTTGCGGCTGCTGGCGCCGCGGCTGGTGGCCCGGCTGAACGAGGATCTCGGCGACGGAACGGTGGCGTTCCTGAAGGTGCGAGGACCGCAGGCGCCGGGCACGCGCAGTGGCCCGTTGCGTGCGCCGGGTAGCAAGGGGCCCGGGGACACCTACGGGTGATTCGTGATGGCGCTCACGGTGATGGAGCGTTGACAGGTCGAAGCGCTGAGCGCCCCTGTGAGCGTTCTGGCCCCCCGGTGTGCATATAGGGAGTCGGCGGACGCCAGTTCAGGTCGGCACATGCGGACTCAGGCACCGGCAAACCCCCATTCGCGTCGCCGCCACCGGTACACTGGTGCAGAACCCGCCGCCGTTGCGGAACATGTCGAACGACGCAGCCGCTCCACCCTTACGGAGTCGGCCTGTGCTGTGCCAGAAAGGGCGCTTCGTGGCCGATTCCGGCGATCTCAACGAGTACGAGAACAACTCCACTGACATCCCTGCCGAGGCCCCGCTCGTCGACGGTGCGGGAGCCGAGGTCCCCGCGGTGGGTCCACCGGTGTCGCCGGTGACCGCGGACGCGGAGCCGTCGTACGACGCGAGCGCGATCACCGTCCTCGAAGGCCTGGAGGCGGTGCGCAAGCGCCCCGGCATGTACATCGGCTCGACCGGCGAACGTGGTCTGCATCACCTCGTACAGGAGGTCGTGGACAACTCGGTCGACGAGGCGATGGCGGGGCATGCGGACACGATCACCGTGACGCTGCTCGCCGACGGAGGCGTGCGCGTCCGGGACAACGGCCGTGGCATCCCGGTGGGCATCGTGCCGTCCGAGCAGAAGCCGGCGGTCGAGGTCGTGCTGACCGTGCTGCACGCGGGCGGCAAGTTCGGCGGCGGCGGTTACGCGGTCTCCGGCGGTCTGCACGGTGTGGGCGTCTCCGTCGTCAACGCGCTGTCGCAGCGGGTGGCGGTGGAGATCAAGACGGACGGCTACCGCTGGACGCAGGACTACAAGCTGGGTGTGCCGACGGCACCGCTGAAGCGCAACGAGGTGACGGACGAAACCGGTACGACCGTGACGTTCTGGGCGGACCCGGACGTCTTCGAGAGCACGGAGTACTCGTTCGAGACGCTCGCGCGCCGCTTCCAGGAGATGGCGTTCCTCAACAAGGGCCTGACGATCGAGCTGATCGACGAGCGCCCGGAGCATGTGGACGAGGAGGGCAAGCAGCTCTCCGTCCGCTACCACTACGAGGGCGGCATCTCCGACTTCGTCCGCTATCTCAACTCGCGCAAGGGCGAGTTGGTGCATCCGACCGTGATCGACGTCGAGGCCGAGGACAAGGAGCGCATGCTCTCGGTCGAGATCGCGATGCAGTGGAACAACCAGTACAGCGAGGGTGTGTACTCCTTCGCCAATACGATCCACACGCACGAGGGCGGCACGCACGAGGAGGGTTTCCGTGCGGCGCTGACGGGTCTGATCAACCGCTACGCGCGTGACAAGCGTCTGCTGCGGGACAAGGACGACAACCTCACGGGTGAGGACATCCGGGAGGGCCTGACGGCGATCATCTCCGTCAAGCTGGGCGAGCCGCAGTTCGAGGGCCAGACGAAGACGAAGCTGGGCAACACGGAGGCGAAGACCTTCGTACAGAAGATCACCCACGAGCAGCTGAGCGACTGGCTGGACCGCAACCCCAACGAGGCCGCGGACATCATCCGCAAGGGCATCCAGGCGGCGACGGCCCGCGTGGCTGCGCGCAAGGCGCGCGATCTGACGCGCCGCAAGGGCCTGTTGGAGACGGCGTCGCTGCCGGGCAAGCTGAGCGACTGCCAGTCCAACGACCCGGCGAAGTGCGAGATCTTCATCGTCGAGGGCGACTCGGCGGGCGGTTCCGCCAAGTCGGGCCGCAATCCGGAGTTCCAGGCGATCCTCCCGATCCGCGGCAAGATCCTCAACGTGGAGAAGGCCCGCATCGACAAGGTGCTTCAGAACGCCGAGGTGCAGGCGCTGATTTCGGCGTTCGGGACGGGCATCCACGAGGACTTCGACATCGCGAGGCTGCGCTACCAGAAGATCATTCTGATGGCCGACGCCGACGTCGACGGCCAGCACATCAACACCCTGCTGCTGACGCTGCTGTTCCGCTTCATGCGTCCGCTGGTGGAGGCGGGTCACGTCTTCCTGTCGCAGCCGCCGCTGTACAAGATCAAGTGGGGTCGGGACGAGCACCAGTACGCCTACTCGGACCGCGAGCGCGACAGCCTCATCGAGCTCGGCCGCGAGCAGGGCAAGCGGATCAGGGACGACTCGATCCAGCGGTTCAAGGGTCTCGGTGAGATGAACGCCGAGGAGCTGCGCATCACCACGATGGACTCCGATCACCGGGTGCTGCGTCAGGTGACGCTGGACGACGCCGCCGCCGCGGACGACCTCTTCTCGATCCTCATGGGTGAGGACGTGGAGGCGCGGCGCTCGTTCATCCAGCGGAACGCCAAGGACGTCCGCTTCCTCGACATTTGAGCCTCGACATGGCAGCACGCCGGCAGCCCGTACCGCCCACGCCGTATCTCCGCGTCCGTGGGGCCGGCGTGCCGCACACACACTGAAGGACTTGAGCTGAGCAATGGCCGACGAGAACTCCCCCACACCTGACAGCCCCGAGGGCGACGAGGGCCACGAGCCGGTGGTGGCCGGCGATCCCGCACCGGTGCAGATCGAGGGCACCGCCTCCCGGGTGGACCCGGTGAGCCTCGAGACCGAGATGCAGCGTTCGTATCTCGACTACGCGATGAGCGTGATCGTCTCGCGTGCGCTGCCGGACATCCGCGACGGCCTGAAGCCGGTGCACCGCCGGGTGCTGTACGCGATGTACGACGGCGGCTACCGCCCGGAGAAGGGCTTCTACAAGTGCGCCCGCGTCGTCGGCGACGTGATGGGGACGTACCACCCCCACGGCGACACCTCGATCTACGACGCGCTGGTCCGTCTCGCGCAGACGTGGTCGATGCGGATGCCGCTGGTGGACTCCAACGGCAACTTCGGTTCGCCGGGCAACGATCCGGCGGCGGCCATGCGGTACACGGAGTGCAAGATGGCTCCGCTGGCCATGGAGATGCTGCGGGACATCGACGAGCAGACGGTCGACTTCCAGGACAACTACGACGGCCGCAACCAGGAGCCGACCGTCCTCCCGTCGCGCTTCCCGAACCTGCTGATCAACGGCAGCGCGGGCATCGCGGTCGGCATGGCGACGAACATCCCTCCGCACAATCTGCGCGAGGTGGCGTCCGGCGCCCAGTGGTATCTGGAGCACCCCGACGCCTCCAACGAGGAGCTCCTTGAAGCGCTCATGGAGCGGATCAAGGGCCCGGACTTCCCCACGGGCGCGCTGATCGTGGGGCGCAAGGGCATCGAGGAGGCCTACCGCACCGGCCGCGGCTCGATCCCGATGCGCGCGGTCGTCGAGGTCGAGGAGCTCCAGGGCCGGCAGTGCCTGGTCGTCACCGAGCTCCCCTACCAGGTCAACCCGGACAATCTCGCCCTGAAGATCGCCGAGTTGGTGAAGGACGGCCGGGTCGGCGGCATCGCGGACGTACGGGACGAGACGTCGTCGCGCACGGGCCAGCGGCTGGTGATCGTCCTCAAGCGGGACGCGGTCGCGAAGGTCGTGCTCAACAACCTCTACAAGCACACCGATCTCCAGACGAACTTCGGCGCGAACATGCTGGCGCTGGTCGAGGGAGTGCCGCGCACGCTGTCGCTGGACGCGTTCATCCGGCACTGGGTGGCGCACCAGATCGACGTCGTCGTCCGGCGGACGCGCTTCCGGCTGCGCAGGGCCGAGGAGCGGGCGCACATTCTGCGCGGTCTGCTGAAGGCGCTCGACGCGATCGACGAGGTCATCGCGCTGATCCGGCGCAGCCAGACCGTCGAGGACGCGCGCGGCGGCCTGATGGGCCTGCTGGAGATCGACGAGATCCAGGCGAACGCGATCCTGGAGATGCAGCTGCGGCGCCTGGCGGCCCTGGAGCGGCAGAAGATCACCGCCGAGCACGACGACCTCCAGGCGAAGATCGACGAGTACAAGGCGATCCTGGCCTCGCCGGAGCGGCAGCGGCAGATCATCGGCGAGGAACTGACCGCGCTGGTCGAGAAGTTCGGCGACGACCGCCGTACGAAGCTGATCCCCTTCGAGGGCGACATGTCCATCGAGGACCTGATCGCCGAGGAGGACATCGTCGTCACCATCACGCGTGGCGGCTATGTGAAGCGGACCAAGACGGACGACTACCGGGCGCAGAAGCGCGGCGGCAAGGGCGTTCGCGGGACGAAGCTCAAAGAGGACGACATCGTCGACCACTTCTTCGTCTCCACGACGCACCACTGGCTGCTGTTCTTCACGAACAAGGGCCGCGTCTACCGGGCGAAGGCGTACGAACTGCCCGACGCGGGGCGGGACGCACGCGGTCAGCACGTCGCGAATCTGCTGGCGTTCCAGCCGGACGAGCAGATCGCGGAGATGATCGCGATCCGCGACTACGAGGCGACGCCCTATCTGGTGCTCGCCACCAAGTCGGGCCTGGTGAAGAAGACTCCGCTGAAGGACTACGACTCCCCGCGCTCCGGCGGCGTCATCGCGATCAATCTGCGGCAGATGGAGGACGGCCGCGACGACGAGCTGATCGGCGCGGAGTTGGTCTCCCCCGAGGACGATCTGCTGCTGGTGAGCCGCAAGGCGCAGTCGATCCGCTTCACGGCGACGGACGAGGCGCTGCGGCCCATGGGACGTGCGACTTCTGGTGTGAAGGGGATGAGTTTCCGTGAAGGTGACGAACTCCTCTCGATGAACGTCGTGCGTGCGGGTACGTTCGTCTTCACCGCCACGGACGGCGGGTATGCGAAGCGCACCGATGTCGACGAGTACCGGGTGCAGGGCAGAGGCGGTCTCGGCATCAAGGCCGCGAAGATCGTGGAGGACCGTGGTTCGCTGGTCGGCGCACTGGTCGTCGAGGCGAACGACGAGATCCTCGCCATCACGCTCGGTGGCGGTGTGATCCGTACGCGCGTGAGTGAGGTCAGGGAGACGGGCCGTGACACGATGGGCGTCCAACTGATCAACCTGGGCAAGCGGGACGCGGTGGTCGGTGTCGCACGTAACGCCGAGGCCGGTCGTGAGGCCGAGGAAGTGGAGGCGGCTGTGGAGCCCGGCGAGGAGCCGGGTGAAGAGCCGGCGATCGCGTCGAGCGAGTCGGACGCGTCGGACGACGAGGAGTAAGGCGTGAGTGGTGCCCAGCCACAGCCTCATGCGCATCAGGAGGCCGGGCCGCGACAGCAGCAGCAACCGGAGTCGCAGCCCCTGCCTCAGGCGCAGCCGCAGCCCGAGCCGCACCGGCCGCCGCAGGCGTATCCGGCTCCGCCGGTGAATCCGCCGACGGCGGGTGCGGGCGGGGCCACCGGTCCGGGCGCGGGCCCGGGTCATGGTCCGGAGGCAGGCGGGCAGCAGCCCGGTACGGACGGTGCGGGCACCACCACGCAGGCAGGAGCCGTGCCCGGGACCGCCGGCGGCGCGGGCGGCATGGGCGTGACCGCGAGCGCGGTGCGCCGGCCCCGTACGGGCGCGCGCACGGTGCCGCGGACGCGCAAGGCGCGGCTCCGCGTGGCCAAGGCCGATCCGTGGTCGGTGATGAAGGTCAGCTTCCTGCTGTCCATAGCGCTCGGCGTGTGCACGATCGTCGCGGTGGCGGTGCTGTGGATGGTGATGAACGCGATGGGCGTCTTCTCCGCCATCTCCGGCACCGTCAGCCAGGCGACGCAGTCCGGCGACGCGGGCGGCGGTTTCGACGTCGAGTCGTTCCTGTCGCTGCCGAGGGTTCTGCTCTTCACGACTGTGATCGCCGTGATCGATGTCGTGCTCGCGACGGCCCTGGCGACACTGGGAGCCTTCATCTACAACCTGTCCGCGGGCTTCGTAGGCGGCGTCGAGGTCACCCTCGCCGAGGACGAGTAACGCAGCGGGTCACGGCGCGAGTAACGGCGTGAGTAACGCCCGGAACGCCCCCCGGAACCGATTTGGGGGCGTGGATGGAAGTGCGCTAATCTTTCGGTGCAGCGCGGGGCTATAGCTCAGATGGTTAGAGCGCATCCCTGATAAGGATGAGGCCACTGGTTCAAGTCCAGTTAGCCCCACTGGCGCGGAGAGCAGCTACTCCAGGGAGTAGCTGCTCTTTTCATTGTGAGTCGATGATGGCGCGGGCGCCGCGTCGCAGCAGTTCCTCGCACACCCGGCGGCCGAGGTCCGCCGGGTCGCCGGTGGCGGGCGCGTGCAGGCGGGCGCGGGCGGTGCGGGTGCCGTCGAGGGTGAACACCATGCCGTGCAGGACGAGTTGGCCGTCGTCCTGAGTGACGCAGTGCCCGGCCACGGGTGAGTTGCAGTGTCCTTGCAGGCCGTGGAGCATCGAGCGCTCGGCGGCGGCTTCGGCGTGCGTTCGCGGGTCGTCGAGGCGGCGCAGGAGTGCGGTGACGGCATCGTCGTCCTCCCGGCACTGCACCGCCAGTACGCCGGCGCCGACGGCGGGCAGCACTTCGTCCAGCGGGAATTGCGACCGGATGCGTGCCGTGAGGCCGAGGCGTACGAGACCGGCCCTGGCGAGCACCATGGCGTCCGCGCCGAGGCCGTCGCGCAGGCCGTCCAGCTTTTCGAGGCGCGTGGCGACGGCGCCGCGCACGTCCAGCATGCGCAGATCGGGCCGCAGGGCGAGGAGTTGGGCCCGGCGGCGCACGGCGCTGGTGGCGACGGCGGAGCCGGCGGGGAGGTCCGCGAGGGAGGAGACCGGCGAGCCCTCGGGGACGACGAGCACGTCGTGCACGTCGGCGCGGGGAAGCGTCGCGGCGATGACGAGGCCCTGCGGCAGGGGCTGGTCTCCGGGGACGTCCTTGAGGCAGTGGACGGCGAGATCGATCTCGCCGCGCTGGAGTTGCCGGTCGATCTCCTTGACGAACAGGCCCTTCCCGCCGGCCTGCGTGAGGGAGCCGGGCCAGGTGTCGCCGGACGTGGTGGTCGGTACGGCCCGCGTGTGCAGCCCGGGTACGAGGCGGCGCAGCAGGTCCGCGACGTGACCGGTCTGGACGAGGGCCATGGGCGAACTGCGGGTGCCGATGAGGAGGCGACGGCCGGGGAAGTCGGACACGGGCGGAGATCCTCTCGGAGGTGCGGATCTCAACGTAGGGCTCCGGCCCGTTCATTGGCACCGATGACAGAGTGTGTTGCGAGCACTGCGTAACGTGTCCGCTTCGAGATGCGGTGAGCCGGGAACCGTCGCACTCTTTTGCTTATGGCTGCGTCGATCGTCGTGCATCCGCCCGCACCCACGGGCGGGCGCCGTATAACCGCTGACAGAGTCGATGGGGACGATCTCGGGTTCGCCCGCGGCATCGCGGATCTGGTCGAGATCCTGCGCCGGGCCGGGCTCGATCCCGACCAGGTGCGTCTCGACGACCCGGTGCTGATCGAATGGCGCGGGGGGAAGGCCGACGTGTGGGAATGACGCGTGACATGTGGGAGTGACGTGCGCGAACGACGTCCTCACCGCTCTGAGTACGGTCCCGCCGCGCCCGGCCGGCCCGCTGCTTCCCGGGCGGCGAACGGAGATCGTTCCGCAGCGGGGCGGACTCCGCGGTGGCGGGAGCCGGTTGGGTATCATCGGGCGCCAGATGGTCCCAACGTCTCTCAGAAGGACGAGGTAGCGCGGTGAAGAAGCTTCTCCTGGTCGCACTGGCCGCCATCGGCGGGCTCCTCGTGTACCGCCAGATCCAGGCGGACCGCGCCGAGCAGGATCTGTGGACGGAGGCGACCGACTCCGTGCCCGCAGGTTCGGGTGTGTGACATCACGACGTTCGTGCAGTGAGGCCCTGACCGCGCCGCGGTCGGGGCCTCTTCGCGTGCGGGAGCGGGGGAACCGCCGCCGTTGCGCCCGGCGTCGAGGCTCGCGGGTGCCTCGGAGGTTCCTCGGCATCGATGTCAGGGCATCGGTGCGGGGTTCGGCGTCAGTTCTGGTGCGACTCGTAGTGCTTGACCGCGTCGGCGGTGCGCCCCGCCCCGTATACGCGCAGGAACTCAGCGAGCTCCGGGTGCGAGGAGGCGAGCGTGGACGAGGCGTCGAGGATGTCGGCCGCGTCCGACACGGAACGCAGCAGCGCCTGGATCTCACGCACCACCCGCTTCACGGGGGTCTGCGCCGAGGCGCCCGAAGAGGCCGTCTGCGCCTGGTTGTTGAGGACGCTGCCGCCGGCGCTGCGCCGTACCTCCTCCATGCGCTGTGTCGCGTCGGCCGCGCTGACGTCCCCCCTGGCGACCTCTGCGGCAAGCTCCTGGAGCGCCTGAACCCGCTGTACGACCGCGGGGTTGCCGATCTTCGCGCGCTGACCGCTCATCAGCTGGGACAGCATGGGCGCCGAGAGGCCCAGTACGGTGGCCAGCCGGGCCTGGTTGAGGCCGAGATCGTCGATGAGTCTGCGGAACAGGGTTCCCAGCGGCTCGCCGTACCACTGACTTTGCAGCTCACGCGCCTTTGCGGTCGACTCCTGCTGTGCTGCGTCCATCATGTCTCCCCTGGACTCCCCTGGCACTTCGCTGACGCGAACTTGCCGAGCATCCTACGGAGAGGGGCGGACAGCGGGCGATACCCGGTCGGAATTCGCTACGGGGAGCCGGTACTCTTGTGCGCAGCGGGGCCTTAGCTCAGTTGGTAGAGCGCTGTCTTTGCATGGCAGATGTCAGGGGTTCGACTCCCCTAGGCTCCACGAGTGCGAGGGCGAAGTGTGCCCGCGGAAAGCGCGGGCCGCGTCGCCCTCGCCGTTTGTGCGCGGCTGGCGCCGCGCGGGGCGGGGGCGTTGCCACCCGCACCCCGCACCCCCGAACCAAGCCGGGGCGCAAGCGCTCGCACGCATCCGCGTACGGCGCGCTGCCGGACGCCGCCGTCGAAGAAGGCGCGCCGGGCGCGACGAGCCGGGTGCCGTACGTCACAACACCGGGATCCGCCGCGGCAGTTGCCCGCCTCTTCACCCGCGCGAAGTCGGCCGGTCACCAGGGCACGACTCAGCCGCGTCGGCGCAGCGCCCCCGGCCACCACACCGCCGGACCGATGTCGCGCGCGAGCGCCGGGACCAGCAGGGAGCGGACGACGAGCGTGTCCAGCAGCACCCCGAAGGCCACGATGAAGGCGATCTGGACGAGGAACGAGAGCGGAATGACCACGAGCGCCGCGAACGTCGCCGCGAGCACCACGCCCGCGGAAGTGATCACGCCTCCGGTGGCGGTGAGCCCCCGGCGGATGCCGGTGCGGATGCCGTGCAGCTGCGCTTCCTCGCGCACGCGCGTGAGCAGGAAGATGTTGTAGTCGACGCCCAGGGCGACGAGGAAGACGAACCCGTACAACGGCACCGACGCGTCCGTGCCGCTGAAGTCGAGGAGTTGGCTGAAGACCAGCGCCGCGACGCCCAGCGTGGCAAGGAAGTTGAGCGCGACGGTCGCCACCAGCACCACGGGGATCAGCAGGGCGCGCAGCAGTGCCGCGAGGATCACGAGGATGATCAGCAGCACGACGGGGACGATGAGCGCCCGGTCGTGTTCGGCGGTCGTCTGGATGTCGTGCTGCTGTGCGGTGTAGCCGCCGACCAGCGCGTGCGCCCCCGGCACATCGTGTACGGACGAACGCAACCGCTCCACCGTCCGCTTGGCCTCGTCGCTGGACGCGCTCGCGGTGAGCGTGGCGTCGATGAGGACGCGGCCGTCCGCGACGAGCGGTTCGCCCTGCCCCGGTCGCCCCGTCTCGGTGCGCGGCACCGCCCCCGCGACCCCCTCCGTACGCGTCGCGGCACCCGCCACCTCCCGTGCCTTGGAGGCGTCGGCGACGATGACCGCGGGGTTGCCGGAGCCGCCGGGGAAGTGCTCGTCGAGGGTGCGCTGCGCGGTGACGGAGGGCACGTCCTTGACGAAGATCTCGTCGATCGGGACGCCGTGCGCGTTCAGCTGCGGCGAGAACGCCGCGCACGCGATGAGCGCCACGAGCGTGCTCGCCCAGATGCGGCGCGGCGTGCGGTCCACGCGGGAGGCGATCCTGCCCCAGACGCCGGTCATCGGCGCGGCGGCCGTCCCGTCGCCGCTGCTCTCCGCCCCGCTCGCCTCGTCCCTTTCCGCGTGGCCGTCGGCGGGCTTCGCCGTGGCCCGGGGGCGCGCGGGCCAGTAGACGGCCGGTCCCACGAGTACGAGCGTCGCCGGCAGGAACGTGAGCGTGCTGATGACGGCGCACACGATGCCGATGGCGCCGACCGGGCCGAGCGCGCGGTTGTTCGTGAGGTCGCTGAGCAGCAGCGCGAGCAGCCCGAGCGCGACCGTGGCGGCGCTCGCGGTGATCGCTCCGAGGGAGCGGCGCAGCGCCGAGCGCATGGCGGCGAACCGCTCGCCCCGCGCGGCGAGTTCCTCACGGAAGCGTGCCGACAGCAGCAGCGCGTAGTCGGTCGCCGCGCCGATGACGAGGATCGAGAGGATGCCCTGGACCTGTCCGTCGACGCTCACGACGTCGTCCTTGGCCAGTTCGTACACCACGGCGCACGCGAGGGAGAGTGCGAAGACCGCGCCGAGGATGATGACGAGGGGCAGCAGGACGCTTCGGTAGACCAGCAGCAGAATCAGCAGGACGACCACGAGTGCGACGACGAGCAGGATGCCGTCGAGCCCGGAGAAGGCGTCGGACAGATCGGCCTGGGTCGCCGCCGGGCCGGTGACCGACACCTTCGTACCCTCGACGCGGTCCGTGCGGTCGCGTACGTCGTCGAGGACGCCCGGAAGCGCGTGGTCGAGGTCGGCGCGGATCTGCACGGCTCCCTGGAGCGCGCGGCCGTCCTTGCTCGGGAACGCGGGCGAGGGCTTGCCGACGACGCCGTGGACGCCGGCGAGCGACGCGAGGGAGCGGGTCGCCGCCTCGCGCTGCCGCGGGTCGGTCTTCTTCCCGTCCGCTGCCGTCCAGATGACGACGGCGGGCAGCGTCTCGTCCTCCTTGAAGCTCTTCTCCGCGTCGATGACACGGGTGGACTCGGCGCTGCGCGGGAGGAAGGACGCCTGATCGTTGGTGGCGACGTCGCTGAGCTTGCCGGCGTACGGGCCGAGCAGTCCGCCGAGCGCGAGCCATGCAATGAGAAGGACGGCCGGGACGATCCAGCGGGTGACTCGCTGTGCGGACGGCATCTGTTGTTCCTCGCGGGCCGGGACCGGGACGTGGTCGGAGGCGGTCTGAGGGGGCGTGGGGCTCTCGGCGCTCCCGGCGCGCGCTGCCGAACGGCGCTGCGCACGGCGGGAGTTCGGGTGGTGGCTCGGGCTGTGACGACGGCGGGCTGCGGCGGGCGATAGCCGGGTGACGCCGGGACGGCGTGCTGTGGCGGTTGCGCACCGCGAGCCTACGCAACCGCGCGGGCGCCGCTCGTAGCCGCCCCCGGAGCCATCTGTGCGCGTGTGCGCCGGGCTCTCACGCGGTCCCCTGCTCCTCGGCCGCCGCCCGCTGCCCGCTCGCCCGCACCGGCATGCGGGAGCGCCCGTACCACACGTGAGGGCCGGCAGGCATGCGTGATGCCCGCCGGCCCGCGACGGCCGCGTCCCAGCCGGCCCGATCCGCTCGCCCGTTCGCCAGGGTGGCGCGCGCCTACGGTGGCCCGCGCCAATGCCCCTACTGGCCGCGCCTCTTGGCCTTCGCCTCCGCGTCCTTGGCCTCGGCCTCCTTGGCCTTCGCCTCGACCTCGGGGTCGAGCTGCCCGTCGCCCGCGCGCCGTTCGGCCGCGGCGGCGCCGCCCACCGACGACAGCGGGGCCCGATCGCCGACCTCCGTGGCCTCGGGCGGCTCGACGAGCCAGTCGGGGTTGGCCTGCTTGTCCCACCAGCGCCAGGCGGCGTACACACCGCCGGCCAGCAGGCCCAGCAGACCGAGCCGCCTCGCCAGCCGTCCCCTGCGCGCACGCTTGTCGCGCCTGCGCACGAGCTTCTCGATCTCCTTGGCCGACACCTGGCCTCGCAGGGCGGCGTACGCCGCCGCACTGCGCGACGCGGCTTCTTCCCGCACCGGCCCCGAGGCGCTGCGGGCGTCCGCGACTGCGCTCTCGATGCGCGGTGCGGCGTAGTCGGTCGCCTTGCGCGCCGCCTTGCGGGTGCGCTTGGCGGCCCTGGTCGCCGCCCGGTCCCACTCGGGCGGAAGGCTCCTGCGTGCCTTGGTGATACGTGGCACGACGAGCTGGTCGTATCCGTCACGCGCCGAGGTACGGGCCTGCCGCGCGGCATGCGAGACCTTCGGCCCCAGCCGCGCTCCCGCCTCGTGCGCGTACTGCACTGCGGTGTCCCTGGCAGTCCCTGCGTAGGGCGCCATGACCTCCGCTGCGTGCCGCACGCTTTCCCTGGTGTTCCCGGTCGCGGCGCGCACGGTGTCCATGCGGGTCACGGGTACCTCCTCCTCGGTGGCGTGTCACGGGCTGTGGGTCCTCCCCCGGACACAGTGTCGTTTTCCACCCGTTTCGAAGATCATGCCTGGCTGCGTCCACTCAAGCGCGCTGCGTGGGGGCATCCGGGTCACCGCCTCGTACTCACGGCCGGTCCGGTTCGTGGGAGGATCGGACGGGTCAACGCAGACAGATGGAAGGTAGATCGTGGCCGAGCAGCTCTACGCCACCCTGAAGACCAATCACGGCGACATCGAGGTTCAGCTCTTCCCGAACCACGCGCCGAAGACGGTCAAGAACTTCGTCGAGCTCGCAGAGGGCTCGCGTGAATGGACGCACCCGGAGACCGGCCGGAAGACGAGCGACAAGCTCTACGACGGCACCGTCTTCCACCGCGTCATCAGCGGATTCATGATCCAGGGCGGTGACCCGCTGGGTAACGGAACGGGCGGGCCCGGGTACGAGTTCGGGGACGAGATCCACCCGGACCTCTCCTTCAACAAGCCGTACCTGCTGGCGATGGCGAACGCCGGGCCGGGCACGAACGGTTCGCAGTTCTTCATCACCGTCGGCGCGACGGCCTGGCTCACCGGCAAGCACACCATCTTCGGCGAGGTCACGGACGCGGCCTCCCAGAAGATCGTCGACGCCATCGCGGGCATCCAGACGAACCCGCGCACCGACCGGCCCGTCCAGGACGTCGTCCTGGAGTCGGTCACCATCGAGCGCCGCTGACGGGCGAGGGCACCGCGAGCACGGAGAGGCCGGGGACGTCCGCCCCCGGAGCACGGGAACTGTTCCGCCCCGTCCGACCGTAGGAGAGGTACGGGGCGGAACCGTTCCGCACGGAGGAGCGCGGCGGAGCGCGCATGACGTCCGTACGCGACGCGATGTGAGACCGGAGGACGAGGGGGAGAGGACGGGCCGTGGAGGAGCAGCACCGGACTGAACCGCGGGTGACGTACTGCTATCGGCACCCTGACCGGGAGACCGGAATCAGCTGCGCCCGCTGCGAGCGCCCGATATGTCCCGATTGCATGGTTCCGGCCGCTGTCGGTTTCCAGTGCCCCGAGTGTGTGAAGAGCGGCTCCGGCACCGGGCACTCCCCGTCCGCGAGCGCGCCGCGCACCATAGCGGGCGGCGTCATCGCCGCCGACCGCCGGCTGATCACCAAGGTCTTCCTCGGCGTCAACGTCGCGGTCTTCATCGCGGTGCTCATCGCCGGCGACCGGCTGGTGAACGATCTGCTGCTGTTCGGGCAGGCGGTCACCGAGCCGTACGGACCGGTCGAGGGCGTCGCGGAGGGGCAGTGGTACCGGCTGCTCACCTCGATGTTCCTGCACCAGGAGATCTGGCACATCGCGATGAACATGCTGGGCCTGTGGTTCCTGGGCCCGCCGCTTGAGGCGGCCCTGGGGCGGCTGCGCTTCAGCGCGCTCTATCTGCTCTCCGGACTCGGCGGCAGCGCCCTGACGTTCCTCGTCTCGGCTCCCGGCCAGGCGTCGCTCGGCGCCTCCGGTGCGATCTTCGGGCTCTTCGGTGCGACGGCGGTGCTGATGCGCCGTCTGAACTACGACATGCGGCCCATCCTGATCCTGCTCGGCATCAACCTCGTCTTCACGTTCACCTGGCAGGGGATCTCCTGGCAGGCGCACATCGGGGGGCTGGCCGTCGGGGCGCTGATCGCTTACGCCATGGTCCATGCGCCGCGGAAGAACCGGCGGCTGGTGCAGTACGGAGCGTGCGCGGCGATGGTGGTGCTGATCGTGGCGGCATGCGTCGTACGGACGCTTCAGCTCGTCTCCTGAGCCGACCGCCAAGTCCCACCGTCCGGATCGCTCCACGTCCGGACGGCTCCGCTCCGCGGCCGGGACCCGCTCCGACCGGGGGCTTCGATCTGTTGTCCACAGAGCGTTCCGGATCTTGTGCATGGTGTTCCGGCCGGCTGTCCGGACTCGGTCACAGGTGCGTTTCCCCTGCACACGAGGGGCGAAGTCAGTTGAGCTGGAGAAAGTACCGGTAGGACGGTCGTCAACTCACGCAGAGTTATCCACAGATCTTGTGAAAGTTATCCAGCCCTGTGGACCGGGCTGTGGATAACTCCTCGCGTGAGATGGGCGGGAGCTACTTCCACTGAGTGGAGACGACGAAACCCGCCGCGATGAAACCGAAACCGACCACGATGTTCCAGCTGCCGAAGGCCTCGACGGGCAGCTTGCTCTGGGTCACGTAGAACAGCACGATCCACGCGAGACCGATCAGGAACATCGCCAGCATCAGCGGTGCCACCCACCTGCCGCCCGAGCCACCGAGGTTGATCTCGGTCGCCTTCTTCTCCGGGGGCGGGGTGAACTCTTCCTTTTTGCGGATCCGTGACTTCGGCACGAGAGTCTCTCCTGTCGACGGCTTCCCTTACCGCGATGGGGTCCCTCCGAACGGGACCGAGGGGGATGTGACGCTGTGGTGGTCCGTTAGCGTAGTGCTTCCCCGCGGTGGAGGGAGACGAGGGTAGTGACCAGATTCCGAATCCGTCCTGCACGGCTGGCCACCCTGGGGGTCTTCGCCCTCGCCGGTCTCATCTTCTGGATCAGTTTCAACACCGCACATGGTACCGATCTGCGCAGCGACTCCTCGATGCTGCGGCTGTCCGATCTCATCCAGGAGCGCAGCCGCAAGAACGCCGAACTCGACTCCTCCGCCGCGGCCGTGCGCAGCCAGGTCGACCGCTTCGCACGCCGCGACAGCGGAAGCAGCAGCGCGGAGAACCGGAGGCTGGCCGGCCTGGAGAAGGACGCCGGCACCAAGAAGGTCTCGGGAGCGGGGCTGTCCGTCACCCTCGACGACGCACCGCCGAACGCCACCGCGCAGATCCCCGGAGTGCCCGAGCCGCAGGCCAACGACCTCGTCATCCACCAGCAGGACCTGCAAGCCGTCGTCAACGCCCTGTGGAAGGGCGGCGCGAAGGGCATCAAGATCATGGACCAGCGGCTGATCTCGACGAGCGCCGTGCGCTGTGTGGGCAACACCCTCATCCTCCAGGGCCGGGTCTACTCACCTCCGTACAAGGTGACCGCCGTCGGCGATCAGAAGTCGCTCAGGAAGGCACTCGACGAGTCGCCCGCGATCCAGAACTACCTTCAGTACGTCGACGCCTACGACCTCGGCTGGAAGGTCGACGAGCGCAAGTCCGAGACCCTGCCCGGCTATTCGGGCACCGTCGACCTGCACTACGCGAAGCCGACCGGGTGACGCGGGCCGCGGCCCGGACCCACTTGCCCGACTGGCCCCCTTCGCCGTGCCGCGGCCCCGTACTCTGGTGGGCGCGCCTCAAGGGCGAGGACCGACGGTAGGGAAGGGACGGCACGCAGGGATGTACGGCTGGATCTGGCGGCATCTGCCGGGCAACACATGGGTGCGGGCGCTGTGCTCGCTCGTGCTCGCGCTCGGGGTCGTTTTTCTGCTCTTTCAGTACGTCTTCCCCTGGGCGGAACCGCTGCTGCCGTTCAACGACGTGACCGTCGACGGCGGTGGCAGCTGATGCGCGCCGCCCGCATCCTCGTCGTCGACAACTACGACAGCTTCGTCTTCAACCTCGTGCAGTACCTCTACCAGTTGGGCGCCGAGTGCGAGGTCGTCCGGAACGACGAGACCGAACTGCGCCACGCCGACGACGGGTTCGACGGCGTGCTGCTCTCGCCCGGGCCCGGCACCCCCGAACAGGCCGGTGTCTGCGTGGAGATGGTGCGGCACTGCGCGAAGGGCGGCGTGCCCGTCTTCGGCGTCTGCCTGGGCATGCAGTCGATGGCCGTGGCCTACGGGGGCGTCGTGGACCGCGCGCCGGAGCTGCTGCACGGAAAGACCTCGCAGGTTTCGCACGAGGGCGCGGGCGTCTTCGCGGGGCTGCCCTCGCCGTTCACGGCGACGCGCTACCACTCGCTGGGCGTGGCCGGTGACGCCGTTCCGGAGGAGCTGGACGTGACCGCGCGCACGGCCGGAGGTCTCGTGATGGGGCTGCGCCACCGCGAACTGCCCGTCGAGGGCGTGCAGTTCCACCCCGAGTCCGTGCTGACGGAGTGGGGTCATCTCATGCTCGCCAACTGGCTTGCCGAATGCGGCGACGCGGGCGCCGTCGAGCGTGCCGCCGGGCTGTCCGGGGTGCGGGCCGGCGCCGAGGCTGCCGGGGGCACGGCCGCGGGGGGCAGGTGACGGGGATGCCCCCCGATGGGGAGAACGCCTACGGGCGCCCGTACGGCGATCCCTACGCGGACGCCTACGGCGGCACGTACGGCGATCCCTACGGCGAGCCGGACGAGGGCGATCCGTACAGTCCCCGGCAGTCCGCGGGCGGTTGGGCCTACGGGCAGGGCGAGGAGTTCCAGCGCGCCGTCGACCAGCTCGCCGATCCGCTGAGCGATCCGCTCCCGGGGCAGGGCGCTGCGCGGGGCACGCCGCGGGAGCAGGGCTACTCCGGGCCGGGTGGGCCGGCGCAGGGGCAGCCGGGGTATTCGCCACAGGGGTACCAGTCGGCGCCGTCCGCGCCCTCCGGGCAGCAGGGCTACTCCTCGCAGATGTACGGGGCCGGAACGTACGAGGGGTATGCGCAGCAGTACTCGGGCTCCGGCGGCTACGACGGCCATCAGGGGTACCAGGCGCGCGACGCCCAAGGGCAGCGCGGTCAGCAGGGTCAGCAAGGGCAGGAGGCGCAGGGCGGGGTCTCGCCGTGGTTCCGTCCGCACCGTGAGCCGGAGCCGGCCGGGGAGGCCGGGCCGCAGGACGGCGGGCAGGGCTCCTCCTCCGCCGCCCCGACGCAGCAGAGCTACGGCGGCAGGCGCGAAGTGCCGTACGGCGGCGGGCAGTCGGGCCGATCGCAGCAGTGGCAGGGGGAGCGGGAGCCGCAGGCGAGCCCCGGCACGGCGGCGGGGCCGCCTCTGCGAGGGGAGCGGCGTGCCGTCGCCGGTTGGGGTGGCGCCGCCGCGGCTTCCGCGGCCCCTACGCAAGCACCCCAGGCACCCCGAACCGCCCAGACCCCGCAGACCCCGCAATCCCCGCAGGCGCCGCAGCAGCCGCGGAGTCCGCAGGCTCCGGGTGAGGGCCGGGCGCAGCGCAGGCGTGCCGCGCCCGGCTCCGCCTCCGCTCCGGGCGCTCCCGGCGCTCCGGGCGGCGCGGGCCCCGCCGCACCGGGCCATGGCGCGGCCGCCACCGGAGCGCCCGCCCCCGGAGGTCATGGACGCCGCTCCGCACCGTCGCACCGGCGCGAGGCGCGGTTCTCCGAGACCGCGCCGATGCCCGTCGTCGACGAACCCGGCGGCGCCCGTACCGAGGACGCCCCGGCGCCCGACGCCCCAACTGGCCGCTCCGCGCGCGGAGTCGGCGGCGCCGGCGTCGTCGAGGAGGACGACGACAAGACGAACACCCGCACCGTCGGCCTGGTCCGCCCCGGCTCGGAGGCGCTCGGCGGACGCGCCGCCCGCCGCCGCGCGGCCCAGCGCCGGAACAGGAGCGGTGCGGCGCCACCGCCCGTGGCGGCCGGTACCCGCCTGGAGGCCAGGCGCGCGGAGCGGGCCCGCCGCGAGGGCCCCGCGATCATCGCCAGCCGCTTCCTGGGCGAGGTGTTCATATCGGCGGGCGTCCTGATGCTGCTCTTCGTCGCCTACCAGCTGTGGTGGACGAACGTACTGGCCGGGCAGGAGGCGGGCGGCGCGGCGCAGAGCCTCCAGGACCAGTGGAAGGGCGGCGGCGGAGACGGCAAGGCGCGGCTCGATCCCGAGCGCAGGGCCGACAACTTCGCGCCCGGCGAGGGCTTCGCGATCATCTACCTTCCGAAGCTGGACGTCCGCGCGCCCATCGCCCAGGGCGTCTCCAAGCCGAAGGTGCTCGACAAGGGTCTCGTCGGCCACTACGACGGGCAGCCGTTCAAGACCGCGATGCCGTGGGACAAGAAGGGCAACTTCGCGCTGGCGGCCCACCGCAACACCCATGGCGAGCCGTTCCGTTACATCAACCGCCTCGTCGCCGGCGACGACATCGTGGTCGAGACGGCGACGAAGTTCTACACGTACAAGATGGTCAGCCGGCTGCCGTCCACGTCGCCCGCGAACACCCGTGTGATCGAGCCCGTTCCGCAGGGTTCCGGTTTCCAAAAGCCCGGCAGGTACATCACGTTGACCACGTGCACGCCCGAATTCACTTCGAAATACCGGCTCATCGTCTGGGGCAAAATGGTCGAGGAGCGTCCACGCAGCAAGGGCAAGCCGGACGCTCTCGTCGAGTAGGGAACAGCAGAAACGGGCGGTAAGCGTGTCACAGACCAAACACGGCAGGGGCGGGAGGCCGGGGGCGTCGTCGTCCCTTCCGCCCCCTCCTCCCGCGTCCGAGCGCGGGCGCAGGGCCGCGCGCCGTCGCCGCGTCTCCGCGCTGGTCGGCTTCGTCGGCGAACTCCTCATCACCGCGGGCGTCGTGCTCGCGCTCTTCGTCGCGTACTCGCTGTGGTGGACGAACGTGCTCGCCGAACGCGACTCCAAGCGCGCCGGCGACAAGGTGCGGGAGAGCTGGCTGCACGACCGCACCCCGGGGGCCCTCGACACCAAGGACGGCATCGGCTTCCTGCACGTACCGTCGATGTCGCGTGAAGACGTGCTGGTGATGAAGGGGACCGACGCCGAGGAGCTCAACAAGGGCGCGGCGGGCTACTACACGAAGCCGGTCAAGTCGGCGATGCCGCAGGACCAGTCGGGCAACTTCTCCCTGGCCGCCCACCGCGACGGGCACGGCGCGAAGTTCCACAGGATCGACAAGATCAGGAAGGGCGACGCGGTCGTCTTCGAGACGAAGAACACCTGGTTCGTCTACAAGGTCTTCTCGATCCTGCCGCGCACGTCCAAGTACAACGTCGACGTGCTGGACGCAGTGCCGAAGGGCTCCGGCAAGCGGAGCGAAGGGCGGTACATCACGCTGACCACGTGCACGCCCGTCTTCACCTCCAAGTACCGGTACGTGGTCTGGGGTGAGCTGGAGCGCACGGTGGACGTGAACGCGAAGCGGACTCCGCCGAAGGAACTGCGCTGACACGCGGGCCGGTTGGCCCGGCCCGCACACTCGCCCCGTCGCACGACCGCGCTCGCACGACCGCGCTCGCACGACTGCGCTCGCACGACCGCGCCCCCGCAGCGAGATCGCTGCGGGGGCGCAGTCCGTGCGTCCGGTACCGCCGTCAGGACTTGTCGCGGCTCCTGTTCGGCCCACCGTCGGGGCCTCCGAAGATGCCGTCGTCGCCGTCGGCACCGCCGTCGTCGCCCGGCTGGCCCGGGCGGGCGATGATCGTGACCGTGTCGCCCTTCTTGCCCTGGGTGTTGGCGGGCGGGTTGGTGGTGACGACGGTCGCGTCGTTCTCGTCCGGCGCGCCCTGGACCTGGACTGTGAAGCCCGCCTCCTCCAGCGTGTCACGGGCGTCCGCGACCAGATCGTCCGTGACGTCCGGCACCGTGGCGGGCTCGTTGTCCGGCGCCTTCGCGACGGTCAGCGTCACCTGGGAGCCGGCCTTGGCCTGCTGGTTGCCCGTCGGGTCCTGCGCGAGGACCTCGCCGGCGGGCTTGTCCGGAGCGTCCTGCTCCTTGCGGGCCACTTCGAAGCCCCGCTCCTCCAACAGGTCCTGCGCGGCGTCGAATTGCTGGCCGACGACGTTGGGCACCGCCGTGGTCTGCTCCTCGGCGACGGTCAGGACGACGGTCGAGCCCTTCGGCGCCTTGCCGCCGCCGTTCGGGTCCTGCGTCAGCACGGTGTTGGGCGTCTCGTCCGACTGCTGGGTCTTGCGGCTGACCTTGAAGCCCGCGTTCTGGAGCTCCTGCTTGGCGTTGGGGAAGGACTTGCCCTCCACGTCCGGAACGTCGACCGGGGCCGGGCCCTTGGACATGTTGAGCGTGACGGTCTCGCCCCGATCGATCTGGGTGCCCTCGGCAGGGTCGGTGTCGCAGACCGTGTTCTTCTTCTCGTCGCAGAACTTGCTGCCGCCCTTGGTGACCTTGAAGCCGCCGTTGCTCGCGAGGATCTTGGCCTGCTTGAAGCTCTCCCCCGCCAGGTTGGGCACCTTCGCGGTGTTCCCGGGGCCGCCGCTGAAGAGCGTCTTGCCGATGAAGATCGCGCCGACGAGGATGAAGATCGCCGCCAGGACGAGCAGGATCGTGGAGAGGTTGCTCCGCGACTGACGCCGGCGGCCGCCTCCCCGCCCGTCGTCGTAGTAGCCGCCGTTGTCGTCGCGGACGGGCGGCATCATCGACGTCTGTGAGTCCTGCGCCCGCAGCGCCGTGGTGGGCTGGTCGTCGGGGTAGCCGCCGTAGCCGCCGACGGCGGCCAGGGCCGCCGTGGCCGCGACGGGCTGCCCGTCGAGGCAGGCCTCTATGTCGGCGCGCATCTCATCCGCGCTCTGGTACCGGTAGTCCGGGTCCTTGACCAGCGCCTTCATCACGATCGCGTCCATGTCGGGCGAGATCTCGGGGTCGAAGACGGTCGGGGGCTGCGGATCTTCCCGTACGTGCTGATAGGCGACCGCGACGGGAGAGTCCCCGACGAACGGCGGCCGGTTCGTGAGCAGTTCGTAGACCAGACAGCCCGTGGAGTACAGATCGGAGCGGGAGTCGACCTGCTCGCCCTTGGCCTGCTCCGGCGAGAGGTACTGGGCGGTGCCGATGACGGCCGCGGTCTGCGTCATCGTCATGCCGGAGTCGCCCATGGCCCGCGCGATGCCGAAGTCCATGACCTTGACCTGGCCGTTGCGGGTCAGCATCACGTTGGCTGGCTTGATGTCGCGGTGGACGATGCCGCTGCGGTGGGAGTACTCCAGTGCCTGGAGGATGCCGACGCACATCTCCATCGCGCGTTCGGGCAGCAGCTTGCGTCCGGAATGCAGCAGTTCGCGGAGAGTGGATCCGTCCACGTACTCCATCACGATGTACGGGATGGAGACGCCGTCCACATAGTCCTCGCCGGTGTCGTAGACAGCGACGATCGCCGGGTGGTTCAGCGATGCGGCCGACTGGGCCTCGCGGCGGAACCGGGCCTGGAACGACGGGTCACGAGCCAGGTCGACGCGGAGCGTCTTGACCGCGACGGTCCTGCCCAGGCGCGTGTCATGGGCGAGGTAGACCTCGGCCATGCCGCCGCGGCCGAGCACTGAGCCCAGCTCGTACCGGCCGCCGAGGCGACGCGGCTCTTCCATAGTCTCCAGCCCTCTCCGTTCGTCCGGGCCCGTATCTGACGTACGGCACGGCGGTGTGCTGCTCGGGATACGGTACCCGCCCACTCGTGCGGGTCGGTCGTGACTGAGGTGACTGACGTCACCACTTGCGGTGCCGCCGGGGTGGTTTCGGTCACGTCTCCGGAGTCCGCCGGGCGAACTCCCCCGCCCCGGTGGATCTTGGTGGTGAGCGCCGAGTACGTCATTGCTTGTCCTCGAGCACGGCCTTCATCACGCCCTTGGCTACGGGGGCGGCGAGCTTGCCGCCCGCGATGTCGCTGCGCAGTGTGTCCGAACCTTCGATGACGACGGCCACCGCGACCGGCGCGGAACCGTCCTTGGCCTTCGCGTATGAGATGAACCACGCATAGGGGTTCTCGCTGTTCTCCACACCGCGCTGGGCGGTGCCCGTCTTGCCTCCGACTGTGACGCCCGGGATCTGAGCGCTGGTTCCCGTGCCCTTCTGTACCACGGTCTCCATGCCCTGCTGGAGTTTCTGTGCGTTCTCCGAAGAGACCGGGCGGCTCATCTCGGTCGGCTTGTGCTGCTCGACCACGTTGAGGTTCGGCGCGACGAGCTGGTCGACCATGTACGGCTTCATCAGGGAGCCGTTGTTGGCGACGGCGGAGGCGACCATGGCCATCTGGAGCGGGGTGGCGCGGTTGCTGGCCTGGCCGATGCCGGCCATCGCGTTCTGCGGCTTGTTGTCCTTCGGGTAGACGCTCTCGGCCGCGCGGACCGGGGTGTCCACCTTCTTGTTGTTGAAGCCGAACTTGTCGGCCGTCTCGATCATCGACTCGTTGCCGAGCTTGTGGCTCATCTTCGCGAAGACGGTGTTGCACGAGAAGCGCAGCGCGTTGCGTACCGTGGCGTTCTCGCAGGGGATGTTGCCCTCGTTGCCGAGCTTGGTCTGCGAGTCCGGCAGCTTGTACGGGTCGGGGCTGTCGGTGGCCTTGTCGAGATCGAACTCGCCGCTCTCCAGGCCCGCCGCCGCGGTGACGACCTTGAAGGTCGAGCCGGGCGGATAGGTCTGCCGCAGCGCCCTGTTGAGCATCGGCTCGTCCTCGTTCTTCGCCTTCTGGAGCTTCGACCACTCCTCGGTGTCGGCGTCGCCGTTGCCCGCGAAGCTCGACGGGTCGTACGACGGCGTGCTCGCGAGGGCGAGGATGGCGCCGGTCTTGGGGTTTATCGCCGCGACCGCGCCCTTCTTGTCGCCGAGGCCCTCGAAGGCGGCCTTCTGCGCCTTGGCGTCGAGCGTCGTGACGACGTTGCCGCCCTTCTGCGGCTTGCCCGTCAGCATGTCGATCGTGCGGTTGAAGAAGAGCCGGTCGTCGTCGCCGGTGAGGATGCCGTCGTTGAGGGCCTCCAGCTGGTTCGCGCCGAAGGCCTGCGAGGCGTAGCCGGTCACGGGCGACCACATCGGGCCGTTCTTGTACGTGCGCTTGTAGCGGAAGTCGCCGCTCTTGGTGTCCGTGGAGCCGGTGATCGACTTGCCGTCGACGATGATGTTGCCGCGCGGCTGCGAGTAACGGGCGATCGCGACGCGTCGGTTCTTCGGGTCCGTCTTGAGCTCGTCGGCCTGGACGAGCTGGATCCAGTTGTCGCGTACCAGCAGGGCGAGCACCAGCAGGCCGCAGAAGATCGCGATCCGGCGCAGTGGCTTGTTCACTGTGCATCACCTCTTGCGGATAGCGGGTTCACGTACGCGGTCCGGTGCGCCGGCACGGTCTGGTGCATGGGTACGGTCTGGTTCACGTACGCGGTCCGGTTCATGGGCGGACCACCTGCGTCATCTCGGCGTCCGGTGAGGGCGCGGGGGCCGGAGCCGGCCGTCGTGCCGTATCGCTGATCTTCAGCAGGATCGCCACGAGCGCCCAGTTGGCGATGACGGACGAGCCGCCTTGCGCGAGGAAGGGCATCGTCATGCCGGTGAGCGGGATGAGCCCCATCACGCCGCCCGCGACGACGAAGACCTGGATGCCGAAGGCGGCCGAGAGGCCGACGGCGAGCAGCTTGCCGAAGGGGTCGCGGGCCGCGAGCGAGGTGCGGATGCCGCGCTCCACGAGCAGCCCGTACAGCAGCAGCATCGCCATCACCCCGGCGAGGCCGAGCTCTTCGCCGACGGTGGCGAAGATGTAGTCGCTCTTGGCGGCGAACCCGATGAGCCGGGAGAAGCCCTGCCCGAGGCCCGAGCCGAGGGTGCCGCCGGAGCCGAAGGCCCACAGCGCCTGCGCGGGCTGCTCGGAACCGTCCTTGAACGCCTGCATGGGGTCGAGCCAGTCGTCGACGCGGCCCTGCACGTGCGGCTCGAAGCTGGCGACGGCGACGGCGCCCACCACGGTCAGCCCGAGCCCGAAGACGATCCAGCTCGTGCGCTCCGTGGCGACGTACAGCATGACCACGAAGAGACCGAAGAAGAGCATCGAGGTGCCCAGGTCGGTCTCGAAGACGAGGATGAGGACCGACAGCCCCCAGATGACGAGGATGGGCCCCAGGTCCCGGCCGCGCGGCAGGTAGAGCCCGATGAAGCGGCGGCTGGCCAGCGCCAGTGCGTCCCGCTTGACCATGAGGTAGCCCGCGAAGAAGACCGCGATGATGATCTTCGCGAACTCTCCGGGCTGCAACGAGCCGACGCCGGGGATCGTGATCCAGATGCGGGCGCCGAAGCGGGCCGGGAAGAAGACCGGGAGGATCAGCAGGATCAGCGCCGACACCATGGAGATGTACGTGTAGCGCTGAAGCACGCGGTGGTCCTTGAGGAAGACCAGCACGCCGACGAAGAGCCCCACGCCGAGCGTGGACCACATCAGCTGCGTGGGCGCGGCCGCGCCGCCGGGCAGCGGTTCGAGGTCGAGCCGGTAGATGAGGACGAGGCCCATGCCGTTGAGCAGCGTGGCGATGGGCAGCATCAGCGGGTCCGCGTACGGGGCCCAGCGGCGCACGACGATGTGCGCGACGCCGGCGAGCAGGCACAGGCCCAGGCCGTAGCCGAGCATGCCGGCGGGGAGCGCGCCGTCCTTGGCGAGGCCGACGTTGGCGTACGCGAAGACCGGGATGAGCACGGCGAAGACCAGCATCGCCAGCTCTGTGTTGCGGCGGCTGGGAAGGCCTCCGGGGGAGACCGTCGTGTTGCTGCCGGTGTTCGTCATGACGTTGCTGCTCATAGCTGCCGGAGCCCCCCTACGGCGCGGTGCACTGCTTGGCGAGCTGCTGCTGCTTCTCCGAGAGCTTCGGGCTGGGCGTCGGCGACGGAGAGCCGCTCGGGTCCTTGCTCGCGGAGGAGCCGTCGGCCGCGCCGGCCTTGTTCTTGTCGGCGCTCTTGTCCGCGTCGCCCTGCTTGCTCGGCTCGTCCTTCTTGCCCTCGTCGGCCGGGGGCTGGACGCGCTGCTCGGAGACGATCCGGCAGACCTTGGCCTGCTCCTCCAACTCGTCGGCCTTGTCGCGGGCTTCGCCCGCGCTGCTGGCCGCGATGGTCTCGCGGACCTGGTTGCGCTGGTAGCCGGGCAGGTACTTGAGTTCGACTGCGGGACGGTCCTGATAGACGTCGTGCAGGCTGATGCCGGCGAGTTCCTGGCTGATGCCGCGGTAGAGCGCGATGTGGTCGTCGTTGGCGCCGACGTAGTACTGGGTCTGCGTCCAGCGGTAGCCGCCGTAGAGACCGCCGCCGACGATGATGAGGATCATCGCGATCCACATGGACCGGCGCAGCCACCTTCTGCCGCCGGGGTCCTTGATGAAGTCGTCCTCGGTGTACGTGCCGAAGCTGCCGCCCGGCGGGGGGCCGGCCATGCTGCCGCTTCCGGGCGGCCCGAAGCCCTCGCCCGCGGAGTTCTGCGGCGGCACGGACTGGCCCGCGCTGCGGCCGAGTTCGGCCGCGCGCGCCGCGGGCGTCCCCATCGCGCCGACGCCGCCGAGCGGTGTCTGCGACTCCGCGACGGCTCCGACGACGACCGGGGTGTCGTTCAACTGCCGCCCCAGGGCGTCGTTCTCGTCGACGTCGACGACGTCCGCGACGATGCATGTGATGTTGTCGGGACCGCCGCCGCGCAACGCGAGCTGGATCAGGTCCTGCACGGTCTCGTGCGGGCCCTGGTAGCTGGCGAGGGCTTCCTCGATGGTCTGCGGGCTGACGACGGTCGGAAGGCCGTCGGAGCAGATCAGATAGCGGTCGCCCGCCCGTACTTCCCTGATGGACAGGTCGGGTTCGACGTGGTCGCCGCTGCCCAGCGCGCGCATCAGCAGGGAGCGCTGCGGGTGGGTGGTGGCCTCTTCCTCTGTGATGCGTCCCTCGTCGACGAGTTTCTGCACCCAGGTGTGGTCCTGCGTGATCTGCGTGAGCTGTCCGTCACGCAGCAGGTACGCACGGGAGTCCCCGACGTGTACGAGGCCGAGCCGCCGGCCCGTCCACAGCAGTGCGGTGAGCGTGGTGCCCATGCCTTCCAGCTGCGGGTCCTCCTCGACCATGACGCGCAGCTGGTCGTTGGCGCGCTGCACCGCGAGGCCGAGGGAGGTGAGGATGTCGGAGCCGGGGATGTCCTCGTCGAGCTGGACGATGGTGGAGATCACCTCGGAGCTCGCGACCTCGCCGGCGGCCTGGCCGCCCATGCCGTCGGCGACCGCGAGCAGGCGCGGGCCCGCGTAACCGGAGTCCTCGTTGTGGTCCCGGATCATGCCGTCGTGAGATCCGGCGGCGAAGCGCAGTGACAGACTCATGCGCACCTCGCCCGTCGGCTCCGGATACATCCGCACGGTGCCCACCCTCCGGTCGTCATGATCTGTAACTACTTCCGCAGCTCGATGACCGTCTTGCCGATGCGAATCGGCGCTCCGGGCTGGATCGGCGTCGGAGTGGTGAGTCGGGTCCGGTCGAGATAGGTGCCGTTGGTGGACCCGAGATCCTCGACGATCCACTGGCCGTCACGGTCCGGGTAGATCCTGGCATGCCTGCTGGAGGCGTAGTCGTCATCCAGCACGATTGTGGAGTCGTGAGCACGGCCGAGCGTGATCGTCTGACCCTGGAGCGCGACCGTGGTTCCGGTCAACGACCCTTCTGTGACGACGAGCTTGCTCGGTGCGTTCCGCCCGCGGCCACCGCCGCCGCGGCGCCCGCTCTGCTGTCTCGGGGGCTGCTGGCGCTGCTGCGGCCGCTGGCCCTCGGCCCGGCGTGCGGCGCGCTGCGTCACGCGCGTGCCGAACAGATCGCTGCGGATGACCTGCACGGCCACGATGACGAACAGCCACAGTACGGCGAGAAAACCCAGCCGCATGACCGTGAGGGTCAGCTCTGACATGCCCCCGCTTCACCCTTCGGCTTGCCGGTAAATGATCGTGGTGCTGCCCACGACGATGCGTGAACCGTCGCGGAGCGTAGCGCGAGTGGTGTGCTGTCCGTCCACCACGATGCCGTTCGTGGATCCGAGATCCTGGATCGAAGCCGGGTCTCCGGCGCGGATCTCGCAGTGCCGCCGCGAGACTCCGGGGTCGTCGACGCGCACGTCGGCCTCGGTGCTGCGGCCCAGAACGAGGGTCGGGCGGGAGATCTGGTGGCGGTTGCCGTTGATTTCGATCCAGCGCCTCGTCTCGGCACGGGGCATCGCGCCGCCGCCGGAGCCGGGAGCGTAGCCGGGCGGCGGGCCCGACGGCATGGGGGGAGCGCCTGCCGGGCCGGGGCCGGGCGGGTAACCGCCTTGGCCGCCGTAGGCGTTGCCGGGTGCGCCGGAGGCGCGCTGCGGCTGCTGCTGTGAAGCGCTGGAGGCGAGGGTGCGGCTGCGTACGCGGTAGAGACCGGTGTCGAGTTCGTCCGCCTTCTCCAGATGGACCTTGACCGATCCCATGAAGGTGTAGCGCTGCTGTTTCGCGTAGTCGCGTACCATTCCGCCCAGTTCGTCACCGAGCTGGCCGGAGTAGGGGCTGAGGCGCTCGTAGTCGGGTGCGCTCAGTTCGACGATGAAGTCGTTGGGCACGACGGTCCGCTCGCGATTCCAGATCGTCGCGTTGTTGTCGCATTCCCGCTGGAGGGCGCCTGCGATCTCCACAGGCTGTACCTCGGACTTGAACACCTTGGCGAAGGTGCCGTTGACCAGACCCTCAAGCCGCTGCTCGAAGCGCTTCAGAACTCCCACGTTGCACCTCCTTCCCAGATGCCCTCGGCTCTAGTGCGCCTCCCAGTGTCACCCGGCGGCGCGCAAGCTGTGTTCGTACGTCGGTCCGTACTGCTTACTGATCGTATCCACGCGTGAGGAAATCGGGCGGTTCCCCTGTGGTGCGCGACGGAGGAGTGTCACCTCTCACATCGTCGTGCACCGCCGTGCTCCCTCGGGCTCGCCGTCACACCCTCGCATGGATCGCGGCGTCCTCGAAGCCAGTGTCCCGTAGTCGTACGGGCACCTGCGGGGGCGCATACAGATGTGAAGCCAAGGCGGCCAGCGTGCTAATCTTTTCGACGTCGGCAGGCACCCTGAGGGAGCCCGTCGGCCGACTCCCCGATCAAGACCGGGGAGCGCCCGATGCGCGGGTGGCGGAATAGGCAGACGCGCTGGATTCAGGTTCCAGTGTCCGAAAGGACGTGGGGGTTCAACTCCCCCCTCGCGCACAGAGAGACACCGACGAAACGGGTCTCCGCCAGTGACGGAAGTCGCGGCGGGGACCCTTTCTCGTTGATCGCGTCGCGTGGACTCCGGCGCTACGTGGAAGCGCCGTTTCCGGGCACTTCAGGCGTTTCCGTGCCTAAGCGTACAAACCGGAACAGCTCCCCGAGGTCGATTCGCTCGGTGATCTTCGGTTCGCCGTGGGCGGAGTTGATCAGGCGGCGGTCCGTGCCGGGGCGTCGGGGCCGCGGGGACGCCCCCCCGGGGCCGGAGCCGGAGCGGCGGGTGCGCGGCTCAGTGCCGGCGGGGCAACGTCGAACGCCGTACGACGAGTTCGGGCTGGAACGCGATGCTCTGGTGTGCGTGACCGGGACCTCCGCTGGTCTCGTCGATCAGCAACTCGGCGGCGGTCCGGCCGATCTGCACCGCGGGCTGGCGCACCGACGTCAGCGGTACGGCGGCGGCCGCGGCGAACTCGATGTCGTCGTAACCCACGATCGAGACCTCTTCGGGCAGGCGCACGCCTGCCGAGAACAAGGTCTGCAACACCCCCAGCGCCAGCAGGTCGTTGGAGCAGAAGATCGCAGTGGGCCGGGACCCCAGGCCGAGGAAGCGCGAGCCCGCGTCCCGGCCGGCCGCCACGTCGTCCGCGCGGTTCTCCAGCACCATCAGGCTCTCCGGTGGGAGCCCGGCGTCGCCGAGCGCCTTCAGCGCGCCGGTGCGCCGGTCCTGGCACTGGGCGAGATGCAGGGGGCCGGAGACGTACGCGATGGAGGTGTGCCCGCCCTCGATCAGGTGGCGCACGGCCAGTTCGCCGCCCGCGACGTCGTCCACCGATACGGAGCAGGCCTCGTCGGCGGCCACCACCCGGTCCACGAAGACGTGCGGGATGCCGTGCCGCTGGAACGATTTCATGGTCTGCCCGCTCACGTCCGCGGGCGTGATGAGCACGCCGCGCACGCGCTGCTCGGCGAACAGCGACAAGTACAGGGCCTCGGCGGCCTCGTCCTGCTCGCTGTTGCAGAGCATGACGCCCAACCCCTCGGTGCGGGCCGCCTGTTCCGCCCCGCGCGCGACGTCGACGAAGAACGGGTTGCCCATGTCGAGCACGAGCAGCGCGATGATTCGGCTGTGCCCGGCACGGAGCTGGCGCGCGGACTCGCTGCGTACGTAACCGAGTTCGTCGACGGCCGACATCACGCGGGCACGGGTGCCCGGCGCGACGCGGTCGGGCCGGTTCAGCGCGTTCGACACCGTGCCGATGGAGACGCCCACCTGGCGGGCGACGTCCTTGATGCTGACCATGCCGGTGTTCCCGCCTCCGACGGCTGCCACTGACGTGTGCCTCCTTCGCCACCTCTACGTTCGCACCCTACCGCCGTGGCCTGCATGAAACGATTCATGACAGCTCGTGCCGGGTCCGGTCGCCGGGCTCGCCTTCCGTACGGGCACGCACCCGCTCGCGCCTCAGCTGGGAGAACCGGGTCTGGCGCGGGCCTCCGCCGACCACTCGGTGGCCTGTGCAGAGCCGAGTAAAACGATTCGCATCAACGATGTTCCAAGTGTTGTGCGATGCAAGTGCGGTGGCTACGGTGCCCGCTTAATACGTTTCAATCCCCTCATCCCTCATCGACGAGGAGTAGGAGACCCGGCATGGCATCCTCGGAGGCAGTCGGCGTGAGCCCGGCGGATGACAGCGAAACGATCACCCGGCAGCAGTGGAAGTGGGCGATTCTGGCCGGGATGGCGTCGTACATCGACGCCGGGTCGATCGTCGCGCTCAGTGCCGGCTTGGCCCTCTTCCAGTCCGAGCTCGGCCTCGGCAGCACCGCCGTCGGCGCACTCGCCGCCATCGGCCCGAACGCGATCGGTTGCGCCCTCGGGGCGTTCATCGGCGGCCGGTTGGGAGACATACTCGGCCGCAAGCGCATCTACAAGTACGACCTGCTGGTGTACGCGGCCGGGACGCTGCTGATCGCGCTGTCGTTCAACTCGCCGATGCTGTTCGTCGGCACCTTCATCGTGGGCGTCGCGGTCGGCGCCGACGTGCCGGCGTCCCTGGCGCTGGTCGGCGAGTTCTCGCCCGCGAAGGCACGCGGCAAGCTGCTGGGCTTCACCCAGATCGCATGGAACGCCGGGCCGCTGGTCGTGCTGCTGCTCGCCTTCGTGCTCGCGCCGCTCGGCATGCTCGGCATCCGCATCGTCTTCCTGCATCTGGTGCTGGTGGCGCTCGTCACCTGGGCGCTGCGCCAGGGGCTGAGCGAGTCCCCCCGGTGGGAGGAGGCGTCCGCGTCCGCATCCCAGGCGCCCGTGCAGCAGAAGCTGCGGAACCTCTTCAGCGGCGCCAATCTTCAGGCGCTCGTGTGGACCGTGACCATCTACGCCACGTGGAACCTCGCCGCCGGCACCAAGGGGATCTTCAACCCGTACATCATCAAGACGCTCAACGCCGGGAGTCAGGCGGTCAGCGTGGGACTCACCGCCCTCGGCTTCGCGCTCGGAATGACGGCCACGTTCGTGCTGTTCATGCGGCTCGCCGACAGGTCCCACGCGACTCGCAAGCGGATGTGGGGCGTCGGGGCGCTGATGCAGATCACCGCGTTCGCGATCTACCTGATCTTTCCGTTCAACATCCCGGTGATCATCGGGAACATCCTCTTCTGGGCCGTGGGCGCCGCGCTCGCCGGTGAGGCGATGTACAAGGTCTTCAGCCAGGAGCTGTTCCCGACCATCCTGCGCGGTACCGCGCAGGGCCTGACCTTCGGAACCGCCCGGGTCCTCCTGGGCATCTGGAGCTTCTTCGTCCCCGTACTCGCGACCACAGGGATCGAGCCCGTCGCGGCTCTGCTCCTGGTGTTCCTGGTCATCAGCGGAGCGGTGGGCTACTTCTTCATGCCCGACACCTCGGGCAAGTCACTGGAGCAGATCGAATCGGAGCGTGCACCCGCATGAGTTCGAAGTCCGCCGCCGTCAGCCCTGTCCGCTTCGAGCACCTCGATTCCGCGTTCGGGATCGGTACGCCGGCACCACGACTGTCCTGGCAGGTCGGCACCGACGACCCGTCCTGGCAGCAGACCGCGTACGAGGTGGAACTGGACTCCACGACGACCGTACGGGTCGAATCGGCCGAACAGGTCCTGGTTCCCTGGCCGTTCGATCCGCTGCCGTCGCGCACGCGGGCGTCCGTGCGGGTGCGCGCGGCGTCCGGCGACCGGTGGACGGAGTTCAGCGAGCCGTCCACCGTCGAGACCGGTCTGCTGGAACCCGGGGACTGGACGGCCCGGTTCATCAGCCCGGCGTCCATCGGCGGCATCGGCGGACCGGCCCCGGTTCTGACGCGGTCCGTCGTCCTCGGGCCCGGCATCGCGTCCGCGCGCCTGTACATCACGGCACACGGCGTCTACACGGCGACGCTGAACGGCGGCCGCGTGGGCGACGACGTGCTCGCTCCCGGCTGGACGAGCTACGACCACCGGCTGCGCTACCAGACCTACGACGTCACGGAGTTGGTCCACGAGGGCGAGAACACGCTCGAGGTGTTGCTGGGCAACGGCTGGTACCGGGGGCGGCTGGGCTTCGGGGGAGGCGAGTTCGCCAACTACGGGGAGCGGCTGGGCCTGTTCGCACAGCTGGAGGTGAACTACCCGGACGGCTCCACCGAGATCGTCGGCACCGACGAGCACTGGGCGGCGCACGAGAGCGGAATCCTCGAAGACGACCTGTACGACGGTCAGCGCACCGATCTGCGCCCGCGCAGGAGCAGCACCGCGGACGGCGTCGACGTACTGGACGCGGACGTCGGCCGGCTGACGGCACCCACCGGTCCTCCGGTGCGGGTCACCGAAGTGGTCCCGGCCGAGCGGGTCTTCACATCACCGGCGGGGCGCACCCTCGTGGACTTCGGCCAGAACCTGGTCGGCTGGGTGCGGCTGCGCGCGCGGGACACGAAGGCGGGGGACGAGGTCGTCGTCCGCCACGCGGAGGTACTGGAGGACGGCGAACTCGGCGTGCGCCCCCTGCGTACCGCGAAGGCCACGGACAGCTACGTGCTCGCGGACGCCGCCGAGGCGGTGCTGGAGCCGAGCCTGACCTTCCACGGCTTCCGCTACGCCGAGGTCACCGGCGTGCCCGGTCTCCGGGCGGACGACGTGGAGGCCGTGGTCGTCGGGACGGAGCTGCGGCGTACGGGATGGTTCTCCTGCTCCGAGCCGGATCTGGAGCGGTTCCACGAGAACGTCGTGTGGAGCACGCGCGGCAATTTCCTCGACGTCCCCACGGACTGCCCGCAACGGGACGAGCGGCTCGGCTGGACCGGCGACATCCAGGTCTTCTCGCCCACGGCGAGCTTCCTCTTCGACAGCGCGGGCTTCCTGGGTTCCTGGCTCGCGGATCTGGCGGCGGACCAGCATCCGGACGGTGCGGTCCCGTGGGTGATTCCGGAGCTGCGGAACCTCCAGGAGCTGATGAGCAAGGAGAGCCCGGCGGCGGCCGCGTGGGGCGACGCCGCCGTGATCGTGCCGTGGGTGCTCTATCAGCGCTACGGCGACGCGGACGTCCTCGACAGGCAGTTCCCCAGCATGTGCCGCTGGGTGGACAAGATGGCGTCCCTGACCACGGACGGCTTGTGGGCCGGAGGGTTCCAGTTCGGCGACTGGCTGGACCCGGCGGCGCCGCCGGACAACCCCTTCGCCGCGAAGGCGGACGCCGACATCGTCGCCACGGCGCACCTGGCCCGCTCCGCGGAGGTCCTGGCCGAGGCGGCGCGGGTGCTGGGACGCGAGGCCGAGGCCGATCATTACGCGTCGCTGGCCGCCCGCACGCGGGAGGCGTTCACCCGGGAGTACGTGACCGGTTCCGGGCGGGTGCTCAGCGACTCTCCGACGGTGTACGCGCTCGCCCTGGAGTGGGGACTTCTGCCCGAGGGGCCGCAGCGGGAGCGCGCCGCGCGGCAGCTCGCGGACCTCGTGCGGGTGAACGGGTTCCGCATCAGCACGGGCTTCGTGGGCACGCCCCTGATCACGGACGCCCTCACGTCGGCCGGCCGGCTCGGCCTGGCCTACAACCTGCTGCTGGAGAGGGGCTGCCCTTCCTGGCTGTACCCGGTGACCATGGGCGCGACGACCATCTGGGAACGCTGGGACAGCATGCTGCCGGACGGCTCGATCAACCCCGGCCAGATGACGTCCTTCAACCACTACGCGCTCGGGGCGGTGGCCGACTGGATGCACCGCGTCGTCGCGGGGCTCGCACCGGCCGCACCCGGCTACCGGGAGATCACGGTGCGGCCGCGGCCGGACAGCACGCTGACGCATGCGTCGGCGCGTCATCTGACGCCGTACGGCGAGGCGTCCGTCGCATGGCGGCGTGCGGACGGCGAGTTCTACCTCGACGTCGTGGTCCCCGTCGGTACGCGCGCCACGGTGCACCTGCCGGGCGAGGAGCCCGTCGTCGTACGGCATGGGCGGCACTCGTGGACGGTGCCGGACCCCGGCGCCGTACCGGAGCCCATGCCGCAGTCGGTGCGCGACCTCATGGACACGGAGCTGTGGCCGCAGTCGGTCTCCGTGCTGATCGGCTGCGGGCTGGTGGAGGACGCGGCCGAAGCGGCGCGCCGGGCCGCGCGGTACCTGGACCAGCCCGCGGGGAACCTGCCGCGGCTGGTGGCGCACAAGAAGACCCGCGAGAGCGTGGAGCGGGCAGTCCAGGAGCTCGGGAAGCTTCTGTCCTAGGGCGCTGCTGCGGGGGGCTGTCGCCGGGCGCGGGAGGGAGCGCCCGGCGGCAGCCCGCGACGGCGGCCTCGCGGCCGGAAACCGCAGCCCGGAAACCGCGGCCCGGAAACCGCGGCCTGGATCCGCCGACGGCTCCTCAGCGGCGGCCGCTCCGGACCGGCGCCGCCGTGGCCGTCAACTCCCGCTCGGCTTCGGCGCCTTCGCGGCGGGCGCGGAGCCGACCGCGTCACAGCGCGGCACGCTGTTGGGCGGTGCGCAGTTGTCCGGCGTGTTCTTGAAGACGGCGCTGCGGATGAGGTTCACCTCGGGCAGCTGCTGCTTGGTGGAGGCGCGCTCGATGGTGCGCTGGGGCCCGGGGATCGGCCGTGTGTAGATGCCGAAGCGGCGCCCGTCGTTGTGGATGCCGCCGCCGCTGCCGGCACCGCCGTTCGCGGCGTTCCGGGTGACGACGCTCCTGTACAGGGTGGTCGGCTCGTGCTGACCGATGAAGACGCCGCCGCCCCGTGTCTGAGAGATGTTGTCCCTGACCTTGGTCGAGTTCAGGCGGAGCGGCCCCGTCTCGTTGTCGATGAGCATGGTCATGATGCCGCCGCCGAGGCCGCCGCCCTGGTCCCCGACGTGGTTGCCGTCCAGCGACACGTGATCGAGCTTGGTGTCGCCTCCGTTCGCGAGGCCGCCCGCCCAGGACGACCCCGTGTTGTCGCGGATGGCGCCGCCCTGCATCGTCATCGTCCCGTTGGTGGCCAGACCGCCTGCGACGAAGCTGTTGTTGTCCCTGACCGTGGTGCCTTTCAGGACGAGCGTTCCCCGGCTGTTCCAGATCCCGCCGCCGAGCCACAGGGAGCTGTTGTTCCGTACCGTCACGCCGGTCAGCGTGGCTCTGCCGCCCTCGTTGTAGAGCGCCCCGCCGTTGCTCTCCTCGATCACGGACGTGGAGGCCTGACCGCCGCGGACGGTGAGGGAGTCCAGGGTGAGGCTGCCGCTGTTCTTCACGTGGAAGATGCGGAAGGCGGGCCCGTGCGGGCGCTGAACGGTGGTGCGGTCCCCGGAGATCCGCACCTTGCCGGTGATCTCGGGCAGGCCGTCGTCGGCGTTGTCGGCCTGCGTGAGCGAGTAGATGCAGTGCGGGGCGAGGACGATGCTGCCGCCGCCCGTGTTGGCGTCGTCGATGGCCCTCTTCAGCGCGGCGATGTCGTTGCAGGGGACGCGGACGGGCGCCTGTGCGCGTACGTGTGCCTGCGCCTGTCCGGCGGGGAGGAGGGTGAGGCACAGGCCGAGGCCGGCGACGGCGGTGAGCCCCGCGCGTCTGAGCATGTCTGTCATGCGGCTTCCCTTGGTGTGGAGGGCGGTCAGGGGACGGGTCCTGGCGGTGCCCCGGAGCCTTCGCGCAGCCGTCGCCCCTGAGCGCCGCCGGAACGGCATTCCGAGATCTATCCGATGGCCGGATGGGCCGCATTCGCGGATCGACCGTCTGGCCTCCGCACGCGACAGCACGGAAGCGGAAAGCGGCGGACGCTCGCACAGTGGTTCAGAGGAACGCACGGGAGCACATATGCCGCACAGAACGGAACGGACGTGACGGACGGCGCCGGCCGGCGGTGGCAGTTCTGGGTCGACCGCGGCGGCACCTTCACCGACATCGTGGCCCGGCGCCCGGACGGCGGGCTCGTGGCCCACAAGCTGCTGTCGGAGAACCCCGCCCGCTACGACGACGCCGCCGTGGCCGGAATCCGCGCGCTCCTCGGGCTGGACGGAGACGAGACCGTCCTGGGCGGCGAGGTCGAAGCGGTGCGGATGGGCACCACCGTGGCCACCAACGCACTGCTGGAACGAACCGGCGAGCGGACGGCCCTCGTCATCACGCGCGGCTTCCGCGACGCACTGCGCATCGGCTACCAGAACCGGCCCCGCATCTTCGACAGGGCGATCACGCTCCCCAGCGCGCTGTACGAGCGAGTGATCGAGGTCGACGAGCGCATCACCGCGGACGGTACGGTCCTGCGCGCCCCCGATCTCGGCGCGCTCGCGACGGAGCTCCGGCGCGCCCGCGACGACGGCATCCGCGCGGTGGCCGTGGTGTGCATGCACAGCCATCTGCATCCGGCACACGAGGAGGCCGTGGGAGAGCTCGCGGAGCGCACCGGCTTCCCGCAGGTCTCCCTGTCCAGCGAGGTCAGCCCGCTCATGAAGCTGGTGCCGCGCGGTGACACCGCCGTCGTCGACGCGTATCTCTCGCCGGTGCTGCGCCGCTACGTACAGCAGGTCGCGGAGCAGATGCACGGCGTGCGCCTGATGTTCATGCAGTCCAACGGCGGCCTCGCCGAGGCGGGGCACTTCCGCGGCAAGGACGCGATCCTCTCCGGCCCGGCCGGAGGCATCGTCGGCATGGCGCGGATGTCCCAACTCGCGGGCTTCGACAGGGTGATCGGCTTCGACATGGGCGGCACCTCCACCGACGTCTCCCACTTCGCGGGCGACTACGAGCGGGTGTTCACCTCGCAGGTCGGCGGCGTACGGCTGCAAGCGCCGATGCTCGACATCCACACGGTCGCGGCGGGCGGCGGATCGGTGCTGCACTTCGACGGGAGCCGCTACCGGGTCGGGCCCGACTCCGCCGGCGCCCACCCGGGACCGGCCTCGTACCGCGCCGGCGGCCCGCTGACCGTCACCGACGCCAACGTGATGCTGGGCCGCATCCAACCCGCCCACTTCCCGCACGTGTTCGGGCCGGAGGGCGATCAGTCCCTGGACCGCGAGACCGTGCGGCAGCGGTTCACCGCCCTCGCGGAGGACATCCGCCGGCAGACGGGAGACAGCCGCTCTCCCGAGCAGGTCGCCGAGGGCTTCCTCGAGATCGCGGTGGCGAACATCGGCAGTGCGATCAAGCGCATCTCGGTTCAGAAGGGGCACGACATCACGCGGTACGCGCTGACGACCTTCGGCGGCGCCGGCGCCCAGCACGCGTGCGCTGTGGCCGGCTCCCTGGGTATCCGTACGGTCCTCGTTCCGCCGATGGCCGGAGTGCTCTCCGCGCTCGGCATGGGCCTCGCCGACACGACGGCCATGCGGGAGCAGTCCGTCGAACTCACGCTCGCGGACGAGCACATGGAGCGGGTCCGGGCGGTCGCCGCCGACCTGGAGTGGGCGACGCGTGCCGAACTCCTCGACCAGGACGTGCGCGACGAGCACATCCGGGTGACGCGGCGCGTACGGCTGCGCTACGAGGGGACGGACACCGCGGTGCCGGTCGAGCTGGGCGGGCCCGCGGCCATGACCGAGGCGTTCGAGGCGAGCCACCGCGCGATGTACTCGTTCCTCATGGACCGTCCGGTCATCGTGGAGGCCGTGTCGGTGGAGGCGGTAGGCGTCACGCACCAGGACGGCCTCGGCGGCCTGGCCGGGCTCGGAGGCAGCGGCAGCGGCGGCGATCCGGCCGGGACGGACGGAACCGAGGGCACCGCGAGGAGCACCGCCCCGCTCTACACGGATGAGGAGTGGCTCGACGTCCCCCTGCTGCGCCGCGAGTCCCTGCGTCCCGGCGACTCCGTGGCGGGCCCGGCGATCATCACGGAGGCCAACGCCACGACCGTCGTCGACGCGGACTGGCGTGCGGCCATGACGGACACCGGGCATCTGCTCGTGCGGCGCGTGGCCGCACCCGGCCCTGCGGGGACCCCCACGGAGGCCGACGTCGGGACCGAGCCCGATCCGGTCCTTCTGGAGATCTTCAACAACCTCTTCATGTCCATCGCCGAGCAGATGGGCGCGCGGCTGGAGTCGACCGCGCAGTCCGTCAACATCAAGGAGCGCCTCGACTTCTCGTGTGCGCTCTTCGGCCCGGACGGCGATCTCGTCGCCAACGCCCCGCACATTCCGGTGCACTTGGGCTCGATGGGTACCACCGTCAGGGAGGTGATCCGGCGCCGGGCCGGGACGATGAAGCCCGGCGACGCCTACGCCGTCAACGACCCGTACAACGGCGGCACCCACTTGCCGGACGTCACCGTGGTGACCCCGGCCTTCGAGGATGCAGGCGACGGCGCGGACCCGTCGGAGGCGCGCATCCTCTTCTTCGTCGCCTCACGCGGACACCACGCCGAGATCGGCGGGCTGACTCCCGGGTCCATGCCCGCGGACAGCCGTGAGATCCACGAGGAGGGCGTGCTCTTCGACAACTGGCTGCTCGTCGAGGACGGCAGGCTCCGCGAGGAGGAGACCCGGAGACTGCTGACGGGGGCGCCTCACCCCTCCCGCAACCCGGACACGAACCTCGCCGATCTGCGTGCCCAGATCGCCGCCAACCGCAAGGGAGTCGAGGAAGTCGGCAGGATGATCGGCCACTTCGGCCTGGACGTGGTGCAGGCCTATATGCGGCACGTGCAGGACAACGCCGAGGAGGCGGTGCGGAAAGTCGTCGACGCGCTGGAGGACGGCGAGTACCGCTACGAGACGGACTCGGGGTCGGTCATCGCCGTACGGGTCTCGGTGGACCGCGAACACCGTTCCGCGACAGTGGACTTCACGGGCACCTCCGCACAGCTGGACTCGAACCTCAACGCCCCGTCCGCCGTGGTGGCGGCGGCCGTCCTGTATGTCTTCCGCACTCTCGTCGCGGACGAGATCCCGCTCAACGACGGCTGTCTGAGGCCGCTGCGCATCGTCGTTCCGCCGGGCTCGATGCTCGCTCCCGTGCATCCGGCGGCGGTCGTCGCGGGCAACGTCGAGACGTCGCAGGCGATCACGGGGGCGCTGTACGCCGCGATGGGGGTGCAGGCGGAGGGCTCCGGGACCATGAACAACGTGACGTTCGGGAACGAGCGGCACCAGTACTACGAGACCGTCGCCTCGGGCTCCGGCGCGGGCCGCGGGTTCGACGGGGCCTCCGTGGTGCAGACGCACATGACCAACTCCCGGCTCACCGATCCCGAGGTCCTGGAGTGGCAACTGCCCGTTCTCGTCGAGGAGTTCGCCGTACGCCACGGCAGCGGCGGAGAGGGGCGGTGGCGGGGCGGCGACGGCGCGGTGCGCCGGATCCGCTTCCGCGAGGCGATGACGGTCAGCACGTTGTCGGGCCACCGCCGCGTGCCGCCGTACGGCATGGCGGGCGGCGGCACCGGCGCACTCGGCTCGAACCGCATCGAGCGCGCGGACGGCGGCGGCCTGGTCATGGGCGCATCCGACTCCGCGGCGGTCCGTCCCGGCGACGTGCTGGTGGTGGAGACACCCGGCGGCGGCGGATACGGGAGCCCGCACGCGGTGCCGCGGGACGGCGCCGATCCGGCGGACGAGCGCGCCCGGCCTGACGGCGGCGCGCGACCGGAGCGCGGCTCCGGGCAGGACGGCAGAGCCCGAACCGACGGCGGTACGCGTCCCTGACGCGACGGCCGGCCGGCAGCCCGGTCAGGGCGCTGCCGGCCGGCGGTGCGGCGCGTGGTCGTCGGTGTGCGCCGGCCCGGACCCCACCCGGGCCGGGTGCGCGGGTGTCAGGCCGCCGCGGCCGCGAGGCGGGCGGCGAGTGTCTTCCCGCGGCTGCCCGCCTCCTCGTGTGCCTTGGTGCGCGAGGCGTTCGCGAGGTCGATGAGCGACTCCATCCCGGGAGTGCGCGGGGCGAGCGTGAGCTCCGGCACCACGAACTCCACGTCCAGGCCCATGCCTTCGCCGAGCACCTTGCCCAGGTAGTTCTGCACGAACTCCCAGCTCTCGCGCGGCGTTCCGGGCCCGTAGCCGCCGCCGCGGCTGGCCACGACGATCGTGGGGGTGCCGGCGGCCGACGGGGAGTCGATCCCGTAGTTCCGCCCGTTGAGGATCACCTGGTCGAGCCACGCCTTGAGCGTCGAGGGGATCGTGAAGTTGTACATGGGGGCGCCGATCAACACGGCGTCCGCCTGCTCCAGTTCACGTGCGAGCTTGTCGCGCAGCGCGTACGCCTCCGCCTGTTCGGGCGTGTGGGTCTCCGGGGGCGCGAAGCCCGCGGACGCGGCCACGCTGTCCAGATGCGGCAGCGGGTCGGCGGCCAGGTCGCGGTAGACGACCGTCCCGTCCGGATGCTCGGCCTCCCACGCCTCCCGGAAGGACGCGGCGACGTCGCGCGAGACGGAGCCGTCCTGCGGGAAGAGGGACGAGTCGAGGTGAAGCAGTGTGGCCATGGGGGAAGCTCCTCGGTGTGCGTAAGGAGGTGTTGTCGAGTACGTACCTAGTAATAACACAGGTACTTACTTTTCTGCATCCCCTTGTGTGGGCGCAGTACCCTTGACCCATGGCAGAGCCCCGGGAACAGACGCGGCCGGAGGTGGCGCTCGGCGCCGTCGGCGCGTGCAGCGAGCCCGAGAGCAGCATCACGCGCGTCTTCCAGGTGCTGGGCAAACGCTGGACCGGGCTCGTTCTCGCCGCGTTGATGAACGGGCCGGGTCACTTCGCCCAGCTGCGCCGGGCCGTGCCCGGCATCAGCGAGCGGATGCTCTCGGACAGGCTGACCGAGCTGGCATCGCTGGGCCTGGTCGTACGCACGGTGGAGGAGGGCCCGCCGCTGCGGGTCAGCTACAAGCTCACGGACGCGGGGATGGCGCTGAAGCCCGCGATGACCGAGCTGACGCGCTGGGCGGACACGCACCTGCCCGACGAAGCCACGGGCTGCCCCACGGAGTTCAGGGACTGATCCGCTCGGGCGAGCTGGGAAAGGCACGGCGGGCTTCCGTAGGGTGGGCCCGATGAAAGCGAACCCGGAAGCGGAAGCCGAAGAGCCGGAGCAGCGGCCGGAGCAGCCCGACGAGCCGGAGGCCGCGGCGGCTGCCGGAGAGCCGGCGGAATCCGGTGAGCCCGGGGCGCAGCGGCAGCCCGAGGAGCCGGACACGGAACGCCTGGAGCGGGCGGTACGGGCGGCCGAGACCGCGCTGATCGAGTTCGAGATCGCGGTGGAGACGTTCCGGGTCGAGATCGAGAACTTCTCGCGCCTGCACCACCAGCGCCTCGGCCCCATGTACGCGCGCCTCGACGAGCTGGACGCCTCGATCCTGGAGGTGACCGCGGCGATCAGCGGCGACCCCGAGGACCTGCGCAAGGCGCACGAGGCGCGGGCCGCCGTGCTGCCGATGCCCAAGGTCGAGGAGCTCTTCCACGGCTGGATCGACTCCGAGGGCCTCTCGCCCGAGGCCACGGCCATGCTCACGGGGCAGAACGTGCAGCCGCCGAGCCGCGTACGTCCGAGCGAGGAGGCGCGCAAGGCCTACCGCGAGCTGGTGCGCAAGGCACACCCCGATCTGGCGCAGGAGGACGCGGAGCGGCAACGCCGCGAGGAGTTCCTCGTACGCGTCAACAAGGCCTACGCGGAAGGCGATGCGGACGCCCTGCGGGACCTGCTGGAGGAGTGGGAGAAGGGGCCGCGCGAAGAGGAACCGGAGCCGCGGGTGCCGCACAGCGAACTCCTCTACGCCCGCCTGGAGTGGCTGGCGGAGCGCAAGGAGGTGCTCACGGCGATGGTCGCGGAGATGGAGGAGAGCGCGATAGGCGCGATGCTGAGGATGGCGCCCGACGATCCCGACCGGCTGCTGGAGGAGATCGCCGAGCAGCTGCTGGAGCAGGTGGCAGAGCGCGAGAGCGAACTGGCGCGGCTGGTCCAGATCCGCGACGCGGGGGCTGCCGGGACCGGGGAGAGGGCCGGGGCCGGGACCGGAGACGGGGACGCCGGGGCCGCGGGCGCCGGTGCGGAAGAGAACTGAGAGAGAGCTAATAGCCATGGAATTCGGTCAGTTGCCGCAGGTCGATGCCGCCTCGGTGCCGTCGGACGCGCTCGTGCTGGACGTCCGCGAGGACGACGAGTGGGCGGCCGGTCGCGCGGAGGGCGCGCTGCACATCCCGATGAGCGAATTCGTCGGCAGGCTGGGCGAGTTGACCGAGCGCGCCGGAGAGGGCGAGCGGGTCTATGTGGTCTGCCGCGTCGGCGGGCGCTCCGCGCAGGTGACGCAGTATCTGCGGCAGCAGGGCGTGGACGCCGTGAACGTCGACGGGGGCATGCTCGCCTGGGAGGCCGCGGGACGGCCCCTGACGGCCGACGCGGAGAGCGCGTACGTGCTCTGAGGCGCTTGCCTCTTCACGCGGGGCGGGGGCGGACCCTCTGGGCCGTCCCGGCGTTCAGCCGTCGAAGTCCACCTCGACGGCCGCGGTCACCGGGTGGGACTGGCAGGCCAGCACATAGCCGGCCTCCAACTCGTCCGATTCCAGCGCATAGTTGCGCTCCATGCGGACCTCGCCGGAGACCAGGCGGACCCGGCAGGTGCCGCAGACTCCTCCCTTGCAGGCGAACGGTGCGTCGGCGCGGTGGCGCAGAACCGTCTCCAGCACGGATTCGCCGTCGTCCATGGGCCAGCAGCCCGAGCGTCCGTCGAGGTTCGCCGTCACGGATGCGGCAGGCTGCGAACCGCCCCCGTCCGCCCGGGACTTGCGGGGCGCCGACGGCGCCTCCGTGACATGGAAGATCTCCTGATGGATGCGGGCCCGCGGCACGCCCAGCCCGCGCAGCGCCCGCGCTGCCTCCTCGACCAGGCCCAGAGGCCCGCACAGATACCAGCCGTCCACCTCGGCCACCGGCAGCAGCGAGGGAAGCAGGGCGCTCAGCCGCCGCTCGTCGAGACGGCCGCTCGGCAGCCCGCTCTGCTGCTCCTCGCGGGAGAGCGCCGTGACCAGCTGGAAGCGTTCGGGAAAGCGGTCCTTCAGGTCCGCGACCTCCTCCAGGAACATCGTCGAGGCTGCGGACCTGTCGCTCCGTACGAGGTGGAAGCGCGCCTGCGGCTCACGCGCGAGCAGCGTCGAGGCGATGGAGAGCACCGGGGTGATGCCGCTGCCGCCGACGACGGCCGCGAAGCGGCCCGGCCTGGGCTCCAGCACGAAGCGGCCCGTGGGCGGCAGGACGTCGACCGTGTCGCCGGGACGCAGCTCCTTGACGGCATAGCTGGAGAAGTCGCCGCCCTCGACGCCGCGTACGCCGATGCGCAGCTCCGCCGGTTCGTCGCACGCGGGCGCGCACAGCGAGTACGTGCGCCGCACCTCCGTGCTCGCCGCGAGGGTGTCGGCGCCGGGGCGGTGCCGGCGCAGGGCGATGTGCTGGCCGGGCGAGTAGCCGTAGAGGGGGCGCAGCTCGGGCGGGACGGCGAAGGTGAGGGCGACGGAGTCGTCGGTGAGGCGGTCGACGGCCGTGACGCGCAGTGCGTGGAAGGTGCTCACGGCGCCCTCACACCTCCTTGAAGTGGTCGAACGGCTCCCGGCACGACTCGCAGCGGCGCAGCGCCTTGCACGCGGTGGACGAGAAGCGGCTGAGCAGCGTCGTCTCCGTCGAGCCGCACTGCGGGCAGCGGATGGCGAGCGTGAGCGGCACCGGGGCGTGCGTCGACCCGCCGCCATGTGCAGCCGCGCCCGCGCGTGGAGGCGCGACGCCGTGGGCGGCCAGCTTGCGGCGCCCCTCGTCCGAGATGTCGTCGGTGCTCCACGGCGGTGCGAGGACGACCCGGACGGTGACCTCGGGGACGCCGTGCTCGCGCAGGACCCGCTCGACGTCGGCGGTCATCGCCTCGATGGCCGGGCAGCCCGTGTACGTCGGCGTCAGCTCGACCTCGACCGGCCCGTGCGGCGCCGTCTCGCGCACGCGGCGCAGCACGCCCAGCTCGGCGAGCGTGATGACGGGAAGCTCGGGGTCGGGGACCGAGCCCGCCCATGCCTCCAGCTCGCGCTGCCGGTGCTCGGCGGTGCCGGCGCGTGGCTCAGCGCCGGTGACGGGCCCGCCGCCGGTCACCACGAGGCCCCCGGGTGGCTGCGGTGCAGGTGCTGCATCTCGGCGAGCATCCGGCCGAAGGGCTCGGTGTGCACGCCCTGCCGCCCCGCGCCGGCGCTCCAGGCGCCGTGCTGCGGGGACTCCGGAACGGTCAGCGTGGCCCGCGTCAGCGTGCCGGTGACGCGCTCCGTCCAACCGGTGCGCAGTGCGCCCCAGTCGACGCCGCCGACGGGCTCCGGGCCCTCTCCCTCACGCTTCGCGGGGGTGGGGTCTCCGCAGCGAAGCGAGGGGAAGTGCCCCCAGGGCTCAAAGAGCTCGCCCGTGAAACGCCACAGGGAGTCCACCGCCCGCTGGGCACGCTCGTGGCTCTCCTCCGTACCGTCGCCGAGGCGGAGCGTCCACTGCTCGGCGTGGTCGCGGTGGTACGCGGACTCCCTGACGGCCTTCGCCGCGAGGGGCTGCCCGAGCTCGGCGAGCTGTCCGTACAGCAGCTCCTGCCAGGTGGAGAAGTAGAGCTGGCGGATCATCGTGTGCGCGAAGTCGCCGTTGGGCTGCTCGGCCAACTGGCAGTTGCGGAAGGCCCGTTCCTCGCGGAGGAAGGCCAGCTCGTCCTCGTCGCCCAGCTCGGCGTAGAGGGCGCGGGCCTGGCCGAGCAGGTCGAGGGCGATGTTGGCCAGCGCCAGCTCCTCCTCCAGCACCGGCGCGTGCCCGGCCCACTCGCCCAGGCGATGGGAGAGCACCAGCGCGTCGTCCGCGAAGGGCAGCAGCGGGTCGGTGAGCGCGGCGGCGGTGCGCGAAGAGAGCTGCCCGGAGCCCGGGGCGGAGCCCGTCACAGGTTCCGCACCCCTTCCGGGACCTCGTAGAACGTGGGGTGGCGGTACGGCTTGTCGGCGGCGGGCCCGAAGAACGGGTCCTTCTCGTCCGGCGACGACGCGGTGATCTGGTGCGACGGCACGACCCAGACCGAAACGCCCTCGGAGCGGCGGGTGTAGAGGTCGCGGGCGTTGCGCAGGGCCATCTCCGCGTCGGGCGCGTGCAGGCTTCCGGCGTGCGTGTGCGACAGGCCGCGCCTGCTGCGCACGAACACCTCCCACAGGGGCCAGTCCGTGCCGCTCATCACGCGCTCACCGCCGTCTCCGTACGCTCCCGCGCCGGGCCGCCGTCCGCGGCCGTGGGCTCGTGCTTCGCCGCGTACGCCGCTGCCGCGTCGCGCACCCAGGCACCTTCCTCATGTGCCTTGCGGCGGCGGCTTATCCGCTCTTCGTTGCACGGCCCGTTGCCCTGGAGCACCTGACGGAACTCCTCCCAGTCGATCGGGCCGAAGTCCCAGTGGCCCCGTGCGGCGTTCCACCGCAGTTCGGGGTCGGGGAGCGTCAGGCCGAGGGCCTCGGCCTGCGGCACGCAGATGTCGACGAAGCGCTGGCGCAGTTCGTCGTTCGAGTGGCGCTTGATCTTCCACTCCATGGAGCGGGCGCTGTGCGCCGACTCGTCGTCCGGCGGCCCGAACATCATCAGGGAGGGCCACCACCAGCGGTCCACCGCGTCCTGCGCCATCGAGTGCTGCGCCTCGGTGCCGCGGCTGAGCGCGAGCAGCAGCTCGAAGCCCTGCCGCTGGTGGAAGGACTCCTCCTTGCAGATGCGGATCATCGCCCGGGCGTACGGCCCGTACGAACACCGGCACAGCGGGACCTGGTTGGTGATGGCCGCGCCGTCGACGAGCCAGCCGATCGCGCCGACGTCGGCCCAGGTCAGCGTCGGGTAGTTGAAGATCGACGAGTACTTCTGGCGGCCCGAGTGCAGCTTGTCCAGCAGCTCCTCGCGGCTCGTGCCCAGCGTCTCGGCGGCGCTGTACAGATACAGCCCGTGCCCCGCCTCGTCCTGCACCTTCGCCATGAGGATGGCCTTGCGGCGCAGGGAGGGCGCGCGCGTGATCCAGTTCGCCTCGGGCTGCATGCCGATGATCTCGGAGTGCGCATGCTGGGCCATCTGCCGCACGAGCGTCCTGCGGTAGTCGTCGGGCATCCAGTCGCGCGGCTCGATCCGCTCGTCGGCGGCGATCGCGCTGTCGAAGGCCGCGACGGACTCCGCCGGCTCCCTGGCACCCTGCGCGCCGTCGCCGAGCAGCACCGATGTCATCCCGACCCCCTTGCCGGCGGCCGAAGCCGCACACCCAACCGACCGATCGTTCGGTTCAATGGTGGGCCGGGGCCCCACAGGGTGTCAAGCCTCGAATAATGTCTGGGGTCGTATCGGCTGACCGACCGACGGACGTGGGGAGCAGGGGAGGGCATGGAGCCAGAAGAGCAGCAGGCGCCGCAGGCGGAGCCGCGGCCTGAGCCACCGCCGGGGGCGGATGCGGGAGGTTCGGGATTCGCGGGGCTGTCGCGGCCGGGGCGCGTGATCGTGGCGGCGACCGCCGCCCTCGCGGTGCTCGCCGTCGCCGTCCACCTGTCGATGGTCTTCCTGCACGTCGCGCCCCCGAACACGCTCAGCAAGAAGCACGGGGCGGGCATAGACGACTACGTCTACCCGGAGTTCGAGCAGAACTGGAAGCTCTTCGCACCCAATCCCCTTCAGCAGAACATCGCCGTGCACGCCCGTGCCCGCGTCGCCAAGGACGACGGAAGCACGGAGACGACGGGCTGGGTCAACCTCTCGAAGATGGACGGCAAGGCCATCGACCACAACATCGCGCCGAGCCACGTCCAGCAGAACGAGCTCCGCCGCGGCTGGGAGTTCTACCGCGGCTCGCACGACGAGAAGGGCAAGGCCCTCGGGCTGCGCGGCCGGCTGTCCGAGTCGTACGTGAAGCGAATAGTGATGCTGCGCTTCGGCCGTGAGCTCAACGGCGGCACCGTCGAGCGCATCCAGGTCCGGTCCGCCACGACCCCGGTCAGGATGCCCTCGTGGAGCGACGAGAAGTCGGACGCCAAGACCGAGTACCAGGTGCAGCCCTGGTGGCAGATCGGCAGCGCGGACCTTCCGGGGGGCTGGGAGAAGTGACCGAACAGCAGCGTCCGCAGGACGACGGGACGCCGTCCGCAGTGCCTGGGCCCCGGTCTGAGTCCGGGCCCGAGTCCGGGCCTGAGCCGGAGCACGCACCCCAGTACACGTCCGAGCACGCGCCCGCACCCGCGCAGGCGCCCGAGTCCGCGCCGTCGCGCGAGGAGCGGCCGCACGCGTACGAGGGCTTCATCGCGCGGAGCCTCGCCCGCGTCACCAGCGAGGCCATCGCCCCGTACCAGACGGCGGTCGTACGGATCGGCTTCGCCCTCACCTGGCTCTGCTTCCTCCTCCGCGAGTTCCCGCACCGGCACGAGCTCTACGGGCCCGACGGCCCCTGGAGCTGGAAGCTGGCGGAGGAACTGACGGGCTCCAACCACGCCTTCACCGTGCTGATGTGGTCCGAGAGCACCGTGTGGTTCGAGTTCGTCTACGCCGTGTCCATCGCCGCGAGCGTCGCCGTGATCCTCGGCTGGCGCACCCGCACCGCCTCCGTGGTCTACATGGTCGGCGTGCTGAGCCTTCAGAACCGCAGCGTGTTCATGGGCGACGGCGGCGACAACGTCATACACCTCATGGCGATGTACGTGGTGCTCACGCGCTGCGCCCAGGTCTGGTCCCTCGACGCGCGCCGCCGCCGCAGGGCGGCCCGGCAGCCGGCGGCCGGCGGCCCGACCGCGTCCGGCGGTGCGGACGTGACGGGCGTCGTGATGTGGAGCCTCTTCGGCGCGATCATGCTCGGTTCGACCGTCAGCGGCGGACTCAGCGTCGGCTGGGGCCTGTTCTTCTGGGCGCTGTGGGCGGCTCAGGCGGTGTGGTGGCTGGTCGAGCGGTACATGCCGGGCAGCGAGGCGCACACCGTCTGCGACATGGTGGCCCGTCTCGCTCACAACGCGGCGCTTCTCGTCATCGTCGTCGAGGTCTGCTTCATCTACTCGACCGCGGGCTGGTACAAGATCCAGGGTTCGCGGTGGCAGGACGGCACCGCCGTCTACTACCCGATGAACCTGGACTACTTCTCCCCCTGGCCCGGGCTCAGTTCCTTCCTGGCGGGCAGCGGCCTGCTGATCCTCCTGGCCACGTACGGGACGGTCGCGGTCCAGGTGGCCTTCCCGTTCACGCTGTTCAACCGCCGGGTCAAGAACGCGCTGCTCGCCGCCATGATCGCGGAGCATCTGAGCATCGCGGTGCTGCTCGGGCTGCCGTTCTTCTCGATGGCCATGATCGCCGCCGACGCCGTATTCCTTCCGACCATCGCCCTCGTATGGCTGGGCCACCGCTTCCAGGGCGGCTGGGACCGGGCGCTGGCCCGGCTGAGCCCCGGGCGCGGACGCCGTACGGACGGCGGCGGTCACGGCGGCGGCGCCGACCCGGGCGGTGACGGCGGTGCCTCCACCACGTCGCCCGTGCCTCAGCAGCGGAGCGGGGACGGGGTATCCGTACGCTGACGCCATGACCGGCGGAGACGAGACGCCCGCGGGAGCGGACGCCGACACGGGCAAGGACACATCCGTGGGCGGAGACGTGGGCGGCGGCGCGGGCGCCTCGGTCGCGCCGCTGCTGCGCCGGTGGCGCGAACTGGCGGAGAACAACGTGCTCCTGGACGGCTTCCACGCGCTCAAGCACGCTCTGCGCTTCGGAGCGCACGTGCCGGTCGCGCTGTCGGAGGACCCGGCGGCGGTGCTCGGCCTCGCCTCCGCCCTCGCCCCCGATCTGACGGAGACGCTCGGCGGCCTGCTGCGCGAGGTGCCCCGCGGAACGCTGCACGGTCTGGTGCCGCGCCCCCACCCCACGGGCGTCGCCGCGCTCGCCGTACGGGGCACGGGCCGTGTCGCGGACGACCGCACGGCGCCCGTCGTCGTGCTGGACGAGCCGCGCCATCTGGGCAACGTGGGCGCGGTGATCCGCGTCGCCGCCGGAGCGGGAGCGGCGGGAGTGCTGACCACTGGCACCGTCGATCCGTGGCATCCCAGCGTGGTCAGGGCGAGCGCGGGGCTGCACTTCGCGACGGCGGTACGGCGGTGCGAGCCGCCCGCGCTTCCGCCGGGGCCGCTCTATGCGCTCGATCCGGACGGCCGGGACATCCGCGGCCTGGCGCTTCCGGACGACGCGCTCGTGGCGTTCGGCTCCGAGCGGCACGGGCTGTCGGACGGGCTGCGCGAGCGCGCCGACCACTTGGTGGCGCTGCCCATGCGGCCGCAGGTCTCCAGCTACAACCTGGCCACGAGCGTCGCGATGACGCTCTACCACTGGATGGCGGGGCGCCCGCCGGAGCCCGGCGCGACCCGCTAGGGACGCCAGACGGGACAGCAGAACAGGCAGGACGGCAGGACGGGCGGGACAGGCAGGACCGCGGCCGCGGCTCCCGGTGCGGAGTCACGGATGCCCGGTGAACGGGCGGAGCCTCATCGCCCGTGACGGCGGCGGGCGTTGTGATCAATGCGTGTGCGTCACAGGTACGGGCCGCCCGAGCGGGCCTGGCGCCCCGGCTCCTCGTCGCCGAGCGTGCCGTCCTCGGGGAGCGTCCCCGGAGGCAGCGCCCTGCGCATCTGCTCCAGCTGCGCGCGTGCAGCCATCTGCTGCGCGAAGAGCGCGGTCTGGATGCCGTGGAAGAGCCCTTCGAGCCAGCCCACGAGCTGTGCCTGCGCGATGCGCAGCTCGGCGTCGGTCGGCACCGTGTCGTCGGTGAAGGGCAGCGAGAGCCGCTCCAACTCCTCGATCAACTCCGGCGCGAGACCGTCCTCCAGCTCCTTGATGGAGCTGGTGTGGATCTCCTTCAGCCGCACCCGGCTCGCCTCGTCCAGCGGTGCCGACTTCACCTCTTCGAGCAGCTGCTTGATCATGCTGCCGATGCGCATGACCTTCGCGGGCTGCTCGACCATCTCTGTGACCGGGACCTCAGCCTGCTCGTCGCCGTCCCCGCCACCGGCCTTGGAGTCGGCGCTGCCGAGAGCCATTCCGTCCGGTCCGACGACCAGGACCTGCTGGTTCTCCCTTGGCCGTTCGTTGCTCGGCTGTGTCATGCCCCCATTCTGCACTCATGTCCTCCCCGCATGTCCTCCGAGCCCCCGTTCGCCCTTCGCCCGGCGCGTGCGGACCCGGGGGTCAGGCGCGCCTCAACCGGAGGGCGATCAGAGCCAGTCCCAGGCCGATGAGCGTCATGCCGGCGCCGAGCGGGAGCACGGGGGAGACCTCGCCGGTGGCGGCGGTGGTGGGCCGCCGGTCCGAGGAGGGCGGGTCGCCGGACTCCGAGCCGGGGCCCGCACCGGTACCGGAACCGGAGCCCGGCTCGTATCCGGATTCGTATCCGGACCCGGCGTCCTGCTCGGTGCCGGGATCGGGCTCGTAGAGATCGCGCGTGCCGAAGAGTTCCTCGCCGTCGCCGAAGTCGTCGTCGAAGCCGCCGCCGTCGGACCTCTCGTCCGGGCCGAAGCCGTCCTCGTGGCCCCCCGCCTCCGCGGGTGACGGGGCCCGGGACGGCAGGCTCTGCGAAGTGCCGTGACGGCCGGGCGACTTCGCCGCCGTGCCGCCGTCCGCGCTCACGACGGCGGCACCCTCGGGCCGGTCGCCGTGGGTGTCCGCGCCCGGTGCCGCCCCGGCGAGCGCGGCGACCAGCAGTGCGGCGACGCACGGCAGCCCCGCGGTCGCACGGAGTTTACGAGTGGGGATGGTGGGGGTGAGGGTGTGGCGTCTGTGCCGCACGGCAGAGACCCTCCCTTTGCGAAGCGTCCAATAATGCAATCAGCGTTACATAATTGGACAACTCCGGCATCCGGAAGGGTCCCTGTTCGGCCGCTTCTGTGCACTAAGGAGTCAGAAGGATCTTCCCCACGTGGGTGCTCTCCTCCATCGCACGGTGCGCGTCGCCGGCGCGGCTCATCGGGACGGTGCGGTCCACCACGGGCCGCACCCGGCCGTCCGACACCAGCGGCCACACGTGTTCCCGTACGGCCGCGACGATCGCCGCCTTCTCCGCGGCAGGACGGGCACGCAGCGAAGTCGCCGTCACCGCCGCCCGCTTGGCGAGCAGCGCACCGAGGTTCAACTCGCCCTTCCGCCCGCCCTGGAGGCCGATGATGGCGAGACGGCCGTTGAACGCGAGCGCCTTGATGTTCTGATCCAGATACTTGGCGCCGATGATGTCGAGGATCACGTCGGCGCCCTGGCCGTCCGTCCCCGCGCGTACGGCCTCGACGAAGTCCTGCTCGCGGTAGTTGATCAGGATGTCCGCGCCCAGCTCCGCGCAGCGGTCCAGCTTCTCCTTGCTGCCGGCGGTGACCGCGACGCGTGCTCCGACCGCCTTCGCGAGCTGGATCGCCATGGTGCCGATGCCGCTGCCGCCGCCGTGCACGAGCAGCGTCTCGCCGGGACGCAGATGGGCGACCATGAAGACGTTCGACCAGATCGTGCTGGTCACTTCGGGCAGCGACGCGGATGTCGGCAGGTCGATGCCCTCCGGTACGGGCAGCAGTTGGCCGGTCGGGACGGCGACCTGCTCGGCGTACCCGCCGCCGCCCAGGAGCGCGCACACCTCGTCGCCGACGGCCCAGGTGCTCACGCCGGGACCCAGCGCCGAGATCCTGCCCGAGCACTCGAGCCCGGGGTAGGGGGAGGCGCCGGGCGGCGGATCGTAGAAGCCCTGCCTCTGGAGGATGTCGGCGCGGTTCACGGCGCTCGCCGCGACCTCGACGAGCACCTCGCCCTCGCCGGGTTCGGGGACGGGGACCTCGGCCCAGACGAGGGCCTCGGGGCCGCCTGGTTCGGGGATGGTGACCGCGTGCATCGTGGAGTTGGACGTACCCATGGGGCCGACGCTACCCCCGGGCCGTCCCGCTACGGCACCGCCCCGCGCTGTGCAGGGAGGGGCTCGCCCGTACGTCCGGCGCCGTGGTGCGCGCCCAACTCCCGGCCGGGCGCGCCCCTTCGGGCGATCCGCAGGGCATCGGTACGTCCCTTGGCGTCGCCCTCCGCGCTCCAACTCCCCGCGGTGCCGGTCCCGGTGGCGCGGCTCATGCCTGTGCCTGCGCGGGCCCGTACGTCACCACGTGAACCACGGAAGCGGCAGCACCCGCACGTCGCCCCCGGCGGAGGCGCCGCCGGGCGGGACGACGGCGAGGGCGCCTGCGGTGGCGATCCCTCTGAGCATGGCGGGCCCGTTGTAGTGGAGCGGACGGGCCTGCGAGGCCACCGGGGAGAACGCGACGGGCACGAGCCGGGTGTCGCGCGGATGACCCTGGACGTCCTCGGTGAGACGCGCGAACACCTCGCGCTGGGCCGGCCGGTCGGCGAGCGTGCGGATCAGCGGGGCGGCGAGCGTGACCAGACCGGAGAGCGCCGCGAGGGGATTGCCGGGCAGGCCGACGAGGTGCGCTCCGCCGCTCCCGGCACCGCCGCCCGCACCGGCGTCGGCGTCCTCCCGTCGCGGCAGCCGGGCCAGCAGCATGGGGTGCCCCGGCCGTACGCGTACGCCTTCGATGAGCAGGCGCGCGCCCACCCTGGTCAGCGTGGGACGCAGGTGGTCGACGGGGCCGCGGGCCGTGCCGCCCGTGGTGACGAGCAGGTCGGCGGTGGTCGTGGCGACGGCCTCGTGCAGCGCCTCCGCGTCGTCGCCGAGGCGCCTGGTGACGATCACATCGGCGCCGAGTTCCGCGAGCCAGGGCGCGACCGCCGGGCCGAGCGCGTCGCGGATGCGGCCGTCGTGCGGCACACCGCGGTGCAGCAACTCGTCGCCCAGTACGAGGACTTCCGCGCGGGGGCGACGGGTGACGGTCAGCCGGTCGTAGCCCGCGGCGGCAGCGAGGCCGAGCACCGCGGGCGTCACCGGCGTCCCGGCGGGCAGCAGCCGGTCCCCGGAGCGGCACTCCTGGCCGCGGGGACGGATGTCGGTGCCGGGCTGCGGCCGTCGCGTCGTACGCAGGCGGCTGCCGTCCGTCTCCCCGTACTCGGAGCGCAGCACCGCGCTCGCACCCGGCGGGATGCGGGCGCCCGTCGCGATGCGGATCGCCCGGCCGTCGGGGAGGGGGCGCGGTTCGGACCTCGCGCCCGCGAGGATGCCGGTGCCCGTCGCGTCCTCCGCGAGCGTCCAGGGGCCGGGACCCGCGACGGCCCAGCCGTCCATCGCGGAGGTGTCGAAGGACGGCAGGTCGGTGAGGGCGTCGAGCGGGACGTCGAGGGTGTGGTTCAGGGCCTCGTCGAGGGGGAGCGCGCGGGAGGGGAGGGGCCCGGCTTCGCGGGCGGCCTGGGCGAGGGCGTCGGGCCATGGAACGTCGCGGGCGTGCGACGGGGCGTCGGCGGCGGCGTCGCCGGTGCGGGCCGTGTCGCCGGTGCGGGCGCCGGGTCCGCTGCCGGTGCGCCGGTGGCCGGCCGTGCCTTCACGGCCGCTCTCGCCGTCGCGGTCGTCGCCGTCGCGCGCACCCTCACGGTCGCCGCCCGCGCGGGGCCGCGGGGTCTCGCCGCTCGCCGAGGACCGGCGTGAGCCCGTACGGCCGGAGGCGCCGCCGGACCTGCCGTTGGCGAGCGCGATGGCCTCGTCCAGTTCGTCGGCGCCGCTCATCGACCGTCGCCCTGCTCCCCTTCGCGCTCCTCGCTCTCCGCGGCCCAGCGCGCCGCCAGCCGGGCCGCCTTGTCCGCGGCCTCCGCCACGTCCTCGGCGGAGCCGCCGCGCTGGGCGGCCGCGTACCCCACCAGGAACGTCGTGAGCGGTGCGGCGGGACGGGCGACTCCGTGAGCGGCGTCGCGTGCCACGTCGAGGAGCGTGGCGGTGTCCACGTCGAGTTCGATGCCGAGTTCGGCCTTCACGGCGGCCGTCCATTCGTCCAGCACGGTGTCCTGCTCCCTGATACGGGCCCTCGCGGCGGCGACGTCTTCCCAGGTGTCGCAGTCGAGGGCGTCGGATGTGGCCGCGCGCCGGCCGGCGGCGATGTCGATGCGACGAAGTCTCAGCTCGGGAAGGAGCAGCCGCAAGGGGAGACCCGTGAGGCTTCCGTACTCGGTGCGCAGCAGGGCCAGTTCGCGGCGCAGCGATTCCGTCCGGTAGGCCGCGAGCAGTGGCTGGTCGCGGCCGTCGTTCACGAGCGCGCCCTCGACGGCGTCGCCGTCGGCCGGCTGAGCCTCGGCGGGCACCGCCGCCAGCAGGGTCCGCACGGTCTCCGGCCGCAGAAAGGGCAGATCGGCGGAGAGCACGAGCACGGCCTCCGCGTTGACGCCCCCGCGCAGCCCTGCGTCGAGCGCGGCCAGCGGCCCGCCGCCCGGCGGGTCCTCCCGCACCCATGCGACCGGCCGGTGCGTGGGTCTGCGCGGCCCGACGACGACCGTGGTGGAGGCGCCGTCGCACGCGGACAGCACGCGGTCCAGCAGGGTGCGGGCACCGACGGTCAGCGACGGCTTGTCGGTGCCGCCGAGGCGCCTGGCGCCGCCGCCCGCGAGGACGACGGCGTCGTGCGTGTGCGCATGGGCGTCGGGTGTCACGCCCTAGAGCGTACGGAGCAGTACCGCGGGCTGCTCCACGCAGTCCGCGACGTGGCGCAGGAAGCCGCCGGCGGCCCCGCCGTCGCACACCCTGTGGTCGAAGGTGAAGGAGAGCTGCACGACGTGGCGCACCGCCAGCTGCCCCTCGTGGACCCAGGGCTTCTCGGTGATCCGGCCGACGCCGAGCATCGCGGCCTCGGGGTGGTTGATGATCGGAGTCGAGCCGTCGACGCCGAAGACGCCGTAGTTGTTGAGCGTGAAGGTGCCGCCGGTCATGTCGGCGGGCGTGAGGTCGCCGGTGCGGGCCACCTCCGTGAGCCGGGCGAGCTCCTCGCTGAGCCGCACGGCGTCGAGTGCGTGCGCGTCCCGTACGACCGGGACGACCAGCCCCCGCGGGGTCTGCGCCGCGAACCCGAGATGCACCGCGGAGTGGCGCACGATCTCGTGCGCCTCGGTGTCGACCGTGGCGTTCAGCTCGGGGAAGCGGGAGAGGGCGGCCGTGCAGATCCGGGCGAGGAGCGCGAGCAGCGAGACCTTGGGCGCGCCGGGCCCCGGGACGGAGTTCATCGCCCGGCGGGCGGCGAGCAGTTCGGTCGCGTCAGCGTCGACCCAGCACGTTGCGTCCGGGATTTCGCGGCGGCTGCGGGAGAGCTTGTCGGCGACGGTGCCGCGGAAGCCGGTCAGCGGGATGCGCGTGGCCGTCTCCGGCGCGGTCGGTGCTGCCGGCGCAGCCGGTGCCGCCGGTGCGGTGGGCTGCTCCGCCTGCGGAACGGTGCGGGAACGCGCGGCGCGCTCGACATCCGCGCGGAGGATCAGCCCGTCCGGGCCGCTGCCGGTGATGCCACGCAGGTCGAGGTCGTGTTCGCGCGCGATGCGCCGTACGAGAGGCGAGATGACGGCGACGGGGCCCTGCCGGGCTGCCGCGTCCGACGGAACCGGAGCCCGAGCCGCGGCGGGGGCTGCGGCATCGGAAGAGCGGAGGCCGTCGACGGGACGGGAGCGGCGACGTCGTCCGGCCGGACTCCCGGTGCCGTAGCCGACCAGGACGTTGCCCGAGCTCTCGGCAGCCGCGCCGGCTTCGGCGTGCACGCTCGCCCCGGAGCCGTTCGCTTCCGTCTCGGTACGCGCTCCGGCGGCCGGCCGCGTCTCGCCCTGCGCCTCCTCCTCCGTGGCGCCCACCGCCACCGTCAGCAGGGGCGTGCCGACGGGGATCTCCGCGCCCTCGTCCCCGAACCGCGCCGTGACGACTCCGCCGTACGGACAGGGAACGTCCACGAGTGCCTTGGCCGTCTCGACCTCGACGACGGACTGGTCCACCGCCACCACGTCGCCGACGGCGACGAGCCAGCGCACGACGGTCGCCTCCGTCAGCCCCTCGCCCAGGTCGGGAAGCGTGAACTCCCGTACGGAAGCCATCAGTTCACTCCTCCTCCGGGGCCCGCGGCGTGCCTTGCGTCATCGCCCGCACGCCACTCGCTCTCCCACTGGAGCCGCGCGACGGCGTCCAGCACCCTGTCCACATCCGGCAGATGGTGCCGCTCCAGCATCGGCGGCGGATACGGGATGTCGAAGCCCGCGACGCGCAGCACCGGCGCCTCCAGGTAGTGGAAGCAGCGCTCGCTCACGCGCGCGGCCACCTCAGCGCCCGGCCCGGCGAAGCCCGCCGACTCATGCACCACGACGGCCCGGCCGGTGCGCCGCACCGACGCCACGACCGTCTCCTCGTCCAGCGGCACGAGCGACCGCAGATCGACGACCTCCAGCTCCAGGCCGTCGTCGCGCGCCGCCGCCTCCGCGGCCTCCATGCACACGGGCAGCGAGGGGCCGTAGGTGATGAGCGTCGCCGAGGTGCCGGGGCGCCTGACCACCGCACGCCCGATCTCCGGCACGTCCTGCGGCTGCTCGGGCGACCAGTCGTCCTTGCCCCAGTAGAGGCGCTTGGGCTCCAGGAAGATCACCGGGTCGTCGCTCGCGATGGAACGCCGCAGCAGCCCGTACGCGTCGGGGACGGTCGCCGGCGTGACGACGTGCAGCCCGGGCGTCGCCATGTAGTACGCCTCGGACGAGTCGCTGTGGTGCTCCACGCCGCCGATTCCCCCGCCGTACGGCACCCGTACGGTGAGCGGCATCGGCAGGGCGCCCCGCGTGCGGTTGCGCATCCGCGAGATGTGGGAGACGAGCTGCTCGAACCCCGGGTAGGCGAAGGCGTCGAACTGCATCTCGACCACCGGCCGCATGCCGTACATGGCCATGCCGACCGCCGTGCCGAGGATGCCGGCCTCCGCGAGCGGGGTGTCGGTGCAGCGGTCCTCGCCGAACTCCGCCGCCAGGCCGTCCGTCACGCGGAAGACGCCGCCGAGCGTGCCGACGTCCTCACCGAAGACGTGCACGTCGGGGTCGGCGGCGAGGGAGTCGCGCAGCGCGCGGTTGAGCGCCTGCGCCATGGTGGACGGCTTGCGTGCGGGCTCCCGGGGCGGCTGCGCACCGGGCGGCGAGGAGGTGCCGGTCGCCGTGCTCATTTCCGGCCCCCCTGCCCGTCTGTGCGGTGCGGCCCGTCCGGCTGCGGCTCACCGGCCGCCGGGGTCCCCTCCGCCTCGGCGGCGTCGAGCTCCGCGCGCAGCAGCTCGGCCTGCTGGTTGAGCTGTGCGGTCCTGTGGGCGAAGACGTGGTCGAAGAGGTCCATGGGATGCAACTCCGGCTCCTGATGCATGCGTTCACGCAGATCGCCCGCCATCCGCTCCGCCTCCTCGGCGGCCTCCCGTACGCCCGCGTCGTCCAGGAGGCCGCGCGAGCGCAGCTCCTCCTCCATCAGTACGACGGGGTCGTGCCCGCGCCACGCCTCCACCTCCTGGTCCTCGCGGTAGCGCGTGGCGTCGTCGGCGTTGGTGTGTGCCTCCAGGCGGTACGTCACGGCCTCCACCAGGCAGGGGCCCTCGCCGGCGCGGGCCCGCTCGACCGCCTCGGTGAGCACGTGGTGCATCGCCGCCGCGTCGTTTCCGTCGACGAGCCGGCCGGGCATTCCGTAGCCCACGGCCTTGTGCGCCAGCGACGGCGCCGCCGTCTGCTTCGCCAGCGGTACGGAGATCGCGAAGCCGTTGTTCTGCACGAGGAAGACCACCGGCGCCTGCCACACGGCCGCGAAGTTGAGCGCCTCGTGGAAGTCGCCCTCGCTCGTGCCGCCGTCGCCGACCATCGCGAGTGCCACCACGTCGTCGCCCTTGAGGCGGGCGGCGTGTGCCAGCCCCACGGCGTGCGGCAGCTGGGTCGCCAGCGGGGTGCTGAGCGGGGCGACCCGGCTCGCGCGGGGGTCGTACCCGCTGTGCCAGTCGCCGCGCAGCAGCGACAGCACGGCGACCGGGTCGAGGCCCCGGGCGACGGCCGCGAGGGTGTCCCGGTAGCTGGGGAAGAGCCAGTCGTGCTCGCGGAGGGCCAGTGCCGCCGTGACCTCCGCGGCCTCCTGGCCGGTGGAGGACGGATAGACGGCGAGGCGGCCCTGCTTGGTCAGGGCCGTGGCCTGCTCGTTGAACCTACGGCCGCGCACCAGCTGTCCGTACAGCTCGCGGAGGAGCCCGCCGTCCAGCTCCGCGCCTGTGCCGAGCAGCCGGAGCGGCTCGCGGTCGGGCATCAGGGGAGCGGGGTCGCGGCGGGGGCGCCAGGCCGGGGGCGGTGCGAGGTGGTAGGCACCGGACTGCTCGAGAACCGTCATGGTGAGCACCTCACTCTTGGGGCTGCCAGGGGTTGCCAGGTGCGTGTCTGCCGGGTGCGACAGGTCGTGCCGGGGCTTCAGGGCCTGTCCTGGGGGTCCCCCCGGCGCAAGCCCCTGGGGTCCCCCCGGCGCAGGCCCCTGGGGGTCCCCCCGGGCGCAGGCCAGGGGGCGGGTGCCCGGACAGGCCCCGATGAGCGTGGAAGCGCGTGGTGCGTGCTCCCCTACCGATTGTTCGGTTGCCGGCACATTTTGGCTACAGGCGGCGTCGGGCTGTGGACAAGTTGGGCGATCGTGCGTTCGATGGGTGCAAGACGTCCAGCGAGGGGAGGCCACAGGGCATGCCGGACGGACAGATTGCCGATTCGTCCAGCGGGCCCCGCGGCCCCGCCCCGGAGGGCGCCGAGGGTCTCGATCCCCGCCCTCCGGCCCGTCCGCTCGACCCCGTCGACAGGGACATCCTGCGGCTGCTGCGCGCGGACGGGCGGATGTCGGTACGCGCGCTCGCGGAACAGGTCCACATCTCCCGCGCCAACGCCTACGCGCGCATCAACCGCCTCGTCGAGGACGGCGTGATACGGGGCTTCAGCGCCCGCATCGACGAGGAGCGGGCGGGCCAGGGAGCCTCCGCGTACATCACGCTGAAGATCGTGCAGGACTCGTGGCGCAGCGTCCGCGAGAAGCTGCTGCGGCTGCCCGGAGCGGCCCATATGGCGCTGGTCAGCGGGGACTTCGACGTGCTGCTGCTGGTGCACACCGCCGACAACCGGTCGCTGCGGGACCTGGTGCTCACGAAGATCCAGTCGATCCCGGAGGTGATCAGCACGCGCACGCTGCTGGTCTTCGAGGAGACCCACCTCGAACCGGACATCTGAAACGGCGGGCGGACGGGGGCGGCTGGTTCGGCGGCGGGTGGCCGGGCGTGGATCTTGCGCCTGGCGCGCGGCCGTCCATACGCTCCGGCGACATCTGAGCGAAAGGTCTGTCATGGCGGCCACCGGGCACTCACAGGACGGCGCGGCTACGGGCCGCAGCGACCGCAGCGACCGGACCGACCGGACCGGCAGATCCTGGTGGGGCTGGGGACGCTCGGACCAGGCGCTGCCGGACAGCGAGTGCACCGCCCTCGCCGCGCTGCTCCCGGGCCTGCCGGCCGATCCGCTGCCGGTGCCGGACGTATCCGGCATCGCCCTCGCGCCGCCGCGGGTCTCGCCGCCCGGCTCGCTCGCGCACCTGGTCTCGGACGGTACGGCCGACCGGGCGGCACACACCTACGGCAAGGCCTACCGCGACGTCGTCCGCGCCCTGCACGGCGATCTGGCCGCGGCCCCCGACCTGGTCGCCTTCCCGGACACCGAGACGGAACTGGTGGACCTGCTCGACTGGGCGGGCGCGGGGAACGTCGCCGTCATCCCGTACGGGGGCGGCAGTTCGGTGGTCGGCGGAGTCGAGTACCGCGGCGGCGACCACGCGGGCGTCCTCTCGCTCGATCTCTCCGCCATGGACCGGGTGCTGGAGGTCGACACGGCCTCCAGGGCGGCCCGCGTCCAGGCCGGAGTCTTCGGTCCGGCCCTGGAGGAGCGGCTCCGCGAGCACGGCGCGGGCCTGACGCTGCGCCACTTCCCGCAGAGCTTCGAGTTCTCCACGCTCGGCGGCTGGCTGGCCACCCGTGCCGGCGGTCACTACGCGACGCTGCACACGCGCATCGACGACTTCGTCGAGTCGATGCGCGTCGTCACGCCCGCCGGGACCGCCGAGTCCCGGCGGCTGCCCGGCTCGGGAGCGGGGCCGTCGCCGGACGGGCTCTTCCTCGGCTCCGAGGGGACCCTCGGAGTGATCACCGAGGCGTGGATGCGGTTGCAGGACCGTCCCGTCCACAAGGCGTCCGCCGCGGTCCGTTTCGCGGACTTCGGGGAAGCGTCCGAGGCCGTACGAGCCGTCGCGCAGTCCGGGCTCCATCCGGCCAACTGCCGGCTTCTCGACCCGGGGGAGGCGGCCCTCGCGGGCGCCGGGAAGGACGGCGAGAGCGTGCTGGTGCTCGGCGTGGAGTCCGCGCACGTCCCGGTGGACGGACGCCTCGCGGAGCTGTGCGCCCTCGCGGCCGACCACGGCGGCCGGGTCCCCGAGCGGGGCAGGCCCGGGAGCGGCGACGGCGGCGACGCCGGACAGGGCGACGCGGCGGTGAGCGCCTGGCGCTCGGCCTTCCTGCGCATGCCCTACGTCCGGGACGGGCTGGCGCGGATGAGCGCGATCACCGAGACCTTCGAGACGGCCTGCACATGGGACCGGTTCCCGGGCCTCTACGAGGCGGTCCGCACCGGGATCGGGGCGGCGGTGGAGGAGGTCACCGGCCGCCGCGGCATCGTCAACTGCCGCCTGACGCACGTGTATCCGGACGGTCCCGCCCCGTACTTCACGGTCATCGCCGCCGGGCGGCGCGGGGACGAGGTGGCCATGTGGGACGAGATCAAGACCGCCTCGATGGAGATCCTCGACCGGCACGGCGCCACCGTCACCCACCATCACGCCGTCGGCAGGGACCACCGGCCCGGCTACGACCGGCAGCGCCCCGAGCCCTTCGCCCTCGCCCTGCGGGCCGCCAAGTCGGCGCTCGACCCGCACGGGATCCTCAACCCGGGAGTCCTCGTCGACCCGGTGCCGCCGGCGGCCTGAGCGGGGCACGACGGCGGCCGGCCCGGCCCGGTTCGCCGCCGGCCGTGCGTCAGCTGCGCAGGCCCGCGAAGGCGGTGCGCACGACGGCCTCCGCGACCTCGTCGCTGGTGGCGGCCCCGGCGCGGCCGGCGCGCGAGGGCCGGTACCACTCCACGATGGAGTTGATCATTCCGAAGAGCAGCCGCGTCGCCAGCCGTACGTCCACGTCGGCGCGGAGATCGCCGTCCGCCACCGCCTGCTTCAGCAGCTCGGAGACCCGCTGGTCGAACTCGCGGCGGCGTGCCATCGCCCAGCGCTCGGTGTCGGTGTTGCCGCGCACGCGCAGCAGCAGCGTCACATACGGCAGCTCCGCCATCAGCACCTCGACGGTGCGGCGGGTGACGTGCTCCAGCCGGTCGATCGCACGGCCCTCGCGCGCCCGCGGCTCGTCGAGCACGCCGAACAGGCCGCTGAGGGCGCGGCTTATCGCACGGCGCAGCAGCTCTTCCTTGCCGCGCACGTGGTGGTAGATCGACGACTTGGAGATGCCGGCGGCCTGTGAGAGATGCTCCATCGACGTGCCGTCGTAACCCCGCTCGATGAACACCTCCACGGCGACTTTCAGCAGCGAATCGGGTGTGTAGGTGTCGCGCTTGACCGGCATGCGGCCGATGCTATCCGCGTTGTCCACAGGCTCACCGTCCCCCTTGCACCGACCGATCGTTCGGTAGCAGTATCTACCTGTCGCCGCAGGACCGACAGCCCGCGGCGTCGCATCTTCAGCACCGCCCGCACCGCAGCGCGCACGCACGCGGGCGGGCAGGCGATGCAGCGTAAGACAGCGCCAGCCACCCAGCCCCCAGCTCGACGAGGAGTTGGTCGTTCGTGACCGCATCCGTGACCACCAGCGCGACCACGGCCGGCAGCACCGCGCTCTCCGCGGCCCGGCTGACCGAGAGGCACCGTCCGACGCTCGACCGCGCGCTGGAGGCGATCCGCAGCCGTGAGTACTGGTCGCCGCACCCCGAGCACCCCAAGGCGTACGGGGAGGAGTCCGGAGTCCCCGGCTCGCTGAGCGCCGGCCAGGGCCAGGCCGCGTTCGACGCGCTGCGCGGCGAGCGCTTCGAGATCGAGGGCCAGCCCGGCACGGCGGGCCCGCAGGGCGGCTGGGCGTCGACGGAAGTCTCGCCGTACGGGCTGGAGTTGGGCATCGAGTACCCGCGGCCCGACCTCGACGTGCTGCTGCCCGAGATGCGGAAGGCGATGCCGGCGTGGCGCGAGGCCGGGCCGGAAGTGCGCGCGGCGGTGTGCCTGGAGATCCTGGCCCGCATCAGCGCCCGCACCCACGAGTTCGCGCACGCGGTGATGCACACCAGCGGGCAGGCGTTCATGATGGCGTTCCAGGCGGGCGGTCCGCATGCGCAGGACCGCGGCCTGGAGGCGGTGGCCTACGCGTTCGCGGAGCAGGTCCGCACGCCGGAGGCGGCCGACTGGTCCAAGCCGCAGGGCAAGCGCCATCCCCTTGAGCTCCGCAAGCGGTTCACCGCGGTCGGCCGCGGCGTCTCGCTGCTGATCGGCTGCAACACCTTCCCGACCTGGAACGGATATCCCGCCTTCTTCGCCTCCCTCGCGACGGGCAATCCGGTGCTGGTCAAGCCGCATCCGCGGGCGGTGCTGCCGCTGGCGCTGACGGTCCGCATCGCGCGAGAGGTGCTGACGGAGGCGGGGTTCGAGGCGAACCTCGTCGCGCTCGCCGCCGAGCGGGAGGGCGAGGGCATCGCCAAGGAGCTGGCGGTCCGCCCGGAGATCCGCATCGTCGACTACACGGGTTCGACGGCCTTCGGCGAGTGGCTGGAGGCCAACGCCCGGCAGGCCCGCGTCTTCACCGAGAAGGCCGGGGTCAACACGGTGATCATCGACTCCACCGACGACTACAAGGGCATGCTGGGCAATCTCGCCTTCTCGCTGTCGCTCTACAGCGGCCAGATGTGCACCACCCCGCAGAATCTGCTGATCCCGCGGAACGGCATCACGACGGACGCCGGAGAGAAGTCGTACGACGAGGTGGTGGCCGATCTGGCCACCGCGGTGGGCAAGTTGCTCGGCGACGACGCCCGTGCGAACGGGATTCTGGGCGCGATCGTCAACGAACAGGTGCGTGAGCGCGTCGAGTCGGCCGCCTCGCTGGGCGAAGTCGCCCTGGCCTCCCGCCCCGTCGAGCATCCCGACTTCCCCGGGGCGCACGTGCGCACGCCGGTCATCGTCAAGCTGGAGTCGGCGAAGCCCGAGTCGGAGGCGGCGTACTTCTCGGAGTGCTTCGGGCCGGTCTCCTTCGCCGTCGCCGTGGACTCCACCGCCGACGCCGTCGCACTGCTGCGGCGCACGGTGCGTGAGAAGGGCGCGATGACGGTCGGTGCGTACACGACGTCGCCTGCCGCCGAGGGCCTGATCGAGGAAGCGTGCATGGACGAGTGCGCGCAGCTGTCGCTCAACCTCACCGGCGGGGTGTACGTCAACCAGACCGCCGCCTTCTCCGACTTCCACGGCTCCGGCGGCAATCCGGCCGCCAACTCGGCGCTGTGCGACGGCGCGTTCGTCGCCGACCGTTTCCGGACGGTGGAGGTCCGGCGTCCCGCGGAGCCCGCACAGGAGTAGCGGAGGCAGAGACCGGTACAGCAGCAGCCCGGCGACGAGCGAACAAGCCCCGGACAGTGAAGGAGGGGCGCCCGGCGCGTGCGGTGCGCGTCGGGCGCCCCGGTCGGACCGGCCGGCCGCGGGCACCGTGCGGTGCGGGGCCGCCCGATCAGTCGGCGGGCTTGCCGGTGGAGACGGTCAGGTCGATCTTGTCCTTGTCCGGGTCCAGGTACTCGATCCCGTCGGGGGACTGCTCCAGGACCATGTTCTTGCCCCAGATGTTCTCGTCCTCGTGGGAGATCTCACCGAGCTTCCAACCGGCCGCGCTGATGCACTTCTTCACCGAGTCCAGGTTCTTGTAAGTGAAGTCGGGCACGATCTTCTTGCCCTTGTCCGAGTAGCTGTCGGACGCGTTGGTGCAGCGGGTCGTCTCGATCGTCTTGGACTTGTCCTCGGGCTTGAACCCTCCGGCCCCGTCGTCGTCGCCTCCGCCCGAATCCGCCGCGGGCTGGTCCCTCGAGGGCGGGGGAGCGCTGAGGGACGGGCTGTCGTCGGCCTTCGGATCGTCGCCCGAGTCGGCCGTCGCCACGAAGGCGATGACCACCGCCGTCACGGCGATGAACACCGCGACCAACGAACCCACGATCACCGGGGTGTTGCTCTTGCGAGGACCGCCACCCCCGCCGGGGCCCTGCGGCGAGAGCGTGTACGGCGGCGGCGTGTGCTGCCCCGCGCCCGGCTGCGCTCCGTACGGCGTCCCCGGTGCGTACTGACCCATCGGGGCCGTGCCGGGCGGCGGAGGAGTCGAGGGGCCGAACCCGCCGTACTGCTGCTGCGGTTGGTAGGGCTGCTGCACTCCGGGCGGCGGCGGTGTGCCCTCGCCGACCGGCGGGAAGACGGCCTGCCCGACGCCCGCGCCGCTCTGCGCGGGCAGACCTCCCTGGACGATGGACGGCGTGGCACCGGCGGCCGCGGCCTGCCCGCCGACGCGGGTGCACTCCCCGTGCATCGTCTCCGCGGACGGAAAGCGCTCGTTGGGGTTCTTCCGCAGCGTCCGCGCCACCAGCGCGTCGACGGCCGGGGTCAGCGACTGGTTGATCGCCGAGGGAGTCGGCGCCTCCTCCTGCACATGCGCGTACGCGATGGCCAGCGGGGAGTCGGCGTCGAACGGCAGCCGCCCGGTGAGCAGTTCGAAGAGCATGATGCCGACCGAGTACAGGTCGGAGCGGGCGTCGACCGCGCGGCCCAGGGCCTGCTCCGGCGACAGGTACTGCGGCGTGCCCACGACCATGCCGGTCTGCGTCATCGACGTGACCCCGGACTGCATGGCGCGCGCGATGCCGAAGTCCATCACCTTGACGACGCCGCGCTTGGTGATCATCACGTTGCCGGGCTTGATGTCGCGGTGGACCAGCCCCATCTCGTGGCTGACCTCCAGCGCGGCCAGCACATCACCGGTGATCTTCAGCGCCTTCTCGGCGGGCATGGCGCCGAACCGCGCGATGTCCTCGTCCAGCACCGAGCGCAGGGGCTTGCCCTCGACGTACTCCATGACGATGTACGGCACCATCGCGCCGTCGATCTCGTCCTCACCGGAGTCGAAGACGGAGACGATGTTGGTGTGTGTGAGCTTCGCGACAGACTGCGCCTCGCGGCGGAAGCGCTCGCGGAAGGACTGCTCGCGGCCGAGTTCGGTGTGCAGGGTCTTGACCGCGACCTGGCGGTCGAGGACGGAGTCGTACGCGAGATAGACCGAGGCCATGCCGCCGGCGCCGAGCAGGCTCTGCAACTGGAAGCGGCCGCCTCCGACCGTGCGGCCCAAGTACTCCGCGGCTGCCTGTCCGCCGTCGTCACTCATCTGACTGCTCCCCCTCGGCGGCACGCCCCCGCACAGTTTTTTCAGGGCATATTTCAAGCCCCTGAACCCGCTGATTCTCAGTACCTGCTCAGTCTGCCGGAGGGCACCGACACGTCAAGCGCAGTGCCCGTTCCGTAACCGGATGCGCAACCTGTGACCACATCTGTGTCAGCTGTACCGCTCCGTTACTTCTGCACCGGATGTTCCGATGTGCCCCGCGGCGTACGGGCACCGCGGAGCCCGTCGCGGAAGGCCTCGCGCCCACCGCCTGCGAACTTGCCAGCCGGGTGCCACAGCCGATTGGATGGCTGATCCGTCCCCATCCATGCGACTCCCCCGAGCCTGTAGCCTCCAAAGCGGAGCGTGCGACCCCGGGGCCTCCGGGCATGAGCCAGGAGTCAGGGGGTAGGCACCGCGCGACCCACGGCATGACGGCATTTCGATTCACGGCGAGGACAAATGGCACAGACGCAGGCCGGCGGGGGTCCCTCGGACCCTGACGCCATGGGCGGCTCGATGGCCGAATCGCCGGAGCTGTGGGGCAACAACGGCCTTGTCGGCGACGGCCGGTACCGCCTTACGCACCGCCTCGGGCGGGGCGGCATGGCGGAGGTCTTCGCCGCCGAGGACCTGCGCCTGGGCCGTACGGTCGCGGTCAAGCTGCTGCGCTCCGACCTCGCCGAGGACCCGGTCTCCAAGGCCCGCTTCACGCGCGAGGCGCAGTCGGTCGCGGGCCTGAACCACCACGCGGTCGTCGCCGTCTACGACTCCGGCGAGGAGACGATCGGCGGCAACGTCACGCCGTACATCGTGATGGAGCTGGTCGAGGGCCGCACGATCCGCGATCTGCTGCTCAACGCCGAAGCGCCCCCGGCCGACCAGGCGTTGATCATCGTCTCCGGTGTGCTGGAGGCCCTGGCCTACAGCCACCAGCACGGCATCGTGCACCGTGACATCAAGCCGGCCAACGTCATCATCACCAACACCGGCGCGGTCAAGGTGATGGACTTCGGCATCGCGCGCGCCCTGCACGGCGCCTCCAACACCATGACCCAGACCGGCATGGTGATGGGCACGCCGCAGTACCTCTCTCCCGAGCAGGCGCTCGGCAAGACGGTCGACATCCGCTCCGACCTCTACGCCACCGGCTGTCTGCTGTACGAACTGCTCACGCTCAGACCGCCGTTCACGGGCGAGACCCCGCTGTCGGTCGTCTACCAGCACGTCCAGGACGAGGCCGCGCCGCCGTCGGAGTCCTCCGAGGCCGTCCCGCCCGAGCTGGACGGACTGGTGATGCGGGCGCTCGCCAAGGACCCGGACGACCGGTTCCAGAGCGCCGAGGAGATGCGGGGCCTCGCCCAGTACGCGCTCCAGATGCTGCACGAACAGGGCAGCCACACGGGCGGGATGTGGAACACCGGCCCGGTCGCGCACGGCGGAGCGTCGACTCCGGCGATGGGCGTCCCCGGCGCCGACGCCCGGCAGCACCCGCCGCACGGCGACACCTCGACGCTTGCGCCGCCGATGCTCATGGGCCCGCCCGACCGGGACGACGGGGGCTTCGAGGGCGGTCCGCGCCGCGACGGCCGCCGCGGGGGCGGCGGCGTGAAGTACGCGTTCATCGCCTTCGCCGCCGTGATCGCCGTGGCCGCCGGCATCTACTTCGCCGCGTCGTACAACCAGGACGACGGCGGCAACGACACCAAGCCGGACAGGTCCACGACGGAGCCGAAGGACAAGAAGACCAAGGAGAAGCCGACTCCGACGCCGACCGAGACCGAGCAGGAGCCCGGCGCGACCACCGGCGACACCGGCGAGCAGACTCCGAGCCAGACTCCGTCGCAGACGACGCCGAGCGAGACCGAGAGCTCGCCCTCGGACGAGCCGACCGGCAGCCCGAGCGAGACGGCAACCGGCGGCAGCGGCGGTGCGGGCAGCGGCGGCGGTACGGGCGGCCCGACGGACACGCCCTCGGAGACGCCCACCGACGACGGCGGCACCGACCAGGGCGACACCGGCGGGCCCGGAGCCCCTGAGGAGTGAGCCGGCCGGGCCGGTGAGCTGTGCCGAGCTGATCTGAGCTGTGCCGTGCTGCTCTGAGCCGCTCTGCCCGGAAGCGCTCACCCCATTCGCCGAATCAGGCGCTCCGCTCTTCAGGCCCGTCCTGCCCGGCCCGCATGCGGGCCACGTACGCGGCGGCCTGCGTCCTGCGCTCCATGCCCAGCTTCGAGAGCAGCGTGGAGACGTAGTTCTTGATCGTCTTCTCGGCCAGGTTCAGTTCCTCGCCGATGGCCCGGTTCGTCATCCCCGCGCCGATCAGGTCGAGGATGATGCGCTCCTGACCGCTGAGCGCGGACAGCCTGTCGTCTCCCCCGCCGCCTCCGCCGTCTCTTCCGTCGCCGCTCGCCCCGCCGTCGCGGACGGCACCCTTGCGCAGCCGCTCCACGACCCGGCGGGCCGACTCCGGGGCGATCAGCACCTGTCCGGCGGCCGTCTCCCGTACGGCGGACTGGAGTTCCTTGCCGCGGATCCCCTTCAGCACATAGCCGGAGGCCCCCGCCAGCACGGCGTGCACCCGCGCCTCCTCGTCGGGGAAAGAGGTGAGGATCAGGCACGCGATCTCCGGGTTACGGGAACGCAGCTCGCGGCAGACCTCGATCCCGCTGCCCTCCGGCAGGCGTACATCGAGGACGGCGACGTCGGGGCGGGCCTCCGGGATGCGCTTCACCGCGTCCGCGGCGTTGTCCGTCTCGCCGATCACCTCGATGTCGGGTTCCGCCGAGAGCAACTCGTGCACACCCCGGCGGATCACCTCGTGATCATCAAGCAGGAAGACAGTGATTTGGGTGCTTTCTTCCATTTTTTCAGTCTCACACACTGGTCTGGGCTCCGCCCTTCCCGCACTCTGGAGCTGCGGGATACCGTGCTTGGGGCCTCCCCACGCTGAAGGCGTAGGGGAAGGGTCTGCGAGGCCCGCGAGGCTGTGACCAGTGATGTCCCTGATCCTTCGGCTTGCCGGTGCTTCCGAGTCGTTTACTTGGAAATCCGAGCAAAGTTGCAGGTCAGGGCGGCTTCATGCATGTATGGAGTCCTGGGAAACAGCTTCAGCGGGCCTCAGCCGAGACATCGTCACCGTCCGGTTGCCGTCCGTGCCGCACCCACCCCGTGCGCCGTACGGGACCGGGCGAGCCTCCCTCCGCCCCAGGGCGGAGGACCCCCAGGCCACCGGCGACCCCGGGGGCCGGACAGAAGAGGAGCACACGTGACCGTGGAGAGCACTGCCGCGCGCAGCATGTCGCGCCGCAGCGGCACCGGAGGCAAGCGCGCCACGAAGAAGACGGCGTCCGCACAGAGTGACGCGGGCGGCCAGAACGGTACGACGGCGACGACCGCGAAGCGTTCCAAATCCGCGAAGAAGACGTCCGCGAAACCGGCGTCCACCAAGACAGCGTCCACGAAGACGACGAAGGCGGCCAAGTCCGCGAAGCCCGCCAAGACGGCCAGGGCGTCCAAGGCGTCCACGTCCGGGAAGCCGCCCGCCGCGCAGCGGAACGCGAACGGATCCGCCGGCACCGAACTCGTCCAGCTGCTGACTCCCGAGGGCGAGCGCGTCGAACACCCCGACTACGCCATAGATCTGACGGACGAGGAACTCCGGGGCCTGTACCGCGACATGGTGCTCACCCGGCGCTTCGACAGCGAGGCGACGTCCCTTCAGCGCCAGGGCGAACTCGGCCTGTGGGCCTCGCTGCTGGGCCAGGAGGCCGCACAGATCGGCTCGGGTCGCGCGCTGCGCGACGACGACTACGTCTTCCCGACCTACCGCGAGCACGGCGTCGCCTGGTGCCGCGGCGTGGACCCGACGAAGCTGCTGGGAATGTTCCGCGGCGTCAACAACGGCGGCTGGGACCCGACCGTCAACAACTTCCACCTCTACACGATCGTCATCGGCTCGCAGGCGCTGCACGCCACCGGCTACGCGATGGGCGTGAACCTGGACGGCGCCGACTCGGCCGTCATCGCCTACTTCGGCGACGGCGCCTCCTCGCAGGGCGACGTGGCCGAGGCCTTCACCTTCTCCGCGGTCTACAACGCCCCCGTCGTCTTCTTCTGCCAGAACAACCAGTGGGCGATCTCCGAGCCCGCCGAGCGGCAGTCCCGCGTGCCGATCTACCAGCGCGCCGCCGGCTTCGGTTTTCCCGGCGTTCGCGTCGACGGCAACGACGTGCTGGCCTGTCTCGCCGTCACCCGCGCCGCCGTCGAGCGGGCGCGCAACGGCGAAGGGCCCATGCTGGTCGAGGCGTTCACGTACCGCATGGGCGCGCACACCACCTCCGACGACCCGACCCGCTACCGCCGGGACGAGGAGCGCGCGGAGTGGGAGGCCAAGGATCCGATCACGCGGCTGCGTACGTATCTGGAGAAGGACGGCCTCGCCGACGAGGCGTTCTTCGCCTCGGTCGAGGAGGAGAGCGAGGCCATGGGCAAGCACGTGCGCGAGGCGATCCGCACCATGCCGGACCCGGACACCATGGCGATCTTCGAGAACGTCTACGCGGACGGTCACGCGCTGGTCGACGAGGAGCGCGCCCAGTTCGCCGAGTACCTCGCGTCCTTCGCCGACGCCGACTCAGCCGACTCAGCCGCATCCGCAGGGGAGGGCCGCTGACATGGCCGCTGCCGCTACTTCGACCGCTTCCACCGCCGCGTCCACCACCCCGGACGTACGGAAGATGCCCATCGCCAAGGCGCTCAACGAATCCCTGCGCACGGCGATGGAGAACGACCCCAAGGTCCTCGTCATGGGGGAGGACGTCGGCAAGCTCGGCGGGGTCTTCCGGATCACGGACGGCCTCCAGAAGGACTTCGGCGAGCAGCGGGTCATCGACACCCCGCTCGCCGAGTCCGGAATCGTCGGCACCGCGATCGGGCTCGCGCTGCGCGGCTACCGTCCCGTCGTGGAGATCCAGTTCGACGGTTTCGTCTTCCCCGCGTACGACCAGATCGTCACGCAGCTCGCGAAGATGCACGCGCGCGCACTGGGCAAGATCAAGCTGCCCGTCGTCGTCCGCATCCCGTACGCGGGCGGCATCGGTGCCGTCGAGCACCACAGCGAGTCGCCGGAGGCGCTGTTCGCGCACGTCGCCGGCCTCAAGTGCGTCTCGCCGTCGAACGCTTCGGACGCGTACTGGATGATGCGCCAGTCCATCGAGAGCGACGACCCGGTCATCTTCTTCGAGCCCAAGCGCCGCTACTGGGACAAGGGCGAGGTGGACGTCACCGCCATCCCGGCGCCGCTGCACGCGGCCCGCGTCGCCCGTCAGGGCACCGACCTCACGCTCGCGGCCTACGGGCCGATGGTGAAGACGTGCCTGGAGGCGGCGTCCGCGGCGCAGGAGGAGGGCCGTTCCCTCGAAGTGATCGACATGCGCTCGATGTCGCCGATCGACTTCGACGCCCTCCAGAAGTCGGTCGAGAAGACCCGAAGGCTTGTGGTGGTGCACGAGGCACCCGTATTCCTGGGGACCGGCTCGGAGGTGGCCGCCAGGATCACGGAGCGCTGCTTTTACCACCTGGAGGCTCCGGTGCTGCGCGTGGGCGGCTTCCACGCGCCGTATCCGCCGGCCCGGTTGGAGGACGAGTACCTTCCGGGTCTTGACCGGGTGCTCGATGCCGTCGACCGCGCGCTGGCGTACTGAGGAGAGTCGTGACGATGACTGAGAGCGCGACCCGCATCCGCGAGTTCAAGATGCCCGATGTGGGTGAGGGCCTGACGGAGGCGGAGATCCTCAAGTGGTACGTCCAGGCCGGTGACACGGTGACGGACGGGCAGGTCGTCTGCGAGGTCGAGACGGCCAAGGCGGCCGTCGAACTGCCCATCCCCTTCAACGGATCCGTGCACGAGCTGCGCTTCACCGAGGGCACGACCGTGGACGTCGGCACGGCGATCATCGCGGTGGACACCGATCCGTCGGCCGGACCGCTGGAGGGCGGTGCCGCGGAGCCTCCGTCGGGAGGCGAGGCGGAAGGCGGGGGCGGCGAGAAGCGCCAGCCGGTGCTGGTCGGTTACGGCGTCGCGGACTCCCCGACGAAGCGCCGCCCGCGGAAGCAGCCGGCGGGCGCGGAGGCGCCCGCCAACGGCGGCGGGGCGGCGGAGTCCGTGCCGGAGCCCGTCCAGGACACCGTGCAGGCCGCCGTGCAGGGCGAGTTGAACGGTCACCGGGAGGCCGCTGCCACCGCTGCCCCTTCCGGCACCGCTGCCGTGCCCGGCAGTGCCACCGCGGCCCGCCCGCTGGCCAAGCCCCCGGTCCGCAAGCTCGCCAAGGACCTCGGCATCGACCTGACGACGGTGGTGCCGACCGGCCCCGACGGCGTCATCACGCGCGAGGACGTGCACGCGGCCGCCGCCCCCGCCGCCCCGCGCGTGCCCGCCCCGGCGGCGGCACCCGCCCCGTCCGCCGCGCCCGTCGCCGGAGCCCCGCAGCCCGAGGCCGCGGTCGCCGGTGCGCAGGCGCGCGAGACGCGGGTGCCGGTGAAGGGTGTACGGAAGGCCACGGCGCAGGCCATGGTCGAGAGCGCCTTCACCGCGCCGCAGGTCACGGAGTTCGTGACAGTGGACGTGACGCGGACGATGCGGCTCGTCCGTGATCTGAAGCAGGACCCGGACATGCAGGGGCTGCGGGTCAACCCGCTGCTGCTGGTCGCGAAGGCGTTCCTGGTCGCCCTGCGCCGTCACCCGGAGGCCAACGCCGCCTGGGACGAGGCGAATCAGGAGATCGTGCACAAGCACTACGTCAACCTGGGCATCGCGGCGGCCACGCCGCGCGGCCTGATCGTCCCCAACATCAAGGACGCACAGGCCATGACCCTGCCCGAACTGGCGGGGGCGCTCGGCGAGTTGGTCTCCACGGCCCGCGAAGGCAAGACCAGCCCGGCGGCGATGCAGGGCGGCACCGTGACCATCACCAACGTCGGCGTCTTCGGCGTCGACACGGGTACGCCGATCCTCAACCCCGGTGAGTCCGCGATCCTCGCCTTCGGCCAGGTACGGCAGCAGCCGTGGGTGCACAAGGGCAAGGTCAAGCCGCGCGACGTCACGACGCTCGCGCTCGCCTTCGACCACCGTCTGATCGACGGCGAACTGGGCTCCAAGGTGCTGGCGGACGTGGCGGCTGTGCTGGAGCACCCCAAGCGCCTGATGACCTGGACCTGACGCGCACGGACTCCGTCCGCCGGTGCCGGGCCCCTCGAACGGGGGCCCGGCACCGGCGCGTTCGGGGCCCGGGGGCGAACCAGCCGCGTCCACATCGCGGACGCGGAAACGCACGCATCTGTGTTGTATCTAAGCTGTGCACATGTCTGTCTCCACCGACCTCGCGACCGCCGCACCGTCACGCCGTCCACCCGCCGCCGAGCGCGTGTACGCGCACGTCAAGCAGGCCGTGCTGGACCGCCGTTACGAGGGCGGCATGCTGCTCACCGAGGGCGAGCTGGCCGAGGCCGTCGGCGTCTCGCGCACGCCCGTACGGGAGGCGCTGCTCCGCCTGGAGGTCGAGGGGCTGATCAAGCTCTACCCGAAGAAGGGCGCCCTGGTGCTGCCGGTGTCGGCGCAGGAGATCACCGACGTCGTCGAGACGCGGCTCCTCGTCGAGCAGCACGCCGTGCGCAAGTCCTCCGACCCGGTGCGCGCCGGGCTGATCGACCGGCTCCAGGAGCTTCTCGCCGAGCAGCGCGCACACGCCGACGCCGGAGACCTGACGGCCTTCGCGGTGAGCGACCGCTGCTTCCACGCGGAGATCGTGAAGAGCACGGGCAACGAGATCCTCACCCGGCTCTACGACCAACTCCGCGACCGGCAGCTGCGGATGGGCGTCGCCATGATGCACGCGCACCCGGACAGGATCGCCAAGAGCATCGCCGAGCACGCGGAGATCACGGAGAGCGTGCGGGCCGGGGACGCGGACGCCGCGGCCGCCGCCGTACGCCGCCACGTCACATGGGTGCGGGATCTGGTGCACGGTGATGTGCGGTGAGAGCATCCGCCTCCGCCGGCGTCCCGGTCCACGGCGATCCGCCCGGCGGCTCCCGCGCCGTCGCGGTCTGGGGCCTCGGCGTCACCGTCTACTTCGTCGCGATCACCTACCGCACGAGCCTCGGCGTGGCCGCGCTGGACGCCGAGGAGCGCTTCGACATCAACGCCTCGGCTCTGTCCACCTTCTCCATCCTCCAACTGCTCGTCTACGCGGGCATGCAGATACCGGTCGGGCTGCTGGTGGACAGGCTGGGCACGAAGAAGGTCCTGACGCTGGGCGTACTGCTCTTCACCGCCGGGCAGTTCGGCTTCGCCCTCTCCGAGTCCTACGGGGCGGCACTGGGCTGCCGCGCGCTCCTCGGCTGCGGCGACGCCATGACGTTCATCAGCGTCCTGCGGCTCGGATCGCGCTGGTTCCCGGCCCGGCGCGGCCCCGTCATCGCGCAGATCGCTGGGCTCATCGGCATGGCCGGCAACCTCGTCACCACCCTGGTGCTGGCCCGCGTGCTCGACGTGTTCGGCTGGACGGCGACGTTCGCGGGCAGCGCGGTCGGCGGCGTGCTGCTGCTGGTGCTCGTCGTCGCGTTCCTCAGGGACCATCCGAAGGGCTACGCGGTGGTCAACCCGCCCCACATGGGCGGAGGTTACGTACGGCGCCAGATCGCGCGGGCCTGGCGTGAGCCGGGCACCCGCCTGGGCATGTGGGTGCACTTCACGACCCAGTTCCCCGGGATGGTCTTCCTGCTGCTGTGGGGGATGCCGTTCCTCGTCGAGGGGCAGGGCCTGGAGCGCGCCAGGGCCGGTGAACTGCTCACCCTCATCGTCGTGTCGAACATGGCCGTCGGGCTCGTCTACGGGCAGGTGATCGCCCGGCACCACGCCGCCCGCGCACCGCTCGCGCTGGGCACGGTGTCGATGACCGCCGGGGTGTGGGCGGCGGTACTGCTGTGGCCGGGGCACGCACCGATGTGGCTGCTCCTGCTGCTGTGCGCGGTGCTGGGCGCCTGCGGGCCCGCGTCCATGATCGGTTTCGACTTCGCGCGTCCGGCCAACCCTCCGGAGCGTCAGGGCACGGCGTCGGGAATCGTCAACATGGGCGGTTTCACCGCCTCGATGACGACGCTGCTGGCCGTGGGCGTGCTGCTCGACGTCACGGGCGGCAGCTTCCGCGCCGGTTTCGCGACGATCTTCGTCCTGGAGGCGATCGGTGTCGCGCAGATCCTGCGGCTGCGCAAGCGCGCGCACCGGCGCGAGCGTGAGCGCGTGGTGGCGAGCCGCGTGGAGGCGGTGCACGTCCCGGTCTCACGCTGACGCGAGTGGCCCTGGCGGGCGCGTCGGCGGACGGGCAGCGGGTCGGGCGTCGTCCGGCGCAGCGACACCAGGCAAGGCGCGCGCAGCGGGCACCCTGGCGCGCATGCCCGGGGGCGGCTGCCGTCGGTCGCCAGTCGCCGGTCGCCGGTCGCCGACGGGCCCGGCCGCCGGGCGGCGAACCGCCGCCCGCCGCGGCGACGCCTGCCCGGCGTCGAACGGCGGCGAACCGACGCTCGCGAGGCTTCCGTTGGCGGGGGGCGCGGGGGGCACGCGGGGTCCGGCCTGGGCGGCCGGCGCCGGTGCGCCGCGCCCCGGCGTCGGCGCCGACGGTCGGCGGTCGGCGCAAGCGCGCCGCCGCCACCGCCTCACGGCGTGACGGAGAAGTTCTCCAGAATCGCCTTCGCGAGCTTCGCGTCGCCCTCGACCTTCACCTGGTCCGCCACGGCGTCCGCCCGCACCCGCCCGGCCGCGAGCCGCACATACGTCTCCCAGTCCAGGGACAGCGTCGCCGCCGGGCCCAGGGACGGGCTGCCGTCGACCGTGCCCCGGCCGTCCGCGCCGACCCGTACCGTGCGCATGAACTCGACCGGACCGCTGACGTCGAAGACCACCGCCGTGTTCGGCGGCGCGCCGGCCTTCTTCGCGACCGCCTTCGGCAGGCCCAGCACCATCAGATCGCGTGCGACGGCCGCGCCCTGCGAGTCCAGGTTGCCCGGCTTGCCGAGCGCCCGGCGCAGGTCCTGCTCGTGCACCCACACGTCGAACGCCCGCATGCGCAGCTGCTGTTCGAGCGAGATCTTCGAACCGCCCGGCATGATGTCCCGCACCTCGGCGTCCGGTTCGCGCTTCTCGTTACGCAGCTGACGGGAGCGGCGGATGATCGTGTACTCCAGCTCGCTCGTCATCTCCGGGCCCGTGTGGTGCCGCCGCACGTCGACCTGGATCTCCATGTGCCGGCTGGGCTCGTCCACGACGTGGCGCAGGTCGCGCGGCAGGGTGTGTATCGGCCGTGGATCGCCGAGGAGTTCACACTCCATGCCGATGATGTGCGAGACCACGTCCCGGACCGACCACCCGGGGCAGGCGGTGCGCCGGTTCCACTCGCCCTCGGCGAGCGGCCTCACCAGTTCTGATATCGCTTCGATGGACTCGGTCCAGGCGTCGACGTATGGCTGAAGGCTTGGGTGGTCGGTCACGAGACCCCTCGGGCGGTACGGACGTTCGTGGTCTTCGGTGCGTGCGGTGCTCTCAAGTTACGCTGCGCCAGGCCGACGCGGCAGTGCTTTCGGGGCACGATGCTAGGCCCATTCAGACCCCTTTGCGCACCGGCGGTGGTACTGTACGCGCTTGTTCGGCACGAATGCGGACGGAGCCGTGTACAACGGTCGATTCGCCTGCGGCGCGGGCCGGTTCACCCCTCCTTCCCCATCCCTCCCCTTCCTCTCCGCGCGCCCGCGTGAACGCGGCGCGTGCGGGCGCGCGGCCGTCAGCGCTCGCCGGTGAGCGCGTCGACGCAGACGGCCAGCGACAGCAGCAACGGCACGTCGGCGCCCGGCTGTTCGATGTCGACGGCGTAAGTGTCCCGCACGCGGAACCACTTGCGTGAGATGCGGGCCAGGCGTCCGCCGCCGAGTTCGATGTCGTACTCCTTGTCGAGCACGTTCCCGTGCACCGAGAGCGCGCCGCCGTCCGCGAGCCTCGCCTTGAAGCGGTTGCGCAGCAGCGTGAAGCGCTTCTTGCGCACGGTCGCCAGCCTCTCACCGCCGCGCTCGATCTCCATCGTCTCCCAGAGGCTGATCATCTTCCGCCGGATGACGGCGACGACCTCTCCCTGCGCGTCCTTGAGCTGGAAGGTCTGCCGCACCCGCAGCGCCTTGCCGTCGACGAGGAAGGCGTGCTCCCCGTACTCGTCGTCGATCCAGTAGTCGTCGCCGATACCGAAGATCCGTTCGCGTACGAGATATCTCATGGCTCACGCCTTCCCCGCTCGGCGCCGGAATGCTCACCCGGCCGCGATCGTTGCTCCGGCCATGGCTTCTCATGCACGCGTGCGCGCTCCCGAGCTGACGGGCGAGGGCGGCTGGCTGAACACCGGCGGCCGGGATCTCACCCTCGCGGATCTGCGGGGGCGGATCGTCCTGCTCGACTTCTGGACCTCCTGCTGCGTCAACTGCCTTCATGTGCTGGACGAGTTGCGGGACGTGGAGGAGCGGCACCGCGACACGCTCGTGATCGTCGGGGTGCACTCGCCGAAGTTCGCGCACGAGGCCGATCACCGGGCAGTGGCCGACGCCGTGGAGCGCTACCAGGTCGAGCACCCCGTGCTGGACGATCCCGGGCTGACCACCTGGAAGCAGTACGCCGTACGGGCCTGGCCCACGCTCGTCCTCATCGACCCCGAGGGCTACGTCGTCGCCCAGCACGCGGGCGAGGGCCACGCGCACGCCATCGCGGCGCGCGTGGCGGAGCTGGAGCGCGAGCACGCCGCGAAGGGCACGCTGCGGCGTGGAGACGGCCCGTACGCGCCGCCCGAGCCGGAGCCTACGGCGCTGCGCTTCCCCGGCAAGGTGCTGCGGCTGCCCGGTGGAGAGGCTTCCCGGGGCGCAGGCTCAGGGGCTGGGAACCTCCTCGTCTCCGACACCACCCGGCATCAGCTCGTGGAGCTGGCGCCCGACGGCGAGACGGTGCTGCGCCGCGTGGGCAGCGGCGAGCGCGGCCTGGTGGACGGCCGCCCGGAGGAGGCGCGCTTCAACGAGCCGCAGGGTCTCGCGCTGCTCCCGGACGGCCGGACCGTCGTGGTCGCGGACACTGTCAACCACGCGCTGCGCTCGTACGACCCGGAAAGCGGCGAGGTGGGCACGCTCGCGGGCACGGGCGAGCAGTGGTGGCGGGGCGCCCCGGCGGAGGGCCCCGCCTGCGGGACGGCGCTCTCCTCGCCGTGGGACGTGGAGTGGTTCGACGGCCGGCTGTGGATCGCGATGGCGGGCGTCCACCAGTTGTGGACGTACGAGCCGCCCTCCGGCGGAGAGGAGCAGGGAACGGTGCGCGCCGCCGCGGGGACGACCAACGAGGGCCTGGTGGACGGGCCCGTCGACCAGGCGTGGTTCGCCCAGCCGTCGGGCCTGTCGGCCTCGGCGGACGGGCGGCGCCTGTGGATCGCCGACTCCGAGACGAGCGCCCTGCGCTGGATCGACAGGGAGGACGGCGAGGGGGAGCGGGGACTGCGCGTGCGTACGGCGGTCGGCACGGGTCTCTTCGACTTCGGCCATCGCGACGGAGAGGCCGAACAGGCCCTGCTCCAGCACCCGTTGGGCGTGACGACGCTGCCCGGCGGGCGGGTCGCGATCAGCGACACCTACAACCACGCGCTGCGTTCGTACGACCCGGAGACCGGCGAAGTCACCACCCTCGCCACGGACTTGCGCGAGCCCTCCGGCGCGGTCCTGGCGGACGACGGCCGCGGCGGCGGCAGCGAGATCGTGGTCGTCGAGTCGGCCCGGCACCGGCTCACCCGGCTGCGGCTGCCCGACGAGGCGGTTCCGGTGGCGGGGGTGGCGCACCGCACGCGGCGCTCGGCCACCGAAGTCGCCCCTGGAGAGCTGCTGTTGGACGTCGTCTTCCAGGCCCCCGCGGGCCAGAAGCTGGACGAGCGGTACGGCCCGTCGACGCGGCTGCTCGTCGGTTCGACCCCCGAGGAGCTGCTGGCGGATGGCGCGGGGGCGGGCACGGAGCTGCACCGCCGACTGCGGCTCGCGGACGGGGTGACGGAGGGCGTGCTGCACGTCTCCGCGATGGCCGCCTCGTGCGACGACCCCGACGCGGACGGGGCGACGGACGAGCATCCGGCCTGCCACGTGCACCAGCAGGACTGGGGCGTGCCGGTTCGCGTCACGGCGTCGGGGGCCTCTCGCCTGCCTCTCGTACTGGCGGGCATGGACGCTTGACGTTCGGGCGCCGGCGTACGGATCGGCCCGCGGCCCGCTCCCGCCGGGGACCGCGGGCCCGCTCAGTTCGGCGCGGGAGCGCGTGTCGCCCCGCACCCCGTGCGTCAGTTGAGGTGGTGGCGCTCCTCCTCCACGACCACCGGTGCCGCCGGGCGCGGCGGCTGCGTCTTGCGGCGCTTGAAGATGCTGACGTAGACGGAGAGACCGATGAGGCCGGCTGCCATCAGCACGAGCCCCACCACATCGAGGTTCACGACGTCGGTGTTGAAGTCGACGGCCAAGGTGAGGATTGCCCCCACGGCCAGCATGCCGATGCAGATGACGATGCCCATGGATTGCTTGCCTCCGAGCGGCGGTTGTCCTGCTGTACGGCTTTCGTACGCCGCCACGGGTGCCCCTGGACGTGAACGTCAATCAGGCCGCGCGGAAGCCGGAGAGCCGGCGCCGCGGCGCGCCGTGCCGCCAACACCCGGGCAGGGCACGGCGGTTGAGCGCCCCGAGAGCCGTGCCGATCGCCTCCGTACGGCCTCGTCAGCCCGTGAAGAACCCGCTCATGCAGCGCGTCAGCAGATGCGGGTCGTCCACACCGCACAGCTCCCGCGCCGAGTGCATCGAGAGGATCGCCGCCCCGACGTCGACGGTCGAAATCCCGTGCCTGGCCGCCGTGATGGGCCCGATCGTCGTCCCGCACGGCATCTCGTTGTTGGACACGAACGTCTGCCACGGCACACCGGCGCGCTCGCACGCCGCCGCGAAGACCGCCCGTCCCGAACCGTCCGTCGCATAGCGCTGGTTGACGTTGACCTTGAGGATCGGACCGCCGTTGGGCTTCGGCTGGTGCGTCGGGTCGTGCCGCTCCGCGTAGTTGGGGTGCACCGCGTGCCCGGTGTCGGAGGAGAGGCAGACGCTCCCCGCGTACGCCCGGGCGCGGTCCTCGTAGCCGCCGCCGCGCGCGAAGACGGAGCGCTCCAGCACGGAACCGAGCAGCGGCCCGTCCGCGCCGGTGTCCGACTGGCTGCCGTTCTCCTCGTGGTCGAACGCCGCCAGTACGGGGATCGCCCGCAGCCCGTCGTGCCCGGCGGCCTCCGCCAGCGCGACGGCACCCGCGTGCACGGAGAGCAGGTTGTCCATGCGCGGACCGGCCAGCAGTTCCTCGTCCCGTCCGAGATACGCGGGAGGCTCCACGCTGTGCGCCATCAGATCCCAGCCGGTGACCTCCTCGGCTGGGACGCCGGCCTCCCCGGCGACGAAGCGGATCAGGTCGCCCTCGCGCGGCGTGCCGAGGCCCCACACGGGGGTCATGTGGCGCTGCCGGTCCAGCTTGAGGCCGTCGTTGACCCTCCGGTCGAGATGGATGGCCAGCTGCGGTACGCGCAGCAGCGGACGGTCGACGTGGACCAGCCGCGTCGAGCCGTCGCGCAGCGAGAGGCGCCCGGCGAGCCCGAGGTCCCTGTCGAGCCAGGTATTGAGCAGCGTGCCGCCGTAGATCTCCATGGCGATCTGCCGCCAGCCGTTGCTCCCGGTGTCGGGCAAGGGCTTGACGCGCAGGTTCGGCGAGTCGGTGTGGGCGCCGACGATGCGGTACGGCGTGGCCGGGCCCGCGCCCGCCGGCACGTACCACGCGATCAGCGCGCCCCCGCGCAGCACGTAGTGCCCGCGGCCGCCGCCGCTCGCCGAGTGGTCCCCGGCCGCGTCCCAGGCCTCCCTCTCGTCGAGCTGCCGGAAGCCCGCCTTCTCCAGCAACTCCGCGGCGCCGCGCACCGCGTGGTACGGCGTGGGCGAGTCCGCGAGGAAGCCGATGAGGCTGTCGGCGTGGGCACGGGCCGCGGGGTCCTGCGGCGCGGGGCTCTGGGAGCTAGGGGTCATATGGTCAGCATACGAAGGCGAAACGTCCTTCTCCTGCCCCGGAGGGGAGGAGAAGGACGTTCCGCATGGGGGGATCGCGGGCCGGTCGTCCGGCCCGGGTCTGTTCGCCATCCGGACCGGGTCAGAAGGCCGCTTCGTCGAGCTCCATCACGGAGGAGTCGACGTTCTCCGCGAGCGTGCGCTCGACGGCGACGGACGGCAGCACGGTCGAGGTGAAGAACTTCGCCGCGGCCACCTTGCCCTCGTAGAAGGCCCTGTCCTTCGCGGACAGCGTCGCGGAGGCGTCGGCCAGCCTCTCCGCGGCCACCGTCGCGCCGCGCAGCAGCAGATAGCCGATGACGACATCGCCGGAGGAGAGAAGGAACCGCGTGGTGTTGAGGCCGACCTTGTAGATCGACTTCACGTCCTTCTCCGTGGCGGCCAGGTCGGTCAGCATGGCGCCGACCATCGCCTCCAGCTCCACCGCCGCGCGGGAGAGCTCCTCGCGGGCGCCGGCCAGCTCCTCGCCGCCCTTCGCCTCGGCCAGGAACTTCTTGATCTCCTCGGAGAGCGTCGTGAGCGCCTGGCCCTGGTCGCGCACCACCTTGCGGAAGAAGAAGTCCTGGCCCTGGATCGCGGTGGTGCCCTCGTAGAGGGTGTCGATCTTGGCGTCCCGGATGTACTGCTCGACCGGGTACTCCTGGAGGTAGCCGGAGCCGCCGAGGGTCTGGAGAGACTGCGCGAGCTGCTCGTAGGACTTCTCCGAGCCGTAGCCCTTCACGATCGGCAGCAGCAGGTCGTTCAGGCGCTGCGCCGCGGAGGCGTCCTCACCGCGGTACTCCTTGACCATGATCTCGTCCTGGACGGACGCGGTGTAGAGGACGAGCGCGCGCATGCCCTCCGCGTAGGCCTTCTGCGTCAGCAGCGAGCGGCGCACGTCGGGGTGGTGCGTGATCGTGACGCGGGGCGCGGACTTGTCGGTGAACTGCGCCAGGTCGGCGCCCTGCACGCGCTCCTTGGCGTACTCCAGCGCGTTGAGGTAGCCCGTCGAGAGGGTCGCGATGGCCTTCGTGCCGACCATCATCCGCGCGAACTCGATGACCTTGAACATCTGGCGGATGCCGTCGTGCTTCTCGCCGAGCAGCCAGCCCTTGGCGGGACCGTTGGCGCCGAAGGTCATCTCGCAGGTGTTGGAGACCTTCAGGCCCATCTTGTGCTCGACGTTGGTGGCGTAGACGCCGTTGCGCTCGCCCAGTTCGCCGGTGTCCCAGTCGAAGTCGTACTTCGGGACGAGGAAGAGCGAGAGGCCCTTGGTGCCGGGGCCGTGGCCCTCGGGGCGCGCGAGGACGAAGTGCACGATGTTGTCGGAGAGGTTGTGCTCACCGGACGTGATGAAGCGCTTCACGCCCTCGATGTGCCAGCTGCCGTCGTCCTGCTTCACGGCCTTGGTGCGGCCGGCGCCGACGTCCGAGCCGGCGTCCGGCTCGGTGAGCACCATCGTCGAGCCCCACTGCTTGTCGACCATCAACTGGGCGATCTTCAGCTGCTCTTCGGTGCCCTCCTCGTGGATGACACCGGCGAAGGCCGGGCCCGACGCGTACATCCACACCGCCGGGTTGGACCCCAGCACGGTCTCCGCGAAGCTCCACAGCAGGGAGCGCGGCGCGGTGGTCCCGCCGATCTGCTCGGGGGTGCCCAGGCGCCACCACTCGGCGTCCATGTAGGCCTGGTAGCTCTTCCTGAACGACTCAGGGACGGGAGCTGTGTTGGTCTCCGGGTCGAACACCGGCGGATTGCGGTCGGAGTCCTCGTAGGACTCGGCCAGCTCGTTCTCCGCGAGGCGCGCGATCTCGGTCAGCACGCTCTTCGCGGTGTCGACGTCCATCTCCGCGAACGGTCCGGTGCCGTACACCGTGTCGCGGCCGAGCACCTCGAAGAGGTTGAACTCGATGTCGCGGAGATTCGACTTGTAGTGCCCCATGGCAACGGCTCCGTGTGGTCTCACTCGACGGACAGTTAGTCAGCTGTGTCTGTGCATGTGCGTCTGGGCAAGATGATGCTACCCGTCGGTAATAAGAAGCAAGCCCTAACCGCCCATCTGTGACTCGTTACTCTTTCTTCTATGTACGGCTACGACCAGACCGTGTCCGCGGGGCAGGGATATCCGCACGCCGGGCAGCAGTACGGCCATCAGCAGGGCCACCAGCAGTACGCAGCTCAGCAGTCGGCCCCTCCTCACTACGGGCAACAGCAGGGTCAGCCCGGCAACGGGCAGCCGCTCTACCCTGAGCCGTCTTCGCCGCCGTCGCTGCGCGAGACGGTGCGGGCGTTCACCAACGGCACGCTCACCTCGGAGGACTTCCAGTCGATCTTCTCCACGTCGAAGGTGTACTGCCCGCGCGGTGAGACGCCCGGCTTCCTGGCGCTGCACAACACCCAGCAGCCGGTGATCCCGATGTTCACGACGCTCAAGGAGCTGCGCCGGTACGCGGGGAAGGAGTCCCGCTACTTCGTGATCACGGGCGCCGAAGTGCTGGACCTGCTCCCCTCCGGCTACGGCTTCGTGCTGGACATGGAGGGCGAGCACCGCGTCGTGTTCGACGCGAAGGCCGTCGAGGAGATGGTCGACTTCGCGATGCGCCGGATGTACGGGTAGGGACTGCCCGGCGCTTCAGCCGGGCAGGCCGTCGCAGCCCTCTGCCGGGCTCCCGGACCGATACGCGGCTCACGCCTCTCGCTCCTCTCACGCCCGGGTACGGTCCTCACGCCCGCCAGGCCGGCGACGAGACGTTCTCGCGCATCTCGAACCAGATGCTCTTGCCCTCGCCTCGCGGGTCCACGCCCCAGGCCCCCGCCAGCATCTCCATCATCATCAACCCGCGGCCCGACGAGGCCAGTTCGCCCGGCGTACGGCGGAGCGGCAGGGCGTCGCTGGTGTCGGCGACCTCGACGCGCAGCAGCCTGCTTCCCCGGTTGCCGCTGCACTCGGCGACCACCACCGCGTCGCCCTCGGTGTGCACCAGCACGTTCGTGAGCATCTCGGAGAGCATCAGCACGGCACCGTCGATCTGGTCCTCGCTCTCCCAGTCGAAGAGCATCCCCTGGAGCTGGTGCCGGGCCTCGCCGATGCGGTCAGGCTCGGCCTGCGCGACGGTGAACGTCGTACGCCGTGAGACGCCCGCCGCCGCGATCGCACGCTCGGCCGCGAACGCGGGATCGGGGGTGAGCAGCAGCAGCGCGATGTCGTCCTCGCGGCGGTCTGCCAGCGGACCGGCGGCCGCGCCGGACAGCGGCTGCTGCCCCGAGCCGACCAGCGCGTCCGCGAACTCCTCCAGGTCGCCCGGTGTGCCGGTGCCGCCGTCGGCCAGCTCTCTGAACACGGCCCGGATGCGTTGCCAGCCCGTCTCCATCGTGTGCCCGCCCGCCTCGATCAGCCCGTCCGTGCACGCCAGCAGCGTCTCGCCCGGCTCCAGCACGAGCCGCGTCATCGGGTACTCCGTGCCCGGCTCGATGCCGAGCGGCAGCCCGCCCGCGGTGGGCCTGATCAGCATCGTGCCGTCGGCGAGCCAGATCGCCGGGTCGGGGTGGCCGGCGCGGGCGATGTCGAGGGTGCCGGTGACGGGGTCGGCCTCCATGTAGAGGCAGGTGGCGAAGCGGTCGTCGTCCGCGAACCCCGTGGACGCGTCGCCGTACGGGGCGCCCTCGACGGAGCTCTCACGGGCCCCTTCAGCGGAGACTTCGGAGGCTTCCCTCCGCCTTGCTTCCCTCCTTGCCTCCCCGCCCGTCTCCGCACTTGCCTCTCCCTTTGCCTCTCCCCTTGCCTCCCCGGAGTCCTCGTCCGGTGCGCCCGTCATCACCTCGGGCCGTCCGATCCCCGCCAGATACCTCGACGCGCGGGCCAGCACCGCGTCCGGGCGGTGCCCCTCCGCCGCGTACGCCCGCAGCGCGATGCGCAGTTGGGCCATGATGCCCGCCGCGCGCACGTCGTGGCCCTGCACGTCCCCGATCACCAGCGCCGTGCGCCCCGACGGCAGCGGGATCACGTCGTACCAGTCGCCGCCGACCTCCATCCCGCCGCCCGAGGGCAGATAGCGGGCCGCGAGCTTCATGCCCTCGATGCCGGGCTTGCGCGTGGGCCTGAGCGTGCGCTGGAGGCCCGACGAGAGCTGAAGCTCCATCTCGTGCATGGACGTACGGGAGATCGCCTGCGCGAGCATCCGTGCCGCGTTGGTCAGCAGCGAACGGCGCTCCGGCGTGAACTCCACCGGCTCCGGAAAGGCGACCATCCACGCGCCCAGCGTGCGCTTGGAGACGGTGAGCGGCAGGAACGCCCACCCCCGGTTGCCCACCGGCTCGGCCTGCGGCCACGCGGCGGGGAACCGGCGCCGGTAGTCCTCCGGGGACGGCAGATAGACCGGGCGCCCGGTCCGTACGACGGCCGCCGCCGGATGGTCGGCCTCGACGGACATGTCCATGAACGGGAGCAGATGCTGCGGCAACGGCCGCTGGGCGATGGGCCCGACCAGGCTGAGCCGTCCGCGTTCGAGGCTGAAGACGGCGAGGGCGCGCGGCTTGAGCCCGGGGATGACCAGCGAGCCCCCGACCCGCAGCACCTCGGCGGTGGTGCGCGCTTCCGCGAGCGCGCGCCCGGTGTGGAGCAGGAAGGCCTCTCGGCTCTGCTGCCGGCCCTCACTGGGCGGCGGCGGCTCGACGGAGGGCTCGGGAACCAGCGAGACCGTGCCGACGAGGGAGAGCATCCCCTCCTCCTCGACCGGGATCATGCGGGTACGCACGGTCCGCACCACGCTGCCGCTCTCGTCGACGATGCGCAGCATCGCCTCGACGAGGGTCCACTCGGCGAGGGCGAGCGTGGCGGTCGCGGTGAGCTCCACGTAGTCGGAGAAGTGGATGCGCGCGCGGATCGAGGGCTCGGCCAGCGTGATCGTCTCGTCGCCGGGGTGGATGCCGGGGCCGGTACCGGGCTCGGCCCCTGCTCCCGAGGGGACCTCGGAGCCGGGGCCGGCGACGGAGAGGGGGCGTTCGACCCTGTCGCGCGGCCCCTGGTCCCGCCTGAAGGGAAGGCCGAGAAGCTGCGCCGTGAGGACGTCTACGGTGGAAGCACCGGTCGCGCTGTCCCAACGCCACAGCCCGGTCCGGGTGGCCTTCAGCACGTCCTCGGTGTGCATTGCCCCACTTTATGTGCGTTCGGGAATACGGGGCGAGTGGGGCTGAGCCAGGGCGGTAGTCTGAAGGGCCGACTCCCCCCATAGCCTCCGGCATGGGGGTGCCCCCAGATGACTGGCCCAAGTGCTGCCGACCCGACGACTGGATGACTGATGCACCGGTACCGTTCCCACACCTGCGGCGAGCTCCGTGCTCCGGACGTCGGCACCGACGTCCGCCTGAGTGGCTGGCTGCACAACAGGCGGAACCTGGGCGGCATCCTCTTCATCGATCTCCGCGACCACTACGGCATCGTGCAGCTCGTCGTGCGGCCCGAGCAGAGCGAGGTGCACGAGCGCCTCAGTTCGCTGTCGAAGGAGTCCGTCGTACGTGTCGACGGAAAGGTCAGCGCGCGGGGCGCCGACAACGTCAACCCCGAACTCCCCACCGGCGAGGTCGAGGTGGAGGTCGCCGAGGTGGAGGTGCTGGGCGACGCCGAGCAGATCCCCTTCACCATCAACGCCGAGGACGGCGTCAACGAGGAGCGGCGCCTCGAATACCGCTTCCTCGACCTGCGCCGCGAACGCATGCACCGCAACATCATTCTGCGCTCGCAGGTCATCGCGAAGATCCGCGAGAAGATGGTCGCCCAGGGCTTCAACGAGCTGGCCACGCCCATCCTTTCGGCCACCTCCCCCGAGGGCGCCCGCGACTTCCTCGTCCCCTCGCGGCTGCACGCGGGGAAGTTCTACGCACTGCCGCAGGCCCCCCAGCAGTTCAAGCAGCTGCTGATGATCGCGGGCTTCGACCGCTACTTCCAGATCGCGCCCTGCTTCCGCGACGAGGACGCCCGCGCCGACCGCTCGCCCGGCGAGTTCTACCAGCTCGACATGGAGATGAGCTTCGTCGAGCAGGAGGACGTCTTCGGGGTCATCGAGAAGGTCATGACCGACCTCTTCCAGGAACTGGGCGGCGGCCGCGAGTGCACCTCACCGTTCCCGCGGGTCCCGTTCCGCGAGGCGATGCTCAAGTACGGCTCGGACAAGCCGGATCTGCGCGCCGAGCTTGAACTCGTCGACGTCTCGGACGTGTTCAAGACCTCGGGCTTCAAGGCCTTCGCCGGCAAGCACGTACGGGCGCTGGCCGTTCCCGGCACCGCCGACCAGCCGCGCAAGTTCTTCGACCAGATGGGCGAGTTCGCCGTCGAGCAGGGTGCGAAGGGCCTGGCCTGGGTCCGCGTCGGCGAGGACCGCACGCTCACCGGGCCGATCGCCAAGTTCCTCGACGAGAACGACGTCTCGCAGCTGCTGACGGCGCTGAAGGCAGAGCCGGGCACGGCGGTCTTCTTCGGGGCCGGGGAGTTCGACGAGGTCTCGAAGATCATGGGCGCGGTCCGCGTCGAGGCCGCCAAGCGTGCCGGGCACTTCGCCGAGGGCGTCTACCGCTTCTGCTGGATCGTGGACTTCCCGATGTACGAGAAGGACGAGGAGACCGGCGCCGTCCAGTTCTCCCACAACCCCTTCTCCATGCCCCAGGGCGGTCTCGAAGCGCTGCGCACGCAGGACCCGTTGGACATCCTCGCGTGGCAGTACGACATCGTCTGCAACGGCGTGGAGCTCTCCTCGGGCGCCATCCGTAACCACGAACCGGACATCATGTTCAAGGCGTTCGAGATCGCGGGCTACGCGAAGGACGACGTCGAGCGGGAGTTCGGCGGCATGCTCCGCGCGTTCCGCTTCGGCGCACCGCCGCACGGCGGCATCGCCCCGGGCATCGACCGCATCGTGATGCTGCTGGCGGACGAGCCCAACATCCGCGAGACGATCGCCTTCCCGCTGAACGGCAACGCGCAGGACCTCCTGATGGGCGCGCCGAGCGAGGTCGACGAGGCCCGCCTGAAGGAGCTGCACCTGTCGGTGCGCAAGCCGAAGCTCTAGCGGTCCGGCCGGCACCGCACGCGGGCGTCTCCGCACGCGGGCGTCTCCGTACGCGGGCCGGCACCGTACGCGGGCTTGGAACGGCGAGGGCCCGGAACCAGCAGGTTCCGGGCCCTCGTTGCGTACGCGGCGCGTGGCTACTTCGGCTCCTCCAGGCGCGGGAAGAGCGCGCCGCCCTTCGTGACCGTCGCGCCCGCGGGCAGCTGCCCCCAGCGCGCCGTGTCGCCCACGCGCTGGTCGGCCAGCGGGCCGAGATGCGGCTCGGCGCCCAGCGAGTCCCACAGCTTCGCCGACGACTCCGGCATGACGGAGTTCAGCAGCACCGCGCACGCGCGCAGCGACTCGGCCGCCGTGTAGAGGATCGTCGCCAACCGGGCCCGGGCGTCGTCCGTTTCGGTCTTGGCGACCTTCCACGGCTCCTGCTCCGTCAGATAGCCGTTGACCTGCTTGACGAAGTCGAAGACCGCCGCGATGCCGCCGGCGAAGTCCAGCTCGTCGCCGATGCGCCGGTCGGCCTCGGCGACCGCCTTCGCCAGCCCGTCCACGACGGCCTGCTCGGCCTCGCCGCTCGCGGTCGACTCCGGCAGCGTGCCGCCGAAGTACTTGCCGACCATCGCGGCGACGCGGGACGCCAAGTTGCCGTAGTCGTTGGCCAGTTCGCTGGTGTACCGGGCGGAGAAGTCCTCCCAGGAGAACGAGCCGTCCTGACCGAAGGCGATGGCCCGCATGAAGTACCAGCGGTACGCGTCGACTCCGAAGTGCTCCGTGAGCTGCTGCGGGGAGATGCCCGTCAGGTTCGACTTCGACATCTTCTCGCCGCCGACCATCAGCCAGCCGTTCGCCACGATCTTGCCGGGCAGCGGCAGTCCGTTGGCCATCAGCATCGCCGGCCAGATCACCGTGTGGAAGCGGAGGATGTCTTTGCCGACGAGGTGCACGTCCGCGGGGAAGGTCCGCTCGAAGCGCTCCTGGTCCGCGCCGTAGCCCACCGCCGTCGCGTAGTTGAGCAGCGCGTCGATCCAGACGTAGATGACGTGCTTGTCGTCCCAGGGCACCTTGACGCCCCAGTCGAACGTCGAGCGCGAGATCGACAGATCCTCCAGGCCCTGCCGCACGAAGTTCACGATCTCGTTCCGCGCGGACTCGGGCTGGATGAACTCCGGGTGCTGCTCGTAGTGCTCCAGCAGCCTCGGGCCGTACTCGGACAGCTTGAAGAAGTAGTTCTCCTCCTGGAGCATCTCGACCGGCGTGCGGTGGATGGGGCACAGCTTCTGCCCCTCGAACTCCCCCTCGCCGTCGAGCAGTTCGCCGTAGGTCTTGTACTCCTCGCAGCCCACGCAGTACGGGCCCTCGTAACCGCCCTGGTAGATCTCGCCCTTGTCGTAGAGATCCTGCACGAACTCGCGGACCCGCTCGGTGTGCCGCTTCTCCGTCGTACGGATGAAGTCGTCGTTGCCGATGTCCAGATGCTCCCAGAGGGGCTTCCACGCCTCCTCGACGAGCCGGTCGCACCACGCCTGCGGGGAGACCCCGTTGGCGACTGCGGTGCGCATGATCTTCTGACCGTGCTCGTCCGTGCCGGTGAGGTACCACACCTTCTCGCCGCGCTGCCGGTGCCAGCGCGTGAGCACGTCGCCTGCGACGGTCGTGTAGGCGTGGCCCAGGTGGGGAGCGTCGTTGACGTAGTAAATGGGAGTCGTGACGTAGTACGCCTTCGACTCCGTCTGCTCTGATCCAGTGGCCGCCATGGTCGAAATCCTAACTGTCTGCGGGGACCGGATTCCTTCCGATAACTCTGCGTGAGCGCGTCCGGGACGGACGGTGGGCGCACGATACGGACGGCCGGGGCGCTCTGTTGACGCTCCTCCCGAGCCTCTGCAAGCTGTGCGCGTACCGAAACTTCACACACGGCACCGGACCATGGAGGGCGTCATCCGTCGCGTGATTGCTCCGCTGTCCGGTGTCGTGGCGGCCGCCGCCCTGGTGGCCGCCGGGGTGCTGATCGCCGGCTCGGACTCCGGGCCGCAGCCCGAGAAGCCGGCCCAGGGCGCGTACGTCATCGGCCAGTTCAACATGGCGGGCGGAACGACCGAGTACGGCGGGGAGCGCAACGCACCGCCCGACGCCCTCGCCGAGGACGTGAAGGACCGCAAGCCCGCGTTCGTCACGATGCAGGAGACCTGCCGGGACTGGGACGCGCGGCTGGAGGACCGGCTGCCCGGCTACACCGTGATCTTCAGCCCCGTGGACAACCTCGCCCGGGACCCCGGGACCCCCGCGCGGTGCCACCACCCCACCGACTTCGGCAACACGATCGTCTTCCGCCGCGGACTGGGCTTCGACAAGGACGACGTGGACGTCCACCAGCTGGGCTCCACCGACGGCGACGAGCACCGCGAGATGGTCTGCGTGCGCGCGGAGAAGCGGAGGCTCGTCGTCTGCTCCGCGCATCTCACGCCCGGGGGCGGCAAGTACCTCGTCAGCCGGAAGCGCGAGGTCGCGAAGGTCCAGCAGGTCCTGACGTCGCGGTACGCGGACTACACCGTCCTCTTCGGAGGAGACGTCAACGACGTGCCGCTCTCCGGTGTGCTCGGGCGTCTCTACGACCGCGACTACGAGCACGGTGCGCGCGGCGCCTTCAAGGAGGCCTCCAGTCCGTGCGGGGACACGATGAAGCCCCGGCGCCAGGAGGCCGAGCTGCCGCGGTCCCGGTACGCGCAGTGCCGTTCCGGGGAGCAGACCCACAGCAAGGGGAAGATCGACTACCTCTTCGTCTCGCCGTCCGTGCGCGTCGAGTCGAGCACCGTCAGCTACTCCGAGCACTCGGACCACAAGCAGCTCTGGGCGCGCGTGGATCTCCGGAAGGGCCGCGGCGGCGACGGCTGAGCGGACGGCCCATGGGACGGCCGATGGGACGGCCGAGGGCGGCCGAGCGTGCAACGGGCCTCGGGCGGCGAGGTGTTGAGCGGCGGAGACGCATCGCGTACGGCCCGGGCACGGTCGCTGCGGGCAACGCCGCGTACGGCGCCGTGCCGAGTGAGGTCTGTGTGCCGGGTGTGCCCGGCGTACCGGGCGTGGTCACAAATCTTGGGATCGAGTGAGGGTCATGGGGAGACGGTTGCTGAGAGTGGCAGACGCGCGCGCCGGCATGTTGTGATCCCCCGACCTCCGGAATCCCCGGATCCCATCCCCCCGCCTGTTGATTGGAATTTCTGCATGCGTGACATGACCCAGATCGAGACCGCCGAGATCTCCGACACCGCCCTCGACGCCGTCTCGGGTGGCGTGGGTGCCTCCCTCGGCGGTGCCGTCACCGCCGGCCTGGACGGTGTCGCCGGCAGCCTGAGCGGCGGCGTCGACGGCGTCGGCGGCGTCTCCGGCACCGTTAGCGGCACCGCCCCCAGCGTGGAGGGCGTCACCGGCCTTCTCGGCTGACTGTCTCGGGCACCCAGCCGGGCACGACAGGCCCCGGTACGTACGTCGGCGCATGCCGACCGCTCGTGCCGGGGCTCTCGCATGTGCCGGGGGTCTTCGGCGGAGGGGTTCTCATTGGAGGGCGGAGGGCTCCTGGGCGAGGGGCGCCTGCGGTGACGGCGCGCGCACATGGGCCCCGCGCCCCCGCCGCGCGTGGGCCGATCCGACGCATCCGCACTCTTCCGAGTGGATTCCGATCACAGAACGAATAGCCGTTGCGAAGAGGGTCGACCGATCAGATCGCACTTGTCGCCTAAGAGAAGAGCCCTCAATGCAAGCACGTCGAGTAATCGCGACGCTGATCGGCGCCGCGGCCCTGGCGGGGATCGCCGGCACCGGTCAGGCTCAGGCCGCTCCGTCCCTCACGACCCATCAGCGGGCCGTGCACGTCCCCTATCCGCCCTCGTCGGGCGCCTGCTGGACGTCCCGGCCCGGACGCCACTGGTACGAGAGCGGCGAGGGGATCACCTCGCCGCTCACCGGCCGGCAGCGGGTGTGCCACGACGGTCAGTGGCTGTACAGGGACCGGGGCGGCCGCTGGGCGCCGGAGCCGAGGTACCAAGGGAGCTACCGGTACGTCCCCGGCGTCGGCATGGTCTGAGTATCGGGCCTGACGGCCTGATCCGTCGCGACCTCGGAGTCCCCGCCCGCAACTGGGCGGGGACTCCTCTGTGTCTCGCACGAAAGGCGAAAGGCGAAAGGCGAAAGGCGAAAGGCGAGCGGCGAGGCGGCAGGCGAAGCCGCGGGCTGCGCCGTCCACTGCGGTGCCCCGCCGGGCCGGAGTAGCGTCCGCCCGCATGAACTTGAACGACCACTACCACCCGCTGCTGCTGAAGCAGGTGCCGGAGGGAGCCCGTACGGCGCTGGACGTCGGGTGCGGGACGGGCGGGTTCGCGCGGCTCCTCGCGGAGCGGGGGCTGGACGCCGAGGGGATGGACAGCCACGCGGATGTCATCGAGGCGGCGCGGGCGGCGGGCGGCGGCCCCCGCTACCGCCGGGCCGACGTGCGCGAGGCCCGACTGCCCGACGGCCACTACGACTTCATCTCGTGCATCGCGAGCCTCCACCACATGCCGTTCGACACGGTGCTCACACTGCGCCGGGCCCTCGCCCCCGGTGGCGTTCTGGCCGTGCTGGGGCTCTACGAGGCCAGAACACCGGCCGACTTCGCGTGGGCCCTCCCGGGGCTCTTCCTCCTCACGGCGGACCGGCTGCGGAGCAGGCGCCGTCCCGCGCAGGCCGTCCAGGTCCCGCTCGTCTGGCCGCCCCCGCTGTCGTACGCCGAGACCCGGACGGAATCCGCCCGGCTGCTGCCCGGCTCGACGCTGCGCCGGCTGCTGTTCTGGCGGTATCTGCTGGTGTACCGGGCCGGGGGAACCGGCTGAGACCGGCCGCCGGGGGGCCGCCGGATGACGACGCAGAAACGAATCGGAAGATCACGTGACGGTCATGAGGAGACGTGCGTAACGGGTGGGCGCGGAGGCCCGGAGAGATGTTGTGATCCCTCGACATCGGAATCACCAGACACACGTCCCCCTCTGATTGGAAGCTTCGATGCGCAACACGATCGAGACCGCTGAGCTCTCCGACGCCGAACTCGACAACGTCTCCGGCGGTGTCGGCGCCTCCCTCCCCGGCGGCCTTGCCAGCGTCGACGTCACGCCCGGCCCGGGCGGCGTCGCCGGCTCGGTCAGCGGCAACCTGCCCGGCCTGGGCGGTGTCTCGGCCAACCTGAACGGCGGCGTTCCCGCCGTGGAGGGCGCCAGCGGCATCGTGGGCTGACCACTGCGGCGACGAAGGCCCCGGACGGCGCGCGACGCGCCCCTCCGGGGCCTTCGTCATGCGTGCGTGCGCCGGGAGTCGTGCTCTAACCGACGGGACGGCGGAGGGCGCGCGGCCGGTCAGCCGGACGCGGTCGCGCCGTTCAGCGGAACGCGCCGTGACGACACCTTGCGGCGGGAGATCCGCCACCCGTCGGGCGTGCGTACCACGGTGTCGTCGTACGAGACGGAACCGCACGAGCCGTCCGCCTTGATGCCGAGGCCCTTGGAGCGGACCTCCGCCCGCCCGTCCGACGAACCGGTCACGACGACGTTGGTGACGTGATGCGCGACGGGATTGGCGGATCCCAGAGCGAGGGCCGCCTCCCGTACCGCGGCCACACCCGTGAGCCGGCCCTGGCCGAAGTCGGTCAGGTCGTACACGACGTCCGAAGTGAACAGCTCGTGCAGCCGGTCGAGGCTTCCGTCGTCGACGAGATGGCCGTGCGACGAGATCAACTCGGTGACGGCGATGCGGTCTTCGAGAGCCAGTGACACAAGTCTCCTCCCTGGTCCGGCCGTTGAAGGGCGGACCGAGTCCCGGTGCCGATCCTGTCGCCGGGGCGGGCGGCACGCGGGCAACACGCGAGCAACACGCGTGTACCACCACCCGGTGAGCGGGCCCCGATGGAAGCTTCCGGGTACCCAGGGTGCCTTTCCCGGCGCTGACCTGCACAACGAGCCTCGCACCCACGTCTGTTCGCCGCGATGGAACCCGGGTGATCTCCGTGGACCATGAGGACTCCAGGGCGCACCGTGTCGGCACCATCGTCCGCATCCGGTTCGCGATGGGCTGCTTGATCGGGGCTGCGATGTCCGCAGACGCGTCCGTGCAGGCGTCCGGCGCGGACCGCGCCGCCGTCGGGCAGGGGCAGGGCTCGCCCGACCGGCGGCGGGTCGCCCGCCGCCCGTGAGTGATCCCGCTGTGGGACGATCTCGGCCCCGCGTGGCTTCGTACTACGAGAGGCAGCCCCATGGCAGACGAGCAGACCGAGGCGCCGGACAGCACGGCTGTACGTACCGCTCTCTGGCGGGCCATGCACCTCCAGGTCGACTCGCCGCCGCACGTGGTGGAGGACGAGATCGGCCTGCGGCTGGCAGCCCCGGGCGACGGCTGGCGCGATCGCCCGGACATGGACCCGGATGGCACCAGCGCGTTCCGGGCGGCCATCGTGGCCCGCGCCCGCTTCATCGAGGACCTTGTGGCCGAGCAGGCGGAGCGCGGCGTCACGCAGTACGTCATCCTGGGAGCCGGCCTGGACACGTTCGCCCAGCGCAAGCCCGGACTCGCCTCCCGGCTGCGGATCTTCGAGGTCGACCAGCCCGGCCCTCAGGCCTGGAAGCGGCGCCGCCTGACCGAACTCGGCTACGGCAGCCCCGACTTCCTGCGCCTGGTGCCCGTCGACTTCGAGGCGAGCGAGGACTGGCTGGAGCAACTGGCCGCCGCGGGCTTCGACTCCAGCCGGCCGGCGGTCATCGTCTCCACCGGCGTCACCATGTACCTCACCAAGGACGCCACCGTGGCCACCCTTCGGCAGATCGCCGGGCTCGCGCCCGGCTCGACGCTCGCCATGACCTTCCTTCTGCCTGCCGAACTCGTGGACGCCGCCGACCGCTCCGGCCTCCAGAGGAGCAAGCAGGGCGCGCAAGCATCCGGAACACCGTTCGTCAGCTTCTACGCCCCGCAGGAAATGCTGGCGCTGGCCCGCGAATCCGGCTTCGAAGAGGTCCGGCACGTCTCGGGAGCTTCGCTCGGCGAGCGCTACTTCGCCGATCGCTCCGACGGCCTCCGCCCGTCGAGCGGAGAAGATTTGCTGCTCGCCACCGTCTGAAACGGCGCGACTCTCTCCCCGTCTCACCCGCGAGGCGGAGGCGCTCGGAGTTCCGGCGCTCGCTTTTCGCGACCGGGATCATTCTGTGAAGGCGAAGCGGCCGTCGACGCGGGCCCCGGCCCCTGGGGCCGTCAACCGGTGGCGAAGACCTGCCCGTCGTCGGCGAACGCCTTGAACTCCAGGGCGTTTCCGGCCGGATCGCGCAGGAACATCGTCCACTGCTCGCCCGCCTGACCCTCGAAGCGCACGTACGGCTCGATCACGAACTCCGTGCCGGCGGCCCGCAGCCGGTCCGCCAGCTTGTGGAACTCCGGCACGGAGAGGATCAGGCCGAAGTGCGGGACCGGCACGTCGTGTCCGTCGACGGCGTTGTGCACGCCGCCGTCGGCGTCACCCCGGCCGTCGTCGTCACCGTGGCCACGACCGGGTGCGAGGTGGGTGACGAACTGATGCCCGTGGAGATTCCAGTCCGTCCAGGTGTCAGCGCTGCGGCCCTGCTCAAGGCCGAGCACCTCGCCGTAGAAGTGGCGGGCGGCGGTCAAGTCGTCGACGGGCATTGCCAGATGGAATCGCGGGACGGGGGAGTCGAAGGTGGTCACGTGGCCTCGCCGCCTTCCTGTGGTGTGGACGTCCGTCGCCGTGGACGTGCCGTCGCCGTGGACGTACGCCGCCGGCCTGCGGGAAGCCGTACCCGGGCTCGTCGACCGTACGCCGTGCCCGTACGGCTGTGCAGGTACGCGGTGTACGTACGGCCGCGCCCCTACGCCGTTCCCCGACGCCCGCGCGAGCCGCAGCACGTTCGGGTGAAGCCGTACGGTCCCGGCCCGGCGTGGAAGCGGCGGACCCTACGGTGACGGGGCAGGTGACACCATGCCCGCACCCTGCGAGGAAACGCATGCCTCTCACGTCGAAGAGCCTTCCCGAGTACTGGGACACGTACAAGCCGCACAAGGGAGACGGAACACCCTCGGCCCCCGTGGTCGATTCCTTCGAGTGGACGCAGTATCCCGGGCACGGTCCGGGCAGCGGCTTCCTCGGACGGCCGCGCACCGCCCTGGAGTTGGGCTCGGCCGAGGGCAGGGAGTCGGTCTATCTCGCCCGTAAGGGAGTCGAGGTGACGGCGCTCGACTTCTCGCCCGCGCAGATCGCCCGCGCGCGCCTGTGGTGGGAGGGCACGCCGGGGCTCTCCTTCGTCAACGCGGAGGCGTGCGAGTACCTCGCGGACACTTCCTCGACGTTCGACGCGGTCTTCTCCCGGTGGGGCGCCGTCTGGTTCACCGACCCGGAGCGGCTGATCCCGCTGATCCTCCGCCGCCTCAACCCCGGTGGTGTGCTTGCCCTTTCGCAGGCCGAGCCCATCGAGGGCTTCTACGGCCCCCAGGCGATGTACGGCAACGGCCTCAGCGGCCGCAGGCTGCCGGTGCTGCGCTGGTCGTACTCGACCGAGATGTGGGCGGACCTGCTGGCGCGCAGCGGATTCACGGGCGTCGACGCGGACGTACTCCCGGCCCCGGAGCCCGACAACGTCGGGACGCTGATGGTCCGCGCGAAGGCACCGGCCGTGCCGAAGCGCCGCCGCTGACGAGGCGGCGCCGGGATCCCGCTCCGGCCAAGCGGGCCCGGATTCAGGCGCCTTGTGGGAACTGCCGTGCTGAATCCGAGCGTCCGGTTATGCATGGAATCGCGTGAAGGGCGTGAAAGGCGAGAAGCGACGGTCACCACGGCCGCCGGGTGCCTGGTGGCCGCCGTCGGGGCCGCCACGGGGTTCGGAGTGTGGCTTCACGGCGCGAGCCCCGGGCTGAGCGGGGCCTTCGAGGGCGAGCGCGACATGAGCCTGCTCTACATCGAACTCCCGGGCATGGTGGCCGGTTTCCCCCTGATCACGCTGCTCACCTGGTCCCTGACGCGAGCCGTGCTCCGCGGCCGCGGCCGGCGCGGCGCACGCGCCTTCGTCAAGGGCACCGTCGTCGTCCTGACGCTGCTCCTGCTCTCGTGGTCGTGCGCGGCCTGGCTGGACCACCGCGTCGAGTGGGTCTCGCCGGAAGGGGCGCCGATCTCACCGCCCCCGGGGGGCCCTGGCCCCGACCTGCTCTGACCGCCTCCGGCGTCCCGGCGGGGCGAGCGTTCGGGCCGGGCGAGGGTTCACCCGTGGTTCATCGTGAGGTCGTCTCCTCGCGGGGCTCTGCCCATAGCGTCTCCTCGCCGCCGTATGCACGGAGATCCGGAGGAGACCATGCGCAAGCTGCTGACGGTGCTCGGCTCGCACCCGGGCGGCAGGTCCGCCATGACCTGTCGTTACCGGTGCGGTGACGCCTGCTTCCACGAGGCGCCCAACACCAGCGGCAACGAGTACGCCGGGGATGTGATCGCCCGCGCCCTCTCGCGCCGGACCGTGCTGCGTGCCGGAGCCGTCGCCGGGGTGGTGGCCGCCACGAGTACGGCCGCGTGCAGCGGCCAGCCCGCCGGTGCCGCGGAGGCCGACAAGGCGAAGGGGAAGCCCGCGAAGGGGCTGCGCTTCACGCCCGTCGAGCCGAACACGGACGACAAGGTGACCGTCCCGGAGGGGTACGGGCAGAACATCGTGATCCGCTGGGGCGAACCGATCCTGCGCGGGGCGCCCGACTTCGACCCCGAGAAGCAGTCCGCGAAGGCGCAGGAGGGGCAGTTCGGCTACAACAACGACTTCCTCTCGCTGCTCCCGCTGGACAAGAAGGACGGGGACGAAGGAGGCGGCGGCAAGCGGCAGTTGATGGTCGCCAACCACGAATACACCGACGAAGTACTGATGTTCGCGGGTTACGACGCCGACGACCCGACCCGTGAGCAGGCCGAGATCGGCTGGGCCGCGCACGGGCTCTCCGTCGTGGTCGTCGAGGGCGAGAAGGGTTCGGGCGCGCTCAGGGCCGTACCGCGTCACCGCCTCAACCGGCGCGTCACCGCGACCACGCCGTTCGAGGTGACCGGCCCGGCGGCCGGCAGCAAGTGGCTGCGCACGTCCGCGGACCCGGAGGGCCGCAAGGTCCTCGGCACCCTCAACAACTGCTCGGGCGGCACCACTCCGTGGGGCACGACGCTGCACGGCGAGGAGAACGTCGACCAGTACTTCGCCAACACCGACAAGGTCGAGGACGACGAACACCGCAAGCGGCTCAACCGCTACGCGCTCAAGGGCACCGACACGGAGCGCAAGTGGGAGAAGTTCGACGACCGCTTCGACGTCACGAAGGAGCCGTACGAGCCGCACCGCTTCGGCTGGGTCGTCGAACTCGACCCGTACGACCCGGAGTCGGTGCCCCGCAAGCGCACCGCGCTCGGCCGCTTCAAGCACGAGGCCGCGCAGCCACGGCTGACGAACGACGGCCGTGCCGTGGTCTACATGGGCGACGACGAACGCTTCGAGTACCTCTACAAGTTCGTCTCGTCGAAGCGGATGCGGCGCGGCGGCAGCCGTGCGGACCACGAGCACAACATGACGCTGCTGGACCACGGCACGCTCTACGTCGCGAAGCTGACCGGCGACAGTCCCGCGGACGACATCGACGGCTCCGGCGAACTCCCCTCGGACGACCACGAGTTCGACGGCAAGGGCAAGTGGATCCCGCTGGCCACGGGCGACCGCTCCCATGTGGAGGGCATGACGGCGGACGAGGTGTACGTCTTCGCGCGCATCGCGGGTGACAAGGCCGGCGCCACGAAGATGGACCGCCCCGAGGACGTCGAACCCAGCCCGCGCACCGGACGCGTCTACGCCGCCCTCACCAACAACACCGACCGCGGCGCCTCGGGCAAGGCGGGCCCCGACGAGGCCAACCCGCGCAAGGACAACAAGCACGGCCACGTCCTGGAGTTCGCCGAGCACGGCGACGACCCGGCGGCCCGCAGCTTCAGCTGGCGGCTCTTCCTGGTGTGCGGCGATCCCGAGGACCCGGGCACGTACTTCGGCGGCTTCCCCAAGGACCAGGTCAGCCCCATCTCCTGCCCGGACAACGTCGCCTTCGACGACTACGGCAACCTGTGGCTCTCCACGGACGGCAACGAACTCGGCTCGCACGACGGTCTGTTCGGCGTCGCCACGGCGGGAGGACGGCGCGGTGAGGTGCGGCAGTTCCTGACGATGCCGACCGGCGCGGAGACCTGCGGGCCGCTGGTCCAGGACCGGCGCGTCCTGGTCGCCGTGCAGCACCCCGGCGAGGTGGACGGCGCGACCGTGGAGGAGCCCGCCTCGCAGTGGCCCGACGGACCGGACGCGTACGTACGTCCGTCGGTCGTCAGCGTCTGGCGCAAGGACGGCGGCGACATCGGCGTCTGACGCGGAGCCGGGCCGCCGTCCGGCCGGCCCCGTTCGCGTCGCCCCCGGCGCCCGCGTCGCCCACACCCTGTGGACGGCGCGGGCGCCTCGCGTGCGTGTCGGCGGTTCACCGCTGTGATCGACTGCTGAGCGCAGCCGGCAACAGGGGCCCGCGGGCGCGGGCGGAGTGGAGCGCGTCGTCATGAGTCTCGCCTGGGTTGTTCTCATCGTCTCGGGAGTGCTGGAGACCGTGTGGGCGAGCGCGCTGGACGCGTCCGGCAACTTCCAGAGGGTGTGGCCGACGGTGGTCTTCGTCGTGGTGCTGGCGTGCAGCATGACCGGTCTGGCGTACGCGGTGAGCCACATCCCCCTCGGCACCGCGTACGGCGTGTGGGTGGGGATCGGGGCCATCGGCACGGCTCTCTACGGGATGGCGGTGCTCGGTGAGTCCGTCGCGGTGACGCGTCTGCTGTGCCTGTTCCTGATCGTCGGAGGCGTGGTCGGGCTCAAGCTCCTGCACTGAGCCGACCTGGAGCCGACCTGGACCGCAGAGGTCCTCGGGTCCGCCGGGAGGACCCGAGCGGATGCGGCCCCCGCGGTGCCGTGCGAGCCTTTTCGCACGGAGCCGCCCCCGGCGCGGGCCGGACGAATCCTCGAGACCCACGGACCCCGGCGTGTGAGGGCGGGTGAAGCGGCCATGGATCGACCCAAGGTGCTCATCGTCGGCGGCGGCTTCGCCGGACTCAGCTGTGCGCGCGGTCTGGAGCGCGAACTCCGGGAGAGCGAGGCCGAGATCTCCCTCGTCACCCCGTACGACTACCAGCTCTACCTGCCGCTCCTCCCGCAGGTCGCCTCCGGCGTCCTCACACCCGAGGCCGTGGCTCCGGCGCTGCGCCGCGTCCTGCGCCGCACGCGGATCGTGCCCGGGGCCGCCATCGGCGTGGACACCGGCGCGAAGGTGTGCGTCGTACGGCTCATCACGGGCGAACTGGTCAACCAGCGCTACGACTACCTCGTCCTCACCCCCGGCAGCGTCACGCGCACCTTCGACATCCCCGGCCTGGACCGGTGGGCACGCGGCATGAAGACGCTCGCCGAGGCGGCGTACATCCGCGACCACGTCATCGCCCAGCTCGACCTCGCCGCCGTCACGCACGACGAGGCGGAGCGCGCGGCGCGGCTGCGGTTCGTCGTGGTCGGCGGCGGCTACGCCGGTACGGAGACGGTCGCCAGCCTCCAGCGGCTGACGGCCAGCGCCGTGCGGCGCTACCGCCGCATCGACCCCCGGCGGATCGAGTGGCACCTCGTCGACCACGCCCCGAAGCTGATGCCGGAGCTCGGCGACCGGCTCGGCCGCAAGGCGCTGAAGCTCGTCACGGCGCGCGGCGCGCGGGTCTCGCTCGGGGTCTCGGTGTCGGGCGTGACGGACGGCGCCGTGACCCTCACCGACGGCCGTTCGCTGCGCAGCCACACTCTCGTCTGGACGGCGGGCGTGACCGCCAGCCCGCTGGTCGCCACCCTCGACGCGGAGACGGTGCGCGGGCGGCTGGCGGTCCGGCCCGATCTGCGCGTGCCGGGCAGAGAGGGCGTCTTCGCGCTGGGGGACGCCGCCGCCGTACCCGACCTGTCCGAGGGAGGCGGCGACGGCGGGCCGGTGTGCCCGCCCACCGCTCAGCACGCGATGCGCCAGGGACGGCGGGCCGCGCGCAACGTCGCGGCCGTGCTGCGGGGCAGACCGACACGGCCGTACGAGCACCGCGATCTGGGACTCGTCGTCGACCTCGGCGGGCTCGACGCCCTGGCACGCCCCCTCGGTGTCGAACTGAGCGGCGTTCCCGCCCAGTTGGTCACGCGCGGATACCATCTCGCGGCGCTGCGGACGAGCAACGCCCGCTGCCGCACCGTCGCCAACTGGCTGCTGGACGCCACCACCGGCAACGACTTCTTCCGCACCGGCTACCTCGGCGGCCCGCTCGCCACGCTCTCCGGCTTCGAAGGCACCGACGAGTACCCGACCCCCGAGCGCGTCCGCGAGCTGGCGGCCGACTCCTCGGTGCCGGGGGAGTGCTGAGCCGCCTCAGCACCGAGCCTCCGCTTCATGGCCCTGCATGGCCCGCGATTGCCGCACTCCCAGGCTTGGTTCCGTCCCGGCCGTACGTGTGCGATCTTCCGCTTCGACGGGTTATCAGCCTCGGGGCCGGGCACCCACCGGACGCGGCGGGCCGTCGCGCGGCCCGTGCGCGGGTGCGTCACGTCCGCACCGGCGACACCACGGGAGCCACCGACGCAGAGAGCACGGAAGCGGAAACCACCGACGCCGAAGCACGACGCGAAACCGACGACGCGGAAGCCCACGACGGGACCACCGAGGGGACCAGCGGCGCGACACCACCGGCGCCACGGAACCGCGCCCGTCCCCGAGACCGACAGCAACGAGCACCCGAAGCAGAAAGGCGGAACACCTCGTGTCTGCACCACCGCTGCGCCAGAACCTGCGCTTCGACGCCGACGGCGTCGAGATCTACGGCTATCTCGCCCTCCCCGAAGGCGGCTCCGGCCCGGGGGTCATCGTCATCCAGGAGTGGTGGGGGCTGACGGATCAGATCGCCGAAGTGGCCGACCAGTTCGCCGCCGCCGGCTATGTGGCACTCGCCCCCGACCTGTACGGCGGCCGTACGACGCACGACAGCGACGACGCCGCGCGCCTCGCCTCCCAGCTGCCGATGAGCCAGGCAGTGCGCGAACTCGCCGGTGCCGTCGACTACTTGCTCGCGCACGACGCGGTGCGGGGCGACGCCGTGGGCGCCGTGGGCTTCTGCATGGGCGGCGGCTTCGTCCTCGCGCTCGCGGCCGAGGCGGGGGAGAAGGTCGCAGCGGCCGTGCCGTACTACGGCGTGGCCAGCGACGACGAGGTGGACTTCGCCGGAGTCCGCGCCGATGTCCTCGGCCACTACGGCGAGTTGGACGAGAACGCCTCGCCCGCCCGCGCGGAGCAGATCGCCGCCCGCATCCGCGCGGAATCGGGAGCCAATGTGACCATCGAGCGTTATCCGGCGGGTCACGCCTTCGCGAACGAGGAGAACCACCTCGGCACGTACGACCCGGACTCGACCCGGCTCGCCTGGGAGCGCACCCTCGCGTTCCTCGGGGAACGGCTCTGATCCCTCTGATCGCTCTGAACCCAGGGCTCCCGCCCCGGTTCCATCCCCCGAGCCTCCGGCCCTCGATCCCGGACCCCTCGACCCTGCCCCTCAGCCGGTCGGCTCCGGCGCCGCGGCCCTCGGCCCCGGCGCCGGAGCGCCCCTCCTGGCCCCCGGCTCACTCGGCTCAGTCGCCCCTCGCCCCCGGCTCAGGGCAGCAGCACCACCTTGCCGCCGGGGTGGCCCTCCGCCAGGAAGCGGTGGGCCTCGGCGGCCTCCGCGAGGGAGTACGTACGGGCGACCACGACCTCCAACTCGCCCTGGCGCGCGAGCTTCACGAGCTTCCGCCACGCGTCGGCCCTGATCTGCTCGCCCGGGTCGGCGCCGGGTGCGCCGCCGATCAGCTTGATGCCGGTGTCGCCGCGGTCGAAGGCGAGGATGGAGACGATGCGGCCGGGGTCCTTGACCAGTTCGAGCGAGGCGTCGATCGCCTGCCGCGTGCCCGAGGTGTCGATGACCGCGTCCACTCCCTCCGGCGCCGCCTCGCGCACGCGCTCCAGGAGGCCGTCGCCGTACGGCAGGGCGGTGGCCCCGTACCGCTCGACCTGTGCGAGATGGCTCTCGCCCGCGGTGCCGATCACGCGTGCGCCCGCCGCCATGCCGAGCTGCACGGCGATGAGACCCACGCCGCCCGACGCCCCGTGGATCAGCAGCGTCTCGCCCTCCGCGACGCCGATGGCGGTGGCGGCGTGCACGGCCGTCGCACCGGCGGCCAGCAGCCCGGCGGCGGCCTCCCAGGTCAGCTCGGGCGGCTTCGGCGCGACGCTGGAGGCCGGGACGTTCAGCTCGGTCGCGTAGGCGCCGGCCACCGGGTAGGCCATCACCTCGTCCCCGACGGAGAGGGGACCGGCGGGGCCCTCCGCGTCCTGGCCGACCGCCGTCACCACGCCCGCCGACTCCGCGCCCAGCGGCAAGGGCAGCGCGGACGGGTCGTCGCCCATGTTGCCGCTGTAGAGCTTGTAGTCCATGGGGTTGACGCCGATGGCCTTGGTGCGCAGCGTCACGGTGCCCGGCTCCGGCGCCGGGACGTCGGTGTCGATCAGGGAGAGCACTTCCGGCCCGCCGTAGGCGTCGGCCACCATTCGCTTCGCCATGCCGCGGTCCCTTTCGCTGGGGTATGCGTCCCCCGCCAGCGTCGCACCGGGCGGTGCGGTGCGCGCGCCGGGCCGGAACTGCCCCCGCGCCCCGGCCGCGCCCGGCCCGCGCTCAGGGCGTCAGCGTCCGCACCGGCTCGCCCGCCGCCCACGCCGTGATGTCCTCCAGTGCCTCTCCATAGAAGATCCGGTAGGTCTCCTCGGTGACGTATCCGAGGTGAGGCGTCAGTACGGTGCGGGGCGCCGTGCGGATCGGATCGTCGGCGGGCAGCGGCTCGACGTCGTAGACGTCCAGGCCGGCGCCCGCGATCCGCCCCTCGATCAGGGCGTCGACGAGCGCTTCGGTGTCGATCAGCGGCCCGCGCGAAGTGTTCACGATGAACGCGGTGGGCTTCATCCACGACAGCTCCTCCCTGCCGATCAGCCCGGTGCTGCGCTCGCTGAGCTTGTAGTGGACGGTCACGATGTCGGCCTCGGAGAAGAGGGTCTGCTTGCTGACGGGCTCCGCGCCGCGCTCGCGTGCCGTCGACGGTTCGAGGTTGCTGCTCCAGGCCAGTACGCGCATCCCGAAGGCTCGCGCTACGGCCGCGACCCGCGACCCGAGGCGCCCGAGCCCGACGATGCCGAGCGTGCGTCCGTAGAGGTCGCCGCCTATCGAGTGCTGCCACTGCCCCTCGCGCACCCCGGTGGACTCCGCGGGGATGTGGCGCAGCAGCGAGAGGATCAGCCCCCAGGTGAGTTCGGGCGTCGCGGTGGCCGGGCTCTGCGTGCCGCACACGGTCACGCCGTGGCGCTCGGCGGCGGCCAGGTCGATCGCGGCGTTCGCCATGCCCGTGGTCACGAGGAGGCCCAGATCGGGCAGGCGCTCGAACCGCTCGGCGGTGAACGGGGTGCGTTCGCGCATCGCGACGACGACGTCGTAGCCGCGCAGGGCCGCGGCGAGGGCGTCGGTGTCGCCGATGTGCTCGTGGAAGAAGGTGACTTCGGCGTCCAGGCTCTGCCAGTCGGCGAAGTGGTGGGCGGCCTGCTGGTAGTCGTCCAGGACGGCGACGCGCACGGTCGTTCCTTTCGTACGGGACGGGGGATCGCGGACTCCCCGCGAGCGCGGGCGGATCGCAGGGGAGCGGCGTGTGTGAGAGCTGGGGACTTGTCGGGCTTCTCGGGCTTCCGGGATCTGCCGGGGCGCCGGGCGCGCCCGGGTTCCGGGCGATGTGGGACTCCCGGCGGTCGGCGCCCTGACGTGGACCTTAAGTCCTTCTGCCGCTTCCGCGTAGTCCCTGAGTGGGATGCGAACCGATGCGACCTGGGACGGATGCCCCCGGCGCCCTGCCCCCATATGGTCGCTGCCATGTCCGTCCAGCTCGTACGCGGCCTTCTCGGCGGCCTGTTCGGGGACCTCGTGCGCGACGCCCTCGTACGCCGTCCGCTGCCGCCCCTGGCCCGGCTTCCGCTCCCGGCGGGCGTCCGCCGGGCGCTTCCGCCCGCGGCCGGGGAGGCGCTGCGCCGGGCGCCGCACGCCGCGGTGCTGGCGCTGGTCGTGCTGCTGGTCTCCTTCCAGTACCGGTCGCAGGTGACGGGCGCCGACAAGCTCGCGGGCGTGATGCTCGTCGTGGGTTCGCTGCTGCTCGCGCTGTCGTGGCCCGTGCTGACCGGATGGCTGTTGGTGGCGGCGACGGGGCTCAGCGTCTTCCATCCCGGCGGCATGGCGGGTCCGTTCCCGTTCGCCGACGTGAGCGCGTGGCCCAACCTGCTGTTCTACGACTCGCAGGGGCGGCCGTGGGCGATGGCGGGCTTCCTCGCCTTCTGCGCCGTGACGGTGCTCGTCGCGCTGCGGCTGCGGCTGCGTGCGGTGGTGTGCCTGTGGTGCTTCGTCGTCGCGCTGGCCGCGGTGGGCAACGGCCCGTTCAGCGTGGGCGCGTGGGCGATGGCGCTCGTCTCGGCCCCGATGCCGCTCACCGCTCTCGTCGTGACGGGCCTCAGGGAGGCGCGCGCGGAGGCCGCCGCGCACGCGGCCGCGACCGAGGAGGAGCGCTCGCGGCGCATGCTGCTGGAGGAACGTGCCGTCATCGCACGGGAGTTGCACGACGTCGTGGCGCACCACATGTCGGTCGTCGCCATCCAGGCCGAGGCCGCACCGTACCGGGTGGAGGCGCCGCCGCCCGAGCTGGAGAAGGCCTTCGGGGACGTACGGGAGAACGCCGTGGCCGCTCTCACGGAGCTGCGCCGCGTGCTCGGCGTCATACGGAAGGAGCCGCAGGCGCCGTCCGCCGGTGGCTCGGCCCCGTCGTCCGACGGCGGCGTCGAGGCGCCGCAGCCCGCCCTCGGCGATCTGGACGCGCTGCTCGCGGGCGTACGGGCGCTGGGCGCGCCCGTCGGGAAGACGGTGACGGGCGAGGTGCGCGAACTGCCGCGCGGCGTCGAGCTGTCGGCGTACCGCATCGTGCAGGAGGCCCTGAGCAACGCCGTACGGCACGCTCCGAAGGCGCCCCTTCGCGTCGGACTCGCCTACGACCCGGGCGGGTTGGGGCTCCGCATCGTCAACGACCCGCCGCCGCAGGCGCCTCCGCCCTCGCCGGGCGCAGGGCACGGCCTGACGGGCATGCGGGAGCGCGCCGTCATGCTGGGCGGACGTCTGGAGGCGGGGCCGACCGAGGAGGGCGGCTTCGAGGTGACGGGATATCTGCCGAGCGGGGCCGGGACCGGGGCCGGGACCGGGGCCGGGACGGCGCCGGGCGGCGGACGGCGCATGGAGGCCGCGGATGGCTGACGAACCCCCGATCCGCGTCCTGATCGCCGACGATCAGGAGATGGTGCGCGAAGGCTTCTCCGTACTGCTGGGAAGCCGCCCGGACATCGACGTCGTGGGCGAGGCCGTCGACGGCCGCGATGCGGTGGAGAAGACCGCCGTCCTCCGCCCCGACGTCGCGCTCCTCGACGTGCGGATGCCCGTCATGAACGGACTGGAGGCCACCCGGGAGATCGTCGCGGCGTTTCCCGCCACGAAGGTGCTGATCTTGACGACGTACGACCTGGACGAGTACGTCTACCAGGCGCTGCGCGTAGGGGCGAGCGGCTTCCTGCTCAAGGACGCCCCGGCGCGTCAACTCGCGGACGGCATAAGGGTCGTGGCCACCGGAGGCGCCCTGCTGGCACCGACGGTCACCCGCCGTCTGATCGCCGAGTTCAGCCGCATGCCGGCCGAACGCACGGGGCTGCGCGCCCCGTTGAGACAGCGCGTCGCAGAACTGACCGAGAGGGAGACGGAGGTGCTGGCGCTCGTGGCACAGGGACTGTCGAACGCCGAGATCGGCGAGCACATCGTCGTCGCGGAGTCGACCGTGAAGACCCATGTCAGCCGCGTCCTCGACAAGCTCGGCCTGCGCGACCGCACGCAGGCCGCGGTCTTCGCGTACGAGAGCGGAGTCGTCGCCCCGCCCGGCGCGGGCCAGGACCCCGGCGCCGGCCCGGAGTCCGGCCCGCGCAAGCAGAGACGCACGCACACCGACTGACCGCGGAGCGCCCGCGGCACGCCGTCCGCCGCCCCGCCGTCCGACGGCCGATACCCGCCGCGGGAACCCGACTTGCCGTGCGGCACCCCGCACCCCGCACAGCGCCCCGTATGTGAACGTGTCCGACATGGCCGGTGATTCGTTTCGGCATGTGTCAAGGCGCCGTCGGGACGAGAACACCGAAACGACCGAGGAGTACACCGCCATGCCCAAGAAGACCCCGCGCTCCCTGGCAGCGAACCGTGCGAGGCTCGGCCACAAGGTCTCGTACGCGCTGCGGAATCCGGCGCGCGTCGCCCCGTATGTGCGGCGTGCGGCCCGCGACCGCTGGCTGCGCTTCAAGCACCGGGACCACGTCGCCTACTACCGCGCGGTGATGGCCTCGGACACCGCGAACAACCCGGAGGCGGCGGTCGGCAGCCGCAGCCACGACCGCTGGCTGGCGCTGGGCCGGATGCAGTTCGACTTCCTCACTGGGCACGGGCTCCGGCCGGAGCACCGCATGCTCGACATCGGGTGCGGCAACCTGCGGGCGGGCTGGCGGTTCATCCAGTACCTCGACACCGGCAACTACTACGGCATCGACATCTCCCCCGACATCCTGATCTCCGCCAAGAAGACCATCTCGCACTACGAACTACAGGGGAAACTCCCCCACTTGACGCTCACGCACGACCTGACCTTCGACTTCCTGCCCAGCGGGCACTTCGACGTCGTGCACGCGCACAGCGTCTTCTCCCACTCACCGCCCGAGGTCATCGACGAGTGCCTGGCCCACGTCGGCCGCATCCTCGCCCCGCGAGGCTTCTTCGACTTCACCTTCGACCGTACGGAGGGCTCCGAACACCAGGTGCTCCGCGAGGACTTCTACTACCGGACGGAGACGCTCGTCGCGCTCGCGGAGAAGCACGGCCTCGAAGCCCGTTTCATGGACGACTGGGAGAAGCTCCCGCACGGCCAGTCCAAGATCCGCGTCTCCCTCGCGGAGGCGGCCGTGCCCGCGGAGAACTGACGCTCTACGGCGGCCCGTCGGGCTCCGGCGGAGGGCTTCGACGCTCTCCCCCGGGCCCGGCGGGACCGCCGTGCACGGCGGACTACGCGCGGTATTGACGGCGCGCCGCGGCACAGATGAGGTGGCTGTCTTACGAAACCCCCCACGACGGAAGGCAGTTCACATGCACGGCATGACCACCGGCTCGCCGTCCTCCGACGGCGGCACGGGCGGCGGCGGCACGGAACGCGGCGGAGCAGGACGCGGCGGCAAGGCGGGCATAGGCAGGGCCACGCGTCTGCTGACCACGCTGGCGGTGGCTGCGCTGGCCGCCGGCAGCACGGCGAGCACCTCGTCCGCCCAGGAGGCGTCGGGCGGAGCGAGGGACACGGCCGGTGCGCACCAGCACTCCTCCGGCCAGCCACGCGAGGCCACTTCGCCCTTCACCGGACTGCCCGCCGAGCCCGCGCCCGTACTGGCGGTGAAGATCGACAACCACAAGGACGCGCGTCCGCACACCGCGCTGGAGGACGCCGACATCACCGTCGTGGAGAAGGTCGAGGGCGGGCTCAGCCGGTTGCTCGGGATCTACTCCAGCAAGCTCCCCGACTCCCTCGGGCCCGTGCGCAGCGCCCGCGCGTACAACGTCGAGCAGCTGCGGATGTTCGACCGTCCCGCGCTCTCCTACTCGGGGGCGCGCAAGGGCGTCGAGGACCTCATAGAGAAGTCGACGCTCCATGCCCGCTCGCACGACAAGTACCCCGCGCCCTACATCCGCGGCGGCGACAACGAGGCCCCGCACAACCTCTACGTCCACCCCGACGAACTCCTCGACACCGCGCCCGAAGCCAGCAAGAGCGCGGACATAGGCTTCCGCTTCGCCGACGACGCCCCGGAGGGCGGCGAGCCCACGGCACAGCGCTCGGTGGACTACGGCTCGGCCGAGACCACCTTCGACTGGTCGAAGAAGGAGGACCGCTGGCTCACCTCCTTCGACGGCGCTCCCGCGACGAGCACCGGCGGGGCGCGACTGGGCGGCAAGACCGTCGTGGTGCAGAAGGTGGAGATGCCGCCGGACGACGCCGGTACGCCGTACGAGAAGACCGTCGGCAGCGGCAAGGCGACGGTGTTGCGCGACGGCAAGGCGTACGAGACGACGTGGGAGCGGCCCAAGGCGGAGTCGGGGACCACCTTCACGCTGCCGAACGGCGAGCGGATGCCGTTCGACCGGGGCAACGTGTGGATCGTCTACGAGGAGGCCTGACGGCCGAGGCCGCCTGAGACCCTGACGGTGTCAACGACGGGCCGTGGGCTCGCCGTTGACACCGGCGCCGGGCGGCGGCCCCGGCCCGGCTGCCCTGCTGCGCCGACTCGCTGACGTCAGCGCAGCGGAATGCCGGCCCCGCGCTCCGACTCCGGGCGCGGTCCGAAGATGCGGCGGTCGCTCTCGGCGATGCGTACGTCGTTGATGCTCGCCTCGCGGCGCGACATCAGCCCCTGCGAGTCGAACTCCCACAGCTCGTTCCCGTACGAGCGCCACCACTGGCCCTCCGCGTCATGGCACTCGTACTGGAAGCGGACGGCGATGCGGTTGCCCTCGAAGGTCCACAGGCTCTTGCGCAGCGCGTACTCCAGCTCGCGCTGCCACTTCCTGGTCAGCAGGTCGACGATCTCCGCGCGGCCGGTGACGAAGGCGTCGCGGTTGCGCCACACCGAGTCCTCCGTGTAGGCGAGCGAGACCTTGTGCGGGTCGCGCGTGTTCCACGCGTCCTCGGCGGCCTGAACCTTCTGACGTGCGGTCTCCAGGGTGAACGGCGGCAGCGGCGGGCGAGCGTTCATGTCGGGGTGCCTTTCTGGGCGGCTCTGGACGGCTCTGAACGCCGAACTCCGGGACAGGTTCCGTGCCGTGCTCGGCGACGTGCTCCGTGACGTGTTCCGGTTCCGGCTTCCCGGGGGACGGGGTGGCCCTCTCCTTCCCGTCCGCGCCACGGCTTTACCGGACGACAGCCGCCGTTTCCACCCCCGATGGGAGGTTCCTGCGGCACTTCACCGCGTCCGTCAGACGGCTACGACGGTCACCGCGCTCTCCAGGCCCTTGAAATCGTCCGCATTGCGGCTGAAGAGGGGCAGACCGCGAATGGAGGCGATCGCGGCGATCATCAGATCCTGCTTGCGGGGCCGGGGGGCCCGGCGCTGGGCGAGGACCAGCGAGACGAGAGTCCCATAGCGAGCGGCGGCGTCCCCGTCGAACGGCAGCGGGTCGAAGTCGGCGACGGCCGCGCCCAGCTTCTCCACGCGCGAGCTTCGGACGACTGGGTCCCATGGGGCTACACGCCAGTTTTCGTCCGCTCACGCCACCAGGTACTGCTCGTCCCGCACGTCCGTGATCAGCATCCGGCCCGGGGCGTGGGTGATCGCGAAGGGCGGGCGCGAGGCGGTGACGGCGGCCTGGGGTGTGACACCGCACGCCCAGAAGACCGGCACGTCCCCCGGGCGCATCGCGGTGCGGTCGCCGAAGTCGGGGTCGTCGACGTCCGCTATGCCGAGGAGGGAAGGGTCGCCGATGTGCACCGGAGCACCGTGCACGGCGGGCATGCGGCCCGAGACCCGTACCGCCGTCTCCACCAGTTCCTCCGGTACCGGCCGCATCGAGACGACCATCGGGCCGTGCATGCGGCCCGCGGGACGGCACCGGCGATCCGTCACGTACATGGCGACGTTGCGGCCCTGCTCGATGTGGCGCAGCGGGACCCCCGCATCGGCCAGCGCCCACTCGAAGGTGAAGCTGCACCCGATGAGGAAGGTCACCAGGTCCTCGCGCCAGCGTCCGGTGACCTCGACGGGCTCGTCGACGAGTTCGCCGTGCTCCCACACCCGGTACGCGGGGAGGTCGGTGCGCAGGTCGGCGCCGGGAGCCAGCACGGTCGAGGTGCCGCCGGGGTCCGTCACGTCGAGTACGGGGCACGGCCGCGGGTTGCGCTGGCAGAAGAGCAGCACGTCGTAGGCCCAGTCGCGCGGTACGGAGATGAGGTTGGCCTGCGTGTGGCCGGGTGCGCGGCCGGGGGTCGGACGGGAGTCGCCGCCGCGGATCAGCGCCCGCGCCTCGGCGGGGCCGCCGTCCGCGGGCGGCTCGGCGTGCTCAGCGGCCGGCGAACCGGATTCCGCCGAAGTGCCGTGCGTCGTACGGGACATGGGGTTCCTCCACCTTCCCTCGGTCGTTCGGCTTCTACCGGACGCGGGGCTCCGGGCGGGACGGGCGTCTCGCCGTCAGGCCGTCCCGCCGACCGGGCCGCCCCGCCCGGGCCTCACACCAGCGCCCGTCCCCGCGTCTCGGGAAGCCCCAGCAGCGCGACCAGGGCGAGGCCGTACCCCGCGGCCCCGAAGACGAGCGCGCCGCTCACGCCCCAGCTGTTGGCGAGGAAGCCGACCAGCGTGGGAAAGAAGGCGCCGACCGCGCGCCCCGTGTTGTAGACGAATCCCTGCCCGGTGCCTCGTACGGCCGTGGGGTACAGCTCGCTCAGGAAGGAGCCGAACCCGCTGAAGATGGCCGACATGCAGAAGCCGAGCGGGAAACCCAGCAGCAGCACAAGGGTGTTGGAGCCCGTCGGCACGTTCGTGTAGGCGACGACGGAGACCGCGGAGAGCACCGCGAACACCGCGACGTTGCGCTTGCGGCCGAGCTTGTCGGTGAGGTAGCCGCCGGTGAGGTAGCCGATGAAGGCGCCCGAGATCAGGAACGTCAGGAACCCGCCGGTGCCGACGACCGTCAGGCCGCGGTCCGTCTTGAGGTAGCTGGGCACCCAGGTGGCGAGGGTGTAGTACCCGCCCTGCACGCCGGTCGAGAGCAGCACTCCGAAGATCGTCGTACGCCGCAGCCGGGGCGTGAAGATCGCCGCGAACGAGCCCTTTTCGCTGCTGTTCTTGCGCTGCTCGGCGGCTTGCGGCGCGTCGGTGACGTTGCGCCGTACGTAGAGGATCAGCAGCGCGGGCAGCGCACCGGTCCAGAACAGCACGCGCCACGCGGTCGATTCGTCGAAGAACTCGAAGACGGCCGTGTAGACGATCACGGCGAGCGCCCAGCCCACCGCCCACGAACTCTGGATGACGCCGAGCGTGCGCCCGCGCCGCTTCGCCGTGGCGTACTCGGCCACGAGGATCGCGCCGACCGCCCACTCGCCGCCGAAGCCGAGGCCTTGCAGACCGCGGAAGAGCAGCAGGGTCTCGTAGTTGGGGGCGAAGCCGCAGAGCAGGGTGAAGAAGGCGTACGTGCCGACGGTGAGCACCAGCGTCCGGACGCGTCCGATGCGGTCGGCCAGGATGCCCGCGAGCGCGCCGCCGACGGCGGAGACGACGAGGGTGACGGTCGTGAGCAGGCCGGTCTGGCCCGGGTCGAGGCTGAAGTACGCGCCGATGGCGACCATGCCGAGCGGCAGCGTGAAGAAGTCGTAGGAGTCGAGGGCGTAGCCGCCGAACGCGCCCGCGAAGGCGCGGCGTCCGGAGGCGCCGAGTTCGCGGAACCAGGCGAACGGGCCGCCGGCTTCCCGGCCGTTCGCGGCCCCGGCTTCGCTTCCGGCGCCTTGCACCGAGGCGTGCTCGGACCCGCTGCCCTCGTGTGGGGCGCTTGGTATCTGGCTGCTGTTCATGTGCACCTCGCAGAGGGAGAGGGTGCCGCCGGGAATGTGCTCCGGCCGGTGGTGCCGGGCCGGTGTCCGGGATAACGTAGAGGATCGTTGAACGATCCTTCAAGGGGTTCGTAGCGATGTATGCGCGCCGGTGCCACCGGTGCCGCGCCGAGGGGAGCCGCAAGTACACGGCGGTCGGACCAGACGAACGGACAAGAGGGGGTGCCCAATTGGGGAGGACCGACCCGGAGCGGGCGTGGCTTTCCGCCGTACGGCCCGATGCGGAACCCGTGGAACCCGAAGTGGAACCGGAGTTGATGCCGGTGTCTGGGCCGGAATCGGAGTCGGGGCCGGACGCCGGGACGGGCGGCAGGCCGTCCTCCGGGCCAGGCGTGGCGCCTCCCCGGCTCGTCGCGTCGCCTCCGGCGCCCCAGCGGGACGGCGAACTGGCGGGCGACCGCGCGCTGTTGAGCCGTACCAGCACCGCGGAACGCGTCGCGGACGTGCTGCGCAGCCGGATCGCGGAGGGCTTCTTCCCGCCGGGGACCCGGCTGTCGGAGGGGAACATCGGCGGTGCGCTCGGAGTCTCACGCAACACCCTCCGCGAGTCCTTCCGGCTGCTCACGCACGAGCGGCTGCTGGAACACCGGCTCAACCGCGGAGTGTTCGTCCGGGTCCTCACCGTGGAGGACGTGCTCGACATATACCGGATGCGGAAGCTCGTCGAGTGCGGGGTGGTGCACCAACTGGACGGCGCCGGCGCGCCGTTCGGACTGGACGCGCTCGCCGCGACGGTCGCCGAGGGCGAGGCCGCGGTGCGGGAGTGGCGCTGGAAGGACCTCGCGACGGCCAACATCCACTTCCACCGCGAGCTGGTCGCGCTGGCCCGCAGCCCGCGCACCGACGAGGTCATGGGCAGCGTGCTCGCCGAACTGCGGCTGGCGCTCCACGTCATGGACAGCCCGCGGCGCCTCCACGAGCCCTACCTCGTGCGCAACCGGGAGATCCTGGCGACGCTGCGCGCGGGGGAGCCCGCGAAGGCGGAGCGGATGCTGCGCCGGTACCTGGACGACTCCCGCAGACAGATCGTCGCCGCGTACGCCCAGCGCCTCGGCACCCGGGACGGCGCCGACCGCCAGGACGACGGGCGTCCGGAGGAGGTGCGCCTGGACGACGGGCGCCAGGACGAGGAGAGCAGGGACGGAGGGCCCCGGGGCGGGGAGCGCGGGAACCGCGAGAGCCGCGACGGCCGCGGCCGGGACCTCGGGGGCGGCCGCGGCGCCGGGGCCGCGCCGGGCGCTCAGCCGATGGGCTCGGGCATGGGCACGACGTCGTAGGCCAGCGAGAGCTCGCGCCCCGTGGCCGGGTCGGCCAGCTGCACTCGCCAGTGCGCGGCGAACTGGTCGACGCCGTGCACCATCGGGATCGTCCCGGAGATCAGCACGGTTCCGGGCTCCAACTCGCCCCGCTCACGCAGCACTTCGGCCCAGTGGTGCGGGGTGAGCAGATCGGCCGCGGTGCCGTCCTGGATGAGCTGCTCCCCGCCCTCACCGGAGCCGCCGGCGCCCTCGGTGCCGCCCGGGCCGCCGCTCACCCAGGCGCGGAGCGTGAGGCCGTCGACGCGGCCGGCGACCTCGGCCAGCCGCCACGCGCTCGTCGCGAGCACGTCCGGCGCGGCGTTCTTGCTCCATGCCACGCCGTACGTCTCCAGCTCGCGGTCGGTGTGGTCGCAGGCCGCCGTCAGCAGCAGATCTCCGGTGTCGTCGACGACGAGCGCCCACTCGGCCTCGCCGGAGGTCTTCCCGTGCTGCACCGCGACCGTGCCGGTCTGCTGCGCGAGGTAGGGCGAGACGGGGTAGAGCGCCGGGGTCGTGGACGGGGCGGGCACTCCCAGCTCGGCCAGCTCCGCGACGTGCGCGGCCACGTCCTCCTGACTGCGGCCCGCGTACCCGGCGTTGAGCAGACGCTTCACGGTCACGGTGCGCCGCGTGCCGTCGGACAGCGTGAAGGAGAGGCCGGTCATGGGGATTCCTCCAGGTCGAGCTCGATTTCACAGGGGTAAATTCCGCGCCCCGAGGGTTGCGCATACGAGCTGTATACAGCAAGTATGCCCACGTACCAAAAGGCACCCGATCGTGAGGAAGCCCCGTGGACCACAACACGTCGCACCAGGCGGCAGCGGAGGAGCCCGGCCCGCACGGCGGCCAGGCGGACGGCCCCGCCGCACCCGCCGTCCCCGGCGAAGGCCCGGGCGGCACGAACCCTGCGCACCGCAAGGACCTGCTGAAGGCGTTCACCGCCAGCCTCACCGGCACCTCGCTCGAGTGGTACGACTTCGCCGTCTACTCGGCGGCGTCCGCGCTGGTCTTCGGCAAGCTCTTCTTCCCGTCCGGCGACCCGCTCACCGGAACGCTCCTCGCCTTCTCCACATACGCGGTCGGCTACGTCTCACGTCCGCTCGGCGGCTTCGTCTTCGGGCGCCTCGGCGACGTCATCGGCCGCAAGCGCGTCCTCGTCGCCACCCTCGTGCTCGTCGGCGTCGCCACCTTCCTCATCGGACTCCTCCCCACCCACGCCGTCGCCGGTCCCGTCGCGCCGGCCCTGCTGGTGCTGCTGCGGTTCGCCCAGGGCGTGGGCGTCGGCGGCGAGTGGGGCGGCGCCGTGCTGCTCACCAGCGAGTTCGGCAGTACGAGGCGGCGCGGCTTCTGGGCCTCGGCGGCGCAGGTCGGCCCGCCCGTCGGCAACCTCATGGCCAACGGGGCCCTCGCCGCGCTCGGCGCGATGCTGACGGAGCAGCAGTTCCTCTCGTTCGGCTGGCGCATCGCGTTCCTGTTCTCGGGCGTGCTGGTCGCCTTCGGCCTGTGGGTCCGCACGCACCTTGAGGAGACGCCGGTCTTCAAGGCCGTCGAGGCGGGCGGCGACCGCCCGGAGGCGCCGGTCCGCGAGGTCTTCGCGCAGCAGCGCAGGCCGCTGATCGCCGCGATACTCTCCCGCGTCGCGCCGGACGTGCTGTACGCGATGTTCACCGTCTTCGTCCTGACGTACGTCACCGAGGAGCTGGGCATGCCGCAGGGCCAGGCCCTCACCGCGGTACTCATCGGCTCCGGACTCCAGATCTTCCTCATCCCGCTCGCCGGTGCGCTCTCCGACCGCTGGAACCGCCGGCGCCTGTATCTGGGGGCGGCCGTCGCGGCGGGCATCTGGCCGTTCGTCTTCTTCCCGCTCGCCGAGACCCGGTCGTGGCTGCTGGTCGTGCTGGGCGTCATCGGCGCGCTCGTCATCCACTCGATGCTCTACGGTCCGCAAGCCGCCTTCGTCGCCGAGCAGTTCAGCCCGAGGCTGCGCTACACCGGCTCCTCGCTCGCGTACACGCTGGCGGGGGTCATCGGCGGCGCCGTCGCTCCGCTGATCTTCACGGCGCTGCTCGGTGAGTTCGGCACATGGCTGCCGCTCGCGGGGTACATCGTCCTCACCGCAGTGCTTACGGTGACGGGTGTGCTGCTGGGACGGGACGCGGACCACGCGGAGGACGAGGAGTACACCAAGCGGTTCGACGGCGGCCCCGGCCGCGTGGCCGGCTCGGATGCGGCGCCTTCGTCGTACGCCGCGAAGTCGCGGTGAGGCGGCCCCGTCTCCGTCCCAGTCCCCTTCCCCGTTCCCGTTTTCGGCCCCTGCCCCCGGCCCTCGACCCGTTCGACCGCACGACCGACGACCTGCCGAGAGGAGACAGGCTGTGACCACGCTCCGTACGGCGATGTGCCAGTTCACCGCCTCCACCGACCCCGAGGAGAATCTGCGCACCATCGACTCCATGGCCGCGCAGGCAGCCGAGGAGGGCGCTCAGCTCGCCGTCTTCCCCGAGGCGGCGATGGCCCGCTTCGGCATCCCGCTCGCGCCGGTCGCCGAGCCGCTGGACGGGCCGTGGGCGGACGGTGTGCGCGAGAGCGCCCGCCGCCACGGACTCACCGTGGTGGCAGGCATGTTCACGCCCTCCGCCGACGGCCGCGTCGCCAACACCCTGCTGGCCACCGGTCCCGACGTGGACACCGCGTACGACAAGATCCATCTGTACGACGCGTTCGGCTTCTCCGAGTCGGACACCGTCGCGCCGGGCGAGAAGGTCGTCACCGTCGATGTCGCGGGAGTCCGTGTCGGCCTCGCGACCTGCTACGACGTCCGCTTCCCCGAACTCTTCCGCGCGCACGCCGACGAGGGCGCCGTGCTGACCGTGCTGCCCACGTCCTGGGGCGCCGGACCGTCCAAGCTGGATCACTGGCAACTGCTCACCAGGGCACGCGCGTTGGACGCCACGATCTGGGTGGCGGCGGTCGGTCAGGCGCCGCCCGGCCCGGACGCGGACATCCGGCAGCCCACGAAGGCGCCCACCGGCATCGGGCACAGCGTGCTCGTCGGGCCGGACGGGCGGGTGCGCGAAGAGGCCGGGGAGAAGCCCGAGTTGGTGGTGGCGGACGTGGACGCGGACGAGGTCGCCGAGGTCCGCCGTGCCGTGGCCGTCCTGGACAACCGCAGGCTCTGACGGACGGGCTCCAGCGGGCGTTCCGGGGGGCGCCGCGGCCCGTCAGCCCTCGGTGAGGATGCGACGCGTGGCCGCGATGTGGTCGTCGATCGCGGCACACGCGAGGTCCGCGCGCTCGGCCGCCAACGCCGTGACGATGCTGCGGTGTTCGACGCAGACCTCGTCCTGGCGTCCGGAGGCGCGGTAGAGGGCGCTCACGCCCGCCCGGACCTGGCGGCTGCGCAGCGCCTCGTACTGCTTCGCCATCAGCTTGTTGCCCGCGGCCGCGACGAGCGTGGCGTGGAAGCGGTGGTCGGCCTCGATGAACTCCTTGGCCTTCTCGCCGCCGCGCAGCTTCTCCTGCTCCGCCAGGATCCGGTCCATCTCGGCGACCGGCGCGGTGCCGGCCTCGACCGTACGGCTGGCGGCGTGGCGCTCCAACAGGGCGCGCATCTCCATGAGTTCGCTGATCTCCCGGCCGGAGAGCGGCGCGATGTAGGCGCCCCGCTTCGGGACGAGGCTGACGAGCTCCTCGGCGGCGAGCAGCAGCAGCGCCTCGCGGATGGGGGTACGGGAGATCCCGACGCGGTCGGCGATCGTCTGCTCGGACAGGAACTCGCCCTGCATCTCGGGGTCGGTGAGCACGGTCTCCTTGAGGAACGCGTACGCCTTCTCACGTCCGGATGTCACGGTCAGCCTCCCCGCCGGCGTCGTCCGCGCCCGGCCTGCACCGGGGACGCGCTGTCCGGCCTGGGCGCCGCCCCGTGGTGGTTCTCCTGCATGCTCGATTCCCTGCAACAGATTCCTTGCATACAGCCTGTATACACACACTACACGCGCACACCACGCGCCTGTCCAGTCCGCTGCTCCCGCCCCGCCCCGCCCCTTCCGCCCCGCTGTCCCGTCATGTTTCGCCGGACGCCGTCGCCCCGCCCTCCCGCACGGCCTCCCCGTCCTTCGGGTGGAGGGCGGCGCGGCCTGGCGTGGTGCGCCTCGCGACGCGTGAGCGGCTTCCTAGTGTCGCCACCGACGGACCGATCCGCGCGGTGCGGCCCGGCGCGATCCCGGCGCCGCACGGTGACGGCCCGTCACGTCAACGGCGCTCCCTTCGTCTCCATGCGATGCGGGTGCGCCCGCCGTCTCCTCGGGCCGTACGGCGCAGGCCGGCAGCCCAGAACAGGTGGGTGTTCATGAGCCGCTTCTCACTCCCCGACCGTCCCGCCGACGAGCATCGGCGAAAGCCGCCCCGGTCCTCCCGGCAGCCTCGCGCCGGGCGGCTGTCGTTGCGCGAACGCCTTCCGTGGCGCGGCAGTTCGTGGCGCCGCGCCACCGTCATGACCGCGATCCTCGTGCTGTGCACGGCCGGGCTCGCCTCCGCGGCCCCGGCGCCCGGCACCGGAGCCACGGGTACCACCGGGGCGCCCGCCACCGACGCGCCCCGTCCCGGCGGATCCGGGACCGGCAGGGCGTCCCTGTACGTCAGCGACTACACCGCCAACGACGTGCTGAAGCTCCGCCTCCGCAGCGGAAGACAGACGACTGTGCCCACCTCGGGCCTGACCCGGCCGACGTACATGGCTCTCGACCGCTCCGGCGCCCTCTACATCTCCGACACCTTCAACAGCAGGATCGTGAAGGTGTCCGCGGACGGCGAGCAGACGACCGTCCCCACGGAGGGGCTGCTGCGTCCGCTCGGGCTGGCACTCAGCAGGTCCGGAGACCTCTACATCGCCGACAGCTTCAACGACCGCGTGGTGAAGGTGCCCGCGGGCGGCGGAGAGCAGACGACCGTGCCCACGACCGGCCTTCTCCACCCGGAGGGCCTGGCGCTCGACGAGAGGCAGAACAGGCTCTACATCGCGGACTTCGTCAACGACCGCGTGGTGAGGGTCCCGGCGACGGGTGGCGGCGGCCAGACGACGGTGCCCACCACCGGCCTCTCGCAGCCGACCGGCCTGGCACTCGACGCGCGACGCCACCGGCTCTACGTCTCCGACTCCGGCAACAACCGGGTGGTGCGGGTGCCGGCGAACGGTGGCGGCGGGCAGGCGACCGTGCCCACCACCGGCCTGTCGAGCCCCTCGGGGCTGGCGCTCGACCGCGGACGCGACCTCTTCGTCTCGGACTTCGGCAACGACCGGGTCGTGAAGGTGCCCCTGCGCGGCGGCTCGCAGACCACCGTCCCGTTCGCCGGTCTGACCACCCCCGTCGGACTCGTGGTGCAGCGGGCCGTCCGCACGCGGCTCGAAGCACGGCCCGCCACCGTGGAACGCCGTTCCGATCCGCCGGTCCTGGAGGTGAGGGGACTCTCCGCCAGGCTGAGCGCGGACGGCAGGCCGCTCGCGGGCAAGACCGTCCGCTTCGGCAACGTCTCGCGGACCAAGCAGCTGTGCCGGGCGGTCACCGGACGGAACGTCACCGGACGGAACGCGGTGGCCCGGTGCGACGCCACCGTCAGCGGCAGCCGTACGGAGATCGACCGCCTCTACGACGAGCTGCGCTCCGAGGGCTATCGCGCGTCCTTCCCCGGGACCGCCGAGTACGAGCCGAGCACGGACACGGCCCGCGTGCGCACGCGCCACTGACCCGAGAGGACCTGGCACGGGGCGCGCTCCGCGGCCCTCGCCCGCTGTCCGGCGGTGCGGGCCCGGAGCCGGCCCCGGACCGTCACCGACCGCCCTGAAGGAGTGCATGTGAACGCGTCCGCCGCCCCCGGCGAGGCAGAGCAGGCCGAGAAGCCGCCGCCCGCGCGCTACGACGACCTGCGCGCCCTGGTCTTCAACTGCACGCTCAAGCGATCACCGGCGCGGAGCAACACCGAAGGCCTCATCGGCCGCTGCGTCCGCATCATGACCGAGCAGGGCGTACGGGTGGACGAGATCAGAGCCGTGGACCACGACATCGCGACGGGCGTCTGGCCGGACATGACGGAGCACGGCTGGCAGAGCGACGCCTGGCCGGGCCTGTACGAGCAGGTGCTGGCCGCCGACGTCCTCGTGCTGGCCGGGCCCATCTGGCTCGGTGACAACAGCTCCGTCATGAAACGCGTCATCGAGCGTCTGTACTCGTGCTCCAGCCTTCTCAACGACCGCGGGCAGTACTCGTACTACGGGCGGGTCGGGGGCTGCCTCATCACCGGCAACGAGGACGGCGCCAAGCACTGCGCCATGAACGTCCTCTACAGCCTCCAGCACCTCGGCTACACCATCCCGCCGCAGGCCGACGCGGGCTGGGTCGGTGAGGCAGGGCCCGGCCCGTCCTATCTGGACCCCGGCTCCGGCGGCCCGGAGAACACCTTCACCAACCGCAACGCCACCTTCATGACGTGGAACCTGCTGCACCTGGCCCGGATGCTGAAGGACGCGGGCGGCGTGCCCGCCTACGGCAACCAGCGCAGCGCCTGGGACGCGGGGTGCCGCCGCGACCACGAGAACCCCGAGCACCGGTAGACACCGCCGCCGATGCGATGAGTTCTCCGCCCGGGGCCGGTCGGTACAGGCACAGGAACTCGAATGGGGAGGCAGCGATGGCCGGCGACGGCTTCACCACATGTCTGTGGTTCGACGGGCAGGCAGAAGAGGCGGCGGAGTTCTACATCTCCGTGTTCAAGAATTCCAAGCTGGGAAGGACCGCACGCTACACCGAGGCCGGGCCGGGCCCGGCCGGGTCGGTCGTGACGGTCGAATTCGAGATCAACGGGCAGCGGTTCGTGGGGCTGAACGGCGGCCCGGAGTTCACGTTCAACGAGGCCGTCTCCTTCCAGATCGACTGCGAGGACCAGGACGAAGTCGACTACTACTGGAACCGGCTCACCGAGGACGGCGGCCAGGAGGTCGCCTGCGGCTGGCTGAAGGACAAGTACGGGCTCTCGTGGCAGGTCGTGCCCACGGAGTTCGTCTCGATGGTGGCCGACCCCGACCCGGAGAAGGCCAAGAGGGCGACGGAGGCGATGCTCTCGATGAAGAAGCTCGACATCGCGGCGCTGCGCAAGGCGCACGTGGGCGGCTGAGCGCGCACTCTCACCCGACGCGACGGGCCCCCGCAACCGGACGCCGGTGCGGGGGTCCGTCGTAGTGTGCGGCGGCAGCGCAGTCGAGGAGTGCAGTCGAGCATCAGCGGAGGATCCCGGGATGGACAGGGTTGTGATCGTCAGCGGCGGCGGTACGGGCATCGGCCGGGCCGTCGCGCAGCGGTTCGCCGCGGACGGCGACCGGGTGCTGCTCGTCGGCCGCCGCGAAGCGGTGCTGCGCCAGGCCGCCGAGGCCGTCGGGGCGGCCGTCATGGAGGGCATCGCGAAGGGCACCTCGGCCGGCGGCGTCGTGCCCGGCGAGGTCGGGACCCTCGCCGCGGACCTCACCGTCCCGGAGGAGGCGCAGCGCGTGCGCGACGAGGCCGCCGCCCGCTACGGCCGCGTCGACGTGCTGGTCAACAACGCGGGCGGCAACGCCGAGTACGCCCCCGGCAGGGAGGAGGCACCCGGCGGGCTCGCGGGCGTCGAGTGGTTCTGGCGGTCGAACTTCGAGTCCAACGTGCTCACCGCCGTCCTTCTCACCGAGGCGCTCGCCGGGCTGCTCGGGGAGCCGGGCCGCAGGGTCGTGATGCTCAGCTCCATCGCGGCGTACCGCGGTTCCGGTACGGGCTCGTATGCCGCGGCGAAGGCGGCGCTGCACCCGTACGTCTACGACCTCGCGGGACGGCTGGGCCCGCACGGTGCCACGGTCAACGCGGTGGCGCCCGGCTACATCGAGGCGACGGGCTTCTTCGGCGACCGCATGACCCGGGAGCGGCAGAAGGCGCTGGTCGCGCAGACCGTCACGGGCCGGACGGGCACGCCGGAGGATGTCGCGGAAACGGTCAACTGGCTGGCGTCGCCCGGCGCGGCCCATGTGACGGGCCAGATCGTGCAGATCAACGGCGGTGCCCGGTACGGCAATTGACCGCCGCCACGGCGGAGTGAGCCCGGCAGGAGGCCGGCCCGCCGGTGTGGGTCGGAGAGCCCATACGGACATTTCTCGTTCGCCGGGTGCCGTGCGCGTGCCTCCGCGTGGAACGCTCATGCGAAAGCGCGCAGAGAAGGAGGCGGGCGCCATGGAGTGGACGGGATCGCGCCGGGCCGTGCTGGTGACGGCCGGGCTGTCGCTGCTGGCGGCGGCCTGCGACTCGGGGAACGGCAACGGCGGCGGGGGTGGTGGAGGCGGCGGCGGTGGCGAGGGGAAGCGCTCGCCGTTCACCGGCCGCATGAACGCCGGAGACAAGGTGCTCGCGGTGAAGATCGACAACGTGGAGGCCGCGCGCCCGCACACCGGCTTGCAGAAGGCCGACATCGTCTACGTCGAGCAGGTCGAGGCCGGGCTCACCCGCATCATGGCCGTCTTCGCCTCCCGTCTGCCCCCGCTCGTCGGACCGGTGCGCAGCGCTCGCGAGTCCGACCTGGAGCTGCTGCGGCAGTTCGACCATCCGGGCCTCGCCTACTCCGGCGTCCAGTCCAAGCTGCGCTCCAAGGTGGAGTCCGCGCCGCTGGCGGCGCTCTTCCCGGGCCGGGTGCGGGAGGCGTACGTACGTAAAGGGGACCGTCCCGCCCCGCACAACCTCTATCTGCGTCCGAGCCGCGCGTTGTCCTCGGACGCCGCCTCCGACGTGGGCGCGCCCGGCGACATCGGCTTCCGATTCGGCGCCGAGCCGGACGGCGGCCGGAAGACCAAGGGCCGCAGCATCCGCTTCCCGGCCGCGCGCTACGCCTTCGACTGGTCGCCGGACAAGCGGCGCTGGCTGGTGTCGATGGACGGCGCCCCGGCCCGTACGACGGACGACGGGCGGCTGGAGGCGGCCACGGTCGTCGTGCAGTTCGTGCGCATCCGCGATTCGGAACTCGGCGACAGCTCCGGCAGCATCACCCCGTTCACCGAGACGGTGGGCTCGGGCCGTGCGCTGGTGCTGCGCGACGGCAAGGAGTTCGAGGCCCGCTGGAAGCGTCCTTCGGCGAAGGGCGGCACGACCTTCACGGACGCCGACGGCAAGCGGCTGCCCTTCGCGCGCGGCCAGGTGTGGGTGGTGCTCGCACCGGCCCGCTGAGCCCGCCCGCCGCCCGCCGCCCGCCGCCCGCCGCCCGCCGCCCGGCGACCGACCACCGCCCATCGGCGCGCATAAGGGGCATCGAGTCCGCCATTCCCTCAATGCGCCCAAGTAGCGCCTTTCGTCTCCATCAACGGGCATCGACGGCCATCGATGGATATTCGTCCGCATCGGACGACGGCGTCGATGCCTGTGCCTGCCATCGGAATCCGAGGATTTCCTGACGGGAAGTCAGCTTTCCTTCCGGGGTTCGCGATACGCCGCCAGACGTCGCCGGAGTCTGCCCCAACTCCCTTGCACGGCAATCAAGTTCGGAATCCGGCTGGAGTCGCGGTGACCCTGGCGGGCGTTCTCACGTGGGCGTCGTTACCAAAGGTATACCAATCGGTAATCGTGCCCATGTGTCGTTGAATGCGGAAGGAATCATGCCGGGTGTGAAATTCCTGTGTTAGCGTCCGACGCCCCAGAGCAGCCGTTGCGGAAGGAAGCCCTGTGGGACAGATGCATCACTTCACCTATGGGTGGCTGACGCCGCTGCTGTCATACGTGATGGCATGCGTCGGCTCGGCCCTCGGTCTGCGCTGCACCGTGCGGGGGCTCGCCGCCTCCGGCAGCTCGCGCCGCAACTGGCTGCTGACCGCCGCCCTCGCGATCGGCTCGGGCATCTGGACCATGCACTTCGTCGCGATGCTCGGCTTCGGCGTATCCGGCTCGGCGATCCGGTACGACGTACCGCTCACCGTGCTCAGCCTCCTCGTCGCCGTACTCGTCGTCGGCGCCGGGATCTTCACCGTCGGGCACGGCCGCGCACGCTCCCGCTACCTGCTCATGGGCGGCCTGGGCACCGGAGTCGGGGTCGCCGCCATGCACTACATCGGCATGGCCGCGCTGCGCCTGCACGGCGACGTCGGCTACGACGCGGTGCTGGTGGGCCTGTCCGTGGTGATCGCGGTGGTCGCCGCCACCGCCGGGCTGTGGGCCGCGCTCACGGTGCACGGGACGGCGGGCGCCACCGTTGCCTCGCTCGTGATGGGGCTCGCCGTCAGCAGCATGCACTACACCGGCATGGCCGCCGTGAGCGTCCGGCTCTCGCCGGGTCAGGAGGTGCTTTCGGGCGCCACCGCAACGGAGTTCATCTTCCCGCTCACGGTGGTCCTCGGCTCCTTCCTCTTCCTCACCTCGGCGTTCGTCGCGCTGTCGCCGACCGCGCAGCAGCGCAGGGAGGCCGAGTCGGCCGTACGGCGGCTGCACGACGTCGAGGCGCACGGCGTCGAAGTCCCGGTTCCCTGACGCGCGGACGCGGCCCGCGTCCCCTTGTCTCCAGTTTCCGCCACCCGTTGTCCGTCTTCCGTCCCCGTTCTCCGTTCTCGTCTTCCGCCCACCGATAGCTCGACGTCCTGACCAGGCGCCCCGCGAACTCGCTCCGCTCCCACGACGATCGAGGAAGTCATGCGTACAGGCAGCGCGCCGGTCAGCGCCGACAGCAGCCATGACGAGGAGAGGCCTCCGCCCCGGACCCCGAAGGACGGGCCGAGGCACGCGATGCGCGAGCCGCAGGCCCCGCGTCCCGGCCGGGGCCGGTCACCGGTGCCGGCGTGGCTGCGTCCCAAGTCGGTACGGGCGAAGATCGTTTCGCTGCTGATGGTGCCCGTCGTCTCGCTGATGGCGCTGTGGGGCTTCGCCACCGTCACCACGGCGCAGAGCGTCTCCGACCTCTCCCGCTTCAAGGAGGTCAGCGCCAGCCTCCTCGCCCCCGCGAACGACTACATCACGGCGGTGCAGGCCGAACGCGGCGCCGCCGCCCGCTACTTGGCGAACCCCGACGACTCGCGCCTCGGCGTACTGAACACCCGCGCCAAGGCCACCGAGGCCGCCGCCGACCGGCTCCGCCGCGGAGTCGAGGCCGGCAGCACCGACACCGCGGCGCTCGACCCCGGACTCCCGGCCAGAATCGACCGGTTGACCGAGGCCGCCGGGAAACTGCCGTCCCTGCGGAAGGGCGTGACCGCGCACAAGACCTCCTGGGACGACGCATACAGCGCGTACACCGGGACGATCGACCGGGGCTTCGCCGTCGGCGGCGCGCTGACCGGCGCGGATCCCTCCGGACCCGGACAGCGCGACGGGGACGCCGCGGTCGCCTCCGAGGCTCGCGTGGTCCAGGAGCTCTCCCGCGCCCGGGAGATGATGGCCCGCGAGGACGCCGTCCTCGGCGGATCGCTCGCCGGAGGGCGGCTGAGCAAGGCGGACCACCGCGCGTTCGTCGGGGCCGCGTACTCCCGGCGATCCCTGCTGGAGTCCGCGGTCGACGATCTGCGTCCGGCGGACAGGGCCGCCTACCGCGACGTTCTCGGCAGCGCTCCGTACGGGCGGATGGCCGGGATGGAGCGGGCGGTCGAGGACGCCGGACCGGGCGGCACTCCCCGGACGGTCTCCGCCGTGAAGTGGGACGCGGCCGCCGTGCCCGTGATGCGGGATCTCCACGAGGCGGAGAAGAAAGCGAGCACCGTCGCTGCCGGCAAGGCCGATCCGTTCGCCTTCGACGTGATCGGCAGCTCCGGTGTCGCGGTGCTTCTCGGCCTGGCCGGTGTGCTGCTGTCGCTGCTGATCTCGATGCAGATCGGCCGGGGGCTGGTCGTCGAACTGGTCGGCATGCGCAATTCGGCCCTCGAACTCGCGGGGCACCGGCTCCCTCAGTCGCTGCGGCGGCTGCACGCGGGCGAGACGGTGGACATCGATGCCGAGGCACCGGTCGAGCGGCGCGGAGAGGACGAGATCGGGCAGGTCGGATCCGCCCTCAACGCCGTGCACAGGGCCGCCGTCAAGGCCGCGGCGGAGCGCGCCGAGGTGCTCAGCGGGATCTCCAGCGTGTACGTGAAGCTGGCACGGCGCAGCCAGGTGCTGCTGCACCGGCAGCTCCGGCTGCTCGACACCATGGAGCGCCGGATCGACGATCCGGCCGAGCTGGAGGATCTCTTCCGGCTCGATCACCTCACCACGCGGATGCGCCGTCACGCGGAGAGCCTGATCATCCTCTCGGGCGCGGCGCCCGTACGGGGCTGGCGCAGGCCGGTGCCGATGCTGGACGTCGTACGCGCGGCCGTCGCCGAGGTCGAGGACTTCACGCGGGTCGAGGTCCGCGTCGACGAGTCCGTACGCGTCTCCGGCGGAGCCGTCGCGGACCTCATCCATCTCGTCGCCGAACTCGTCGAGAACGCGGTGGTGTTCTCGCCTCCCCACACCAAGGTGCGGGTGCGCGGCGAGCAGGTCGGCACCGGGCTCGCGCTGGAGATCGAGGACCGGGGCCTGGGCATGAGCCGCGAGTCCCTGGAAGACGCCAACCGGAAGATCGCCGACGCCTCGCAGGTCGACCTGCTCGACACGGAACGCCTCGGCCTCTTCGTGGTGAACCGGCTCGCCCACCGCCGGGACGTCCGGGTCTCGTTGCAGCGTTCCGCGTACGGAGGCGTGACGGCCATCGTGCTCATACCGGAGGAACTGCTGGAGAAGGAGGTGCCGGCGGCGCAACTCGGCGCGGAGCACGGAGAGTTGTCCGAGTCCGAGTCCGAGTCCGTTCCCGGGCCCGCGCCCGGGAACGGGGAGCCCGCGGAGTCCTCGGTTCTGCGCGCACGGCGGGTCTCGTCGCGCGGGGGCGCGGGCCGTGCCGCCTCCGTACACATGGCCCGTCCGGCGGTGGGCGGCGGCACGTCGCGCACCGTGCTCAAGTCCGGCCGCCGTCCGCTGGCGGCGCCGGCCGGTGACGGACCCGCCCCCGAGCCGCCGGAGCACGCCTCGCCGGATACGCCGTCCGCCGCCCCGGGCGAGCCCGCTCCGCTGCCACGTCGCGTACGGCAGGCGAGCATCGCACCGCAGCTGCGCGACGCTCCCGGGCCGCCGGACTCACCGCCGGGCGCCGCCTCCCAGGACTCCACGGCCGCTATGGCGCGCGACGCGGCGGTCCGGAGGTCGCCGGAGCGGGCGCGCGCCACCATGACGGCGCTTCGCACCGGTTGGCTCAGCGGAGGCCTCGCGGACAGCCGCGGCGCGAACGGAGACGCGGGATCGGGCGGACCCGGGGAGACGGACGGGCCGGCCCATGCGTACGAGCCCGCAGACGCCGCCCAGACGTACGAGCCCGCCCGGACGTACGAGCACCCGGAGCCCACGGAGACCGACGCGGCGAGCGGGACGCACGAGGCAGACGAGATCCCGGCACCCGAGATCCACCAGACGCACGAGACGCACGAGACGCACGAGACGCACGAGATACACGAGTCGCACGAGACACCGTCACGAGGAGACGACGCCTGATGTCCGGGACGATGGGAAGCACCGGCGAACTCAGCTGGCTACTGGACGAGTTGGTCTCCCGGGTGCCGGAGGTCAGACACGCGGTCGTGCTCTCCGGCGACGGCCTGCCGGTGGGAGCCTCAGCCGACCTCACGCGGGACGGAGGCGAGCACTTCGCCGCCCTCGCCTCGGGCTTCCACAGCCTGGCCAAGGGAGTCGGCAGCCACTTCGAGGCGGGCCGGGTCGTGCAGACCATGGTCGAACTGGAAGGCGGCTTCCTCTTCGTCGCCGCCGCCGGGGAGGGCTCGTGCCTGTCCCTGTTCACGGACGCCGACGCCGATGTGGGCCTGGTCGCCTATGAGATGGCCCGGCTGGTCAAGCGCGTGGCCGAGCACCTCGCGGTGCCGTCCCGCTCCGAGGAGTCCGTGCCCGCGCCGGCCGTCCAGGAGTGACCGGATCGCCATGAGCGAGATCCCCAGGAGCTGGTTCGACGACGGCTCGCGCGACGGCGCGGCCGCGGCGCCCGGCGCGCCTGCCGGTCCGCAGCCGGAGGCGCCGCCGGAGCGTCCCGAGTGGTTCGACGACGAAGCCGGGCCGCTGGTCCGGCTGTTCGCGATGACGTCGGGCCGAGCCCGCCCCACCAGCGAGTCCTTCGACCTGATCGCCGTCATACACGCCGAGGACGCCCGAGAGGACGCTCCTCCGGTCCAGACGCCCGAGCACGCCGCGATCCTCGCGCTGTGCCGCGTCGCCCCCCGCTCCGTCGCCGACGTCGCGTCCGACTCGGACCTGCCGGTCGGCGTCGTACGCGTACTGCTCGGCGACCTGCTGGACGCCGGTCACATCAGCGTGGGCCGCCCGCTGGCCCCGGCTCGACTGCCCGATGAACGAATTCTCAGGGACGTGATCGATGGACTCCGTGCACTCTGACGAGCGACGGCCCGGCCGCTCCGCCGGTTCCTACGTGTCGTTGAAGATCCTCGTGGCAGGCGGCTTCGGCGTCGGCAAGACGACCTTCGTCGGGGCGGTGAGCGAGATCCGCCCGCTGCGCACCGAGGAGAGGCTCACCGAGGCCGGGCGCCCCGTGGACGATCTCGGTGGCGTCGAACGCAAGACGACGACAACGGTCGCCATGGACTTCGGGCGCATCACCTTCGAGGACACCCTGTCGCTGTATCTGTTCGGCACCCCCGGGCAGGACCGGTTCTGGTTCCTCTGGGACGAGTTGGCCAACGGGGCGCTCGGAGCCGCGGTGCTCGCGGACACCCGGCGCCTGGAGGACTGCTTCCCCGCCGTCGACTACTTCGAGCGCCGCGGCATCCCGTTCGTGGTCGCCGTCAACTGCTTCGTGGGAGCGCACGTCTACTCCTCCCAGGACGTCCGGCACGCCCTCGACCTGGACCCGGAGACGCCGGTCGTGCTCTGCGACGCGCGCGAACGGGAGTCGGCGAAGGAGGTGTTGATCGCCCTCGTCGAGCACGCGCAGCGGACCCATGTCCAAAACCTTCAGAACAGCGCGCGCTGAAGGGGCATCAGCGGTCGTCCGTACCGCCCACGCCGCCCGCACCGTCGCGGAGTTCGCGCCGGAGGATCTTGCCGGTCGAGGTCTTCGGCAGCTCGTCCAGGAAGACGACCGACCTCGGGTACTTGTACGCCGCCATCCGCTCCCTGCACCAGGCGACGAGGTCGGCCTCGCTGACGCTGCCCTCCGCGGCCGGCTCCCCGGACTGCCGCTCAGCGGGCTCCCGTTCGGGCTCCTTGAGGGACACGAACGCCCGCACCGTCTCGCCCCGGTAGGCGTCCGGGACGCCGACGACCGCCGCCTCGCGGACCGCGGGGTGCCCGTACAGCACGTCCTCGACCTCGCGCGGCCACACCTTGTAACCCGCGGCGTTGATCATGTCCTTCTTGCGGTCGACGAGGTAGAACCAGCCCCGCTCGTCCATGAACCCCACGTCGCCGGTGCGCAGTTCGCCGCCGGGCAGCGATTCGGCGGTCGCCTCCGGCTTGCCCCAGTAGCCGGGCACGACCTGCGGCCCCTGCGTGGCGATCTCGCCCGCCTCGCCGGCCGGCACCTCCGCGCCGTCGTCGTCGAGGATGCGTACGACGGTGTCGAAGACCGGCACCCCCACCGACAGCGCGCCCGACGCCGGGTCCACGGGGGCCTCGGTGTGCAACGGCACGGCGTGGGACGGCGAGTTGGTCTCCGTCAGGCCGTAGCAGTTGTGGATGTACAGCCCCGTGAGCTCCCGGAACCGCTCGGTGACCGCGGGAGCCACCGGTGCGCCTCCGGAGTAGACGACCCGCAGCGAGGAGAAGTCCTCACGCCGCACTCCGGGCGCCGTCGAGAGGGCGATGAACGCCGTGATCGCGCCGACGGTGAACGTCGGCCTGTGCTCGCGGAGCGCGTCGAGCAGGACGCCCGGGTGGAAGCGGTGGGCCAGCACCAGCGGGCAGGGCAGCAGCAGCGAGAGCGTGAGATGACCGATGAGGCCGGTGATGTGGAAGAGGGGTGCGACGCCGAGGATGCTGTCGCCGGAGCTCAGGCCCATCCACTCCCGGTAGGTGCAGGTGTTGAAGACCATCCCCGCGTGGGTGTTCATGGCGCCCTTGGGCACGCCCGTCGTTCCGGAGGTGTAGGTGAGGACTGCGACGTCCTCCGGCCGCGGCGAGTGCGGTTCGGGCGTGCGCCCGGCGAACTCCCGGACGAGGGACAGCAGATCGAGCGTGCCCGCGCGCGGGGACCGTGCCGGAACCGGGCCTTCCGCGGTGCCGGCGCCCGTCCCGTCCACGCCGCCGAAGAGGCGGGGGTCGTGGCGCGTCTGCCAGTCCAGGGGCGAGCAGGTGACGACGGTGCGGACCTGCGTCTCGCCGGAGGCGATCACGTCGCGGGCGACGGAGTCGTAGAGCTCGTCCAGGCAGAGCAGCGCCGCCGCACCGGAGTCGGCGAGCAGATACGTCACCTCGCGGGCCTTGTTCATCGGATTGACCGCGACCGCGCAGCCGCCCGCCTTCCACGCGGCGATCAGTCCGACGACGAAGGCGGGGTCGTTCTGCACGTACACCGCGAGCCGGTCCCCGCGTACGAAGCCGTTCGCCGCGAGCGCGACGGCGAGCGCGTCGGAGGCGGCGTCCACGTCGGCGAGCGTGAGCACGCCGTCGAAGTAGCGGATCGCCTCGGTGCCGGGCGCGCGCTCGACGGACGCCCTGAACATCTCCAGCAGCGTGCCGTGTTCGGGGACGATGCCGGACGGTGCGCCCTCGGGGTAGAGCGCCAGCCACGGCCGCTCCCCGTAGGCGCTCATCCGCTCGCCGGTGTGTGCCGGGCGGTCGTCGGGATCACGCTCGCGTCCTCCTCGCCCATGGAAGCCCCGGCCGGACGGCCGCAGGACGCCCGGCCCCAGGTGACCGCCACTGTGGACGAGAGGTTCCCGGCAGGTCAACGGGGCCGGTGCGCCCGCGCGTTCGGCGTTCGGCAAGCCGGGGCGGGCGCACCGCGCGGACGTGCTCGGCGCCGCGCGCGGACGTGGCCCGTCGCCTCAGCCGCCCGAACCGCCCTTCTTCGCCCCCTGCTTGGAGTCGGGCTCCGACCCGTACGCCGTCATGAAGCGGTCACGGAACTTGTCCATCCGCCAGACCGGCGCCTTGGGGCCCGGCTTGAGGCCGTCGTCCCAGCCCCAGCCGGAGATCTTGTCCATGACCTTCTTGTCGTGCGCGACGATCGAGATCGGCACGTCCTTGCTCTTGTTCTGGCCGGTGACGGTCGGCACGGGCTGGTGGTCGCCGAGGAAGACGAGCACGGTGTCGTCGTCGCCGTACTTCTCGACGTACTCGGTGAGGCTGCGCACCGAGTACTGGATGGCCTTGCGGTACTGGTCGCGCACCCGGTGCGGGTCCTTCCACACCTCGGTGGGCCGCGCGCCCGCGTCGTGGATCGCCTGGTAGACGGAGCCGTCGCCGAGCTTGTTCCACGGGAGCATCGTCGGCAGCGGCGACCAGGGGTTGTGGCTGGAGGCGAGGATGATCGTCGCCATCAGCGGCTTGTGGTCCGCCTTGCCGTGCTCCAGGCGCTCGAACGCCTTCAGGCTGAACTGGTCGGGCACCGGCGACCAGCTGAAGTACGGGCCCTTGTAGCCGAGTTCGCGGGAGTCGTAGACGTGGTCCATCCCGTAGAACTTGCCCTCGGGCCAGGAGCGCCTGACGCCCGGCATGATGCCGACCATGCGGTAGTCGCCCGTCCTGCGGAAGGCCCGGGTGATGGTCAGGCGGTCGCTCGCGACGACGCTGCGGTACCGCTGCTGGTTGGCGACCCACAGGCCGGACATCAGGGTCGAGTGGCCCATCCAGCTGCCGGCACCCGAGATCGGCGAGGTGAGCCAGCCGCTCTTGGAGGAGAAGCCCGCCTTGTCGAGCGCGTCGGTGCGCTCGGACAGCACGCGGTCGACGCCCGGAGCCATCTCCGGGTCCTCGATCGCGCTGCGGCCGTAGCTCTCGATGAAGGTGAAGATGACGTTCTTGCCGCGCAGGGCGGGCATCAGCTTGTCGCCCGGGGTCTTGTCGAACTTGTCGACGCGGGCCGCCTTCGCGAACGCCTTGCCGTCCTCCATGCCGGCCTTGACGGCCTTCACGCGGTGCTGCACCAGCAGGGCCGTGTTGCGGGACGCCACGTTCACATCGCCCGTCCACGTCTGCACGCCGAAGACGGCGCACACGATCCAGACCGTTCCGAGCGCGAGGACGGCACGGGCCGTCACGGCGCTGTGCCGGGCCATGATGCGGCTCAGCCTGCTGACAGCCAGCGCCATGAGGACGACGATCGCGATCGCGAGGACCACGACGCCGATGACGGCCAGGAAGGCGCCGGTCGGCCCGACGGAGTCCTTGAGGAAGGACTCGGCGTCGTCGAAGAGGATCCAGTCGAGGACGAGGTCGAAGGGGCGGGCGAGCACCGAGTAGAAGCCCATGTCGATGCACTTCAGGATCGTCACCAGGCCGAGGACGGTTCCCGCGACGACGGCCGTCCACCGCCTCGCCCGCGGCGGCAGGACGAGCAGGACGCCCGCGCCGAATATGCCCTCGACCGGTATGCGTACGAAGGCGGTGAGCGTCAGGCGCGGCAGGGCGTTCGGGAGCAGAAGGGCGCCGAGCACGAGGACGACGGCCAGGCCCGTCGTCGTGGCGGTGACGGCACGGGCCGCGCTGGGGTTCCGCTCGCGCCAGCCGCCGGGGCGGTCGGCGTCGGCTGTGGCGTCGCCGGAGCCGTCGGCGTCGCCGGGACCCTGGTTGCCGGCGTCGCTCTCGCCGCCGTCGCTCTCACCGTCGGCGGCGCCGGACTCGGGCTCGGCGCCGCCGGAGTCCTCCGCCGTGCCGTCGGCCTCCCCGGAGTCCTGACCCTTCGCGTCCGGCTCCGGGCTCTTGCGCGGGGCCGGGACCGGTGCCGGGGCCGCCTTCGGATCCGCCGGGTCCGCGCCTGCGTTCTGGCCCGTCTCTACGGTGCCGGGCGCGTCCGTGCCCGCGGCGGCGCCGGAGGCGGTTCCGTCCTCCTCGTCCGGCGCCTCCCGCGGTGGTTCCTCAGGGTTGGTGCCCTTCTCCGTATATGCCATGTCCTTGTTCCGCCGCTGCTTGAGCGAGCGTGTGAAGAGCGACAACCCGAGGGTTCCTTCCGTGCTGAGCGCGGTCTCACGGCGGACCAGTGATCACGGACCGGCCGCGCCGGAAGCGTACGACGGGGAGGAACACCGGCTGCTGGGTTTTGCCAGCTCCATAAAAAGGCGCAGCGCCGGGTAATCGCGCCGTACGCCAGGGTCACGGAGGCGGCGGGAGCAGGCCTGCCGTGCCGAGGATCGCCTTGACGGCCTCCACGTCGTCGCCGCCGAGCGCGTCGAACGGCTCGGGCAGCTGGTTGTGCGCGATGACTCCCTGGAGCATCAGCGCGGTCTTGAAGGCGCCGACGCCCGCGCCCCATCCGGCGGCCGGCGCCGCGACGCGGGTGATCTCCATCAGCGCGGCCAGCCGGTCCTGTTCGCTGCGCACAGCCGCCCAGTCACCGGCGCGGAAGGCCGCGTGCATGCGTACGTACCCGTCCGGGTCGACGTTCCCCAGGCCCGGCACGACTCCGTCCGCCCCGGCCAGATAGGCGCCGTCGACGACGACCTCGTGCCCGGTGAAGAGCGTGAGCGGTCCGCCCTCGGCGCGGTTGCGCAGCGCGAGCCGCCGGAAGGCGACGTCGTCGCCCGAGGAGTCCTTCACCCCGGCCAGCGCGCCGCTCAGCCCCAGCTCGACGAGCATGTCCGGGTCGAGCTCGGTGTGTACGCAGGACGGGATGTCGTACGCGTAGACGGGGAGGCCCGCCCGCTCGCCGAGGATCTCGAAGTGGCGCCTGACCTGCGGCGAGTGGGTGTCGGCATAGAACGGAGCGGTGGCGACGACGGCGTTCGCACCGGCCTCGCGCGCGGCCTCGACGTGCTTCAGCATCCGGCCCGTCTGGGTGTCGATGACGCCCGCGAGCACCGGCACGCGCCCCGCCGTGACGCGCACGGCCTCGCTGATGACCCGCTGTCTCAACTCGTCGGTGCAGAACGCCGCTTCGCCCGTCGAGCCGAGTACGAACAGTCCGTCGACACCCGCTGCGAGGAGCCGCCGGATCAGCCGCTCGAAGGAGGGGACGTCGAGGGTGCGGTCCGGCGTGAGCGGGGTGACGAGGGGCGGCACGACGCCGCTGACCGGGGAGCGGGTGCCTCCCGGTTCCGTGCCGGGGGCGCCCACGTCGCGGGCGCCCGTGCCGGAGGCGCCCGTATCGGCGGCGCTCTTGTCCGCGGCGCCGGGATCCCCGGGGCCGGAGTTCGTGGATGTACTCATGCGGACATTCCTTCCCGCCCCGGCTCGTGTGCTGCGGGCGGAGCGGGGGCGCGTGGCACGACGTCCAGCGCATCGGTGTCCCACACGTGCGCCGGTACGAGCATCCGCTGCGCGCGCAACGGGGCGTTCACGGCGACGAGGACGATCACGACCGCGGTCAGTCCGAACGAGATCACCGCGAGCGCCGTCCCCAGCGGCATCGTCTGCGCCAGCCCCGCGCCGAGCACGGGCGCGACGGCGCCGCCCAGGGCCCCCACGTTGTACGTGAAGCCGAGCCCCGCCGCCCGCTGCTCCACCCCGAAGTAGCCGCCGATCCACTTCGGCAGCAGCCCGGAGATGCCCTGCCCGAAGACCTGCTGGAGGAAGAGCAGCGCCCCGAGCAGGACCAGCGAGTCGCCGCCCACCAGGAAGACGGGGAAGACCAGCACCTGCGAGACGACGAGGGCCGCCCAGTACGCCCGGCGCGTGCCGAAGCGGTCGCCCAGGAAGCCGCCGAGCACACAGCCCGCGGCCGCCCCGAACCCGGAGAAGAAGAGCAGGTCGGCGACGTGTCCGGCGGCCAGTCCGAGGTCGGTCTTGAGATAGGTGGGCAGCAGCGCCTGGATCGGCCACGAGTACAGGAACGCCGTGAACACGACGATCATCAGCGTGACCCCCGTCGGCCAGCGGGGTCCCGAGAACTGCGCCATGAAGCAGACGAAGACGGCGGTGACCACGAGCGCGAGCCCCGTCACCGGCAGCGCGCCGTGGACGATGCCCGCGAAGACGAGCAGCAGCGCCCCGAACGCGACGAGCGTGAGCACGGCGTTCCCCACGTCGACGCGGGCCCGCGCGCTCCTGTAGAGGGTGCGGAACATGTCCGGCGGCCCGGCCGCCCCCGCCTTGCGCGCGTCACGGGCCCGCTGCCAGTCGCCGGACTCGGGCAGCGCCCGCCGCAGCCACAGCGCGAGCACGATCGGCACGAGGCCGACGGCGAACAGCGCCCGCCAGCCCCACTCCGGCACCACCAGCCGGTAGACCTGTGCGCACAGCGCGGTACCGATAGCGAACCCGCTGATGAGGAAGCCGGAGGCCTTGTTGCGCAGATGCTCGGGCCACGACTCGATGACATACGTGGAGCTCGATCCGTACTCGCCGGCCATGCCGAGCCCGATCAGCAGCCGCGCCACGAAGAGCACCCAGTACGCGGGCGCGACCGCGCACAGCGCGGAGCCCGCGGAGAACAGGACGATGCTCACGACCATGGCGTTCCTGCGTCCGAAGCGGTCGCCGAGAGCCCCGAGCGCGAGTCCGCCGAACCACCGGGAGATGAACGCCGCGGAGACGAGCGCGGCGCCCGTCACGGCGGAGAGGCCGAACTCGTCCGTCACCTCGGTGAGGACGAGCGTGATGATCACGAAGTCGAAGCCGTCGAGAAGATAGCCGAGCCAGGCCGCGATGAAGGCCCGCCACTGCGATCCGGAGATCTCCCGGTACCAGGGGATCCGTCCCGCCCGGCCCTCGCCCTTCTCGGTCATGGCCCGCCTCCTCGCGACGCTGCGACACATCGACGCTCCGACGATCACATCAGACGTCGGATGTCTGATGTCCTGACGCTAAGGGTGCCCGGCAGTCGCGGCAAGACCCCCTCCGTCCCCGACGGGCCCGGTGCGAGCCGGACATAGGATGTCCGATGTCGTGACGCACTCTCCGGGCGACAGCAACGGTCGCTCCCGACCTGGAAGGGCCGCCCTCGGATGCCGGCTAAGAAGCTGCCTGCGGAGCACGGCCTCCGCCACCTCCGCGGCTCGGGCGACCTGCGCGCCTCCCGCTCCGCGGAGCTGTCCGTGGTGGACCGGATCAAGGAGTACATCCTGCTGGGCCGGCTCGCGCCCGGCGATCCGATGCCCACCGAGAACGAGCTCAGCGAGCAGCTTGCCGTCAGCAGGTCCCGCATCCGCGAGGCGATGAAGACTCTCTCCGCGCTCGACATCGTCGAGGTCCGGCACGGCTACGGCACCTACGTGGGGCGCCTGAGCCTCACGGCGATGGTCGAGTCCCTCGCCTTCCGGGGGCTGCTCAACGCACAGGACGACCAGGACGTCATGGCCGACCTCATCGACGTGCGCCAGCTCATCGAGACCAGCCTGGCCGAGCTGATCGTCGAGAAGACGACGCCCGAACTCATGGCCTCCATGCGCCGGTTGACCGGCACGATGCACGAGAAGGCCGCGCGCGGGGAGGAATTCCTCGCGGAGGACCGGGAGTTCCACCTCCTCCTCATGCAGACGACGGGCAACGCGCTCGCCGTCCAGCTCACCGGCGCCTTCTGGGACGTCCACTCGATCGCGCTCGGCGCGCTGCCCGGGGCCACGGACCTGCGGCAGACCGCCGCCGCGCACGTCGCCGTGCTGGACGCGATCGGTGCGGCGGACAGCGCGCGGCTGCGCGCGTCGATCGTCAGTCACTACGCCCCGATCCGGGAGCGCCTGGGCCGCCGGACCCCGCCGGGCGCGAACGCGGAGTGAGCGGTGCGTACGCGATCTGCCGAGTGATCCGGGCGCAGGCGATCCGCGCTTGATCGCGCCGGCGTGGAGAAAACCTCCGGTCCGCGACGACTACCTCCAGGTCACGGCAAGACCATGAACGAGACCATGAACAAGACCAAGACCAAGACCAAGACCACGGAACAGGGGGGAGGTGTCGCCGCGTGCCGCCGGAACGCCGCTCCTGCGACATCGGAGTTCTGGGCGCAGGCAGCGAAGGCCTCGCGCTCGCGGCCCACTTGGCGTCCCTCGGCGAGTCGGTGCACCTGCACACCCGCCGTCCCGGACGGATCCGGGCGATCGCCCGCGCCCGCGCGATCCGGGCCCGCGGTCTGCTCCAGGGCAGCTTTCCCCTGGCCGCCGTCGGCGACGACCTGCGAGAGGTGACCAGGCGGTGCCGGGTGCTCTTCGTCGCCACCGTGACCACCGCCTACCGTTCCGTCGCCGCCGCGCTCGCGCCTCACTTGGAGCCCGGCCATCTCGTCGTGCTCTTCTCCGGAAAGCTGTGCGGGAGCGCCGAGTTCGGCCACGCGCTCGCCGGCTGCGGGGCGGCGCGGGTCGATGTCGTGGAGACGGACGCGCTGTTCGCGGCGCGTGCCTGGGAGGACCAGGGCGTCGTCGTGCACGGGAAGAAGAAGTGGAACCTGTTCACCGGCATCGACCGCGCCACGACCGAGCGCCACGGGCAGCGGCTGCGCCGGCTCTTCCCCGGGCTCGAACCCGCACGCGGCCAAGTGCAGCGCGGGCTCACGGACTTCGGGGCGGTCGCGCACGCCACGATCGCCCTGGCCAACATCAGCCGCATCGACCGCGCCGAGGAACTCCTCTTCTACCGCGAGGGGCTGTCCGAGCGGACGGTCGTCCTGATGGAACGGGTGGAGCAGGAGTTCCAGCGCGTCGGCGAGGCGTACGACGCCCCCGTCCCGTCGATGGTGGAGCTGCTGGACCGCTACTACGGATGTGAGGGCGGGTCGCTGCTGGAGGCCATGCGCAGCGTGCATGTCTACCGGGACATCACCGCGCCGCGCTCCCTGAACCACCGCTTCCTCAGAGAGGACGTGGCTTCCACGCTCGTCCCGCTGACGCAGCTCGCCGAACGGGCCGCCGTTCCCACGCCGATGACCGACGCGCTGGTGAGCCTGTTCTCCGCGCTGGGCGGCGAGGACTACCGGCGCACCGGCCGCACCCTCGCCCGCCTCGGCTGGGACGGGCTGAGCTACGACGAGATCCGCGGGGCCCTGAGCCGCTGAGAAACCCGGGCCGCCGGGACGCGAGCGGAACGCCGTCCCCTCGTCCGCGGTCGGCGCGGTGCATTCCCTTGACAGCGGCGCCTGTTGGCTCGAACCTTCCCGCAGCTCTTGTTCAGTGGATCACTGGCCAGTCCACCCTGAGGAGGCGCCATGACCACGTCCACCCCCGTAAGCGAGCCGGAGACAGTACGCAGCCAGCGACGCCGCGCGGTGGTCGCCAGCACGGTCGGCACAGCCATCGAGTGGTACGACTTCTTCCTCTACGGCACCGCTGCCGCCCTGGTCTTCCCGCAGCTGTTCTTCCCCGGCCAGTCCGCGTACGTCGGCGTGCTCGCCTCCTTCGGCACGCAGTTCGTGGGCTTCGCCGCCCGTCCCATCGGGGCAGCGATATTCGGCCACTTCGGAGACCGCGTCGGCCGCAAGTCGACGCTGGTGATGACGCTCGTCCTCATGGGCGTCAGCACCTTCCTCATCGGACTGCTGCCGGGCTACGCCACGATCGGCTTCGCCGCGCCGCTGCTGCTCGTGCTCCTGCGCATCGTGCAGGGCATCGGCGTCGGCGGCGAGTGGGGCGGCTCGGTCCTGCTCTCGATGGAGTGGGGCTCGAAGCGCCGCCGCGGGCTGATGGCCAGCTGGCCGCAGCTCGGAGTCCCGCTCGGGCTGCTCGCCTCGACCGGCATGGTCAAGCTGATGAGTTCGGCCTCCGGCGACGGCTTCCACAGCTGGGGCTGGCGCATCCCCTTCCTGGCCAGCGTCGTGCTGATCGGCATCGGTCTGTACGTGCGGCTGCGCGTGCTGGAGAGCCCTGCCTTCCAGGAGGTGAAGCAGGAGCGCGAGGTGGTGCGCATGCCCGTGCTCAGCGTGCTGCGCGAGCAGCCCCGCGAGGTGCTGACCTCCGCCTTCGTACGCCTCTCCGAGCAGGCGCCGTTCTACCTCTTCATCACCTTCGTGCTCACCTACGGCACGGAGAAGGTCGGGCTGTCCGAGGCGTCGCTGCTCAACGACACTCTGATCGCCGCGGCCGTCGGCCTGATCAGCGTCCCGCTGTGGGGGTACGTCTCCGACCTCGTCGGACGGCGCCTTACGTACGGCATCGGCATCGCGTGCGTGGGCGTATTCGCCTTCCCCTACTTCGCGTTGCTCAACACGGGCAGCTCCGGGCTGGTGATGCTGGCCATCGTGCTGTCGCTGTTCTTCCACGACATCCAGTACGGACCCCAGGCCGCCCTGATCGCGGAGAGCTTCGGGGCGAACGTCCGCTACAGCGGCGCCGGTCTGGGATACCAGCTCGCCTCGGTCATCGCGGGCGGACCAGCACCGCTCATCGCCGCGGCCATCCTTGAGAGGACCGACTCCAGCGTCGGGATCAGCTGGTACATGATCGGCTGCTGTGTGCTGGCGATGGCCGCGCTGCTGCTCATGCCGCGCAACACGGCCGAGCCGGGTACCACGCTCTCCAAGGAGCCCGCTCCAGGCAAGGCGGACGCCGCGGCGGCCGAGGCCGGATGAGGACGAGGTGAGGAACGCGCAGGCAGTCGGCACCGCGACGCATCATCTGATCGAGCGGGCCGACTGCCTGTCGACTGGCGGGGTCGAGCAGTGTAAACAGGGGCAATGGCAGGACCGCTGACACGTCTCCGGGCCCTGGCTGCCCCCCTGGCCCCCGGCAGGCGCCTGCGGCGGCCGCTCCTCGGCGAGGGCAGCGTCGCCGGGCAGGTGTTCGTCCTTCAAGTCCTGGTCGTCCTGCTGCTCGTCGTGGCCGCGGTGGCCGCCCTGGTGCTCCAAGTGCGCCGCGACGGCACGCAGTCCGCGCGCGACCGTTCGCTCGCCGTCGCCGAGACCCTCGCCAACTCGCCCGGCACGGTGAGCGCGTTGCGGACCTCCGATCCGAGCGCGCGGCTCCAGGGGCCCGCCGAGGCCGCGCGGAAGCGGACCGGGGTCGACTTCGTCGTGGTGATGAACAAGGACGGCATCCGCTACACCCACCCGATCAGGAACAGGATCGGGAAGAAGTTCGTCGGCACCATCGGCCCCGCCCTGCGCGGCCACGTCCACTCGGAGACCGTCGAGGGCACCATCGGGCGGATCGTCCAGGTCGTCGTGCCGGTCACCGACCGGAAGGGCAAGGTCATCGCCCTCGTCTCCGCCGGGATCAAGGTGGAGAAGGTCAGCGGCGTCGTAGACCGGCAGCTTCCGATCCTCCTCGGCGCGGCCGCGGCCGCGCTCGCGCTGGCCACGGGCGGCACGGCGCTGGTGAGCCGGCGGCTGCGCCGGCAGACCCACGGCCTGGGCACGCTAGAGATGACGCGCATGTACGAGCACCACGACGCGGTGCTGCACGCCGTCCACGAGGGCGTACTGATCGTCAGCGGCGAGGGGCGGCTGCTGCTCGCCAACGACGAGGCGTCCCGGCTCCTCGACCTGCCGCCCGACGCGCAGGGCAGGCAGATCACCGAGCTGGGCCTGGAGGCGCCCATGAGCCGGCTGCTCTTCCCGGGGCGCGTCGCCACCGACGAGGTGCTGCCCGCCCGGGACCGGCTGCTGGCCGTGAACAACCGTTCCACCGACCGCAACGGCGGGCCTCCCGGCTGGGTCGCGACGCTCCGCGACACCACCGAGCTGCGCCTGCTCTCCAGCAGGGTCGAAGTGGCCCGCAAACGCCTCGCGTTGCTCTACGACGCGAGCGGCGGCATCGGCACCACCCTCGATGTGACGCGTACAGCCGAGGAGTTGGCGCAGGTCGCCGTGCCGCGCTTCGCGGACTTCGTCACCGTCGACCTGGCCGAGCCGGTGCTGCGCGGCGACGAGCCGGGCGGCGGCAATCCGGCCATGCGGCGCACCGCCGTGCACGGCATCCGCGAGGACCAACCCCTCTATCCGCTGGGCGAGTTGATCGATTTCGCCGCGCCCTCGCCGCAGGCCCGCGGTTTCGAGAGCGGCCAGGCGGTGATCGAGCCGCGGCTGAGCGAGTCCCCCGGCTGGCTCGCGCAGGACGCCGAACGCACCGCGCGCATCCTGGAGTACGGGATCCACTCGCTCATCGCCGCCCCGCTCCGCGCCCGCGGCGTGCTGCTGGGCGTGGTGAACTTCTGGCGCTCGGAGAAGCCCGAGCCCTTCGAGGACGACGACCTCTCCCTCGCGGCCGAACTGGCCGCCCGCGCCGCCGTGTCCATCGACAACGCCCGCCGCTACACCCGCGAGCACGGCATGGCGGTGGCCCTCCAGCGGAGCCTGCTGCCGCGTGCCCTGCCGGAACAGAACGCCGTCCAGGTCGCCTCCCGCTATCTGCCCGCCCAAGAGGGCGTCGGCGGCGACTGGTTCGACGTCATCCCGCTGCCCGGCGCCCGCGTCGCGCTCGCCGTCGGGGACGTCGTCGGGCACGGGCTGCACGCCGCCGCGACCATGGGGCGGCTGCGCACCGCCGTGCACAACTTCTCCTCCCTCGACCTGCCGCCCGACGAACTCCTCGGCCACCTCGACGAGTTGGCGGGACGCATCGACAAGGACGCGATCGAGGCGGGCGACGAGACCGCCATCACCGGCGCGACGTGCCTGTACGCGGTCTACGACCCGGTCTCCCGCATCTGCACCATCGCCAGGGCGGGGCATCCGACCCCGGCGCTCGCACACCCCGGCGGCACGGTCGAGTTCCCGGACGTACCGTCCGGCCTGCCGCTGGGCATCGGCGGACTGCCCTTCGAGACCGCGGAGTTGAAGCTGCCCGAGGGCAGCAGGCTCGTCCTGTTCACCGACGGCCTCGTGGAGCGCCGTGACCACGACATCGACGCCGGGCTCGAACTGCTGCTCAGCGCGGTGGCGCACGCGGACCAGTCGCCCGAGGAGACCTGCGACGCCGTGCTCGATGCCCTGCTCCCGATCCGGCAGGGCGACGACATCGCGCTGCTCGTCGCCCGTACGCAGGTGCTGGAGGCCGGCCAAGTCGCCGAGTGGGACGTGGAGCCGGACCCTTCCGCGGTCGCCGGGGTGCGCGCCGCCGTCTCCTCGCAGCTCGCGGAGTGGGGCCTGGAGGAGCAGGGCTTCGTCACGGAGCTGATCCTCAGCGAGCTGATCACCAACGCCATCCGCTACGGGGTGGGGCCCATCAAGGTGCGGCTGCTCCACGACCGCGCCCTCATATGCGAGGTCTCCGACCACAGCAGCACCTCACCGCATCTGCGCTACGCGGCGGCCACGGACGAGGGCGGGCGCGGCCTCTTCCTCGTCGCCCAGTTCGCCGAGCGCTGGGGCACCCGCTACACCAAGGACGGCAAGGTCATCTGGACGGAACAGCTCCTGCCCGGCACCTCGCAGAACGCGTAGAAGGCGAATCGCGCGCTCCCCGCCCTCGCGCGCCGGCGCCCGTGTCTCACGCACCCGGGCCCGGCCGCGAGGGCCCGGAGGCCCCCGAGTGCCCCAGATGGGCGGCGAGTTCGCGGCGGGTGGCGATGCCGAGCTTGGCGTACGCCTTCTGAAGATGGTTGTCGACGGTGCGCACCGACAGGCTCAGCGCCGCCGCTATCTCCTTGCTCTGCTCACCGGCGGCGGCCAGGGCGGCGATCTCGCGCTCCCTGTCGGTCAGCACGGCAGCGGCGCGTACGGTGCCGAGCAGCGGAGTGCGGGCACCCTCGCAGTGCCGCTCCGCGATCGCGCCGGAACGCACCGACGCCGCCGTGGCCTGACGCGTCTCGCCCCGGCGCCGCCAGACGCCCGCGGCGGCGGCAGCGGCCTCGGCGGCCGGCAGATGGGCGCCCAGGGCCTCCAACTCGCCCGTGACCTCCATCAGTTGCTCCGGATCGTTCGCGGCGAGCGACAGCGCGAGCCGGGCCCGCGCCGCCGCGAGCTCGCCGTCGCACCGCTGGGCGATCGCGACGAGGCGCGGCGCGACGTCGGCCGCCCCGCCGAGCCGTGCGACGTCCGTGAGCAGCAGCCCCTCCGAGGTGATGTGCCCCGTCGAACGGGCCGCGTCGGCCGCCTCGCACAGCACGCCCCGGGCCTTGCTGTGATGCCCGCCGGCCGCGAGCAGCCACGCCTCACCGAGGTGTTCCTCCCCGACGGAGAAGTAGCCGGGCGGCCCGCCGGCCAGACCCTCCAGCTCCGCGAGGGCGTTCGAGGCCGCCTCGGGGTCCCCGAGGACGGCGGCGCTGGCGGCCAGCCCGCTCAGCGCGATTCTCAGCAGCTTGATCTGGTGCTCCCGGCGGGCCAGCGCGGCCAGTTCGGCGTATCTGCGGCGGGCCGTGGCGGGATGGCCGGCGAGCCACTGCGTACGCGCGCTCAGCAGAGCCGGGAAGACCCGCAACAGCGCGCTGTGGCGGGCGAGTTCGGCGCTCACGCTCTCGCAGAGCTCCGCGGCCTCAGCGAGCCGTCCGGCCTCCGCGAGCGCGAGCACCATGGTTCCCTGCTGCACGGCCGGGTGCGCGGGGCGCGCCTCCTCGTCGGTCAGCACGTGTGCGGCGTGGGCGCGTTCGGCCCAGTCGGCGGCCTCCTCGATGCGGCCGACGAGGACGAGGGCGAGGGTTCTGACCGCCGCCGCGCACAGCCACAGCCGTCTGTCGAGCGCCTGCTCGGCGTCGGGCTCCAGCAGGTCCAGCAACTCCAGGCCGGCGACGGGCTGGCCGCTCGCGAGCCGTATGAACCCTTCGTTGACGCGCAGCAGTTCGCGTACGGGCTCCGCGGCGGCGGCGCGCGCGGCCTCGTTGACGTCGAGGATCTCGGCGAGCGGCGCGTTGCTCACGAGGAGGTTCGTCGTCCTGGTCACGGCGATGCCGATGCGCTCCGCCTCGTCGCGGGCGGCGTCGGCGGCCTGCGCCAGCACGGCGTCGGCCAGGCCCCATTCGCCCGTGAGGAAGTACGCCTCGCCCAGCATCAGCCGGGTCCCGGTGTCGTGGTGCGTCTCGGGCAGCGCGTTGAGGAAGGCGAGCGTCCGCGGGTGGTCGTGCGCGTAGTGGGCGAGGCGGGCGGCGCGCAGCAGCAGCGCGGGATCGGCCCTGCCCGTGGCGTCGAGCCGCCATGTCGCGATGCGCAGCGCGTCCTCGCGTCTGCGTGCCCCGAACGCCTCGACCCTGTCGGCCTGTTCGAGCTGGATCGCCCTGTGCCGCAGCGCCGGGACGCCGGCGCGCAGCACCTCCTCGTAGAGGGGGTGCGCCAGCGAGACACGAGTGCGCCGTCCGTCGGTTCCGAACCCGATCAGACCCTTGCGTTCGAGTTCCGTCAGCACGGGCTGCGGGGCGGCTTCTTCGACGGCGGCGAGGGGGAGCGCCCCGCAGCAGGCGAGGAGTTCGAGGGCGTCACGGCCGGGCCCGTCGACGGCGTCCACCTTCACGCGGATGAGCTCGGCCAGCCGCAGCGTCGTCCAGCCGGCGCCGGGGCCGGACTCCCATACCTCGCCGTCGCTGGTGAGGGCCTTGTTCTCCAGTGCTCCGCGCACGAGTTCGCGCAGGAAGAGCACGTTCCCGCCGGAGACCTCGTGCAGTTCCCGCACCGTGCTGCGGCCGACCGGTCCGCCGAGCACCTCCTGCAGCAGACCCTCGGTCCGCTGCATGTCGAACGCGCCCAGCTCCACATGGCGGACCGCCTCGCCCGACGTGAGGGCCTGCACCGCCTCGGTGGCGGGCTCCCCGGTCCGGATCGTGGCGACGAGGGTGATCACACCGGCGTCCATCAGCTGCCGCAGCAGCATCGCGGACGTCGCGTCGAGCAGATGGATGTCGTCGACGAAGACGGCGCACCGGTCCCTGTGGTCGCCGCCGCCGCGGAGCGCCCCGGCCACGGCGGCGAACCCCTGCACCGGGTCGGTCAGATCGACGCCGGCCGGCAGCAGATGCGCGATCGCGCCGAGCGGCACGGCCGCGGCCGCCGTGCTCGCCACCGCCCGGCCCGTACGGAAGCCCGCCCGCTCCGCCGCGGCCAGGCACTCCTCGGCCAGGCGTGACTTGCCCACGCCGGCCTGCCCGAAGACCACCAGCCCGGAACACCGGTTCCCGGTCAGCGCACGCGTGAGGCCGGCGAGCTCCTCGTCCCGCCCGTACAAGGGCCAGCCCGGCGAGCTCGCACTCGAAGCAGGCACGCGCGAGTCCTCCATGGCGCAACTGTACGCACGGGGCCGCGCCCGTCAGGGGGTCCGTGCGGGCTCTTCCCCGGCGCGGGAGCGGGAGCCGGAGCGGTGCGCGGCGGGCGCTGTGCGCGGTGCCCGCATCGCGGAGAGGGGGAAGGGCGCCGGGAGGAGCAGTTCGGCGTTGCGGTCCTGCTCGCCTCCGCGGTGGCTCTCGTCGACCTGGAGGTCGTTGACGGCCAGTTCGCGCGCGAGGGACGCCAGCGCGCGGGGGCTTCCCAGGTCGCCGCCGTTGGTAAGGGGAGCGTCGATGTCCAGCACGGTGGTGAAGACCGACAGGGCCTCGCGTCCCTCGCCGTCCCGTCCCGCGGCGATCTCGATGACGCGGCTCTGCACCGGCCAGTCGATGTGCGCCGCGGCCGAGACCTCCCAGAAGCCGCCCGGCTTCGCATGCCCGGCGGGCCGCGCGTGCGGCCTGATCTCGTTGCGGTGCGTGTGGCCGTTCGCCATCAGCACGACGTTCGGGAAGCGCAGCAGCAGGGCCTCCACCTCGTCGCCGGAGCGGTGGTCGTCCTCGACGTTGGTCATGGTGTGGAGCGGGTGGTGGCAGAAGATCACGATGAGCCGGTCGCGTACGCCCTGCTGCGTCACCGCGTTGCCGTCGGCGTCGTAGTACGTGCCGCTGTGCTCCTTGAGCCGCTCCTCCAGCCAGCCGAACTGGTCCTCGTCGAGGCCGCCGTCGGCGTTGCGCTGGATGTTGGTGAGCCCGCAGGGGTTCGTGGTGTCCAGGGTGATGTACGCGACGGGGGCGTCCTCCGCGGCCGGTATCGCGTAGTACGCCTTGTCGCTCCCGGCGGTGAAGCCGTGTCCCACCGGCAGCCCGGCGGTGCGCTGGTGCTCCTCGACGAACTCCGCGGGGCTGAGCAGGCGCCGTCCGGGATCGGCCGTGACGTCCTGCGACTCGACGCCGTCGAAGACGGCTCTGATCACGTCGAGGAGGTCCAAGTCGCCCATGTCGCCGGGGAGTTCGGGGCCCTCCGTCCACTTGGAGCCGTTCACGGTGTGGTGCTTCAGCGAGTGGAAGAAGGGCAGGTCCGTGTCGATGCGGAGGTTCCCCTGCGCCATCACGTCGTGGTTCCCGTACGCGGCGTACCAGGGCATGCCCAGGCCGCCCGCGGTGAACGGCTTGCGCGCCGCGCTCAACAGGCCCTGGATCCGGGGGAATCCGCGCTTGCTGTAGCGGTTCTCCGGGTCCTCCGGGTCTTCGGGGCGCCAGTAGTGCTCGTCCCGGCCGAAGGCCCCGTTCGCGACGCTCTCGTCCCGGGTGGGCGAACCCGAGTCCGCCTGGACGGACTTGCCGCCGTCGAGGAGGTCGATGTACCAACGCGTCTCGTTGAGCTGCGCGTTGTCGACGGCGTCCCCCGTCACCGCCGTGAACGCCAGCGGCAGTCCGGTGCGCGGACCCTCGCCGAGCTGCCTCAGCGACCGGCACATCGCGTCGACGAGGTGCAGCGACAGGAACTCGTGCGCGCGGTAGCCGGCCGAGAAGGGCCAGCCCGAGTCGGGGTCGTCGTTGTAGCGGTCGAGGAACTCCACGCGGGAAGGTGACTGGTCATCGATGATGTGGAGATCGCTCAAGTGCCCGAACGCGGCGAGCGGTTTCAGCTCCCGGGCCCGCGTCGACGTGATGTCCGTACGCAGCACATGCTCCTCGCCCTTCCCCTCGACGAGTTTGCGGTAGCCCTTCGCGTCGGGCGGTCCCGGCAGCACCGTCCTGCTCAGCGTGGTGCCGGCGCCCTTCTTCGGCAGCGAGGTGCCCGGGGAGAACAGCTTCGAGGCGGCGAGCGCCGCGGCGGGGCCCCTGCTGCCCGCGTCGATGGCCGCCGCGGCCACCCCCACCGCGGCGAAGGTCAGCATCCTGCGACGTGAAACGGGCGGCACCTGTTCCCCTTTCCTCGGCGTATTGCGCGGCGTGAATCCGCGGCGTGACTCCGGCGCGGCTCGCTGGTCGGCGCGAGATCCCGCGCACGGAGGTCCGTACGACCCGGTGGATTCTTGAACAGGGCCGCGCACTACGCATGAGTAGTCGCTACTCCACCTGCGGGGCGGGCGACCGGCGGTGCGCGCGTCTCAGGCTTCGCTGCCGACTCCGTCCGTCCCGGGGCCCGTTACCGTGCCCGCACCGCCACGGCCCGCACTCCCGACTCCGCCCGTGAGCCGGAGGAATCCAGTGGACAGCCGGAGCCCCGTTCAGTGGATCAGCGCGTTGGCGGCGACGACCAGCAGCCCGATCATCAGGTCCACGCCCCCGGAACGGCATGACGCGGCCCACCCTCGTCCCGCGATGCGGGCGGCCCACGTGCCCCAGCCGAACAGCGCGACGGTGTTGAACCACAGTGCCGCCTGTACGGCGTCGCTCTCCTTCCACCACCCGGCGACGGCGATCGACAGCAGTACGGCGGTGGGCAACACGGCCGCGACGAGCGGCCATTCGGACAGGACGGTCCGCAGCGCCCGCACGGCTGCGGCTCCGGCGTCTCCGGCGTCTCCTGCGCCGCCGGTCGCTGCTGCGTCTGCTGCGTCTGCTGCATCCGGGACGTCCGCGGCGCCTCGGCCGCGCGCGGCGCGGTGCGCGATCACCTGCGCATAGCCGTGGGCCGCGGCCGTGGCCCCCGCGGTGAGCAGTACCCAGAGCAGGTCCGCCCCAGGGTCGGGGTGCTCTCCCGGATTCTCCAGCGCGGCGATCAGCGCACTGGCCAGCACGAGCCCGTACGTCCCACCGAACAGCAGCCGCTCGTGCGGCCGGTGGCGGCGGAACCAGGAACGCACGGTGCCGAGAAAGGACTCTGCGGGCTTGGCGCGGCGGTCGGGCATCACATCGCCTCTGTCTCGGGCATCACATCGCCTCTGTCTCGGGCATCACATGGCCCCGGTGCGGCAGCGGTCGCGGGTGCGCACATGCTCGCCCGCCGGCCGGCCTGGCTCTCGTCGCGACGCGTCGCCGCACGCTTCTTCCGCCGTACGAGGGCGGCTCGGCATCCGCCGCCGCGACGGCCACGCACCGGCGGGGCGGCGTGGACGTGCACGCGTACTCACCGGCCACGGGGAGGCCGTCGGCGAGTGGGGCCCGCCCCAACTAGCCCTCCGCGCCCAGGAGTTGCCCTCGCCGAAGCAACTATGCACGCCGTGTATACGTCCTGTGTGTAGTGCGGGCCTGCAAGCACGGGCCCCGCCGGTGTGAACCGGTGCGGCCCCCCGCCCGCGCTCCGCATCACCCGTACAGCAGTCGCCGGCCCCCGTCCTGCCCCGGAGTCCGTCCATGGCCCACACGTACCTGCTGCCGATAAAGACGGCCGCGGCGCTCTTCCCGTTGCTCGCGCTGTTACTGCTGCTGCCGACCGCCGTCGTGCTCTACCGGCGGCACGGCGTGATGACCTCCGGCCGCTTCCTCTCCCTGTTCGGGTTCGTCCACTACCTGCTCACCGCCGTCTGCATGACCGTCGTGCCGCTGCCGAGCAGGGCCGTGAACGTCTGCCGCCAGTACGCGGAGATGGCGTCACCGCAGCTCGTGCCCGGCAACACCGTCGCCGACGTGTGGAAGGAGGCGCACCACGAGGTCGGTCTCGGCGCGCTCGTGATCCACAACCCGGCCGTCGCGGGGGCCGCGTTCAACCTCCTGCTGCTCGTCCCGCTCGGTGTCTTCCTCCGCTACCACTTCCGGCGCGGACTGCCCGCCACCGCCTGCGCCGGATTCGGGCTCTCCCTCGCCTTCGAGCTGACGCAGTGGACGGGGGTGTGGGGCCTCTACGACTGCCCGTACCGCCTCTTCGACGTGGACGATCTGGCGATCAACACCTCCGGGGCGGTGCTCGGTTGGGCGCTCACCGGTCCGGTCGCGCGGCTGCTGCCCACACTGGACACGCTCGACGGCAAGGCGCTCTCGCGCGTCCCCGTGCCGTTCGGCAGGCGCCTGACCGCGCTGCTCGTCGATCTGATCGGCATCGCGTTCACCGGTGCGTTCTGCGTCGTCGTGGGGGCGTTCGGCGGGTGGTGGGACGACCGCGGCGCACTCCTCGAAGTGCCGCTGGCCGTATGTGCCCTGTGGTTCGTAGTCCTCCCGTATGCGACCGGCGGCACGCCGGGCAAGCGGCTGCAGCGGCTGTGTCTCGTCACGGAGGACGGCGGGCCCCCGGCGGTGTGGCGGCTGGCGCTGCGCGTGGCGCTGATGGCGGGTGTGGTGCTGCCGTTGTTCTCCCTGCTGCTGGCCGCGGGCCTGATCCTCGTCCAGCAGCCGTCGCCCTTCGCGCTGGCCTCGAGGGTCTGGCCGGCCGATCTGGAGGAGGCCGCGGCCCAAGCGGCATGGCATATCGAGGAGATCGTCCTCGCGGCAGGGGCGGTCGGCCTGAGCGCGCTGCTGCCGCTCACCGTCCTGCGCCACCCCCGTGGGCGGGGGCTGCACGAGCGCCTCTCGGGCGTGCGCAACGCGGCGCTGCCGCCCACGCGCTCGACGGTGCCGTCGTCGTCGCGGTACCCGGTGCGGCCCGTACGGATCGTCGGTGCCGCAGGGCAGGAGGGCCCGCTGCCGTGGACCCGCCCCGCCCGCGCCGACAGCTTCCCCCGAGCCGACAGCTCCGGGGACCGCCGTCCCTGGCGACCGCGGCAGCCCCGTCACGCCCGGCCCAAGGCCGTGACGCTGTCCGTGCCCCCGACGCCGCCGGGGGCCACGCGCCCCTGGCACCGCGCACCGGAAGGGGCGCCGGAGCCGCGGCCGCGACCACGACCGGAAACGGAGCCCGCGCCGGTGCGCCGTCCCGTCGGGGAGGAGCCCTCGCGTACTGACGTGAACGCGTAATCCGGACCCGCGGCACCCCGACTCCCGCCGCACGGGCGGCAGTTGGAGCGGGCCGCGATGCGGGCCCGGCCTGCGGATCCGCATCGTGGCAGGTGAGGAGTACCGTCGACTGAAGAGACCTGTTGCAGACCATCCCCTCGCGGAGGCGGGAGGCGACCATGTCTGCGGAAGCCGAGCAGCTGCCTGTGGAACGTTCGGAGTTCAGCACGTCGGATCCGGGCGAGGCGGAGGTTCTGGGCAGGGAGATGTACGGCCCCTTCCAGCCGCGGTACGCCGCCACCGACGACTTCACCTTCGAGGGCCGCCGTACGAGCGCGGGCGAGATCAGCCTCGATCACCTCACACACTCGGGCATGACCATCGAGTGCGCTCCCCTCGGCTATCTGATGTTCGTGTTCATCACCGGGGGGACCTTCACCATCACAGCCGGTGACCTGGAGAGCAGGCTGGGCATCGGCGACACGGCCGTCTGCCCGGTGGGAGTGCCCCTGAAGGTCAGCTGGGACCGGCTCGGCAAGGAAGCCATCTCGGTGCCCCTGCGCGCCGCCGAGGAGGCCGCCGCAGAGTACGTCGGCGGCGGCGAGCTGAACTTCGTCGGGACGACGCCCATATCCCCCGCGATGGACCGGTTCTGGCGCTCGACCGCCGGCTTCGTCGCCAGCCAGCTGGAGACGACCGACAGCCCGCTCTCCGAGCCGCTGGTCTACGCACGGACGCTGAATCTGCTGTGCACGGCGGCGCTGAAGACGTTCCCCAACACCACGATGACGGCCGACTATCAGCCCGGTCCCGGCACGATCTCACCGTCCGCGCTGCGCCGGGCCGTGGGGTTCATCGAGGCCAACGCCGACCAGCCGCTCACCGTGCACAAGATCGCCGCCGCGGTGGCCGTGACTCCGCGCTCGCTCCAGCACGGCTTCGTCCGCGCGTACGGCACCGGCGCACTCGGATATCTGCACCGCGTCCGCCTCGAACGTGCCCGCCGCGACCTTCTGGGCACTGACCCCGCGAGCGGCGCGACCGTCGAGTCCGTCGCGATGCGCTGGGGATTTCTCAACCTCGCGAAATTCGCGGCCGATTACCACGAGAGATACGGGCAGCCGCCCGGCCGCACCCTGCGCTCCTGAGACGGGGCCGCCGTTGCCCCTGTTCGTACCCGGTGAAGAAACAGCCCGCGTGTGCTGGACTCTCCGCCATGGAGTACTCCGGATTCCTCGGCTGCCTCGCGGCCGACTTCGCGCGTATGCGCTCCGTCGCGACGGGCAACCTCACCGCGCCGGTGCCGAGTTGCCCCGGCTGGACCGTCGCCGATCTGATCCGCCACGTCGGCGAGGTCTATCTGCACAAGACCCTGGCCATGCGGGAGGGCTCCGAGCCCGACCCGTGGCCGCCGCGCGAGCTCGCGGACGAGGAGCCGTTCGCGCTGCTCGACCGGGCGTACGCCGGGCTGCGCGAGGAGTTCGCCGCGCGCGATCCGCGGGATGCGGCCGGGTCCTGGTACACGCCGGACCAGACCGTCGGCTTCTGGATCCGGCGCATGGCGCAGGAGACGGTCATCCACCGGATCGACGCCGAACTCGGCGCCGGGGAGCCGGTCGCGCCGGTCCCGGACGACCTCGCCGTGGACGGCGTCGACGAGCTGCTCAAGGTCTTCGTCGCCTACGGCGTCGCGGAGTGGGGCTCGTACTTCGCCGGCATCCTGGACGCCTCGCCCGGCCGTACGTACGTGGTGCGGACCGGCGGAGCGGAGTGGCGGATCCGCTCGGGCCCGGGGCTGTTCGCCGTCGAGGGCGGTGCCGGCGACGCCGCGGCCGGCGCCGGAGCCGGCGGCAGGACGGATGTGACGGACGCGCCCGATGTGACCGTGAGCGGCCCGCCGGCGTCCGTGCTGCGCTGGTCGTGGAACCGGGAGACCCCTGGCGAGCCGAGCGGTGTGAGGGTCGAGGGCGCCCCGGATGCCGTTGGCGAACTGCGCCGCTGCATCGTCCCGGCGACCCAGTGAGGACCGGATCTCAGTAGTCCCAGACCTTGGTCAGCTCCGCCGACCACGGCTTCGGAACGCTCTGGTCGATGCGGAAGGCCATTCCGAGACCCTTGGCGAGCTGGACCTTCCGGTCGAGGGTCTTCTCGTACGGATGGTTGTTGTCGTCCCACCAGATCTCGTGCTGGGTGATGCACTCCCGGTCCTTGAACGTGGCGTTGGAGCAGGGCTCCGGCGGCGACCACACCTGCTGATGGCGGAAGTTGATCTTCTTTCCGCCCTTCTCCTCCCGGATCGTCCCGCGCGCGTCCAGGCAGTAGCCCTCGGCCGGGATGTTCCACTGCACGTAGTGCTGGCGGTCGCCCTCGGAGGGGAGGGACTTCATGCCCGTGCAGTCGGCGGCGCCGGTCTTCTCGGACGTGACGCGCTGCTCGTAGTACGTCTCGCCCTTCTTCCCCCAGCCGTCCAGCAGCAGCCAGTCGCCGTCCCCGGAACGCAGGAAGCGCTCCCGGTTCTCCGGCTGCTCCTGCTCCCAGTTGACGCTGAACTCGCCCGGCTTCTCGGTGCGCCACGACCACTGCCCGGCGACCGCGCCCCCCGAGCTGAACTGTCCCGCCGAGCGCTGGTCGAGCCGCGAGAACTCGTTGTAGGTGCCCGCGGCGGAACTCGCCGCCTTTGCCGGGCCGCCGCCGCCCTCGGCTCCGAACGCGGTGGCGGTGACCGCGCCGGTCGTGGCGAGGACTCCCGCCGCGATGCCCAGAAGTATCCGTGAACGCTTCATGCTTCCCCCGTCGGCGGTGCTGCACCGCCTGTCACTCGTGTGCGCTGAAATCGATGCCAAGTGACAGTAGACGATGAGGAGTTGAGGGCGAAGGCACGTTCCGTCATGGCCGCGTAACAGACCCGGCGGACGCCCCGCACCGGCGGGCCACCCGCCCTCGTCCCAAGTGCGCCGAAAAAATCTTGGACGGCGATGTCGAGAACCCATGAGCGGCTTCGTCCCCGGGGTGAAGGCGGCCAAGATGGGTCGCACAGCACCGAGGAGAGACACGATGGCCAAGTACCTGCTGCTCAAGCACTACCGCGGCGCCCCGGCGGCCGTGAACGACGTGCCGATGGACCAGTGGACGCCCGAGGAGATCTCGGCGCACGTGCAGTACATGAACGACTTCGCGTCCCGGCTGGAGAAGACCGGCGAGTTCGTCGACAGCCAGGCGCTCGCCCCCGAGGGGACGTTCGTCCGGTACGACGGAGAGGGCCGCGCGCCGGTCACCGACGGCCCGTTCGCCGAGACCAAGGACCTCATCGCCGGCTGGATGGTGATCGACGTCGACAGCCACGAGCGCGCCGTCGAGCTGGCCGGGGAGCTGTCGGCCGCCCCCGGTGCGGGCGGGAAGCCGATCCACGAGTGGCTGGAGCTGCGCCCGTTCCTGGCCGCGCACGCCGGTTGCATCACGGAGTGAGCTCGCAGGTGGACGAGGCCCTGCTCCGCGGCCTCACGCCGAGCGTGATCGGGATCCTCGTCCGCCGCGGAGCAGACTTCGCGGCGGCCGAGGACGCCGTCCAGGACGCGCTGATCGAGGCGCTCCGCGTCTGGCCCGGCGGGCAGCCGCAGGACCCGAAGGGCTGGCTGGTCACCGTCGCCTGGCGCCGGTTCCTCGACGCGGCCCGGGCGGACGCCGCGCGGCGCCGGCGCGAGGACCTCGTCGCCGGTACGGACTCGGCGGAGCCGGAGCCCGGGCCGGAGTCCGGTTCCGGGCCCGCGGTGGACGACACGCTCCAGCTCTGCTTCCTGTGCGCCCACCCGTCGCTGACGCCGTCGTCCGCGGTCGCGCTCACACTGCGCGCAGTCGGCGGCCTCACCACCCGGCAGATCGCCCAGGCCTACCTGGTGCCCGAGGCGACCATGGCGCAGCGCATCAGCCGCGCCAAGCGCACGGTCTCCGGTGTCCGGTTCGACCGCCCCGGCGACGTCGCCACGGTGCTGCGCGTCCTCTACCTGATCTTCAACGAGGGCTACTCCGGGGACGTCGACCTCGCCGAGGAGGCCATCCGGCTCACCCGCCGGCTCGCGGCCGCGATCGACCACCCCGAGGTGGCGGGGCTGCTCGCTCTGATGCTGCTCCATCACGCCCGGCGCGCAGCCCGTACCGCCCCCGACGGCAGCCTGGTGCCGCTCGCCGAGCAGGACCGCGGCCTGTGGGACACCGCCTCGATCGCCGAGGGAGTCGAGATCCTGCAAGCGGCCCTCGCGCGCGACCGGCTGGGCGAGTTCCAGGCCCAGGCCGCCGTCGCGGCGCTCCACGCCGACGCCCCCACCGCCGAGGAGACGGACTGGGTGCAGATCGTCGAGTGGTACGACGAGCTCGTGCGGCTCACCGGCAGCCCGGTCGTCCGGCTCAACCGCGCGGTCGCCGTCGGGGAGGCCGACGGCCCGCGCGCAGGGCTGGCGGCGCTCGCCGAGCTGGAGGACGCCTCCGGGAACGCTTCGAGTACGGGATACGCCGTGCCCCGAAAGGCCGCGGTCGCGGCGTACCTCCACGAGCGGGACGGCGACCTGGCGACGGCGGCACGGCTGTACGCGGAGGCGGCCCGGAAGGCGCCCAACCTCGCCGAGCGCGACCATCTGACGCGCCAGGCCGCCCGGCTCAACACGCGCGAGGGCCGCTGACGCGTCCCGCCCGGAACTCCCTCTCCTTCAACGGGCCCTTCAACGGGCCGTCCCCGTACGGCGATCGACGGGTGCCGCTATGTCAGCAGCCCGGCGAGCCTGTCCTGGACGCCGTCCTTGCCGTCCGCCTCGCTCGGCACCAGCCTCTCCCGGTCGTTCGGGTCCCGGGACAGCACGTGCAGCCGCCCGTCGCTGCGGGCCAGGATCAGATCGGTGCTGGAGCCGGCGGTCTCGGCCGAGCCGCGGGCCGTGTAGTGGGTGACGGTGACCAGTGCGGAGCGCTCGGCCTCGGCGAGCAGGGCGTCGGCGTCCGCCGACGGATCGGGCCGCGCCGACTGGCCGCGGGGCAGCCACTCGGCGAGCATCCGCAGGGCTTCGCCGAGCTTGTACAGGCCGATCTGGTGGACGCCGAGCGCGTCGATCCGGACCATCAGGCAGATCCGCTCGGGCTGGGGGAGCAGCAGGATCCGCCACGGCTCGCCCTCTTCCGTACCGGTGATGCGGGCGTCGAGCACCTTCCGGGCCCTGCGCTGGAACGCCACGGCGATCCCGAGGTCCCCCCTCACCTGGACCTGCTCCGACGTGGAGCCCGCCATGAGCAGCTGGCGTGCCGCCAGCGAGCGGACGGCCTCGGCGAGCACCTCGTCGGACGGCCGGGCCTCTAGGAAGTCCACGATCGCGTCCACGGCGGTGAGTTCGGCGACGGTGTACGCGCCGAGCAGCACCGGCCCGGTGTCCACCAGGTTCAGCACGGCCGAGACCAGGCCCTCGGGGACGGACGCGTCGCCCACCCCGTCCGGCTTCGGCGAAGGACCACCGTTGCTCCGGGCGTCGCTCATGCCGCCTCTCCCTCCGCTCCGCCTCCCCGATCCGCTCCCCCTGCTTCCCTGGTCCTCTCCGCCCTGCGGGTCCTCTCCGTCCACGGGGCCGTCGCGGGCGGCCCCGGCCGCTCGCTGAGGACTTCCGCCGCACTGCGCGACGGCGTCTCGGTGACCCACACGTCGGAGCTGCCGAACAGCCCCCTCCCCGCCCTGCCGGAGAGCGCCCGGCCCAGCTCGCCGGCGAGGTCCTCGCGGTCGGGGGGAGGGAACCGGGCCGCCAAGTCCCTGGAGACGGCGGTGACATCGTCCTCCTCCTCGATCCGGCGCAGCGCCCGGGTCAGCGACCGCGCGACCGGAGGGGTGAGGGACGTGGGCACCGCCAGAATCGGCGACAGGTACATCGGCCGCCGCTCCGTCATCCGCGACAGACCCCACGGGCCGACGTTGCTGCGGGTGACCCGGTAGACGACGTAATCCATCAGATGCCGCAGGTCGTTGAGGCTGGGCAGCTTGCGCTCGCCGAACGCGGCGGGTGTCTTCTCCAGTTGCACCCAGGTGCCCTGTGCCGTGCGGCCGTGCAGCTTCTCCCGTACGACCTGGCCGCGCATCCCGATGTCGGGGTAGCGCGTCTTGTCGATGTCGCGGTGGTGGCTGGACAGGCGCGGACGGCTGCCCTTGGCGAAGCGCCAGTTCTCGTACAACCGCGGGTCGTCCACCAGTACATGGCCGCCGCACAGCACGTCGTGCAGCTGCGTGACCTGGAGCCCGTTGCGCTCCAGGTCGGCGAGGATCACCGCTTCCTCGGGGCTGAGGCGGCGGACCGCCGCGACGAGCCCTTTCCGGTACGCTCCCGCCCGGGCGGTGATCTCGATCATGAGCCGGACCCGGCGGCGCTGCTCCTCGGCCTGCCGGGCCACGCCGGGATCGGGACCCGCCTTGCCGGGCCGGCCGGCCCGCGGGAACGGCGCCCGTGTGTGCTTGCGCTCCACCCCGTCAGTACAGCACGGCAGGCCGCCGTGCGCGCGGGCGGTGATCACCGCCCCGGGCGGGGGCGGCACCCACGCCCGATGCCCACGCGGCGGACGCGGGTATTCACAGTTGTGTCACCGAGTGTTGATGTGCTGGGGCCCGCCTGTTGGTTGTGGGACGGAAGCCTTCGCCCCATGACCGCAAGGCGCCGTCGTCCCGCCCTTCTGACCGCCGTCCTCTCCTTCACCGCCTGTACCGCCCTTCTGAGCGGCTGCGGGGTGGTGCCAGGCACCGCGGAGGCGGACGACGACACGGTCACCGTGATGACGTGGGCGCCGCAGGGCACAGAGGCGACGAACATGCCAGGCATGCCCGCCATGGCGCAGGCCTATGCGCGCTGGGTCAACGCCAAGGGCGGCATCAACGGCCGCAGGCTCCGCGTGCTGACGTGCAACGACCACAACGACACCGTGCAGGCCGCCCGCTGCGCCGGACGCGCGAGGAAGGCGAACGTCGCCGCCGTCGTCGGCTCGTACAGCCAGCACGGCCGCTCGTTCATGCCCGCGCTGGAGAGCGCCGGCATCCCGTACATCGGCGGCTACGGCGTCGCGGATCAGGAGTTCACCAGCCCGTACTCCTATCCCGTCAACGGCGGGCTGCCCGCACTCATCGCGGGGAACGGCCGCCAACTGGCAGCGGGCGACTGCTCGCACGTCTCGCTGGTGCGGCCCGACACCACCGTGGGCGACCAGCTCCCGAGGCTGATCAACGCGGGCCTCGCGGACGGTGACGCCGGGCCCGTCACGGACGTACGGGCCCCGGAGGACGCGTCCTCGTACTCGCGTCAGGCGCACAAGGCCATGACCAGCGCGGACATCAACGGCGGCGAGCAGACCGGCACGTTGGGGCTGCAACGCACCAAGGCGAACGGGCCGTGCGTCACGGCCGTTCTGGGCGGCCGCACGGACACCTTCTTCGACTCGTTCCGGCAGTTGCAGAAGAACAGTCCCAACGTGCGGACGGCGTCGGTGCTGGGCAGCGTGCGGCAGTCGCTCGTGGACCAGTCGGGCGGACCGCAGAGCCCGCTGGAGGGCGCGTTCGCGACGGGCTGGTATCCCGCCGACGGCGACGCCCGCTGGAAGCCGATGAAGCACGTCATCGATGAGCACGCCTTCGGCGACAACCGCGTGGACAGCTCCGACCCGGGCGTGCAGACGACGTGGATCGCCTACACGGTGCTGCATCAAGTGCTGAAGTCCATGGGCGAGAACGAGGAGGTCAACGCCAAGTCGGTGCGGCGCGCGCTGGATCAGGGCGATCCGGTCGACACGGGCGGCCTGACGCCGAAGCTGAACTGGAACTACGACAACATGCTCGCCGCCCGCGACTTCCCGCGCATCGTGAACACGACGGTGACCTATCAGCGCGTGCGCAACGGCCGGTTGACGATGGTGCACGACGGCTTCGTGGACGTTCAGAAGACGCTGGAGAACGGTTCCTCCGAATCCTGAGGCCCGAACCGCCGGGCGACCGGGGCCGGAGCCGCCGGAGCCGCCGGAACCCGATGGAGACCGAGTCCCGCGGCTCGTAAGGTTGGCGCGCCGAGGCGACCGACGGGCCCGGCAGCCGCTGAAGATCACGATCAGGGGGGAACCACGGTGGACGACGCCGAGCTGCGCCACCTGCGACGCTGCGTGGAACTGGCGACGGAGGCCCTGGAGGCGGGCGACGAGCCGTTCGGCTCCGTACTCGTCGCGGCGGACGGTACGGCCCTCGCCGAGGACCGCAACCGCGTGGCCTTCGGAGACCGCACCCGCCACCCGGAGTTCGAGCTGGCGCGCTGGGCAGCGGCGCACATGTCCCCGGAGGAGCGCGCCGAGGCGACCGTGTTCACGTCGGGCGAGCACTGCCCGATGTGTGCCGCCGCGCACGGCTGGGTCGGGCTGGGCCGCATCGTGTATGTGAGCTCTTCTGAGCAACTGGCTGAGTGGCTGGCGGAGTTGGGGGTTCCCGCGCCTCCCGTCGCGACGCTCCCGATCCGGGAGGTCGCCCCCGGCGTCGTCGTGGAGGGCCCGGTCCCGGAGCTCGCGGAGCAGGTGCACGAGCTGCACCGCCGCCTGCACGGCACGCCCTGAGAGCAGGGGCCCGCTCCCGCGCGGGCCGGGACGTCCGGAGCGCGTGTACGTGTCGGCTGTCCGGGCCGATCCCGGTGGCCGGGGCTGCGGGGTGCTCAGCGCCGCGCGCTGACGGCCAGCGTCCACGTCCGCCTGGTGGTGACAGTCGGGTCCTCGGCGTCCCGCTCCTCGACCGTCACCGTCAACGTGCCGCCGTCCAGGGTCAGTTCACCCCGGAAGCGCCACGCCTCACCGGGCGGTACGGGCAGCAGCGACGCCAGCTCGCGGTCGTCGAGGCCGCGGTCGACGGCGCGCAGTACGCCCGCGTCGAGCACCACGAGGGTCCCGTCCGGGAGCACGACGGGCGCGGGCGCCTGGCCGTCGGAGAGGCGCGGGCCGCGCTCGATCCCTCCGTCCGGCAGCAGCCGCACGACGCGCGAACGGGACGGGATTCTCCGGTCGCGTTCGACGACGCGGACTCCGCTGCCGTCCGGATCGGGAACGTAGTGCCCGTAGCTGCGCCATGTGGTCGTCAGGGAACCGTCCCGCTCGTGCAGCCACGTGTCGAAGGTGCCGTAACCCTCCAGGCCGAGCACGAAGCGTCCGCCGCCCAGCGAAGCGCCGCTCTCGCCGCGGAGTTCGGCGACGAGCCGTCCGTCGGCCAGGTCGAGGAGCAGCGCGGGACCGAGATGGCCCCACGCGTGGTACTCCCGGGAATCGGTGAGCAACAGCAGCCTGTCCCCGGAGACATGAGCGGTACGCGGCCGACTCGCGCACGGATGCCGCCACTTGGCGTCACCCGCCTCGTCGAGCCGTACGACGCTCTCCTCCTCCGCGACGATCCGGTCGCCGCCCGCGACGGCCAGGCTCGCGGTGGCCGCCCGGGCCCTCATCACGCGATCGGTGCGTTCAGCCGGCCTCTGCTCCAGCACCTCCAGCACCCAACGCCCCACGGACTTCCCTCCCTTGGGCCCGACCCGGCACACACACGCGGCGGCCTTCCAGCACCTGGCTCGTGCAACGGCGCCCGCAGGGTAACCGCCGCGGCCGGCTCGGGCCGAGGGGGCGACGAAGGGCTTCCGGGAGGCCTGGGCTTCACGCTGATGGGCGCCGACACCCCGCCGGGGATGGAGCACTCCCCGGGCAACAACTTCTCGGTGAGCCTCAGCGGCGACGACGAAGACGAACTGCGCGGGTACTGGGAGAAGTTGTCCGCCGGTGGCTCCGTGTCCGTGCCCCTGGAGAAACAGATGTGGGGCGACGTGTTCGGCATGTGTACGGACAGATTCGGCATCTCCTGGATGGTCGACATCGGCCGCCCGCAGAGCTGATCACCGCCGCCGCACGGCCCTCGCGACAGGCAAGCGGTCGCCCGGCACCGGGGCCCGGGTCGGCGACCCGGGCCCCGGCCCTGGAACGGGACACCCCGCCGGTCAGTCCTGGAAGACCAGGTCCCGCTGGCGGTCGGCGGCGCCTGCGAAGCCGCTGCCGAAGTTCTTCTCGACCTCGGCCTTCTCCGAGGCGTCGGGGTCGGTGTTCGTGCAGGAGACCCCCGCGCTCGCCCCGGACATCAGGCTGGAGCACGGACCCGGCTTGACGTCGGGCAGACCGAGGATGTGCCCCAGCTCATGAGACGCGATGCGGGTGGTGTGGTAGCCCTGATCGGCCGCCTCACGACCCATGTAGACGGTGCCGTTGCCGAGGCTGGTGGTCTCGGCGCGCGGCCAGCCGTCGTCGGCGACGATGCGCACGTTGGCTTCTTCACCGGCCTTGACCGGTTCGAGCCGGACGTTCTTGACGTTGTCGTTCCACACCTTCACCCCGCTGTCCACCGCGTCGGCGAACTCGGCGGCGTCGCCGGCGTCGTAGGTGAGGACCTTCGCCGCGGCGGCCTTGTGAGGCGATTCCGGTGAATCACCCGGAGCGGCCAGCGCCTGGCCGCTGAAGAGCGCGAGGGCGGTCAGCGTCCCGACGAGGGCCGCCCGTACGGCATTGCGTAATGACACATCAGCCTCCTGGTGGGGGACAGAACAGCTGCTGGCGTTGTTCATGCCCCCTTCGGGTACGGAGGACTCCTCGTGGGGCTCTCACATCCCGAACGCGCCGCCCTCGACGAGGATGACCACGCCGAGCGCGATCAGCACCAGCGGGAGCAGGACGTGGCCCCAGCGGCTGAGCGCTTTCGCGACGACGGGACGGGTGGCGAAGAACCTGCCCGCGAAGGACCACACCGCCACCAGGACCAGGAAGACGGCGGCGTACACGCTCATACCGCCGAGTCCGGACGTGGCGAACACCGGTACGTAGACGCCGATGTTGTCGCCGCCGTTGGCCATGTCAGCGCCGGGGGCTGCCCACGTCAACGCGTCATCGTCCCGACCGTCAGCGCGTCACTCGCTCCGCCCGCGGTCGAGCTCCCATAGCTGCAGCAGGGACGAGGAGTTGAGCGCCCACTCCACGCCGGTGATGTTGTCGCGGGCCGCGATGTACTGCTTGCCCTGCCACAGCGGCAGCACCGGCACATCGTTCGCGACGATGTTCTGGGCGCGGGCGAAGCTCGACGTGGCGTCGGCGCGGTCAGGCTCGCGCCGGGTCCGCGGTATCAGTTCCTCACGGATCTCCTTGTTGGCGTAAGGGGAGTTGAGGACGTTGTTCTTCTCGAGGAAGGGCGCGATGAAGTTGTCCGCGTCCGGGAAGTCCGGGAGCCAGCCGAAGCCGTAGACCTGGTACTGCCCCTTCAGCGCCGCGGAGCTGTAGGAGCCGGGAGACTCTGCCTTGACGGTCGCGTCGAAGAGCCCGGTGTCGTTCAACTGCTTCTTGAGCAGCCCGAATTCCTTGGTGGCCGCACTGCCCCGGCCGGGCCGGGCGTAGTGAAGGGTGAGTTTCACGGGGGTCTTCACACGGGCTTCGCTCAGGATGCGCTTCGCGGCCTTGACGTTCGGCTCGCCGTACTCGTTGAAGAAGGAGTTCGTGTGCCCCAGCAGTCCGCCGGGGACGAGCGAGTACAGCGGCTCGGCGGTACGCGCGTACACGTCGCTGACCAGCTCCTTGCGGTCGACGACACGGGCGAACGCCTGCCGGACGGCACGCCGTCCCACCGTCTTGTCCTTCGTGTCGAAGACGAGGTACTGGGCCCCCTGTCCCGGCTGCTCGACGAGCTCGATGTCGTCGTCCTGCTTCGCCTCCAGCCGTTCCACGAACTTCGATGAGATGCCGCGGTTCATCACGTCGATGTCGCCGGAGTCGAGCGCCTTCTGGACCGCGTTCGAGGTCTTGAAGAAGCGCAGCTCGATCTTCTCGTTCTTCACCTCGGGACGGCCCCGGTAGTCCGGGTTCCTGGAGAGGTGCACCTTGTGCCCCTTGGCGTCGAAGTCGTCGAGTACGTACGGACCCGAGCCGGTGCCCTTGAAGCCCTTGGCGAGGTGGTCGGCGGGGTAGGTCTGGCTGTCGACGATCGAGGCGGCAGGGGTGGCGAGCTTGTACGGGAACGTCGCGTCCGGCTTCTTCAGCTGGAAGACGACCTTGTCGCCGCCGCCGGCCTCGACCTTGGCGACGTTGCTGAGCAGTGAGGCCGGGCCGCCCTTCAGATTGATGCGGAGCAGGCGCTTGGTCGAGAACGCGACGTCTTCAGCGGTCAGCTTGTTCCCGTTGGAGAAGGTCAGACCCTTTCGAAGAGTGCAGCTGTACTGATCGTTCTGCTTGTCCGTGAATCCGCACTTCTCGGCGGCGTCCGTCACCGGTTCGGTGCCCGAACGGGGCGGCCGGAGCAGCGTCTGGAAGGTGTTGCGCATGATGTTCCAGGAGCTGATGTCGTACGACGCGGCCGGGTCGAAGGGCGCGGGCGTGTCCTCGGTGACCGCCACCCTCGCCGTCGTCCCCACGACAATGGTCTTCCCCTCGTCCTCTTTCCCGTCCACACCGCCGCTGCAGGCAGCCAGCACGGAGGCAAGCAGCCCGGCCAGGGCGGGTGACGCAAGAGTCCTGCGATTCATGGTCGGCGCCCTCCTTCATCCGGCCAGAGGCCGTCGCACAGGCGAATGGCGCGGAGACGCGTTGATACATCTGCCGTGCCAATCTGAAGCAGGGCGGCGCGGGATGGCCACCCCCCGATGTGGATGAGGATCACCGGGTTCGGAGAACGGACGCGGGAACGTATCGCGCGTCAGCGAACCAATGTGGGCGCATGGTTCGTGGAACGGCCGTCCGGCTCGACCCCCAACACATGCGCGGGGAGGTTGTCGATGCCTCGTGCAGTGATAAACATCACTTCTTCAACTCCCGTACGACGCAGGCGAGTTGGGCACTTTCGTTGCTTCGGGCCATGACATCGGCGAGCAACGGACCGCGGGCGTACGGACGTTGGCGCGTGCGGCCTCGGCACGGCCTGGGCGGGGGAGCTCGCGCCTGCCGGATGCCGGTCGGGTCGCCTGCCGGGAGCCTCGTCCGTGGCCCTCCGCGGCGCCCCGGGCCCGGGCGGGCACGCCCTATCGTGAGGGCGTGACGCTGTTCATCTCCCCGGAGGGGCCGGGGCTCTTCGAGCTGGTCCGGCAGGCGATGTCGTCCACCGAGCGCGGCTACGACCTGCTCGCGCCGAAGTTCGACAACACCCCCTTCCGTACGCCGGACGAGGTCCTGGACGCCACGGCTCAGGCGCTGGACGGCCTCGGCCCGTTCGAGGCGGGCCTCGACCTGTGCTGCGGCACCGGAGCCGGTGTCGACCGGGTGCTGCGGCGCGTGTGCCACGGCCCCGTCACCGGCGTCGACTTCAGCGAGGGCATGCTCGCCGAGGCACGCCGGGCGGTGCCCGGCGCGGGGTGGGTGCGCGCCGACGTCCGCGCGCTCCCGGCCCGCGACGCCTTCGATCTGGCGGTCAGCTTCGGGGCGTTCGGCCACTTCCTGCCGCACGAGCGGCCCACGCTGTTCGGCCAGGTCCACGCGGCTCTGCGCCCCGGCGGCCTGTTCGCCTTCCCCGTCGCCGCGCCGCCCCGCGTCGGCTCGCGCCCGTACTGGACGCTGTGGGGATTCGACGCCGCGATGCGGGTGCGCAACGCGCTCTGGCGACCCCGATTCGTCATGTACTACCGGAGGTTCCCCCTCCCCGAGGTGCGTCGCGATCTGGTCGCCGCGGGCTTCACCGTCAGCACTCTCGCCCTGGAGACCCTGGGCCGCCTGCCGGACGGCAGCCCCCGCTGCCGCCTCGTCCTGGCAAGGCGCCGAGCCTGAGCACCGCCGCCCCCGGGTCCTGGCCGGACCTTGAGATCGACTGGCTGAGGGAACACGCCGACGCGGTCGACAGCGGCGTGGCAAGCGGCAGTTGACGGGCGACGCCCTCAACGCCGGGTGGTGCTGTTGAACAGCGAGCGCGACCAGACATAGCCGACCAGGGCGATGCCGGCGCACCAAGCGAGCGAGATCCAGCCGTCGTTGCCGATCTCCGAACCGGAGAGCAGGCCGCGCAGCGTCTCGGTCATCGGCGTGAACGGCTGGTTCTCGGCGAACCACCGCAGGCCCGGCGACATCGAGTCGGCCGGTACGAACGCCGAGCCGAGGAACGGCAGGAACTGGACCAGCAGCGGCTTGTTGCTCGCGGACTCGACGGTCTTGGAGATCAGCCCGAGCGCCGCCGACAGCCAGGTCACCGCGAAGGCGATGGCGGCCAGAAGCCCGGCCGCGGCCAGCCACTCCAGCGGCGTCGCCCCGGACCGGAAGCCGAGGGCGAGCGCGACCCCCACGACCAGGACGATGCACACCATCGTCTGGATGACGCTTCCGACGACATGCCCCGTCATGAACGACGAGCGCGTGATGTTCATGGTGCGGAAGCGGTTGATGATGCCCTCGGTCATGTCGGAGCAGACCGCGATCGAGGTCGACATCGAGCCGGCCGCGACGCCCATGACGATGATGCCGGGCGTCAGATAGTTCAGATACGCGTCCCGGCCGCCGCCCATCCCGGCGCCGATCGAGTCACCGAAGGCGTACACGAACAGCAGCAGCATCAGGATCGGCATCATCGCGCTGCCGAATCCCACGGCCGGGTAACGGATCGCGTGCTTCAGGTTGCGCCGCAGCATCGTCGTCGAGTCGTGCACGGCGTAGGCGAGGGTGCTCATCGCAGGGTCTCCTTCACGTGAAGCGGGGTGCCGGCGGTGCCGTCGCCGGTCAGGGCGAGGAACACGTCGTCGAGGTCGGGGGTGTGCACGGAGAAGTCGGCGGCCCGGATGCCGACGGCGTCGAGCCGGTCGAGCAGGGCGCGCAGCGCGTCGAGGCCGCCGTCGCCCGCCACGCGCAGGGCGAGCTCCTCGTCGTCACGGGCGGCGCCGGGGAGGGCGTCGGCCGCGCGCTCGTACTCGGAGGGCTCGGTGAAGCGCAGCCGCACATGGCTGCCGGGGATCTGCGCCTTGAGCTCGTCGGAGGTGCCCTCGGCGACGATCCGGCCGCCGTCGAGCACGGCGATCCGGTCGGCCAACTGGTCGGCCTCGTCCAGGTATTGGGTGGTGAGGAAGACGGTCGTGCCGCCCGCGACCAGCGAGCGCACCGACTCCCACATGGTGCGGCGGCTGCGCGGGTCGAGCCCCGTCGTCGGCTCGTCCAGGAAGATCACCTGCGGGTCGCCGACCAGCGTCATGGCGATGTCGAGCCGGCGCCGCATGCCGCCGGAGAAGGTCGCGGCCCGCTGGTGCGCGGCGTCCGCGATCCCGAACCGCTCCAGCAACTCCCTTGCGCGGGACCGTCCTTCACGCTTGCCGAGGCGCAGCAGGTCGGCCATGAGGAGCAGGTTCTCCTCGGCGGTGAGCAGGTCGTCGAGCGCGGCGAACTGCCCGGTGACACCGATCGCGCCGCGCACACCGTCCGGTGACGTGGCGACGTCGTGGCCCGCGACCTGGGCCTGCCCGCCGTCGGCGGCGATGAGCGTGGAGAGGATCTGCACCGTGGTGGTCTTGCCGGCGCCGTTCGGCCCGAGCAGCGCGAAGACCGAGCGGGCCGGGATGCGCAGATCGATGCCGTCGAGGACGGTCTTGTCCCCGTACGACTTGCGCAGACCGACGGTGGAGACGGCGGCGGGCGACTGCGGACCGCCGTCGCCGCCTCCCGGCTTTGTGGACGTGGGCATGACAGATGAAGGCATGGAGCTCTCCCGTTCGACTGGAAAGGGGTGAAGGGTGAAGTGACTGGGGGGGGTGGGCGAGAAGGCGGGAGCCGCTGCTCAGGCGCGGGCGCGGAGGACGTCGATCGTGCCCCAGTTGGTCCGTGCGCGGACCTTGACGGTGTCCTCGGTCTGCTCCGGGGCCTCGGACTCGGCGAGCCTGTTGCGCACCTTGCCGTGGGCGGAGCTGACGTCGAGCCAGGCGGCGGTGCCCTCGCGGATGCCGATCTCGATAGCGCCGAAGTTGGTCTCCAACTCGACGGTGCCGCGGGCGACATCGGCGACGCGCAGGGTGCCGTGCGCGCTGGTGGCGGCGACCGAGCTCTCGGCACGTGCGATGTCGATGTCGCCGTGGGCGCCGCTCACCCGTAGATCGCCGATAACCGTGCCGACTGTCGTGGTCCCGTGCGAGTTCTTCAGGACGGCACTGCCGTCGACGGTGCCGACGCGCAGGCTGCCGGAGCTGGAGGTGATCTCGGCGTTGCCCTCGACCACGTCGACAGTGATCGGACTGTGCGAGGCAGTCAGCCGGAGCGGACCGGTCGCGTCGAGGCGGACGTCACCGCCCGAGGTCTTCATCCGGACCTCGCCGAGCCGGCCCTCGCCGAGCACCTGGGTCCAGGAGCCGGTCATGTCGATGTGCGAGCCCGCGGGCAGTTCGACAGTCACGTCGACCAGGCCGCTGGGCCCGACGAGGCGGCGCTCCTTTGTCCTGACGGTCAAAACGCCGCTCAGGTACGTGACTTCGGTCTGCTCGGCTGCCCGCACGTCCTTGTCGCGCTTCGGGTTGCCGGGCCGTACCTCGACGACGGTGTCGAGGCGGTCGCTCGCGGTGAACCGGACGGAACCGGCGCCCACATGGGCGGAAACCGAGATCGGTTCGGGAGTGTCGAAAGCAGGCATGGCTGTACCGTCCTCATGAGTCCTTGGGTCGTCCCCGCTGATGGGACGTCGTCGGGTGAAGTGGTGTGGGTGGAGTGGTGCGGGCGGGGCGCGGCTAGCGCACCCAGCCCGTGAAGCTCTGTCCGATGGTCTGGGTCTTCTCGGTCGTACGGGGCCGGGCGCCGCCGTCGACCGCGGCCGACACGGCCCGCACCAGCCACGCGTTGACCGACAGGCCCTCGCGGCTCGCGGCCTCCTCGGCGCGGGCCTTGAGATGGGCGGGCAGCCGGAGGTTGACGCGGGCCGTGCCGCCCTCGTCGCCGTCCGCGGGAGTCTGCGCCGTGAGCGATTCGGCGGGCGTGGCGGCCTCTTCCGCGGGGCCGCTGTCGGCGGGCGGCGTCACAACGAAGTCGGGGTCCAGCCCGCGCAGCCGTACGTCGACCGAGCCGGGCGCCAGCTCGCGGGTGATCTCGTCCATCGCGGCGGAGAGCACATTGAGCATGGCCAGACGGGTCGCCGACTCCAGAGGGGCGGTGAGCCGCTCTGCCAGCTCGCGAGCGCCTTCCCCGCCGGCTTCGGCGGCCACCGCGAGTTCGCGGTGCAGTCTGTCGACATACGGAGTGAGATCCATGTGCGCCATAGTGGCACCACTATGGCGCCAAGCGCAAGCCCGAATGGCGCCTCGTATGGGGCGGGGATGGGGGAGGGTGCTCTGAGCTGGAGAAATATCAAGGGCCGAAATGGGTCCCGGTGGTGCCATGGATGCTCTCGGCACCCTTGAGGGGCGAGAACTGGCACCGCAGCGGCACCGTATCGGCACTGGGTTGGCACCAGACGACACCGCTTCGGCGCCATGTGGCGCCATGGGCCTGCTCGGCGCCCGGCCGTTCAGGGACGATCGGGCCGAGCCCGATGGAGAGGCCCGGACCGAGGCAGGCGGCGTCTCAGCAGGCGGCGCGCCTTAGAACGTCACGTGACGTCGCCACGTTGGCGTGCGCAGCGGCAGGTCCCGTCCACAGCGGACGCAGTCGGATCCCGGCGAAGAGTTCGCGAACCGGGGCCTCCTGTACGGAGACGGAGGTGCATCCCGGCCACGGGCCCGACGACCCCCGCCCCACCGACCCGGACGGACGTCAGGATCCCGCGTCGCTCTGCACCGTCGTCCCACCGTTGTGCTGCGCGGCAGCCCCCTCGCCGGACGGGAACGCCTCGGCGCCGTCGCCTTCTTCGGTACCGGCGTCCGGGATCCGGTTCGGCAGCCTCGCCGCGACGGCGACCGTCACCAGGGCGAGCGCCGCGGCGACGCCGAAGGCCAGCTTCATCCCGCTCACCTGTGCCGGTACGGCGGCGACGCCGTCGGCCACGAGGTGGCTGGTGCGGGCGGACATCACGGTCACCACGAGGGCGGTCCCCAGCGCCGCGGCGACTTGCTGCGTCGTCCCGAGCATCGAGCTGCCGTGCGAGTACAGGTGCTGGGGAAGCGCGCCCATGCCGAGCGTGAAGACCGGGGTGAACGTCGCCGCCAGGCTGACCATCAACACCGCGTGCAGGCCCAGCACTTGCCAGTACGGCATCGTCATCGAGACCTGGGTGAGCCCGAGGAGGGCGAGCAGCGTGGCGATCGAGCCGGGCAGTACGAGCGGCCGGCTGCCGTACCGGTCGAAGAGCTTCCCGACGCTCGGCCCCAGCAGGCCCATGGCCAGACCGCCCGGCATGACCAGCAGGCCGGTCTCCAACGGGCTGAGCCCGCGCAGGTTCTGAAGGTACAGCGGCAGCAGGATCATCGATCCGAGCATCGCCAGGAACCCGATGGACATGAGAACCAAGGACAGGGTGTACGTACGGTGCCCGAGGATGCGCATGTCCATCAGCGGCACACCGCCGCGTTGCAGCCTGAGCTGGCGGACCACGAAGACCGCGATCGTCGCGATCCCGGCGACGACGATGCCGACGCCGAGTCCGACCCTGCCGTCGCTCTCGCCGAGGAGGCTCAGCCCGTACACCAGACCGCCGAAGCCCAGTGCCGCCACGCCCACACTGAGCCAGTCGATCGAACTCACCTGCGGCTCGCCGATGTTCTCCACCTGGCGCAGCCCGAAGAGGGTCACCAGCGCGGCGATCGGCAGGACGACCAGGAACAGCAGCCGCCAGGAGCCGAGTTGCAGGATCAGCCCGGACACGGCGGGCCCGAGCGCGGGCGCCACCGAGATCGCCAGGGTGACGTTGCCCATCACCCGGCCGCGGTCGTCCTCCGGCACCACGATCATCAACGAGGTCATCAGCAGCGGCATCATCACGGCTGTGCCTGCCGCCTGAACGATCCGGCCCAGCAGCAGCACCTCGAAGGACGGCGCGACGGCCGACAGGGCGGTGCCCGCGAGGAACACGCCCATCGCTATCGCGTACGCCTGGCGGGTGGTGACCCGCTGGAGGAACCAGCCGGTGATCGGAATGACCACGGCCATGGTGAGCATGAACGCGGTGGACACCCACTGCGCCGACTGCTCGGTGACGCGGAACGACTCCATCAGCCGCGGAATCGCGTTGATCATGATGGTCTCGTTGAGGATCACCACGAACGTGGCCAGTACGAGCAGCCGCACCACCGTCGGTGTTCGGCGGCCCGCCTTCGTGGCCGGTGGTTCCTGGATCGCAGCTGACATGGCGGCACCTCGTCGGGTTCCTGGTCACCGTCGCCTCGCAGCCAAGGGGCCGTCGGCACGGACGTGGGCGTTGGCGTCGGTGGAGACCGGCACGTCTGGCAGAACTCATCGCTCGGCCCGGATGTTCCGCATAGTTGCGCAGATCACCGCCGCATTCTCATCCGCCCGGCGATGCGTCCACAGGCCACCAATCACCGCTTCCAGGCGCCGTTTCCGCTAAGGCTCCGAAAGGCGCCCGGACGTGTGGCGTTCCTGTGTGTGGTCGGGCACGAGGATGCTCAGGTCATGCGTACCTATAAGGGGTCACACATGAATCATCCGTGACACCTGTCACAGCTCATCCCGTCTCGGGAAGGGAGTGAAGCCGTCGGTTCCCGTCTCACCAGGGCGTTTCCGGACGGACGTGCTGACGGGCCGCCGAAGTGCCCGATTCGGGATGGTTACACTCCCCGACCATGTGTGAAGACCGGAATGGAAGCCTCCAGAAAAGGTTCACCCACCAGCTACGCCTCAGCGCATCCGGCTGGTGTGAGGCGGGTGTTCCGGACTCTCCGGGTGTGGTCGCCTCCATCCGGCCCCTTGTTGCCGCGTCCCCGGCGAGAGCCGTGACGTCCGGCCGCAGATGCGTCGTACGAGCCGTGCCCCATGTCTCCTCTGTGGTGAGGGGACGCATCGCCCGATGAGGGGTAAGCACGCGCTGTCCCGTGATCCCCGGGGCCACTGGCTGCTGTTGATACTCCTCCTGCCGACGGTGTTCGCAGCGCTGCTCTTCGAAGGCTGGACCGGTCACGAGGTCGATGCCGCGAAGACGAAGCGCAACTGCACAGAGCCCGTGCCGCGGGAGGTGGCGAGGGGTGGTCCGGTGCTGAGGGGAGACGGCGCCGGGCTGCGGTCCGCCGCGATGCCCGCCCGCAAGGTCGCGCTCACCTTCGACGGCGGGCCCGATCCCGTATGGACGCCGCGCCTGCTCGATCTGCTGCGCGAGCACCACGCGCACGCCACGTTCTTCGTCTACGGCGCGGAGGCGGCCCGACACCCGGACCTGATACAGCGGATTCGCGACGAGGGCCATGAGATCGGCTCCAACAGCTATACCGGCGCCGCCATGGGCTCGGCCTCGAACCTCCGCTACCGGCTGGAGCTTTCGCTCACGCAGTCGACTCTGGCGGGCACCGCGGGCGTCAACACCAGGCTCCTGCGGCTGCCGCAGACCACCTCGGTGGACACCATGTGCGGCGCGGAGTGGAAGGCCGCGCGGCGCGCCGCCGCGGACGGCTACACGCTGGTCGCCGGCGACAAGCTGTCCCGGAAGCCGTCGCGTGGAGTGATCCGGCAGTACAGCCAGACGGACGCCGGATACGCACAGGCGAGGAAGCTTCTCGGCAACCGCAAGGTCGAGCAATTCACCACAGTCACCAAGGGGGTGGGGCTTCAGCCGGCCGAGACCCGGGTCTCCGCACTCCAGCGATGGACGGGCACGGCTCTCAACTGGTTCAAGAGCCTCGGCCACGCGATCGCGAGCGGAATGGCCTGGATACTCGTGACAGCCGGCAGCTTGGGGGTTCTGCGGCTGCTGATGCTGGCCTTCTTCGCCCGCACCCATGTCCGGCGCCTTGAGAGATTCCGCCCGGGATCGCCCTGGCTGCGGGAGGTCGACGAGCCGGTGACGGTTCTCGTCCCGGCGTACAACGAAGAGGCGGGCATCGAGTCCACCGTCCGGTCGCTACTCGCCTCCACGCACAGGGAGTTGCAGGTCGTCGTGATCGACGACGGATCGACGGACTCGACGGCGGACATCGCCACATGGATCGACGACCCGCGGGTGCGCGTGATCCGGCAGCCCAACTCCGGCAAGGCCGCGGCGCTCAACACCGGTCTCGCGCACGCGATGTACAACATCGTGATCATGGTCGACGCGGACACCGTCTTCGATGCGGACGCCGTTCACCGCCTCATCCAGCCGCTCGCGCACCCCGCGGTCGGCGCGGTCAGCGGCAACACGAAAGTGGGCAACCGCCGCCGGCTGCTGGGCAGATGGCAGCACCTGGAGTACGTCTGCGGCTTCAATCTGGACCGGCGGATGTTCGAGGTGCTGGAGTGCATGCCGACGGTCCCCGGAGCCATCGGGGCCTTCCGCCGGGACGCGCTGATGGGCGTCGGAGGCGTCAGCGAGGACACCCTCGCCGAGGACACCGACCTCACCATGGCCATGTGGCAGGCGGGCTGGCGGGTGGTCTACGAGGAGAGCGCCGTCGCCTGGACCGAAGTCCCCACCTCGCTGCGGCAGTTGTGGCGGCAGCGCTACCGCTGGTGCTACGGGACGCTCCAGGCCATGTGGAAGCACCGTCGTACCGTCGCCGAAGTGGGTCCCGCCGGGCGCTTCGGCCGCCGGGGGCTGAGCTATCTCGCCCTCTTCCAGGTCGGACTCCCCCTGTTCGCGCCGATCGTCGACGTCTTCGTGCTGTACGGGATGCTCTTCCAGGGCTCCGTCCAAGCGGGCGGCGTGTGGCTCGGCTTCCTCACCGTCCAGCTGATCACGGCCGGGTACGCGCTGCGGCTGGACCGCGAACGCGTACGGGCGCTGTGGTCGATGCCCTTCCAGCTCTTCGTCTACCGGCAGTTGATGTACCTCGTGGTCATCCAGTCCGTGGTCGCCCTGCTGCTCGGCACCAGGCTGAAGTGGCACCGGATGCATCGCTCGGGCACAGCCGACCAGCACCGTTCGGGCACGGCCGTCGCGCCGCTGGGGCGGCCGATCGCGTACGAGCACAAGAGCCTGTCGTCGAGATGACAGGGACGGCGCCGGCGCCTCACGCGGGCCACCCGCCCGCACGGCGCCGCGCCGGGCGCATCTGTCCGGAGCGACGCCGTGCGTCGTAAATCAGAGATCAGATGACAGATATCCGAATCCCACGTTTCTTGATGTCTTTTCAGCATTGCCTGGCACGAACCACCGCGAGCATGGAGGCTGCCGCCCATGAGCGACTGGCTTGACGGAAGGCCCTACGGGAGCGTGCGCGGCGGTGAGATACGCGCGGCGCGCGTCATCCCCGGGCAGGTGTCGCATCGGACCACCCATCCGCCGGCGACACCCGCGTCACCCACGGCGCCCGCGACGGCGCCTCCGCAGCCGCCGCGACACATACCTCCGCGGGGCGCCGGCGGTGGCGGCGCCTACCGGCAGGGCGGCAGATCCATGAGGGACCGCCCGCGCAAGCGCCGCCGCACCGTGCGGATGGTGGCGCTCCTGGTCGCCGTGTTGCTGATGAGCTCGCTCGGCACGTACGTATGGGCCGATACGAAGCTCAACCGGGACGTCGACCTCGCCAAGGTCCCCGACCGTCCCCCGCGGGGCAAGGGCACCAACTACCTCATCGTGGGCTCCGACAGCCGGCAGGGCCTCTCCACCAAGGCCAAGAAGGATCTGCACACCGGCACGGCCGAGGGCAGCCGTACCGACTCCATGATCCTGCTGCACACCGGTGCCCACGGCGCCACGATGACGAGCCTGCCTCGTGACTCGTGGACGACCATCCCGCCGTTCGTCCGCGCCGACACCGGCATCCACTACCCGCCGACGAAGAACAAGCTGAACGCGGCGTTCTCCTACGGCGGCCCGAGGCTGCTCGTCCGCACGGTGGAGCGCAACACCGGCCTGCGCATCGACCACTACGCGGAGATCGGCTTCGCGGGATTCGTCGGGATCGTGGACGCGGTGGGAGGCGTCGACATGTGCCTGGACAGGGACGTCAAGGACAAGAAGTCAGGCGTCGACCTGAAGAAGGGCTGCCAGACCCTCGACGGCGCACAGGCGCTCGCGTTCGTCCGGCAGCGGCACCAGGAGGCCCAGGGCGACTTGGGCCGCACCAGGAATCAGCAGAAGCTGCTGACCGCCCTCGCCCGCAAGGCCGCCTCACCGAGCACCGTGCTCGATCCCTCGACGGTCTACTCGGCCCTGGGCTCGGGGCTGGACACCCTCATCGTGGACAAGGACACCGGCCCGTCGAACCTCACCTCGCTGTTCCGGGCGGTGAAGGGCGTGACGGCAGGCAACGGCAAGCGCGTCAGCATCCCCGTGGCCGACCGCGGCCTCACCACCTCCAAGGGCAGCGCGGTGCTCTGGGACAGGGCACAGGCGCAGAGGCTCTTCACCCAGCTGAGGAACGACCGGCCGGTGACCCTCAAGGCAGAGCGCTAGGACGCCACTTGCGGACCAGGGCGACGGTGGTTCGCCGAATGGTCCACGCGGATGGACTGGCTGGAGCATTCGGTCGCGATCACGGCGCATCCCGTGCCCTGTCGCCCGGAGCGGGCAACGGTGTGCTTGATCGCCGCCGCTCAGCCCGCCAGAGGAACTTCCATGCAAGCCATCACCGTTCGCGACCGTGACGCCGGTGTCAGCGGACTCTCCCTGACCGAACTGCCCTATCCCCACGCCGCCGAGAACGACGTCATCGTCCGCGTGCACGCCGCGGGATTCACTCCTGGAGAGCTCGCCTGGCCCGGCACCTGGACCGACCGCGCGGGTCGCGACCGGACGCCGAGCGTGCCCGGGCACGAGCTGTCGGGTGTGGTCGCCGAGCTGGGGTACGGCACCACCGGCCTCACCGTCGGCCAGCGGGTCTTCGGCCTGTCCGACTGGACCCGTGACGGATCGCTGGCCGAGTACACCGCGGTGGAGGCCCGCAACCTGGCCCCGCTTCCGGCGGATGTCGACCACGACGTCGCCGCCGCGCTGCCGATCTCGGGACTTACGGCGTGGCAGGGCCTGTTCGAGCACGGGCGGCTCACGACGGGGCAGACGGTCCTGATCCACGGCGCCGCAGGCGGCGTCGGGTCGATCGCGGTCCAGCTCGCACGCGAGGCGGGAGCTCGCGTGATCGGCACCGGCCGGTCCGCCGACCGGAAAACAGCTCTCGGCTTGGGCGCCGACGCCTTCGTGGACCTCCAGGCGGACCGGCTGGAGGACATCGGAGAGGTCGACGTCGTGTTCGACGTGATCGGCGGCGAGATCCTCGACCGCTCGGCCGCGCTGGTGCGCTCCGGGGGCACCCTTGTCACCATCCCCGCCCCGCCCACGGTCAAGCCCGAGGACGGGCGAGCCGTCTTCTTCGTCGTCGAAACGGACCGGGTCCGGCTCGCCGACCTCGCGCAGCGGCTGCGGAGCGGACGGCTCAAGCCGGTCGTCGGGGACGTGCGCCCGCTCGCCGAGACCCCCGCGGCGTTCGCGCCCGGCCACCGCACCCCCGGCAAGACGATCATCCGCATCGTGCCGGACAGCTCCACGGATGCGGGCCCCCAGTGACCCGTATGTCGCTCGGTACCCTCCTGATGCCCGACAGCGCGACGTCGGCCGCCGCCCTGGACGTCGCGACGGCCTGCCATTCCCCGGCGCTGCTCAACCATTCGCTGCGTGCCTACGTGTGGGCGGCCGCCCGGGGCACGGCGGACGGCATCCCCTTCGACCCCGAACTCCTCTATGTCGCCGCGCTGTTCCACGACATCGGGCTGGTTCCGGCGTTCGACAGCCACACCGTCCCATTCGAGGAGGCAGGCGGCCACGTCGCTCAGGTCTTCGCCGCGGGCGCCGGCTGGCCGGCGGAGCGCCGCGAGCGCCTGTCGGATGTGATCGTCCGTCATATGTGGCCGCGCGTGGATGCGTCCGCGGACCCCGAGGGACATCTGCTGGCCCGCGCCACCGCCACCGAGATCAACGGCAGGGACGCGGGCGACTATCCGGCCGCCTTCCGGGCCGAGGTGCTGGCGCGCTACCCGCGCCTCGACCTCGCAGATGAGTTCCTGGCGTGCTTCGAGGCCCAGGCCGCACGCAAACCCGGCAGTCCCGCAGCCGATGCGGTGCGCTCGGGCCTCGCGGCGACGCTGGCCGCCAACCCGCTGGATTCCCCTGCCCAGTCGGCAGGCCGATGAGCCCGGTCTCCGGACAGGCCACGCCCGGTTCAGCGCCGTACTGCCGGACGACGGGCCGGGCCCTGCGCAGCTGCGGGCTCGGCACGCTCGGGAAGAGGAAGAGGTGGTGGGGCGACGTCACTGCCGCCGGTACGCGGGACGCCTGTGCGAAGCACGTGCGGACTCGTACCCGGCGCTGTCCGTCCGCGTCAGGCCACCCGGCGGCCCGCCTCGGCGTTCACGACGCACCGGGAACGCGGCGCCTGCTGACTCGACTCGCGTCACGAGCCATATGCCGTGAGCCTGAGGCCGCCCGACGTCCGCCCGTGAGGGTCTGTGCCGAGACGTCGGATGCCTTCCGGCCCGCGGTACGGCGGCGTTGCTGCCGGCCGGGGCCGGGTCGGCCGCTTCGCGGTCCGGGCGTCGCGGCGCCGCCCCGGGGCGGCTCTGTCACCGGCTTGGTGACGGGGACTCCGGAGGGCGCGCGGGCGCCCGTGATGCGGTTCAGTTCGCTCTCGCCGGGACGGACGTGCGCGGTCTGCGGGGTGATGGCCGCGTCGGCCATCAGCCGTGTCATCTCGCGGCGCTGGTCCGGCAGGACGAGCGTGACGACGCTGCCGGACTTGCCGGCACGGGCAGTACGACCGCCGCGGTGCAGATAGTCCTTGTGGCTGTTGGGCGGGTCCACGTTGACGACGAGGTCGAGGTCGTCGATGTGGATGCCTCGGGCGGCGACGTCCGTGGCCACCAGAACCGTGACCGCGCCGGCCTTGAACTCGGCGAGGGTTCGGGCGCGTTGGGCCTGAGACTTGCCGCCGTGGAGGGCGCCTGCACGTACACCGCTGCTGAGCAGGTACTTGGTGAGCCGGTCCACGGAACGTTTGGTGTCCACGAACATCAGTGCCCGGCCGTCCCGGGCCGCGATCTCGCCGGTGGCGGCTCGCTTGTCCTCGGACTGGACGTGCAGCAGGTGGTGCTCCATGGTCGTGACCGCGCCGGCGGACGGATCGACCGAGTGCACGACCGGGTCGTCCAGGTAACGGCGGACCAGGAGGTCGACGTTGCCGTCCAGGGTGGCGGAGAAGAGCAGCCGCTGGCCGGCGCTCGGCACTTGGTCCAGGAGACGGGTGACCTGGGGCATGAAGCCCATGTCTGCCATCTGGTCGGCCTCGTCCAGCACGGTGACGGCGACAGCGTCCAGCCGGCAGGCCCTCCGCTCGATGAGGTCCTTGAGCCGGCCCGGCGTGGCGACGACGACCTCTGCTCCGCCGTGCAGGGCTTGGATCTGCCGTCCGATCGACAGCCCGCCCACCACAGTGGTCAGGCGAAGCTCCAACCGCCGTGCGTACGGGGCGAGCGCCTCCGTGACCTGCTGTGCCAGCTCCCTGGTCGGAACGAGGACCAGAGCCAACGGCCGCCGCGGCTCTGCACGCCGGCCCGCGATACGGGCCAGCAGGCCCAGGCCGAAGGCGAGGGTCTTGCCCGATCCGGTGCGGCCGCGTCCCAGTACGTCCCTGCCGGCCAGGGCGTTCGGCAGTGCCGCCGCCTGGATGGGAAAGGGCACGGTCACGCCCTCGGTGCGCAGGGCCGCCAGCAAGGGTGCCGGCATGTCCAGATCCGCGAAGCTCTCGACCGCGGGAAGGGCCGGAGTGACAGTGACCGGGGGTGAGAACTCCCCATGCTGCTGGACACGTTGACGACCCTTGCCAGCCGAGCGGCTGCGGGCCTGGGAACGCGTCGGGCGATTCCTGCCGCCCTCTGCCCGGGGGCGGAAGCCGCGGTCCTTCCGCGAACCTGCGATGCCTCCCGTACCGGAGCCGTCGTTCATGCGTGCTGTGCGGTTCATGCAGAACCTTCCTCGATGCGGCACGTGTCGAGGCACCCCTGGCAGCCCTGAGGGCACGGGAAAACGCAAGAACGAGCCGGAAAAACGAAAACGAAACAAAGGCCGGCGCCGGCTGTCGGACGACCGGGCCCGGCGCCCTGGCGGAGCGAGGCCCGGGCCAGGAAGCGGTTTGAGGGCGTGGTGCGATTTCGGGCGGATCTTCCCGCGCCGGGCCGGATGCGTTCCGAACGTGTGGGCCGTGAACAGCTTCCTGCCACTCGCCGCGTCCGGGATACGTCGGCGATGTGCGGACGCGAGTTACGCAAGGAGCCGAGGTCCGGACCGAGAAGGTGCGGACACCGGCTCCCGAGCACGCCGCGGTGTCAGGCGGGAACGATGTTCTCCGCCTGCGGACCCTTCTGACCCTGAGTGACGTCGAAGGTCACCTTCTGGCCTTCCTGCAGTTCGCGGAAGCCCTGGCCGGCGATGTTGGAGTAGTGGGCGAAGACATCGGCGCCCCCGCCTTCTTGCTCGATGAAACCGAAGCCTTTTTCCGAGTTGAACCATTTCACGGTGCCCGTAGCCACTGTCTTTTCTCCTTCGGGGCATGCCTGGGATCGCACTCTGCGAGCCCACGTCGCCGCAATAATCGCCCCGCCCCGGAGACACCGGAAACAAAGAAATGTGCCTGTCGATACAACCGAAAAGAGCACTTAAAAATGCTGGGAACCATAACTGCAACCGAAATCAAAGCTAGCACGGCAAACGACCGCACGGGGGGGCGCGGAGGAACAGGGTCTGCGCCGACGGGAGGGCGGAGCTTCCTGACCAGGCCGTATGGCGGAGCGTGACGTCGGTACGTGCCCGGACTCACTACGAACTCGGGCTGGCCTGATTCCAGCGTCGCCTGCACCAGTTGGACTCACCAGGGCCGCCGTACGGGACCGGGGCCGATCGGCCGACCCCCCTCAGCCGGCGGCCCAGGCGTCCTCGATCGGAACGGGATGACCGAGGACGTCGCACGCGGCGCGGTGGCCGGAGCGGAGCGCCGCGTTGACCGTCGCCGGATCGTCGGTCCACGTCGCCTCGCCCGCGAGATGCAGCACGCCGCCCACCGGGGTGGCGAGAAGGTCGTGGTCCTCGGGCGCCGAGCCCACGGTCATATACGCGTACGACCCCCGCGAGTACGGGTCGTCCTGCCACGACGTCACGTGCACGCCGACGGGTTCCTCTACGCGGTCGCCGTAGAGCCGGCGCAGCTCGCGGAGGACCGAGTCGGCGATCTTCCCCCGCTCCCACCCCCGCGTCTCCTGCGCGGCCGGACCGGCGGCGAACGTGAGGAGCGTCGGCACGCCGTGCACGGCGGTGAGGTCGTACCAGGAGTGCCACCAGACCCCGTTCGGCCCTTGCTGGCGGACGGCGTACACCTCGTCGTCCCAGAACTTCGAGGGGAAACGGAGGAAGACCTTCTCGAAGGCGTTCATCTCAAGGCGTGCGACCGCACCGGCCACCGGTTCGGGGAGCGGGGGCTCGATCACGAACTCCGCGGACTTCAGCACCCCGATCGGAACGGTGACCACAGCACGGTTCGCCGTGAACACGCCGTGATCGGCGGTGACTTCGACTCCACCGGACGACCAGCGCACCGAGGTGACGACGTGCTCCAGCCGAACGTCGAGCCCGGTCGCGAGGTGCGTCGCGAGGGCGTCGTAGCCGTCGGGGAATACGACCTCGTCGCCGTCGATCCAGTCGTCGTCGAGCCCGTGCGCGTCGAGTTCACGGATCCAGACGCCGTACTGCTCCTCGGTCCGGTGGCGCAGATACTCCCGGACGCGCTCGGCGCGTTCCGCTCCCCAGCCCTGGGCGGCCAGGGCCGACTCGGCCGCCTCGCCGTACGAGCGCCCCGGCGTGAAGGCGGCCACGACGCGGGCGAGTTCGGCGTCCACCGCGCCGATGTCGGCCACGAAGCGCCGCACTTCGTCCTCGGTGAGACGAACGCCCGAGGGACCGTAGTACGCGATGGGCCGGCTGTACGGCTGGTACCCGCCGACCGTGAACTCCGCGGTCCGCAGCCCGAACGCGGCCGCCGCCGCGGCGACCGGGCTGTCGGTGACCCCATGGATCCAGGACGCGCCGAGATCGGTGACGACCCCGCCGTCCCGGTCGCTCCACACACGTCCGCCGATGCGATCGCGAGCCTCCAGCAGCGCGACCCGCTGACCGCTGCGGGACAGCAGCCGTGCCGCGGTCAGCCCCGCGATGCCCGCACCCACGACGATCGTGTCGACCCGGTCCATCCCACCGTCCCCTTCTCGCTGCGCTTCGCGCGTCGCGCCCGGTCAGCGTAGGGGGCGATGCGGTCTCCCGGTCAGTCCCGGAATCCCGCCGTGCTCGATCTCCTGAGCCACTTCACGCGCGACAACCAGGACCCGGCCCGTGCCCACCGTGAACACGCCGCGGACCAGCGGTGAACTCCGTACAACCAGACCCGCCCTTCGACGGTCACATCAGATACCCCCCACGCCTTCGACCAGTTGGGGGTCTCCGTGCCGCACAGCCGCCGCATTCTGACGTACGCCATCGCCGCCGCCGCGGCCACCGCCGGGTTCGTGCTCCCGTCCGGCGCCACCGCTGCCGCACCCCGTACCGTCACCAGCGACTTCAACGGCGACGGCTACGCCGACCTCGCCGTCGGCGTCCCGGACGGCACCGTCAGCGGCCGGTCCAAGGCCGGGTACGTGAACGTCGTCTGGGGCGGCCCGAAGGGTGCCGGCGCCCACGGAAGCATCCGTGTCACCCAGGCCACCCCCGAGGTTCCGGGCACCCCGGAGGCGGGCGACCGCTTCGGCGCATCCGTGGCCCTGACGGACCTCAACGGCGACGGCATCGCGGAACTCCTCGCCGGTGTCCCCGGCGAGGACGTCACCGACCGCGGCACGGACGCGGGCATGGTCATCGCCGTGGGCGGCTCGAAGGACGGGCCGGGACCGGGGTCGTCGGTCCTCACCGGGCCGACGCCGTCGGCCGCGTACGGCAAATCGGTCGCGGCGGCCGACCTCACCGGCGGTGGCAACAAGACGATCGTGATCGGCGGCACGGACAAGGTCGTCGCCCGTGTGATCCAGGGCGAGGACAGCATGGTCACCACCGTCGTCGCGGCCCCGATGGGCGGCCGCGCCCCCGTCCTGGCCACCGGTGACTACGACGGCGACGGGACGGCGGACCTGGCCTTGGCGTACTGGACCGCGGGCGACCCCAACACGCAGTCCCACGTGCGCCTCTGGAAGTGGGACGCCGACCGGTCCGCGATGGCCAACTTCTGGAACACGGACAACGCCGGCGTGACCGCCCTGGCCACCGGCGACTTCGACGGCGACGGCCACGACGACCTGGCGCTCGGCGAATGCCGTGAGATCGCAGACGAGAACATCGACGACCCGTGCGGCCCCGAGGGACTCGCCAAGGGGGGCGGCGTCCATGTCCACTACGGAAGCCCCGCGAGCGGCTCGTTCGGCAGCCGCGCCCAGACCCTCAATCAGGACACCGCGGGCGTCCCGGGCGTGGCCGAGGACGGCGACCGCTTCGGCGCCGCCCTCGACGTCGCCGACGTCGACCGCGACGGCCGTGACGACCTGATCGCGGGCGCTCCCGGTGAGGCCATCGGAAGCAGAGCGGGGGCGGGCGCCGCCTGGCTGCTCCACGGCGGCGCCCAGGGTCTGCTCGACGCCGACGGCGCTGCCACGTCCGCCACTTGGAACCAGGACACGTCCGGCGTACCGGGCGTCGCGGAGGCGGGCGACGCCTTCGGCGCTGCGGTCGCCTCGGGTGACCACAACGCGGACGGTGTCCCGGACGTCACGGTCGGATCCCCTGGTGAGAACGCCTCACTGGGCGCCGTATGGCTCCTGCCCGGCGGCTCGGCCGGCGGTTCGGCGGCCTTCTCGCCCCGCACGCTCGGCCTTCCGTACCTGTCCACGGCTCAGAAGTACGGCAAGCCGCTGAGCAGTCGCTGAGCGCGCCCCGCGGGCGGGGGAAGCCTTCCCCCGTCGAAGCTCTGACCAGGTCTTGCCTACCGCTTCGTGCGGCGGTCAGCGCTCGCGACATCGCGGTACGCGTCGGCGAGACGGCAGAGGTATTCGGTGTCGCTGCCCAGGTCGTGGCCGCCCACCGCGGTGATGTCGGCCGAGGGCAGCGGCATTTCCTTCTCGCGGGCACGCAGGGCTGCCGCGATCCTGGCGGCTTCTCGTCGGTCGTCTTCAATCCCGCCGGAGTCGGGCTCGTCGACCGGGAGGTAGGGGCGGATCGCGAGCAGACCGTCGCGGATCTCGATCACTCGCCGGTACAGCTGAAGCCGCGTCGGGAAGAGGGTGCTGCCACGCAGCAGGCCCGGGGGTTCCAGCGCGATGGCGGGTTCGGCCCGGTAGAGGGCGGACCACAGCGGGCCGAGCCGTCGGTAGCGCCGGTACCGGCGCATCCACTCGGCGATCGCCGGCACCGCCACGCCGGCGAGCACCAGCAGGTGCGCCGTCGTCGGCAGGGCCTTGCTCATCACGAAGCCCCTTCCCGGCGAGAAGTCGACGGGCGCCCGGGCGGAGATCGCGACGACGGTCTTGCTGGTCATGTAGCAGGCCGCTGCGACGATTCCGGCGACGACCAGGCCGAGCCCGAGACGCAGCGTCAAGTCCCGTGCTCTGAGCGCGTCTTGCAGGCAGAGCCGCGCGATGACCGTGAACTCGGGCAGCAACACCGCGGCATAGGCGATGCAGTACTCCATCACCCAGGGCGACTGCGGATACAAGTCCGGGGTGAGGGCGAACAGGACGCACATCGCGGCACCGGCGGAGATCACCCACGCCGTGTGCACGCGGGCGCGTGCCTCGTACCCGTGCAGCCGCAGCAGGATCTGAGCGCCTGCCCATACGGCGACGACCATGGCGGCGTGGCCGACGAACCGTTCGATGCTGTGCAGGCCTCCCATGGCGTCGGTGAAGGTGATGGCAGCAGGTGTGAGTGCCGTCTGCGAGACGGCAAGGCCGAGCACGCACATCCGAACGAGCCGACGGCCAGGCGCGGGTCCCGGCCGCAGCCACAGCACCATCCCCCAGGCGAGCAGGGCCGGAGCGTAGTTCCGCACCGGTTCACCCACGGCCGCGACCGTTCTCCAGAGCGGATCGGAGCCGGCCGACCACGGAGTCGTCGTGAGGGGCCGGGCGGGCGTACTGGCCGAGCAATGACGCCAGGAACTCCGCCTCCTGCTCCTCGACGCTGGAGTAGCCGGTGCGGCCCAGCACCCGGCGGACCATGTCCGGGTCGAGGCTGGGCAGTAGCAGCCGTGCCTGCTCAGCGGGGCTGAGCGTGACGGGGTAGTGGTCGCACAGCATGTGAGCGATCTCGTGCAGCACGATGTGGTTCTGGTGCGGCACGGTCGTGCACTGCTCGTACGCGATCAGGTCGGCGGTATCGGTCGCGATCCACAGCCCGCACACGTCGGACAGGTTGGGCACAGGCAGTTGCTTGATCGGCCTCCCGCGGCGCGCACTCAGTTCGGCGCACAGCGTCGGGACGTCGAACGAGTCCGGCAGTCGCAGGTCCCGGAGCACCGCGGCGCAGCGGCGCCGCACCTTCCGCCGGCTGTTCCGGATCATCGGTCCGCGTCGTCCGGGGGCTCAGGCAGTCCTTCGAGTTCGCGGACGCGGTCGACCATGTCGCTGATCGCCTCAAGGCTCTTCGGCGACAACCCCCGTGCGCGCAGGGCGATGTGCCGAACCGGTGCCTCCCGCAGCGCGCTGAGCAGCGCGAGTTCGGCGTCGATGCGTTCGGCTTGCGCGTCGTCGAAGAAGTACGCCGCGGGGATGCCGAAGAAGGTCGCGAGAGCTTCCAGGTGACGCTTGGTCGGGTTGTCGCGGAGGCCCTTGCGCAGCTGCCACAGGTAGGTCGACGAGATGGTGGGACCACCCTGAGCCTTGATGGCTTCGGCGACCTCGTCGTACGTGAACTCGTCGCCGTCGGCGGGACGCACGGCGCTGAACAAGTGGTCCAGCTTCGTCGCCAGCGCGCCTCTGACGATGTCGTCTGCCATGCCCGCATCCTAGCCACCAACTGAGGTGGAGCGGAATCCCGTAACTCATCCACCTCAGTTGACTTGCTCGGTGGCGCCCGTTACCGTCCTCCCGTCCCGGCGAATCCGCCTGGGCGGCATCCGGGCGCGGTCCTCTTGGCGCCCGGTCGCCGATGCTTGGTTCCGTGCCGGCCATCGGGCAAACGGGGAATCCGCGACACAACCCTGAGCGGATTTCGCCCGCTGCCGGCGTCCTACTGCTTTTCCTTACAGGGCAACGCATGTGACGGTAAGGGAGAAATACCGTGCGACTTGGGAAAATGCTTGCTGTCGGCGCGACGGCCGGCGCGCTGTCGCTGATCGGCCTGGTGCCGGCGACCGCTTCGGCTGCCCCGGTGGGTGGCGGATCCGGGGTCACCCAGCCCCAGGGGGGCGTGTCCACGCAGGACACGGCGCCGGACTGCGTGACCTTCAAGGTGCACACGTGGCCGGGCTACGTCCGCGTCGACAACGGCTGCGCCAACAACCTGCGGCTTCGCCCGGTCATCTCATTTGGCCCCGACGGCACTTGCGAGCAGATCCCCGCCGGCGGCCACCACGACTGGTGGCTCCCGGTCCTCCGGATCGACCACATCGAAAGCTGCTAGCAACCGCCGGCAACGGGACGCCACAGGGCGGCTCGGATGTTCGGCGACCGCGCGCCCGCACGGGGGGGCGCACGGTGGCCGTACTCCGTCCCAAGCTCATGTACGCGTCTGCGCAGGTCCGTTCTGAACCAGAAGAACACTGAATCTGCGGTTTTCACAAGAAAGAGTGTCTTGTGAGGTGCAATGCGGCTTTTGATGCCAATTCGGGCTGATCCTTGGTGAGATCCCATTCACGCGGACGTCTTCGTCCGCTGCCACAGGAGGTCCAATGCGGGTATCCCGCTTTGCCGCCACGATCGCTCTAGCGGCCGTCGCGACGCTGGGTGGTGCTGGAGTCGCCGGCGCCGTTCAGTCCGCGCCTGCCCACGGTACGCACGACAACGGCTACCGCCACTACGACGAGGGTCGCAACGGCTACCACCACCACCGAGGGTGGAACCGTCACGATCACCACGGGTGGAACCGCCACGACCACCGTGGCTGGAACCGCCATGACCACCGCGGGTGGGGCTACTTCGGTCACCGCTGACGCCGCCCGCTGAATCCGGTGGGGGCTCAGAGCCCCCACCGGACGGCCGGACAGCTGGGGCACATGCGTCCCAGCTGTCCGCTCCGGCTTCGTGGCACAGCCGAACCTGAGCTGTGCGAGGGCGAGTTCGTCCCAGACGACACGAAGCCGGATGCGGGGAAGAGATTCCCCGTACTGCCCGGCTCCACGAGCCGGGTTCCAACCCGACTGGATAGGCGTGCGGTTGGGGTGGAGGAGCTAGTGAGCAAGGTCTAATGTGTCTTTGCTCAGTCTCGGTGGCTCGGGAGGGACTCTGATCCAGAGGGACACGCCACCGCTTTTCTGGTCGGGATGACCGGGGGGTTCGTTGCGTCGGCGTGTGGTCGCCGCGTCCAGGGGTGACTTGTGGCCCGCTGGCCGGCCACTCCCACCGGGGCCCTGCCGGCGACAACAACGGGGAGGGAACCATGCCTGACGACGCCCGCGATCACATCGACGACATCCGGGACCGTGCCGACGTGGACGCGCAAGTTCTTGAGCAGCTCAAGAACGCCGGTCCCAGCCAGGGTTCCGACGACACCGGGTCGGTGACGGTCGACCTCGATACGGAAGGAAAGCTCGCCGGTATCCGGGTCGACCCCGACTGGCACCGGTCCCTCCGCGACACCGAGTTGGGCTCCGCCGTACTCAGCGCCTACCAACAGGCCGTGACGCAGCGCCTGGAGGCCTGGGGGCAGGCCGTCGAGCGCGCCGAGGCGGACCCGCCCCGGCCCCGGCCCCGGCCCGGGATGTCCGAGACGGTGGCAGGCCAGCTGTTCGAGCGCTTCGAGCAGGCGGGGGCGACGATCGACGATACGCGGGCCCTGAACCGGCTGCTGGACATGCTCGACGAGCTCGACGGCGCGATGGAGGAGGCGGGCGCCGAGGCGGACGCGATGTCCGGGACCGAGGTCACCGGCCGGAGCAGCTCGGGGCACGTCACGGCCACCGTCTCCGGTGCGGGCGACCCGGTCGGCCTGGACTTCGACACGCGCTGGCTCGGGCGCGCCCACGCCTTCAACATCGGCCGCGAGGCCGCGGAGGCGCTGGAAGAGGCCCGACGCCGGCTCGCCCAGAGGACCGAGGAGAGCCCGCCGTTCGCGCGGCTCACCACCCTCGCGGCCCTCGCCGAGAACCCGTCCGACCTGGTCACGTACCTCGGGCTGAACGACTCCCCGCCCTTCCCCGGCCCCGCCCGCTGAGACCGCCGACGAACAGGAGCCACCGATGACCTTCAAAGCGTCAATGGACGCCTTGACCAAGGACGCCAAGCGCTGGGACGACACGGCCGCGATGCTTCAGACCGCCCGGGCCGACTGCGCGGACATGACCCTGCGCGCCCAGGACTTCTCCTTCATGGGCGGCGAAGTCCACAAGCAGTACGAGGAGGTGCGCTCGTTCATGGAGGACTACCTCCGCGACGGCGAGCGCGAGACGTCCGGGGCCGCGGACGCGCTCCGCAAGGTGCACAACACATACCAAGGCTCCGACGACGCGGCGAAGGATCGCCTCAAGTCGGCGTGGGAATGGCACTGAGCCCTACGAGCCAGGGCCCGAACGACCAGCACTGTTACGGGAGACGGAGACAGCACGATGGACATCAACGAACTGATTCAGAAGATCGTCGACAAGCTCGACCGCATCCGTGACCTGGTGAAGCAGATCCAGTCCAAGATCAACGGCCTGCTGTCCCACGTCCCTTCGTACCTGCACTGGGTCATCTCGAAGGTCGAGGACCTCTGGAGCAAGTTCTGCGACAAGATGGGCGAGTTCTGGGACTGGTTCACCGACAAACTCGCGTACGTCGGCGACCCCTTCCTCCTCAAGGACACCGGGGAGAGATGGAACACCGACCTGGGCGGCCCCGCCCACAGGCGGGCGAACGAGGTCGATTCGGACGACCTGATGGTGGACGACAACTGGACGGGAACCGCGGCCAGTGCCTACAAGTCCAAGATCGACGGCCAGAAGAGCGCGCTCAACGCGATCGGGCAGCAATATGCGTCCGCTGTCGCGTCCGCCCTCAACACCATGAAGACCGGCATCTGGATCTTCTGGATCGCGATCGTGAGCGCGTTGGTCGTGGCCACCCTGGCGTTCATCGCCGGGATCGGCGCGGAAGGCACCATCATCGGCATCCCGGCAGGACTGCTGGCGCAGATCTCCGCGGTCGTCGGCTTCCTGCTCGCCGCCGGGGGCGCCACGGTGGCGCTGAAGTTCTCCGCCGACGACTCGGCCTCGGCGCTGCGGAACCTCAACAGCTACAGCGACAAGTGGCCGAGCTTCGCGCTCGGTTGATCCGGGACGGCGTCTAGATGACAACCAGTGTTCCCGAGGCCACGGTCAGGCGAGTCCTCACGTTGCTCGGCATCTTCGGGCTCGTCTGCACCGTGGCGCACGCCGGGTTCACTGCCCTGGCGCTCACGACGGGCCCGACGGCCGGCTCGACGGCCGAGCTGCTCAGGGTGATGACGTACGCCTCGCCGCTCCTGGCGGTGCTGTCCTTCTGCGGGGCCGCCCTCGCCTTCTCGGGCCGGCGGGCGACGCGCCGGCCGGGGCTCGCGGGCGCCGGCTTCCTGGTCCTGGCACTGGTGTGCGCGGTGCTGGTGGCGGCGTGCGGTGCCCTCCTGATCCGGCACGCGGGGCTCTGGGCGCTTCCGTTGCTGGGGATCGAATTCCCGCTGCTCGTCGCGCTGTTCGTCTGCCGCCGGCTGTTCCGGTCGGCCCAGCGGAGGCGGCCGCGCGCCGAATCCGACCAGGCCGGTACCGACACGACCCGATAACTCGCCGGCCCCACGCGGCGGTTGCCCGATCCGGTCGGTCGTCCCCGCTATCCCATCCTCTTCTGCGGCGGTATCCGGTCGAGTTTGTCCCGGATGTACGACGACATCTTCGCGTCGAGCCGCACGTGCAGCTGGGTGTTCCCGCAGTCCCCGCAGATGTACGCGTCGAACACCGGCTGCCTCTGCCCGAACTTGCCCGCTCCCACCCGCCGAAGCCCGGCCTGCGCCGCGTACTCGCCCTGGTACACCTCGCCACCGCCGCACACCCCACAGCGCCCGTTGCGCATATCCCCATCAGTCATGGGGAGGAGCCTAGATCCTGCTCGATCCCGGCGACGCGACAAACAAGGGCCCGGGTCGCAGACCCGGGCTTCGTCGTGGAGCGAGTGACGGGAACCGAACCCGCGCCCAGAGTTGCGGTGGAGCCTACGGCGGTACCGAGCAGCGCCGCGATTCCTGCGTCCATGCCTTGAGTCTCGGCGATCAACTCGCCCCTGAGACAGCCGGTTTGCGCCCCGTTGACTTGTCGCAAGCCTTGACGCAGCATGTTGAGACAAGGCCTGCGACGTAGGGCGTAGGAGTGGAGCCGACGTGGTGAAGGAAGGTTCCGGATGACCGGCAAGCCGGTGCGTCAGGCGGAAGTTGAGCGGGCCGGCGTGTGGTTGGCCGGGCATGGCCTGGCCGATGTCCGGCCGACGCCGTTGCTGGCCACGCGTCTTGCGGCCCGGCAACGTGCCCGTCTGGCCTCGAGCGTCCTGCTGGCCGCCTTCATCATCGCGGTCGCCCTTATCTACACCTTCGCCAGGCCTCCCGGTCCCGGTCCCGCGGTCGACGGGTCCGGGTCGTACCGGCACTGGTCGCTGCTTGTCCTGACCGCGGTGGTGGGGGGCTTGGTGCTGGCCCAGTCGCTGCTGGACTGGCGGGTGCGCCGGGTCGACCGGCGGGCCGGCGCGACGTTGCCGCGACGCGCGGCACACCCGGTCCGGCCCGGCTGGCGCACCGTGCTCGGCCTGCCGCATGCCGCCTTCGCGGCTGCCACATTCGCGGGTGGGACCGCGCTGGGCATCGGTGCCCTGACCGTGCGGGACTCCACCGCGCAGTACGCGGCACTCGTCCTGCTCATCGGGCTGTGCGGGGCCGCGGTCGGTACGGCTGTCCAGCTGCGCCATGTTCTGACGCACCCGGTCGTGGCCGACGACGAGGTCTCGCTGACCGCCGACGGCATCATGCGGGTCGAGGACGCCCGCGAGGTCACCACGCCAACTGTGGTGTGGTGCCTGCCGGTCGCCTCCGTGCTCGATACCGTGCCTGGCTGGTGGGTCGCCGCCTGGTGTGTCTTCGTCGCCCTGAGCGCCGTCTCGCTCGCCCTGATCACTGTGCGGACCGGGCTGGCGGCACGGCGGCGCGGCACGCCACTGGCACCCCGGTGAGCCGATGATCGTCATCGACTCGGCCTCGCCCGTCCCGCCGTTCGAGCAGCTCCGCGCCCAACTCGCCCGGCAGATCCAGGACAACACACTGGCCGTGGGCACCAAGCTGCCGACCATCCGCCGCCTGGCCGCAGACCTCGGCCTGGCCGTCAACACCGTCGGCCGGGCCTACCGGGAGCTGGAGGAAGCGGGGCTCATCGAGACCCGCGGACCGGCCGGCTCGTACGTCTCCGCAGCCGGCGAGCAGGGACGCGAACGGGCCCGCCGCGCCGCCGCCGAGTACGCCGCCGTCGTCGCCGGCGTCGGCATCGACACCGACGAGGCCATCCGCATCGTCAAAGCGGCCCTGACCAACGGCATCGCAGCACCGCCCTCGTCATCCCTGGCCGATGAGCGCGTGGAAACCGACTGACCCTCAAGGCCCAGTGCCTGACGGCCGCTTGGGCGGCGTCGGCTGATGGCTAACCGACTCGCTCCGCCCGGCGGCTCAAGCGAGCAGGCCGCACGCGACAAGTGCCGTACGGACGACTTCCGTTTCTTCCTCGTCGGCTTCGACCAGCGGCAGGCGAAGGCCGCCCACCCGGTGGCCCAGCAGGTTGAGCGCTGCCTTCACCGGAATCGGATTGGTCGTCACGCCGAGCGCCTTGTAGAGCGGCCGCAACAAGGCGTCGATCTCCGCGCGCCGTTGGGGTTCGTCGACCATGCGCCGCATCAAGTGTCCGGCGACGTGGCTGGCGACGAGGATTCCCCCGCAGCCGTCCAGGTCCAGGGTGCGGGCGAAGACGTCGTCGTTGCCCGCATACAGGCCGAGCCCGTCCACCGGGGCGAGGTTGGCGTTGTTTGCCTGCTTGACGTAGTCGATGTGCTCGATCTGGGCCAACTCGGCGAGCAGATCGTTCGGCATGTCGATCCCGGCGCGCGTCGGGATGTTGTACAGCACGACGGGCTTCCCGGCGGCCTTGGCGATCTCCGTGTAGTGCCGCACCAAGCCACGGCGGTTCGGCCGGTTGTAATACGGCGCCACCGACAGCACCGCGTCAGCGCCCAGTTCAACGGCCCGCTCGGTCATCGCGCAGGCCTGAGCCGTGTCGTTCGAACCGGTGGAGGCGATCACGCTCGTACCGGCCGGCCGCTCGGCACAGGCGAGTTCGATCAGCCGGAGATGTTCGGTGTTGGTGAGAGTGGACGGCTCTCCCGTTGTCGCGGCCACCACGACACCGTCGGACCCGTGCGCGAGCACATGACGCAGCAGCGATACGAAACCCTGCTCGTCGACCTTGAGATCGCCGTCGAAGGGGGTGACGATCGCCGTCAGCACAGACCCCAGCGGCGAACGACTCATTTCCGTCACATTGACCACCCCTCGCACACTCCGTTGTCCGGCACAGCCTCTCCCACCGGCACATATGGGGCAACCGACTTGACGGCCCATCCGAACAAGCCAGCCGGAAGGACCATCCCCGGTCATCGCCTGGGGCGAGACCTTGGAGCCGTGCGTGGTGTGCAAGTACAAGCGGCATATCGGTGCGATGGGTGATGGAACCGCTGGCCGGCTGATTGGCGCAACAACGTCGGCTGGTGGACTCGTCGCACACCGGCCGGCGGCACCATCCACCGCGAGGGCGCGACAGGCGCTTCACACTCCCCCCGGAAGTCCCTTGACGCCTCACGGCTTGCATCGCCGCGGTTTCGGGTCCCTGACTGTGCGGCTCTGCCTGGATGCCGCTGCGCGATCCCCCAGCCCAGCGGCACGTGCGGCCCACACTAGGCCGACGGCTCGCTCTCGCACTTCTGAGTACATGCAGAGAAAGTTTCCCCAGTACGCAAGGACCGCCAGGCCGCCGTACACGATCTTGCTGATCAGTCTCTCTCCGAATCGATCGCCCCAGCGGGGCACAGAGGACGGGGGACGAAAGCCAAGGGATCTGGCATGCCTGTCGTCGGTGAAGAGCAGAGGTCGCCTCGGCTCCGTGGGGGAGTTGTGGTGAGACCTGCACGCCAGCCAACCGTGACGTTCGTCAACGGCCGGTACCTGCACGACGTTGACCGGGCCATACTGACGCCATGAACCGCTATCTGCTCGACAACGGTCGCCCGGAGGCCGGCGAGCGGTTCGCGGCGCTCGCCGAGCTGTTCGACCCGTGGACCTTTCGTCACCTCGACGACCTCGGGCTCGGTGAAGGATGGCGGTGCTGGGAGGTCGGCGCAGGCGGCGTCTCGGTGCCGCGCGGCCTGGCGGAGCGCGTGGGGACCAGCGGCCGGGTGCTGGCCACGGACATCGACGTGTCGTGGGCCGAAGCTGAGGCCGGCGGCGTGCTCGAGGTACGCCGGCACGACGTGATCAGCGACCCACCGCCGGCGGAGACGTTCGACCTGATCCACGCCCGGCTGGTCCTGGTCCACCTGAAAGATCGCGCGGCCGCGATGCGCGTCATGTTCGATGCGCTCCGGCCGGGCGGATGGCTGGTGATCGAGGACGGGGACCCAGCCCTGCAGCCACTCGCCTGCCCCGACGAGCGCGGCCCCGACGAAGCGCTGGCGAACCGGCTACGATCCCGGATCCGGACGCTGATGGCCGAGCGCGGGGCGGACCTCGCATACGGTCGCACGCTGCCCCGGCTACTGCGTGAGTCAGACCTGACGGACGTCGGCGCCGAGGCCTACTTCCCCATCGCGTCACGCGCGTGCGCGGTCCTGGAGGCGGCCACGGTCCGGCACGTCCGCGACCAGCTCCTGGCCGCGGAACTGGCGACACCCGAGGAGATCGAGACGCATCTCGCGAACCTCGCGCACGGCGACCTGAACCTCATGCTCGCACCGATGATCACCGCATGGGGTCGCAAGCCGGCCTGATACTCCAGAAGCGCGGCGTCCCGTAGGAACGCTTCACTGTGCCTTGGACGCCCCGCTTCCTCCTTGGCGATGGAGGGGCGCGACTGCCCAAAGCACACGAGAACGGCCCAGTTGAAAGAGAGCCTTAGAAAGTGGCTGCGGTGACAGAAGCCGTGAGGGGGCGTGTTCGGAGGTATCGGAAGCGCAATTGTGCCCAACAAACAAGGCCCAGGTCTGCGACCTGGGCCTTCGTCGTGGAGCGGGTGACGGGAATCGAACCCGCGCTCTGAGCTTGAGAATCACCGCGCTGTTGGGGCAAGTTGACGTGCTGACCTCGTCCAATGCTCTCCCCCAACGATGCCTCACTCGTCGCGCACTGACCTGTGTTGACCCTGGTTGTCCGTCTGATCTGGCACGCATCTGGCTCGTCTTCGCCCGGGCGGAAGGGCACGATGAGTCGACCCGCCGCTTCCTTCAGAATTGATTGCGGAGCGTAGGTCACGGAGAGTAGCTGAATGAGGCGTAATCTGTAACCCTTTCGAGGGGGCATGGCCTCATTCCGGTTGCATCAGCGGTGCTCACCACTGTATTTGCCAGTTCACCCTTGCGTAGGTGATACTCACGTTCGACCTTCGGGCCTCGCCCACGCATCAGTGGAAGGCAAATCGTGTATCACTTCGGGCGAATACCGCAGCCGCAGATCTGAGTTGCCGTAACTGCGGCTCCCTGCATAGCGCATGCTGCTTCTGTTCAAGAGATAACCATGAACAGATAGGGGAGCTTGGCGCTGTTGAACAGCGCGTGTTCTATCCCGAATCTTGCAGTGAACGTGAAGACCTGATGCTTCACGCGCATTGCAATCCTCGCGAGAGGCTCCGTTGTGTGGCAAGTGCTGCTCGAAATCGTTAATCCCAAGAACATTCGTGGACTCGTGAGTATTCTCCCACTCATTATCGTGGTCCTTCTCATGGCGCCCTGCTGGTTTATGTGGATCTTCCTTCCGGAACGTCGGCAGAAGCGGGTGATCGATCTGATCAAGCAGCTCATCGAGTGGACTAGGGTGACTCGGGAATAGCCCTTGGTTCAGTGGTCGACGTAGTTCTCCGGGTTAGCAGGTCCCCTGCGATTGGAGAATCATTGTCCATGGGCTATCGATAGCCGCTTTTCGACTGACGTTAGGAGCCGGATACAGTCCACGCCGTTGAGCACCTGGACTCCAGGCCCACGACTTCGTTGTGGAGGCGGTGACGGGAATCGAACCCGCGCTCTGAGCTTGGGAATCACTGTGCAGATTGGATCAGTTGGCCTCTGACCTGGATGGAGAGGTCTTGTCCAGTCGCCGAACGGCTCCTCCTATGACTCGTGTTGACCGTGGTTTACCGCTCCTTCTTGTGCGCATCTGGTGCGGTGGTGCCGCACGACGTTGAGGTTGAGGCAGGCCGACAAGGGCCAGCATCAGGGTGAGGGGATGCCGAGAGGCCCGTCTGCAAGTGTCGCCGAGTCGCCTGCCGGAGATCTGTGTATCCGCCTCAACGGCTAGCCAAGGAAGGCAGGTTGAAGTACATAACTGCTCTGCAGAAACGCCGCCGTCTCGCCCACCGACGAAGCCAGCTGAAGCGCTGCGGGGCGAGAACGACATTGACCTTGGCGCGGTAGTGCTGTTCATCGGGGCAGCCCCGACCAGTGATCAACCACTGATCACTGTGACTCATCTGTCAGCGCCTCTCCCACCACCATCGCGCGCCAAATGGACGGCACGCAGGTCAGCAAAAGCTGAAGTCGACGGGCTCTCGTGGAACTTAGCCAGCTCAGCAGCACCCGAGCAGTGAGCGGTTGGTTGAGTTCGAACCGGGGGTCAACCTCCGAGAGCCTGCGCAGCGCTGAGCCCAGACGCTCGGTCGACTCCTGGGAGATGTGGGTGAGGTAGTTTCGGATTTCTCGTAGAGCGCTGTACTGCAGCACGGTCTCATCCGAGATGGAATCTAGCTCCGCCTGGGCGTCCGGTCGCAACCAGCCGTCCGTGACTCGTGGATCCCCGTTGCCAAGCCGGTCGAGGTACATGTCGGTGAGCACGGAGTCGATGTCGGGAGGATCCTGGGTGAGGGCGACACGGTGCTTGGCCTTCAGGGTGGGATCGTCAAGGCGTCGGCAGATGGCGGTGGGATCTCTTAGCACCGAGGCTCGGATCCAGCTTCTGCGGCGGAACTCAAACTCCGTCATCAGAGGCTTGATGAAGTTCCTTATCGCCTCGGACGTCTCGGTCCCGTGTAGCCCTTCCAGCTTGGTCAGGAAGGCCGTGATCTCCTTTTGAAAGTGATGCAAGGCGAGGGTGCCCACCGGTGCGACGCTACCCCTCAGCGAACGCTGCGCTGCTGCTCCGGTCGAGGCCGAAGCTGCGCGCTTGGCAGCCATCCAGTTCCGGTAGTGAAAGCGGATTGAAGGGGCGGATGGCCACCGTCGCCCGGCGCGCTCCTCCGCCTCAACCCAAGCCCCATACACAGCAAATGTCGCGGATTGGCCCGTCTCGGCGGCGTACTCCATGAACTTCTTGACAGAGAGTTCGTAGTCCTCTTCCCGGAAGACGAGCAAGCCCCGTGGGCGCCCTCGCCTATCTGGGCTGAGCCCTACACTCAACTGGGCGTCGGCCCAGGACCCCGCCCCGAGACGTTTCATCACAGTCTGGCTAGTGGGAGGCCAGGGTGTCGCCCCCTGCTTGGATTCGAGCCCCAGCTCCCGGAGTATGTCCACGCGCTGCCGGTTGTAACGTTGCGCCGACAGGCCAACAGGCGTCTTCCTCGCATACTCTCTCGCCGCGCTGACCAGGCATAGCACCGTGGCGACAGTCTCGGGGGCCAACTGCTCACTGCTCAGGGCATCGCTGACTTCGCGTGCCTCGGCCAGGTCTAAGTCCTCGATGGCAGTTGCACGGTCCGCTTTAAGGTCCAGTTCGCGGGCGAGGGCGTACCAGAGTGCACTTTCCACGGCGGACACAGGGAAGTTGAACTCTTGGTAGTCCACGTCGAAGAGCACGCTAGACGCCATGATGCTCTGCTTGACGATGGCAGCCGGTACCTCGGGGTGCACAAGGCGGAAGCGCTCCTCAACTTCGGAGCGTGGTGTGCCTGCTGCCGCGAGCCCCTCGATGGTGCTCCGATGCTGGCTAAGGAACTCGCCGACCTTCTCGTTGAGATCAGCCTCACGGGCTCTTCGCCGGGCCTGCCTGGACTCTTCTGCTGTGACGCTGCCCTTACTCTGGAGCACCTGGCGGACACGCTCCCTTGAGATCCCGTATTTGCTACCGATCTCCGCCAGTGTCGCGCCCTCGGTATACATCTGTGCCATCGCGACATCACGTTCAGCGTTCCCCCCGCGAGCCACTACGCCTCCTCTCCTCGAGCCAGCCAATCGAGATCCTGTCAGCTTCGCCGTGTGCCTGACCAGAAGGACCGCGCAGGGACGCAACGGGCGTGCTCTGCCCATGACTGCCACACCGGACACTCTCTCGAGGCGCTCAGGAGCCACGCTCAAGGACACGATGGTCCGGGCAGGGCAGTTCTCGGAGAGAGCAGCCCCATCTACCAGCAGTCCGACGATGAGCCGGCAACAGGAGGTCGCGGCGGGGCTTGACCGGCTGGTGCTAGCCGAGCGAGAGAAGCACAGAGAAGCCTCTCAAGATCCATCTAGTGGTGCGGAGGTGATACGAGATGCCTGAATCGGTCTTGACAGCACGAAACCCGAGGTTGGAGACACCGTCTCTGGTCTGGGGCTTCGTGCTGGAGCGGGTGACGGGAATCGAACCCGCGCTCTGAGCTTGGGAATCACGAAGCGGTTGGGCCGAGTCGGGGCCTTCATCTAGGCGGATGGCTGCAGGAGCGTACTGACTCAAGTCCCAGTGCTGCCGCTGTTGACCGCGACTCTCCGCTCGTTCTGGCACGCATCTGGCATGACGGCACTTCCTGCCAGCGGTTGTGAGGTGACAAAGCGGGAAGCAAGTGTGAGCCGGTGGTGAAAACGTGGTGGTAACTTGCTTTCGCTGTTGCTTCGGAGTCCTCAGTTCCCCTTGTTGGGCGAGGTCACCCTGGCTAGCTGACCTTGTCACAACCAGATAAAGGATCGGCAACAAGAGCCTGATCAATCCTTCCGCACGGAGGACGACGCTTGCATGCACTCAGACTTGCCATGCGTGCCTTGTGGGGGATGCGTCATCGGATCATCATGATGTAATGACTCTCTCCTCGCGTGCCAAGTGGTGGATGTTCGTTGGCCTGTTCGGACTCGGACTGGCCGTCCTGGGGACATACTTCGTAATCGTGGGGCTCGAACGTGCCGAACGCTTGTCGAGCGTGCTTGGGCTGTTCGTTGGACTGCTCGGCCTCGCAATCGCGGTGTATGGCGTCTACGCAGCGCGAGGTTCGAACAGCTCTAGATCGTCGCCGCAGCCGACGCACGTATCGCCAAACCAGAGCGGTAGCGGGGTTCAGGGCAACACCTTCCATGGACCTACCGTGATCCAGAGTGGTGATCACAACCGCCAGGAGAACAACTTCCAACCTTGATCGAGGACTTACGAACGTGCGCGGTAGGAAGCCGGCCGAGGAGCGTGCCGGGTCAAGCGGCATAAATCGCAACGAGTTCACGGGACCTGCAATCGTGCAAGGAGGCTCGGCGAACGAACAGCAGATCGGTGACCGGTACTACACCACGTACAACTTCCAGGCTTCGGATATTGCTGCGCGCTCCGGGCCTGCCCATCCGGAGGCACTGCACGAACCCGACCCATGGGTGAATTTGGTTGAGCACAGCGCTGCTTGGCGTCATCTCGAACCCGGATCCGATTCAGATGCGCTGAAGCAGCACGCCATGACTGTCGCGTTCACCCTGGCCCGTCTCTATGACGAGGCGCGAGACGGACTGATCGGGGATCCCTGGCACGACCCGGGCCTCGTTGAGAGATTCACCTACCGCGTTGACTGGCTCTTCAACAACGTATGGAGTGAGACACCCGTGGTTGTCTCGCCGGCTGAAGCGACGTTGCTCAGCCTGTTGCCACTGCTCCACCACACCCGGGCGACGCAACGAGCGGCAAGGCATCTCCATATTGATCCGGAGAACCTGACTCCGCATGATCGCATGGCGAGCGAGGAGCGCGTTCGATATGACCGCTTCCTGCGTACACATGACCGACTGGTTAGGCGGGCAAGTCAATCCCCCCTCGACGGCAAGGATGACGGACGGCATCAGATCGCCTGGTGGCTCTACCATCGCTGGCTTGCCACCGACCCGACACTGGCGCGAAACGGCTGGGCAGACGACCTGCTGGCCGCCGCAGGTATTCCCGGCACGGTGCTTGCGGACTTCATGGACTCCACCACCATGACCCGCTTACTTACAGCACCGAGTGTGTCTCCACATGCCCTGTGCGGAATCGATGGACAGCCGTTCCTGCATCGGCAACGCTGGACCACTGTTGGCCAGGGGCCCAAGGAACAGCGCGTCCGGGAGCAGCTCGTCGGTGTTGTCTTCACCGTCGCACACGGCCTTGCCATCGAGGCGACGGTGCTCCCACCTGTCATCGTTCAACACCTCTGCGATCCGGGTGCGGTGAAGCTGAATGACCTGCACCACACCTTGTCTACGGCGCAGTGGGATCAGCGCGCCAATGGCAAGGAGCGGCAGCTACGGGCCCACTGCCACCACAATGCAGTGGCAGCAGCCCTGCGTGAGCATGCTCGAAGGCTGGACGGTCTTCTCCGTGCCGTACATCGGGCCGGTGATGATGGCTCATGGCCAGCGGAATTGCATGAGCTGCCGGTGTTTGTCGGTGGTGACACAGTGGTGGAGGTTGACAGCGAAGGCCGCGAACTCCCTCCTCGCGATGCCGTCGCCTTCCGCTTCGACGAAGGCGCTGTGCAGGAACTCCTGGTGGGAGAGCGGTTGTATCGTGACCCGGCCCTGGCGATCCGCGAGTTGTACCAGAACGCGCTGGATGCCTGCCGATATCGCCGGGCCCGGGAACAAGCGCACGCACAGCGTCTGGGACGGTCCGCCGACTCTACCGGGTACAAAGGGGAGATTGAATTCACGCACGGCTTCACCGCTTGTGGCCGCGCCTTCCTGAGCTGCCGGGACAACGGCGTGGGCATGGGCGAGGAGGAGCTAACTGGCGTCTTTGCTGAGGCGGGGGCGCGTTTCGCGGATTCGGCAGCCTACCTTGCCGAAAAGGCCGAGTGGGCAGAACTTCCCGAGCCGGTGTCAGTTCAGCCGAACAGCAGATTCGGTATCGGCGTACTCAGCTATTTCATGCTCGCTGATGAGATCAAAGTCAGCACCTGTCGCCTACGCAAGGACGGTTCGCCGGGCCGTCGCCTTACCGTCCACATCACCGGACCCGGTCAGTTCTTCCAAGTCGTGGAAGAGCAGCAAACCGGTATGCCCGGGACCACTGTGACCCTCTATCTACGTGATGACGCCCAGGACCACTCGGCGGCGGAAACGCTCCACTCTCTCCTCGGGTACACGGAGTTCCGAACCCAAGTAATACGGGGAGACGGCACAACGGAGGTCTGGGAGCCTGAGACCCTCACTGCCAGAGCAAGGCCCTCCTGGGAGGCGGGGGGCATCGACGCCTACGGGACTGTTGTCAGGTGGCGTGGGCAGGTCGAGTATCAAGGTTCCCTCATCCCCGGACAGGTGATGTGGTGTGAGTACGGTGGCGGGGTACTGGTGGATGGTCTCCACGCTCAGCCTTCGGATAAGCAGCGCATTGGAGTGTTGGCTGGCTCGCGGGCGTTTGGGGGCGCAATGGTCAACCTGGACGGCGGCTGGGACGTCACGCTGTCCGTGGACCGGACCCAGATCCTTAAGGACGTTAGCCAAGCTCTGGCCGAACTACTCGAAGCTGCTATGACGGCATTAGTTCGCCCTGGGTCAGATTTGCTGACTTTCCGTTGGCTTTGTGCCGTGGCCCTATACAGTCCCATGCTGGCGGACATGATTTCTGCCGCAGCGGCCGATGCCGAACTTCCGATGACCATCCCCGGGGAAGAATCAACTAATAGTGCGGCACGTCAAGACTGTTTTCCTCCGGATGTCGAACTGGCGGGACGGCAGGTTTGGACGGTTTTCCAGAATTTTGACGACGAGCATGTACTAATAGAGATCACGAGGAGTGAAGGACGTCCGCCTGACCACATCTTCTTGTGGCGAGTACTTGCTCGTCGATGGCCTGTCGACCTTGACCGGTTGAGCACGCTCGTGCCTGAATTGGTCGATGTCGGAAAAGTACGCCTTGCTCGTCCGACGGATGCCTATGTCTTGCGGGGCGAAGAGTCCCATTGGATTCCCGATGGCGAATGGGGATTGAAGCCTGGCTGGGTTCTGTCGACTGCCGCCAACATCGGGATGACACCACGAGCTTTGGCCATGCGGGCCGCGGAGCTTGGTATGGAGGTGTCAATTGAGCGTTACTCGGACGATTTGCAACCAGATCCCCTGGACCTAGCCCTTCTCAGTACGCAGCTGGACGGGATAACTTCCTGGCTTGCCACCGATGTGCCAGTTCCGGTAGCTCATCTGCTTGATGCCCGGTTTAGGCGAGGTATCAGCCTCGACGACGCAGAGCGGCGCCTCACTGCCTACGGCTTTTCAGTACCAGCAACCGGTCATCTACCAAACGGACTCGGTCCTTCGGACGCAGTCCTGCTGAGCCGGGGCCTGTCAGGGCAGGCTCCATGGATCTCCGAGATCCCAGTTGAGCCCGGCCATGTTGTTGCTGCCGCCTTAGCACTGGCGACCACCACCACAGAGATCCACAGTAGGTTGGAGTCATTCGGGCTGGCTGCTCGTTCCATACATGGAGCGGGCACCGTGGATCGGGACGATGTGGCACTGCTGACGCAGTGGACAGGGCCGAAGGGCGTTTGGCTTTCCCAAACAAAAACCGTTCCGCCCGGCAAAATTCTGGAGGCGGCGACGCAGTTGGGTCGCGCGCCGGCCGAACTAGCTGAACGTCTCCGCGAGTTCGGGTTTGCTCTCCCGCCAGTGATTCCTCCATTGCATGGGAGAGCGGAGAAGGAATTGGTGCTGCTCGGTAGAGACCTGGACGGCATTGGTCCATGGCTCGACGTGGAAGAGAACGTCCCCGCTGCTCACGTACTCTTGGCTGCCCGTGAGACAGGTCTGCCGGCCGCGAAAATTGTGGATTATCTGATGGGTCTGGGATTCACGATCGTTGGAGACGTGAGGCCGAGTGCGGGGGATCTTGATTTGATCTTCAATGAAGATTCGCGGACGCTGGGGCTCTCGGACCTGCAAGATTCCGTCCCGCTGCACCACCTGCTCGGGGCTGCGCGGAGGACACGACGGAGCATCACAGATGTTGTCCATGGTTTGCGCAAGCTAGGTCTGAAGGTGCAGGATCCGACCCAAATGATCAGGACCGCACTTCTCCGTGTCCCCCTGGAGCCCGGGAAAATTCCCGACTCAGGGCCCGCTGCCACACACTCTTGATGCGGTCTGGCGCCTGAGAGGGTCGCACTGCTCTACAAGCATTCCGACGACCAGTGACTTGACGGAGATCGCTTACAGGTCTCAACCAGATGGTGCCGGATGGTGCGAGCGAACGAGAAGCACCGGGAGCCGGATGATCGTCCAGGCGGTGCGGAAGTGGTGCGAGGAGCCTGAATCGGTCTAGATAACACGAAAGCTCAGCTCGGGGAAACTGTCCCTGAGCTGAGCTTTCTCATCGGAGCGGGTGACGGGAATCGAACCCGCGCTCTGAGCTTGGGAAGCTCATGTTCTACCATTAAACTACACCCGCGAGGAGCCGCTCGATCCCCGGCTCAACGCCGGACACTCTACCCCATCACCGACCCCCGCCGCACAGGCTGAGGGGTCTTTTTGCTGCTCCGGGACGGGGTGGGGGCCGTCTGGGCAAGGGAGTTGGGGCGTAGCGTGGGGTGAGGGGAGGCCCTCGGAGGGCTGTCGGTTTGATCCCCTAATGTGGCTTTCGTCGACCACGTACTTGGGGAGAGGAAGCGATGGAGGCCACCGTCGTTCAGTGTGCCGAAGGGCATGTGTTCAGTACCTCGACGTTCCCGATGCAGAACCTGCGGAGCGGGCGCATCGGTCCCGGGCGGCTGCTTCGGTGTCCGCGGTGTGCACGGCTGCGGCAGGCGGTGCCCGTGGCGGCACCGGCGACGGAGCGCGGGCCGGTGCCCGGTGCTCCGGTCGTGCCCCGGCCCGTACGCCGCGAGCACTAGGCAGGGCCGTACGCGAGCAGCGCGCGAGCATCTCGGTGCGGACAGTATGCGGCAAGTATCCGGACAAGTGGGGCAGTTCGGCGTTCGCCTGGATGTGGGGCCGGTTCGATTGGGCCGGCCCCTTGCCGTGCGCGTAGTCTCTGGCCGTGCTTCTCTCTGACAAGGACATCCGGGCGGAGATCGACGCAGGCCGGGTGCGGATCGATCCGTACGATCCCGCGATGGTGCAGCCCTCCAGCATCGACGTCCGACTGGACCGCTATTTCCGGGTGTTCGAGAATCACCGGTACCCGCACATCGACCCCGCCGTCGAACAGCCCGATCTGACAAGGCTGATCGAGGCGCAGGGCGACGATCCGTTCATCCTCCACCCCGGCGAGTTCGTGCTGGCGTCGACGTACGAAGTGGTCACGCTGCCGGACGACATCGCCTCCCGCCTGGAGGGGAAGAGCTCGCTCGGGCGGCTCGGCCTGCTGACGCACTCGACCGCGGGCTTCATCGATCCGGGCTTCTCCGGGCACGTGACCCTGGAGCTGTCGAACGTGGCGACGCTGCCGATGAAGCTCTGGCCGGGGATGAAGATCGGGCAGCTGTGCATGTTCCGGCTGACGTCGCCGTCGGAGCATCCGTACGGCTCGGCGCTGCACGGCTCGCGCTATCAGGGGCAGCGGGGGCCGACGCCGTCGCGCTCGTATATGAACTTCCACCGGACGCAGGTCTGACCGGATCGATCAAGAGGGAGGCACGGGCGTGAGCGGCGCAGAGCGGGAGAACCTGACGTATCCCATGTTCGGGCAGGCGGTACGGGAGTTGGCGCAGGCCGTCGCCGACGACGGGTACGACCCGGACATCATCCTCTCCATCGCGCGCGGCGGCCTCTTCGTCGCAGGCGGGCTCGGCTATGCGCTGGACGTGAAGAACCTGCACGTGACGAACGTCGAGTTCTACACCGGCGTCGGCCAGACCCTCGACATGCCCGTCATGCTGCCGCCGGTGCCCAACGTCGTCGACCTGAGCCGCAAGAGGGTGCTCATCGCGGACGATGTCGCCGACACGGGGCGGACGTTGAGGCTGGTGCACGAGTTCTGCGCGGAGCACGTCGCCGAGGTGCGCAGCGCGGTGATCTACGAGAAGTCGCACTCCGAGATGAAATGCGAGTACGTGTGGCGGCGTACGGATCAGTGGATCAACTTCCCGTGGAGCGTGGAGCCTCCGGTCGTACGGCGCGACGGGCAGACTCTCGACGCCTGACGCCCCACCTTGCCGGCGCCCGGCGCCGCGCCCGTACGGACGTCTCACTCCCGGGTGCCGTGCCATGTCGGGCGCGCGATGCCGGTCGCGACCAGGATCTGCTGCCCCGTCTCCGTGTTGCCGATGTGCGTGGCCATCGTCATGGCGGCGTGCGCCTCGTCGACGCTCGCCTCGGGGGGTATGGCGAGCAGCGAGAGGTCGCCGAGGCCCCCGCAGGAGACGAGGATCGTGTCGTCCCCGAGGGGGAACCAGTCGATGTGCATGAGGCGCCCCTCGACGAAGAGGGGTTCGCCGAGCCCGTCCCAGGCGTCCGCGTCCAGGCCGATGCCGTCGATAGGCCCCAGATGCTCGCTCAGCACGGCGACGAGTCCGGGCAACTCCGCGTGTACGTCGCGGGAATGGGGCCACCAGGCACCGTCGAAGAGCCCTTCCCCGGAGGGCTCGGACTTCAGGCGGAGTGCCAACAGGCCCGGTTCCACGGGGAGATGGAGCGCGCTGAGTGCCGAGAGATCCACGATCGGTCTGTTCGGTTCCGTGTCCGCGCTGCCCGCTATGTGGACGCGAGGTGCGTCGGGAGCAGCGGGCGCGTCGGATACGGCCGGTGCCGTACCCGGGGTGCTCGGTCCGACAGACATGGTGTCCGCCCCTCTGTCGCCCGGTGAGTCTGGCGCGGCGGACAGCCCGAAACCGCTTCGAGCCCGACTGCCGCAGGAATGGGCGTTTTCGCCCATTTTTTCCCAGAGTACTACCGGCGAGTCCCGTGCCCTTGTGCCTTGTCGGCGGCCCTTCTACCTGCGAAGACGCCGGGTCCAGGCTTCGAGAGGCGGACGGTCGGGGGTGGGTGTGATCTTCCCGAGGCTCTCCCAGCCCCACGAGGCGAGCGCGCCGCGGGCGGGGGCGTCCTCCTGGTCGATGAGCGTGACGGCGAGGTGGATGCCGGACGCCGTGAGCAGGTGGTCCTGGAGGCGCGAGGCGACGCCGCGCCGCCGGAAGGACGGCAGCACCATCAGCTCCGTCATCACGAACGCGCGGCCGGACGTGGTGAGTTCGGCCATCTCCGCGGGCACCTCACCGTGAAGACCGTGCCACCACTCGTCCGTACGCTCCGGCCGGTAGCCGTAGACGCTGCCGACCAGTGCGCCGGCCGCGGTCGCGATCACCATCTCGAAGCCGGTGCGCTGGGCGTGGTCGCCGAGGCGGCGCAGATACTCCTGCCGGTCGTGGAACTGCTCGCCGGCGGTGCCGCGGTACGCCTCGACGTACAGGTCGGCGACCGCCTCCCGCTCCCGGTCCGCCTGCCACCGGCTGAGCCGCCGCAAGAACACCTCGGTCATGTCTCCGCCCCCTCCCCGCACCGGCCGCCCCCTGCGGTACGACCGGCACTGACCGATTCTGACCGGCGGTGACCAGGCACCCACAAGGTGAAGCTGAAAATACTGAGAATACTTCGTTTCCGGGGATTACGGCCTGATCGATCCCGTTGCGAAGTGGGCGTTCCCATCGGGGAGTTGCGGGGGCGGGCAGGGTGCGCGGGGAGCGTCGCGCGCAGGAGCGCGCACCCGGAGCTGTGTTTCGCGGGAGAAATGGGCACCCGCATCCCGTACGTACGGTTGTGCGCGCTCACGCACACCATGCGCGCAGGAGAGGGGCGACCATGCTGGACATCCTCGTCACCGTCGGCGTGATCCTGGTGCTGATCGCGCTGGCAGCGCTGCTGCTGCACCTGATCAACACGCACCACGAGCAGCGGATCGCGGCCGCGCACTACGAGCGGTTCCACCCGGGAGACCCGCCGCGCCCGCACAGAAGCGAGCGGGAGGGGGAGAAGGGCCGGGACGAGGCCCGGAGGCGGGACGAGGGCGGCGGCGGGCCTCCGTCAGGGGAGGCTTAGCCCGCTCCGCGGGCTCCAGGCGCTCCGCGGGCTCCGGGTCTTCCAGAGCCACACGGCCCGCCGGCTCAACGTCGCGGCGGGCCCGACGAACGTCCGCTCAGAGCGTGCCCAGCTTGATCAGCACCAGCAGCGCCACGAGCTGCACCGCAGAGGCGCCCAGCGCCCGCGGCCACCGGATGTCGTGGGAACGGCTGACCATCATCGTGAACAGCGCGCCCGAGGCGACCCAGGTCGCCCACCCCAGCACCTGGACGATCGGCGCCGTGCCGCCCAGGAAGAGGGCGACGAGGAGGCGGGGCGCGTCCGTCAGCGACATGATCAGCATCGACAGGCCGACCGTCGGACCCCACGCGCCGTCGCCCCCGAACTGGCGGGCGAGGGTGTGCGTCACCGAGCCGAGGATGAGACCGGCGAGCACCACGGCGATGCCCGTGCTCAGTACGTACGGGATCGCGCTGGACAGCGTCGCGTGGATGACCTCCTCGCGGCCCTGGTCGAGGCCGAATATGGCGAGCAGCCCGTACAGGAACGTGACGATGATCGCCGGGCCCCACACGTTGTGGTCGCGCATCTGCCAGAAGGTCGCGCTGGGCCGCAGCAGGATGCCGCTCAGCAGATCCCGCCAGTGCAGCCGCGGGCCGGAGGGCGGTGCCGGTCGGCCGTAGCCGTAGCCGTCGTCGGGGCCGTAGCCGCCCGCCGGTCCGTACGGGTCGGGGACGGTGAAGGACCGCGTGTTGCCGGCGGAGTTCGCATAGGGGTCGGGGCCGCCGCCCGGCCCCTGGCCGGGACCCGCGGCGTAGGGGCCGGGGCCGAACCGGGGACCGCCCGCGCCCGGGCCGCCCTGACCCGGACCGGGGCCCTGCCCGTAGCCCGGCTGTGCGCCGCGCTGACCGCCGAAGTACTCGGGTTCGCCGTGGCCGCCGCCGCTGCCCGGCCACTGCTGTGGCGGCCGTTGTCCGTACGCCCCCTGACCGGGGCCCGGAGCTCCCTGCCCCGGTCCCTGAGGTCGGCGGTACTGCCCTTGCTGTTGCGCGTTCCGGGACGAGCCCCGGCCGCGTCCGATCCTGAAACCAGCCACGTCCTCGAACGTACCTTGTCCGCGGGCCGGTAACGCCGGGCCTGTGGGAATGGGAGCGGCATTGTGGCAGATCCGGTACAACCCGTAAGGCGCTCCCCTAAGGGCCTGTCATCGAAGGTCCGTGATCACGGGCCCCGTCCGCCCTCAGTTGCCCGGCAGCTTCACCGCCAGCGTCACCACCGCGCCGGACTCCGGGCCCGCCGGTTCGACGCTGAGCCTGTCTGTGACGAGGCGCGCGAGCCACAGGCCCCGGCCGGCTGTGGCTCCGGCGACGCCGGGTGCCAGTTCGGGGATGACGTCCTCGGAGAAGCCGGGGCCGGAGTCCTCCACGCGGCACTCGAGCTCGCCGGCGAGGTGACGCATCACCAACCGGCCGGTGCCCCCGGCGTGTTCGACCGCGTTCGTCGCCACGGCGTCGACGGCGACTACGAATTCGCCTCTGCGGGGCTCGGCGAGCCCGGCGGAGGCAGCGCACTCCTCGACCTCGATGCGGATGCGCGGGAGGTCGCGAGAGGTGAAGTGAAGCCGGCACAGGCGCTCGTTGGTCAGCATGCGCCCATCTCCTCGACGGTGGTCGGCGTACGGACCGGGCGCTCCCCCTGCCTGTGTGACGTACGGGCCCGGTCACTTGTGCCCCGCACGGTATCCGGCGATCTGCCCCGAGTGCCGGTGGCTAAGCGCCTGTTGCGGGCGAGGCCCGGCCGGACAGGGACATCGGGCGCGTCCCGTCTCGCGGAGACACGGGGGGCCTGGCAGGTCTCCACCGCCACGTCACCGCCGTCCAGCAACCGGGGTCGCCTCCCTCCGCTTCCGGTCCTTCGTCACCGGCATTTCTGCTGCTGGTCAGCGAGGCTAAGGCGCAGGGTGCCGGTTGGGTATCCCCCGAAGGGGATTGACGTGTGAAGAACGCTAAGTGACTGAATACGAACGGAGCTTGCCACAAACGAACGGAGCCTGCCGTTGTGGGTGACAAGCTCCGCTCATATCCATCTATTCGACCCCGCGGTATGGGACGTCGAGCGCCGGGCGGCGCCGCTACTTCGCCGGTTCGGGCTCCGTGGTCTCCTCCGCCTCCGGCTCATCCGACGGGCCGTCGTCACCGGGCGTACGTACGGAGTCCAGCAGCAGTTGGGCGACGTCCACGACCCGCAGATCCTCCTTGGCCTGGTTTCCCGTGGCGGAGCCGCCGTCGGCTGCCGCCTTCTTGCCGTTGACGGAGTCGGTCAGCATGACGAGGCAGAACGGGCAGGCCGTCGAGACGATGTCCGGATTCAGCGAAAGCGCCTCGTCCACGCGCTCGTTGTTGATGCGCTTGCCGATGCGCTCCTCCATCCACATGCGGGCGCCGCCGGCCCCGCAGCAGAAGCCGCGCTCCTTGTGGCGGTGCATCTCCTCGTTCCGCAGGCCCGGCACCTTGCCGATGATCTCGCGCGGGGGCGTGTAGACCTTGTTGTGGCGGCCCAGGTAGCACGGGTCGTGGTACGTGATCAGGCCCTCGACGGGCGTGACCGGCACCAGCTTGCCCTCGTCGACGAGGTGCTGGAGCAGCTGGGTGTGGTGGATGACCTCGTAGTGGCCGCCCAGCTGCGGGTACTCGTTGGCGAGGGTGTTGAAGCAGTGCGGGCAGGTCGCGACGATCTTCTTCTTCGACTTCTCGACCGTCACGCCCTCGTCTGTTTCCTCCCCCGGAGCGGACTCGCCGAAGGCCGCGTTGAGCGTGGCGACGTTCTCCTCGCCGAGCTGCTGGAAGAGGAACTCGTTGCCGAGGCGGCGGGGCGAGTCGCCGGTGCACTTCTCGTCGCCGCCCATGATCGCGAAGTTGACGCCCGCGATGTGCAGCAGCTCCGCGAAGGCCTTGGTGGTCTTCTTCGCGCGGTCCTCCAGGGCGCCCGCGCAGCCGACCCAGTAGAGGTAGTCGACCTCGGTGAGGTCGTCGACGGTCTTGCCGACGACGGGCACCTCGAAGCCTGTCGCCTCCGCGAGCTCCTTCGTCCACTCCAGACGCTGCTTCTTCGCGAGGCCCCAGGGGTTGCCCTTCTTCTCCAGGTTCTTCAGCATCGTCCCGGCCTCGCTCGGGAACGCGCTCTCGATCATCACCTGGTAGCGGCGCATGTCGACGATGTGGTCGACGTGCTCGATGTCGACGGGGCACTGCTCCACGCACGCGCCGCACGTCGTGCACGACCACAGCACGTCCGGGTCGATGACGCCGTTCTCTTCCGCGGTGCCGATCAGCGGCCGCTCGGCCTCCTCGAGGGCGGCCTTCGGCACGTCCTTCAGCTGCTCCTCGGTGGCCTTCTCCTCGCCCTCCATCGTCTTGCCGCCGCCGGCGAGCAGATACGGGGCCTTGGCGTGCGCGTGGTCGCGCAGCGACATGATCAGCAGCTTCGGCGAGAGCGGCTTGCCGGTGTTCCACGCCGGGCACTGCGACTGGCAGCGGCCGCACTCCGTGCACGTGGAGAAGTCGAGGATGCCCTTCCAGGAGAAGTGCTCGACCTGCGAGGCGCCGAACTGCGTCTCCTCGCCGCCCTCTTCGTCGAAGACCGTCTCGAAGTCGATGGCCTTGCCGCCGGACGTCATCGGCTGGAGCTCGCCCAGCGCGGTGCCGCCGTCCGCCTCGCGCTTGAACCAGATGTTGGGGAACGCGAGGAAGCGGTGCCAGGCCACGCCCATGTTGGTGTTGAGCCCGACGACGATCATCCACACGAACGAGGTGCCGATCTTGATGAGCGCGACCAGGTACGTCAGGTTCTGGAGCGCGGTCACGCTCAGCCCCTTGAAGGCGGCCACCAGCGGATACGACACCAGGTACGAGGCCTCGTAGCCGTCCACGCCGTGCAGCGCGCCCTCCAGCCCGCGCAGTACGAGGATGGCCACGCCAATGGTGAGGATGACGTACTCGACGAAGTACGCCTGGCCCGCCTTGGATCCGGCGAAGCGCGACTTGCGCCCGGCGCGCGAGGGCAGGCTCAGCAGCCGGATCACGATGAGCGTGGCGATGCCGAGCGTCGTCATCAGCCCGAGGATCTCGGTGAAGATCTCGTACGGCGCCCACGTGCCGATGAGCGGCAGCGTCCAGTCCGCCTGGAAGAGCTGCCCCAGCGCGTGTACGAGGGTCAGCACGAGCGCGAAGAAGCCGATGGCGACGAACCAGTGCGCGAAGCCGATGACGCCCCATCGGTTCATGCGGGTGTGGCCGAAGAACTCGCGGGCGACGGTGAGCGTGCGCGCTGCCGGGTCGTCCGTGCGCGTGCCCTCGGGCACGGGCTGTCCGAGCCTGACGAAGCGGTAGATCTGCGCGATGGCGCGCGCGAACAGCGCGATGCCGACCGCGGCCAGCACCAGCGAAACGACGATCGCGGCGAGTTGCATGAGGGCTCCTCGGGCGGCCTTCGGGCGAGACCTGATCGGGTGGCGTACTAAGCGGTAACTTATCTGATCCGTACGAGACTACCCACTCCACGGCATCCCCTGGTACCCGGGCGCGCGGTGATCTGCGTCGCGGGGCGCCCGGCGCGCTCCGAGCGCCCGTCCGGTGCGGACCGAGGTACGCGTCGTCGCTGGTCGGAGGCGGGTGCGCATAAAGAGGGCATAAGAGTTGAGCGGCCCCCACTCAGGTCAGTTGACGGGATCGAATCGGCCAGGCACTCTTGAGTCAGCTTCACTCAAGAGATCAGCTGGAGGAAACCGAAATGGCACGTGCGGTCGGCATCGACCTGGGCACGACGAACTCCGTCGTCAGTGTTCTCGAAGGCGGTGAGTCCACCGTCATCACCAACGCCGAGGGCGCCAGGACAACGCCGTCCGTTGTGGCGTTCGCGAAGAACGGTGAGGTGCTCGTCGGCGAGGTGGCCAAGCGGCAGGCTGTCACGAACGTCGACAGGACGGTCCGGTCGGTCAAGCGCCACATGGGCACCGACTGGAAGATCAACCTGGACGGCAAGGACTTCAACCCGCAGCAGATGAGCGCCTTCATCCTTCAGAAGCTGAAGCGCGACGCGGAGTCCTACCTCGGCGAGAAGGTCGAGGACGCCGTCGTGACCGTCCCGGCGTACTTCAACGACGCCGAGCGGCAGGCCACCAAGGAGGCCGGCGAGATCGCGGGCCTCAACGTGCTGCGCATCGTCAACGAGCCGACGGCCGCCGCCCTCGCCTACGGGCTGGAGAAGGAAGACCAGACGATCCTGGTCTTCGACCTCGGCGGCGGCACCTTCGACGTCTCGCTGCTGGAGATCGGCGACGGCGTCGTCGAGGTGAAGGCCACCAACGGCGACAACCACCTCGGTGGTGACGACTGGGACCAGCGCATCGTCGACTACCTGGTCAAGCAGTTCCAGTCCGGGCACGGCGTCGACCTGTCCAAGGACAAGATGGCGCTTCAGCGTCTCCGCGAGGCCGCGGAGAAGGCGAAGATCGAGCTGTCGAGCTCGACCGAGACGAACATCAACCTCCCCTACATCACGGCTTCGGCCGAGGGCCCGCTGCACCTGGACGAGAAGCTCACGCGCTCCCAGTTCCAGCAGCTGACCGAGGACCTGCTGGAGCGCTGCAAGACCCCGTTCCACAACGTGATCAAGGACGCCGGGATCCAGCTGTCCGAGATCGACCACGTGGTGCTGGTCGGCGGTTCCACGCGTATGCCCGCCGTCGCGGAGCTGGTCCGCGATCTGACCGCCGGCAAGGACGCCAACAAGGGCGTCAACCCGGACGAGGTCGTCGCCATCGGCGCGAGCCTCCAGGCCGGTGTGCTCAAGGGCGAGGTCAAGGACGTCCTGCTGCTGGACGTCACCCCGCTGTCCCTCGGCATCGAGACCAAGGGCGGCATCATGACCAAGCTGATCGAGCGGAACACCACGATTCCGACGAAGCGTTCGGAGACCTTCACGACGGCCGAGGACAACCAGCCGTCCGTGCAGATCCAGGTCTTCCAGGGCGAGCGCGAGATCGCCGCGTACAACAAGAAGCTCGGCATGTTCGAGCTGACGGGGCTGCCGCCGGCGCCGCGCAACGTGCCGCAGATCGAGGTCACCTTCGACATCGACGCGAACGGCATCATGCACGTCTCCGCGAAGGACCTCGGCACCGGGAAGGAGCAGCGGATGACCGTCACCGGCGGCTCGGCGCTCCCGAAGGAAGACATCGAGCGCATGATGCGCGACGCCGAGCAGTACGCGGACGAGGACGCCAAGCGCCGCGAGTCCGCCGAGACGCGCAACCAGGCCGAGCAGCTCGTCTACACGACCGAGAAGTTCCTCAAGGACAACGAGGAGAAGGTCCCCGGCGAGATCAAGACCGAGGTCGAGAGCGCCGTCGAGGACCTGAAGGAGAAGCTCAAGGGCGAGGACACCGCGGCGATCCGCGAGGCCAGCGAGAAGGTCGCGGCCACCAGCCAGAAGCTCGGTCAGGCCATGTACGCGGATGCGCAGGCCGCGCAGGGCGAGGCCGGCGCGCAGGGCGGTGCCGAGGGTGCCGCGGGCGCCGGTGAGGCCAAGGCCGACGGCGACGAGGACGTCGTCGACGCGGAGATCGTGGACGACGAGCAGAAGCCGAAGGATGGTGCAGCGTGACGGAGGAGACTCCGGGCTTCGACCAGGAGCCCGACGTCCCCGCCGACGCCGTACAGCCCGATGACGCTGCGGCGCAGGCCGCCGGACCCGTCCCCGCCGAGGAGGCGGGGGGTCCGGCGGAGCCGGCCGGGGACGTGACCGACAACGAGCAGGAAGGCCAGCCCGGACCGGAAGCGGCGCAAGGTCAGAACGCACAGGAAGCGGCGCTCACCGCTCAGCTCGACCAGACCCGGACGGCGCTTCACGAGCGGACGCAGGATCTGCAACGGCTCCAGGCGGAGTTCCAGAACTACCGCCGCAGAGTCGAGCGCGACCGTGCGGCCGTGAAGGAGGTCGCGGTGGCGAACCTCCTGACGGAGCTGCTGCCGGTGCTCGACGACATCGGCCGGGCCCGTGACCACGGCGAACTCGTCGGCGGCTTCAAGTCGGTGGCCGAGTCGCTGGAGATGGTCGCGGCCAAGATGGGTCTGATGCAGTTCGGCAAGGAGGGCGAGCCCTTCGACCCGACTGTGCACGAGGCGCTGATGCACTCGTACTCGCCCGACGTCACGGAGACGACGTGCGTGCAGATCCTTCAGCCCGGGTACCGAATCGGCGAGCGGACGATCCGCCCCGCGAGAGTCGGGGTCGCCGAGCCGCAGCCGGGTGCCCAGGGCGCGAGTGGTGAGGAGTCCGCCGACGAAGAGGAGAACGGTGGCCCCGAGCAGGGCTGACCAGTGCGACAAGCCTGATCACGGCAGCACACGCGGGCACGGCACCGGGGAGGAGGGACGCCGCGGATGAGTACCAAGGACTTCATCGAGAAGGACTATTACAAGGTCCTCGGCGTCCCGAAGGACGCCACCGAGGCCGAGATCAAGAAGGCGTACCGCAAGCTCGCCAGGGAGAACCACCCCGACGCCAACAGGGGCGACGCCAAGGCCGAGGAGCGCTTCAAGGACGCCTCCGAGGCGTACGACGTGCTCGGTGACGCCAAGCGCCGCAAGGAGTACGACGAGGCTCGCGCCCTGTTCGGCAACGGGGGCATCAGGACCGGCGGTCCCGGTGGTCCCGGCGGTCCGGGCGGATTCAACTTCGACCTGAGCGACCTCTTCGGAGGCGGTCAGCCCGGAGGCACCGGCGGCCCGGGCGGCGCCGGCGGCTTCGGCGGCGGTCTCGGCGACGTCTTCGGCGGCCTGTTCAACCGCGGCGGCGCCGGTACGCGCACACAGCCGCGGCGCGGCCAGGACATCGAGTCCGAGGTGACGCTCAGCTTCACCGAGGCGGTCGACGGGGCCACGGTCCCGCTGCGGATGTCCTCCTCGGCGGCGTGCAAGGCGTGCGCCGGCACGGGCGACAAGAACGGCTCGCCCCGTGTCTGCCCGACGTGTGTGGGCACCGGCCAGGTCTCGCGCGGCGGCGGTGGCGGCTTCTCCCTGACCGACCCCTGTGTCGACTGCAAGGGCCGCGGGCTCATCGCCCAGGACCCCTGCGACACGTGCAAGGGCTCGGGCAGGGCGACGAGTTCGCGCACCATGCAGGTCCGTATCCCCGCGGGCGTCAGCGACGGGCAGCGCATCAGGCTGCGCGGCAAGGGCGCACCGGGCGAGCGCGGCGGTCCCAACGGCGACCTGTACGTGGTCGTGCACGTGGACCGGCACCCGGTCTTCGGCCGCAGGGGAGACAACCTGACCGTCACCGTTCCCGTCACCTACCCGGAGGCGGCGCTCGGCGGCGAGATCAAGGTGCCGACGCTGGGCGGCCCGCCCGTCACGCTCAAGCTGCCGCCGGGCACCCCCAGCGGCCGTACGATGCGGGCCCGCGGCAAGGGCGCCTACCGCAAGGACGGCACGAAGGGCGACTTGCTGGTCACCATCGACGTATCAGTTCCGAAGGATTTGAGCGAGAAGGCGAAGGGCATCCTGGAGACCTACCGCGAGGCGACAGCCGCGGAGGATCCGCGAGCCGCGCTGTTCAAGGCCGCGAAGGGAGACTGACGTGAACGGCCGAGGCGGACGACGCAACCCATACCAGCTGACCGACGAGTCCCCGGTGTACGTCATCTCGGTCGCCGCTCAGCTGTCGGGTCTGCACCCGCAGACCCTGCGCCAGTACGACCGCCTCGGCCTGGTCTCCCCCGACCGCGCGGCCGGGCGCGGCCGGCGCTACTCGGCGCGCGACATCGAACTCCTGCGTCAGGTGCAGGAGTTGAGCCAGGACGAGGGGATCAACCTCGCGGGCATCAAGCGCATCATCGAGCTGGAGAACCAGGTCGCGGCGCTGAAGTCCCGCGTGGTGGAGCTCCAGCAGGCGGTGGAGGGCGCGGCTGCGGCCATGCAGCAGCGCGAGGCGCAGGTCCATGCCTCCTACCGCCGCGACCTCGTCCCGTACGAGGACGTGCACCCGCAGTCCGGCGCCCTGGTGGTCTGGCGCCCCAAGAAGCAGCGCCGGGACTGACCGGGACTGACGGGCCGCGTTAACTCGATCAGGTGTGCGCGGTTGGCCGCGGACGGAGCGGCGGCAGAGCGTAGGTGCATGACGTCGACTCGCGCGGCGCTCGCCGCTCTCATGACCTGCACCACCGCGCTGGCGCTCATGGGGGCGAGCGCGCCGGCGCCGTATCCGCCCTCCTCGAAGGGGGACCGCTGGCCGCAGGGAACGGTCAGGACCGTCGGGAAGCTCGTGGCCCGGCTGCCGGGCGCGCAGGCGGAATCCTGCTCGGCCGCGATCGTCGACTCCCCGAGCGGGAGCGTCGTCGCCACGGCGGCGCACTGCATCTCCAGCCCGGAGCGCCCGCGCAAGCCGGAGGCGATGTACTTCCAGCCCGCCTACAAGAGCAAGTCCGGCGGCAAGTCCGGCAGCAAGGACAGGGGCACGACCGGTACGAGCGAGGGCGCGGGCAGCGGCGACGGCCCGAAGTACGTGCTCGCGCACGGCTGGAAGGTCCTCTCGTGGAAGACGGCGCCCGGCTGGGACACCGACAAGAGCCTGGAGTCTGTCCTCCCGTACGACTGGGCGTTCCTGCGCATCGAGAAGCGCGGCGGCCGCACCATCCAGGACGTCTACGGGGCGAACAAGCTGAAGACCGAGCCCGTCCGCGGCGGCACCACGGCGACACTCGGCTACCCCGCCTCGTCCCCGTACGACGGCGAGACGCTGCACTACTGCGCCGGCAAGGCGCACCGCTACCAGCGGGGCGAGATCGCGGCCACGAACGTGGGAGCCCTGGCGCTGCGGCCCTGCCGCCTCACCCAGGGAGTCAGCGGCGGCCCGTGGCTGCGCGGCATCGACAAGAAGCGCGGGGCGGGCACGCTGGTGGCCGTGACCTCCGTGGGTTCCGACGACGAGCTGCTCGGGCGGCCCTATCCGAAGTCGGCGAAGGCTCTGCTCGACAAGTTCGGCGCGAAGCACGAGCACGCGAAGCACAAGCACGCGAAGCACAAGCACTGACCGGGACGCGGGATGCGGGACCGGGACGCGGCCCGGAAGGGAGGCGTCCGGGTTCAGGGGGCCGTGCTGCCCAGCGTCCGGTCGACGGCGATCTCGATCAGCACCCGCTCGGGGTTGGGGACGGGCCGGCGTCCGTAGCGCTCCTCGTAGCGCCGCTCGGCGTCGGCGACCGCCTCCGCCTCCGTGCGGACTCGGGCCCGGCCCTCGAGCGTCGACCACCGTCCGCCGTCGACCTGGCACAGGGCGACGCGCGTTCCCTCGTCGCCCGTCGCCGCGATGTTGCGCGCCTTCTTGCTGCTGCGCCGGGCGACCACGCGCGCGACGCCCCCGGCACCGTCCTCCCCGGGTTCGTACGTCACGCTCACGGGCACCACGTGCGGAGTGCCGTCGGGCCGCAGCGTCGTGAGGGTCGCGTAGTGGCGCTCCCGCCAGAATGCGGCGAGAGCGGCCCCGGAAGACGGCGAGGGTGCCTGGCCGTGCGGCTCCGGACGGTGCGTTTCCATGCTCGTCATGGGAACGAATCTAGTCGCGTGACAGTTGAGTGGAATAGACTCAACTTGCTGGATGCTGAAGCTAGCAGAAAACGGCGGAACAGCCCCAGCCGCATACGAAGGAGGCACGCACGCCAGTGGACGCAGAGCTGACCAACAAGAGCCGGGAAGCGATCAGTTCGGCCAGCGACCGGGCGGTGACGGACGGGCACCCCGACATCACCCCGGCCCATCTGCTCCTCGCTCTGCTCCAGGGTGAGGAGAACGAGAACATCTCCGACCTGATCGCCGCCGTCGAGGCCGATCAGGCGGCCCTCCGCTCGGGCGTCGAGCGCCAGCTCGCGGCCCTGCCCAGCGTCCAGGGATCGACGGTCGGCAAGCCGCAGCCCGACCGGCCGCTGCTCGCCGTCATCGCGGACGCGACCCAGCGCGCGAAGGAGCTGGGCGACGCCTATGTCTCGACCGAGCACCTGCTCATCGGCATCGCCGCCAAGGGCGGCCAGACGGCCGACCTGCTCAAGGAGCAGGGCGCGACCGACAAGAAGCTGCTGGAGGCCTTCCAGGCCTCGCGCGGGAGCCGCCGCGTGACCAACCCCGACCCGGAGGGCACGTACAAGGCGCTGGAGAAGTTCGGCACGGACCTGACCGCGGCCGCCCGCGAGGGCAAGCTCGACCCCGTCATCGGCCGGGACCAGGAGATCCGCCGCGTGGTCCAGGTGCTCTCCCGCCGTACGAAGAACAACCCGGTGCTCATCGGCGAGCCGGGCGTCGGCAAGACGGCGGTCGTGGAGGGCCTGGCCCAGCGCGTCGTCAAGGGCGACGTGCCCGAGTCGCTGCGCGACAAGCGCCTCGTCGCGCTCGACCTCGGCGCGATGGTGGCCGGTGCGAAGTACCGCGGCGAGTTCGAGGAGCGGCTCAAGACCGTGCTGTCGGAGATCAAGGACAGCGACGGCCAGATCATCACCTTCATCGACGAGCTGCACACCGTCGTCGGCGCGGGAGCCGGCGGCGACTCCGCCATGGACGCGGGCAACATGCTCAAGCCGATGCTGGCCCGCGGCGAGCTGCGCATGGTCGGCGCGACGACGCTCGACGAGTACCGCGAGCGCATCGAGAAGGATGCCGCGCTGGAGCGCCGCTTCCAGCAGGTGCTGGTGGCCGAGCCGACCGTCGAGGACTCCATCGCGATCCTGCGCGGCCTCAAGGGGCGGTACGAGGCGCACCACAAGGTCCAGATCGCCGACAGCGCGCTGGTGGCCGCCGCCGCGCTCTCCGACCGCTACATCACCTCGCGCTTCCTTCCCGACAAGGCCATCGACCTCGTCGACGAGGCCGCGTCCCGGCTGCGCATGGAGATCGACTCCTCGCCCGTCGAGATCGACGAACTCCAGCGCGCGGTCGACCGGTTGAAGATGGAGGAGATGGCGCTCGGCAACGAGACCGACCCCGGCTCGGTGGAGCGCCTGGAGCGGCTCCGCCGCGAACTGGCCGACCGCGAGGAGGAGTTGCGCGGCCTGACCGCACGCTGGGAGAAGGAGAAGCAGGGCCTCAACCGCGTCGGCGAGCTCAAGGAGCGCCTCGACGAGCTGCGCGGCCAGGCCGAACGCGCCCAGCGCGAGGGCGACTTCGAGACGGCCTCGCAGCTGCTGTACGGGGAGATCCCGGGCGTCGAGCGCGAGCTGGCCGAGGCCTCGGCCGCCGAGGAGGAGGCCGCCGCGTCCCAGCCCGAGCGGGAGACGATGGTCAAGGAGGAGGTCGGCCAGGACGACATCGCGGACGTCGTCGCGTCCTGGACGGGCATCCCCGCGGGGCGGCTGCTGGAGGGCGAGACCCAGAAGCTGCTGCGCATGGAGGAGGAGCTGGGCAGGCGCCTCATCGGCCAGACCGAGGCCGTACAAGCCGTCTCCGACGCCGTGCGCCGCACCCGGGCCGGCGTCTCCGACCCGGACCGGCCCACCGGCTCGTTCCTCTTCCTCGGGCCGACCGGCGTCGGGAAGACCGAACTGGCCAAGGCACTCGCGGACTTCCTCTTCGACGACGAGCGGGCCATGGTCCGCATCGACATGAGCGAGTACGGCGAGAAGCACTCCGTGGCCCGTCTGGTCGGCGCGCCTCCGGGCTATGTCGGATACGAGGAGGGCGGTCAGCTCACCGAGGCCGTGCGGCGGCGTCCGTACTCCGTCGTGCTGCTGGACGAGGTGGAGAAGGCGCACCACGAAGTCTTCGACGTCCTGCTCCAGGTCCTCGACGACGGGCGGCTCACCGACGGGCAGGGCAGGACGGTCGACTTCCGCAACACGATCCTCGTCCTCACCTCGAACCTGGGCAGCCAGTTCCTGATGGATCCCCTGGAGAAGCAGGAGGAGAAGCGCGAGAAGGTGCTGGCGGCCGTCCGCTCCTCGTTCCGGCCGGAGTTCCTCAACCGCCTCGATGACGTCGTCGTCTTCTCCGCCCTCAGCCAGGAAGAGCTGGGCCGCATCGCCCGGCTCCAGATCGACGGGCTGCGGCGGCGCCTCGCCGACCGCCGTCTCGAACTGGAGGTCACCCCGGAGGCGCTGTCCTGGCTGGCCCGCGAGGGCAACGATCCGGCGTACGGCGCACGGCCGTTGAGGCGTCTGGTGCAGACGGCGATCGGGGACCAGCTGGCCCGCGAGATCCTCTCGGGCGAGGTGCGCGACGGCGACACCGTGCGCGTGGACCACGTCCAGGGCTGGGACGGTCTGATCGTCGGCAGCACGGCTCGCACGCCCGACGACGGCGCGGACACCGTGAGCGCCTGACCGGCGGCGACGCGGACCGGGCTCTGCGGGTCTCCGCGTCGCTTGCCAGGACGGGCCCGGCATGGGGGAGGATGGCGGAATCCGTACGAAGGGAAATACACGGTGAGCATCGATCCGTCCTCGATTCCGAACTTCGGGGGCCAGGAGCCCGACCCGGAGGAGTCCGGCCCGACCGGCCCGGTCATCCCCGACCAGGAGCTGGTCAAGCAGCTGCTGGATCAGATGGAGCTGAAGTACGTCGTCGACGAAGAGGGAGACCTCGCGGCGCCGTGGGAAGAGTTCCGCACGTACTTCATGTTCAGGGGCGAGGAGGAGCAGCAGGTCTTCTCTGTCCGTACGTTCTACGACCGGCCTCACCCGATCGAGGACAAGCCCAAGCTGCTGGAGTCCATCGACGACTGGAACCGGCGGACGCTGTGGCCGAAGGTCTACAGCCACACGCACGACGACGGGACGGTCCGGCTGATCGGCGAGGCCCAGCTGCTGATCGGCACCGGCGTCTCGCTGGAGCACTTCGTCTCCAGCGTCGTCAGCTGGGTGCGGGCGTCGATCGAGTTCGACAAGTGGCTCGTCGAGCAGTTCGGCCTGGAGAAGGACGCGGAGTCCGACGACGGGTCCGGCGACGGAGACCAGTGACGCCGGTGCCCGTCATACCCCTCAGGCGGGTGCACCCTTCAGCCGTGTGACGGCGTCCGCGAGAACCTTCTGCTGCTTGCAGAAGGCGAAGCGGACGAAGGGTGCACCCGCTTCTTCGTGGTCGTAGAAGACCTGCGTCGGGACGGCCACGACGCCGCAACGCTCGGGCAGGGCAAGGCAGAAGTCGATGCCGGAGCCGTGCCCGAGGGGCCGGATGTCGGTGGTGACGAAGTACGTGCCGGGTGCCTGGAAGACGCCGAAGCCGGCCTCGGCGAGGCCCTCGGAGAGCAGATCGCGCTGGGCGCGCAGGTCGTCGCGCAGCTGTGTGTAGTAACTGTCGGGCAGGGCCAGCGCCTCGGCGACCGCGTACTGGAACGGCCCCGCGGAGACGTAGGTGAGGAACTGCTTCGCCGAGCGCACGGCGCTCACCAGCTCCGGAGTCGAGGTCACCCAGCCGACCTTCCAGCCCGTGAAGGAGAAGGTCTTCCCCGCGGAGCTGACGGTCACGGTGCGCTCGTGCATGCCGGGGAACGACGCGATCGGGATGTGCTCGCCTTCGTAGACGAGGTGCTCGTAGACCTCGTCGGTGACCGCCAACAGGCCGCGCTCCACGCAGAGTTCGGCGATCGCCGCGAGCTCGTCGTGGTCGAGCACCGTGCCGGTGGGGTTGTGCGGGGAGTTGAGCAGGATCAGCCGGGTGCGGTCGGTGACGGCGTCGCGCAGCTCGTCGAGGTCGAGCCGGAAGCTGCTTGTCTGCGCGTCGGGCCGCAGCGTGACGGGGACGCGCGTGCCGCCCGCCATGGCGATCGCCGCGGCGTACGAGTCGTAGTACGGCTCCAGGGCGATCACTTCGTCGCCGGGCTCCAGGAGCGCGAGGAGCGCCGCGGTGATGGCCTCCGTGGCTCCCGCGGTGACCAGCACCTCGGTCTCCGGGTCGGGGTCGAGGCCCAAGTGCCCGTACCAGCGCCGCTGGTGGGCCGCGACGGCGTCGCGCAGCTCCGGGATGCCGGGCCCGGGTGGGTACTGGTTTCCGCGGCCTTCGCGCACGGCCCGTACGGCGGCTTCGCGCACCGGCTCGGGGCCGTCGGTGTCGGGGAAGCCCTGGCCCAGGTTGATCGCGCCCGTACGGACGGCGAGGGCCGACATCTCCGCGAAGATCGTGGTGCCGAACTCCGCGAGGCGCCGGTTGAGCAGCGGACGTTCCGGTACTCGCTGGTCAGCAGTCATGGCCGTCATCCTGCGGGAAGCTCCGGCGTTACTCAACTCCCTGCCGCCCCCGGGCCGGGCCCGGGGGCGACTGCGGGGGAGGTGCCGGTGCGGCGTGCGGGTGCGGCGTGGTCAGAGCTGGCCGCGGATGGCTCCTGACGGGAACTGCGTGTTGTGGACGTTGGTGTAGAAGAAGAACGGGTTGCGCTTGATGCCCTCCAGCTCCCAGAAGGTCAGGACGCTCGCGGCATTGGCGGCGGTCTGGGTGCGCTGGGCGCGGATGCAGCCGCGGGACGAGCCGTTCTCGGGGGGCGTATTGAGGGTGACGGCGACGGGCCCGGCCTCGCCCCGGGGCCCGAAGTGGATGTGGGCGGCGGTGGGGGGAGCGATGTTGCTGACGCTGAGCTTGTAGCAGAGCTTGCCGTGGGAGACGCGGTACAGCAGCGTGCCGGTGCCGTCGGGGTCTCCCGGGCCGGGGACCTCCTGCGCACCGTTCAGCGTCACGACGTGCTTGCCGTGGCCCCCGGCGGGGTCGGCCTGGGAGGTGGCGGCGGCGGTGCCGGCCGTCGAGGCCAGCAGGGCCGCGGCGCCGAGTGCGGCCGTGACGGCAGCGGTGGATACGCGCATGCGAATGCTCCTCCTCGTTCCGGGCACGGAACGTGCTTGTACGGACACACTCCGTGCATAGCAGATCCGGGGACGACGCTAAGCGGCGCGCGGGTGGTTCGCATCCGTACCGGGCATTCGGTGCACAAGGGACGTATTCGGAGAAGGCTCTCAGCGGGCGGTCGCCAACCTCTCTTCTTGCTCAACTCCGCATTGAAGCCCGGGACTCCGGGGCAGGAGCGGCTCACGCCGGCACGGTGCCGGTGCCCGGCACCCGGCCGCGGGGGCCGGGTGGAAGTCCCGAGCAGCGCGAAGAGCGCACTGCGCAACTCATGGGGGAGCTGAGACAGATGGTTGGCATTGGAATCTTTCTCGTCATAGGCATCATCGTGGTCGTCTTCCTGGTCGCGGCCGCTGCCTCCAAGAACGGTTCCGGCCGCAAGTACCGCGGCGGCGGCTACTCGAGCGGAGGCGGGGGCGGCGCGTGGTGGTCGGGCGACTCCGGTCACCACGGAGGGCACGGGGGCCATGGCGGCCACTCCTGCGGTGGGGGCTCGTCCTGTGGCGGCGGTTCGTCGTGCGGTGGCGGCGGCGGTGGCGGCTGCGGCGGTGGCGGCGGCTCCTGACCGGGCGTCACGCGCGGGCTCCGCGGGCGCCACGACGCCCACGGCGTGCACTACTACGGAATCCGTACTTCCGCTGGGCGTCCGGCAGTTGAACATCTGAACTGCCGGGCCCCCGGGGGGATGGAAACCCGGAGAAGTTGGGCCATAGAGCTGTCGCAGCACACATTTCATGATTCGGTGATTCTGTATCCCCGGACTTGGCGTGGGTACGAGCCGCCGGCGCACGACCCCAGGTCACTCGCTGAGAGAAGCGCCCGGCTCACCCTCCACGTGTGCTTGCGGAGCCGACCCATGCTCACCACTCTCTCCACCCCTTACACGGACACCCGCGCGGGCGACCTCGCGTGGGCACTCGGCCGCGAGCCGCTTCCCGCGCTCGCCCAGCGCGCGCTGCAATTCGACGGCGTCACAGTGCAGTTGAGGCTGCTCGGCGCATCCCATCAGGTGCTCCTCGAAGAGGACGGCTCCGTCTGCTCCGAGACGGTGGCCTGCATGCCCGGCAGCAGCACGCCGCTGCCGCTCGGCGTCTCGCGGCACACCGGCGAGTGGGAGTACGACTTCGCGGCGCAGGTCGAGACGCTCTCGCCCCGCGAATTCGCGGCCCGCGCACGGGAGTTGCTCGACCTCGTCTCCGACCACCCCGGCGGGCTCGCCGGCACGTTCCCGGGCGCCCCGCACGCGTTCACGGCGCTGCTCGTCGAGCGCCTCGCGGGGCACGTCCGCTGGCGTACGTGGCACTCGTACCCGCAGGAGGGCCGGCTGGTCTCCACCCGTACCCGCGTGGCGCGTCTCCCCGCGCAGGAGTGCCGGGGGCGGCGTACGAGGGGGGCCCGGCGTGCGCCCGCGGCCGCGTTCGCAGGAGCCGAACGACCCACGCACGCCCGGTAGTCGGCGCGTACCCCGGATCCGCTGTGCTTCAGGGCGCTTCACTGCGCGTGGTTTGCCGCGTCGGAACGCGTGTGGGTGACGAAGAGTGTAAAAGGCGTCACGTAGCGTTCGCGACATGATCGACCGTTCCCTCGTCCAGACCCAGGAGGCGCGGCTGCCGGTGCCCGCCGGGCTCGGGCGCGGGCTCGTCCTCGCCTCGGTCTTCGTCTGCGCCGCATGCGGCCTCGTCTATGAGCTCGAACTCGTCGCGCTCGCCTCGTACTTGGCGGGCGACTCGGTCACGCAGGCGTCCGTCGTCCTGTCCGTGATGGTCTTCGCGATGGGCGTCGGTTCGCTGCTCGCCAAGCGGCTGCGCTGCCGGGCGGCGACCGGATTCGCCGCCGTCGAGGCGCTGTTGGCGCTCGTCGGCGGCGGCTCGGCGATGGCCCTGTACGCGAGCTTCGCCTGGCTCGGGGGCGCGCACGTCGCGCTCGTGGGCTTCTCCCTCGCCATCGGAGGGCTGATCGGCGCCGAGATGCCGCTGCTGATGACGCTCATCCAGCGCATCCGGCGGCAGGACGCGGGAGGCGCCGTCGCCGACCTCTTCGCCGCCGACTACGTGGGCGCACTGGTCGGCGGGCTGACCTTCCCCTTTCTTCTGCTGCCGTTCTTCGGCCAGTTGACCGGTGCTCTGCTGACGGGCGTGGTGAACGCGGGAGCGGGCGGCGTCGTCGTGCTGTGGCTCTTCCGCCACGACGTGAGCACCCGCACCCGCTGGAGTCTGCTCGCGGTGAACGGCGCGGTGGTGCTGCTGCTCGTCGCCGGCACCGTCTTCGTGGCCCCCTTCGAACGGGCGGCACGGCACGCGATGTACGGGCACGACGTACGCGTCGCCGTCCGCACCGGCACACAGGAAGCGGTGCTGACGGGAGACGCCGACCCCGCCGCGTACCGGCACGGCGCCGAACCGCTCCGGTTCTACCTCGACGGGCGGCTGCGCGCCTCCTCGGCCGACGGCAACCGCTACCACGCCTCGCTCGTGCGGCCCGCCATGACGGCCGGCCCGCACCGGCGCGTGCTGATCCTCGGCGGCGCGGACGGGCTGGCGCTGCGCGAAGTGCTCCGCCACTCCGGGGTGCGTGAGGTGACCGTCCTCGAACGCGACGCGGAGGCAGTGGAGTTGGCCCGTACGGACCCGGGGCTGCGCAGGCTCAACCGCGACGCGTACAGGGACCCGCGGGTACGGCTCGAAACCGGCGTCGACGCCTTCGACCGGCTGCGGCAGCGGGCGCCCGGGGCGGCACCGTACGACGTCGTCGTCTCCGACCTGCCCGACCCCGCCGCGCAGGACACCGCGAAGCTCTACTCGCAGGAGTTCTACGGGCTCGTGGACCGCGCCCTCGCACCGGACGGCCGGCTCGCCGTCCACGCGGGAGCGGCCGGCGCCCACCCCCGTACGTACTGGACGGTGGAGGCGACCCTGCGCTCCGCGGGTCTGCGCACAGCGCCGTACGTGCTGCGGCGCCCCCGCGACTGGGGGTTCGTGCTCGCCGCGCACGGCGGCGCCCCGAGGCCGCGGCTGGCCGGGTCCACGGCGCCGGGGACGGCCACCGTGCTGAGCGGCACGGCGTCGGGCACCGGCGCCCGCGGCGGCGCGAGCACCGCGTCACCGCTGGGACCGCTGACATCGCATCAACTTCGCGCCGCCGGGCTGCGCGCCGAGCGCGACCGCGTGCGGGGCCTTCCGCCCTCCACGCTCACGCACCCGCGCTACCAGTAGGCGGGCAGGGTCTGTGCCCGTTCCGCGCCCAGGCGGGTGCGCTGCGCGGGCGGAACAGCGCCGACCGGTCACATGTACGGGGCACGGTGGGTAGGCTCCGCCCTATGGAGCACGAGGTGAACGTTCCGTTTTCCGTCGGGTCGGTACGGGCGGCGCTCGCTGAGCCCGAACGCGTGGCGCGCTGTGTGCCCGGTCTGCAACTCGACGGTGCGGAGAGCGTCAAGACCACCAAGCGCGCGAACGCCAAGCACCCCGCGAGCACCGTCGAGGGACGGCTCCGGGTCCGCGTCGGCGGTTCCACGATCACCTACCGGGGCAGCCTGACCGTCACGCCCCGGGGTGAGGACTTCACCGTCAAGGGCAACGGGACGGAGGCACGGGGCGACGGTTCCGTGCGGCTGAACCTCACCGTCGTACCGAGGCGGTCGACGGAGGGCGAGGGCACCCGCCTGGTCTGCTCGGGGACGGTCAAGGGCGACGGACGCCTCGGTGACGTCGAGCAGAAGACGGCGGCCACTGCCGGGCAGCGGCTGCTGGAACGCTTCGGCAAGGCGCTCGGCGAGAGCATCCAGGAGGACCCGCCCCGCACCCTCGAAGCTCCCGAGGCCCCGGCGGCGGAGCCCGCCGCCACCGCCGAGCCCGCGGCCGGACCGGGAGCCGAGCCCACGGGCGGCCCCGCCGGCGGCATCGGCGAACCCGGCGACAACGACCGCGTGATCCCCGGCATCCCGGGGCCCGGCCCCGAGGACCGGGAGACCGAGAGCAAGGACGGGTCCAGGGCCAGGGACACGGAGAAGGCCGGCGAGACGTCCACGGGCCCGGAGAAGGACGCCGGGGCCGACGGCCGGGACGAATCCGCGGGCAAGGCCGCTGACGAGGCCGGGGACGAGACGGGCGACGCCGGCCAGGACCGGGAGAGCCCCGAGGGCGAGACCCCGGAGCAGGAGACCTCCGAGCGCGGAGGCATCTTCGGCGCGGAGATCCCGCCGTCCTCCCTCGACCCGCTGCACGACGACGAGCCGCTCGACGAGGCCGAGGTGGAGGCCGCGGCCGAGGCCGAGGCGGCACACGCGCGCCGCACGATGATCGGCCGCAGCGCCGAAGAGGTCGACCACGCGCCGCCGCGCGGCCGCTACGCGCCCGTCCCTCTCCCGGAGCCCATCGCCAACTCGGCCGCGCTGCGCTGGGTCGCACCGGCAGCGGCGGCCGTGGTCGCCGGAGCAGTCGTGATCGGCCGTGCCCTTCGCCGCCGCCGCTGACCGCGGCCGTGCCGCCGCCGAGGTGTACGGCCGGGTCGCGCTCTGCCTGCAAGTGCCGAGGTTTAGGGTCGCGTCATGACTGACACCGCCACCACCGACGCCGACGTCACGCTCCGCGCCGGTAACGCCGAGCTGACGCTCGAACCGCACCGGGGCTGCCGTATCGCCTCGCTGAAGGTCGGCGGTACGGAACTGCTCCGGCAGGGCAACAGATACGGCGCGTTCGTCATGGTGCCCTGGTGCGGCCGTACCGATCAGGGCCGCTTCCGCAGCGGCGGCGAGCTCTACCAACTCCCCCTGGACACCGGCCCGCACGCGATCCACGGCACCGTGCGCGACGGGGCGTGGCGCACCCTGCGGCAGGACGACCGTTCCGCGGCCTTCACTTACGAGCTGAGCGACCCCTGGCCGTGGGAGGGCCTGGTGACGCAGATCGTCGAGCTCGACGAGGCGGGCGAAGCGCTCACGCTCACCCTCGGCGTCGAGGCCGCCGACTCCAGCTTTCCGGCACAGGCCGGCTGGCACCCCTGGTTCCTGCGCGACCTCGACGGGCGCGGCGGCGACGTACGCATCGACTTCGACCCGCAGTGGCAGGAGGAGCGCGGCGTCGACCACCTCCCCACCGGTACGCGCATCGCGCCCCGGCCCGGGCCGTGGGACGACTGCTTCGGCATGCCGCAGGGCGTCGACGTCACGCTGACCTGGCCCGGGAAGCTGGAGCTGAAGGTCGCGAGCCGGGCCGAGTGGGTCGTCGTCTACGACGAGCAGCCCGAGGCCGTGTGCGTCGAGCCGCAGACGGGGCCGCCCAACGGCCTCAACTCGCACCCGCACCTGGTGACTCCCATCCAGCCGCTCGAAGTCTCCACCACCTGGAGCTGGCGGGCTCTGTCGTAGCGGCCGCGGCCCCTCTCGCGGAGCCCGCCGCCGCCCCCGAATAGGCTCCGGGCCATGAGCACTGCTGATGCGCTGCTGCGGCAGATCAAGGAAAAGGCCGTCGTGCACGGCAAGGTGACGCTCTCCTCCGGGCAGGAGGCGGACTTCTACATCGACCTGCGCCGCATCACCCTCGACGGCGAGGCCGCGCCGCTCGCGGGCCAGGTCATGCTGGACCTCACCGAGGGGCTCGACTACGACGCCGTCGGCGGCCTCACGCTGGGCGCCGACCCCGTGGCCTCGGCGATGCTGCACGCCGCCGCGGCGAGGGGCCGGAGGCTGGACGCGTTCGTCGTACGGAAGGCGGGCAAGGCACACGGCCTTCAACGCCGCATCGAGGGGCCGGACATCGCCGGCCGGCGGGTGCTGATCGTCGAGGACACCTCCACCACCGGCAACTCGCCGCTCACCGCGGTCGAGGCGGCACGGGAGGCGGGTGCGGAGGTCGTGGCGGTGGCCACCATCGTGGAGCGCGGCGCCGCGGAGGCCGTCGCGGCGGCGGGCCTCCCCTATCTGCACGCGTACGAGCTGGCGGATCTCGGGCTCGCGTGAGAAGGCGGCCCGGCGCCGCCCCGCCGTGCCCGGGCCGTCGTCCCCGCCGTCCGCCTGTGACCGAGGCACCGGGGTCCGTCTGGGAGGATGGGGGGTGACGATGACGTCGTTCCGTTGAATTCTTTGATCCCCCTCGATCCGGTCCGGGACCCACGCCGATCCGGTCCGGGGATTCGTAAGCAGAGCCGATACGCACCCCAAGGAGCGGACAGATGCCCATCGCGACCCCCGAGGTCTACAACGAGATGTTCGACCGGGCGAAGGCGGGCAAGTTCGCCTACCCCGCCATCAACGTCACCTCGACGCAGACCCTGCACGCGGCCCTGCGCGGCTTCGCGGAGGCGGAGAGCGACGGCATCGTCCAGATCTCCACGGGCGGCGCCGAGTTCCTGGGCGGGCAGTACAGCAAGGACATGGTGAGCGGGGCCGTCGCGCTGGCCGAGTTCGCGCACACCGTCGCGAAGAAGTACCCGGTCAACGTCGCCCTCCACACCGACCACTGCCCGAAGGACAAGCTGGACGGTTACGTACGTCCGCTGCTCGCCGTCTCCAAGGAGCGCGTGGACGCGGGCCAGAACCCCCTGTTCCAGTCGCACATGTGGGACGGCTCGGCGGAGACGCTGAAGGACAACCTGGAGATCGGGCAGGAGCTGCTCGCCCAGGCCACCGCCGCGAAGATCATCCTCGAGGTCGAGATCACCCCGACCGGCGGCGAGGAGGACGGCATCAGCCACGAGATCAACGACGAGCTGTACACGACGGTCGACGACGCGCTGCGCACCGCCGAGGCCCTCGGGCTGGGCGAGAAGGGCCGCTATCTGCTGGCCGCGTCGTTCGGCAACGTGCACGGCGTCTACAAGCCGGGCAACGTCGTGCTCCGTCCCGAACTGCTGAAGGACCTCCAGGAGGGCGTGGCCGCGAAGTCGGGCAAGCAGAATCCGTTCGACTTCGTCTTCCACGGCGGCTCCGGCTCCACGGACACGGAGATCGCCACGGCGCTGGAGAACGGCGTGGTGAAGATGAACCTGGACACCGACACCCAGTACGCCTTCTCGCGTCCCGTCGCGGACCACATGTTCCGCAACTACGACGGCGTGCTGAAGGTCGACGGCGAAGTCGGCAACAAGAAGACGTACGACCCGCGCAGCTGGGGCAAGGCCGCCGAGAAGGGCATGGCCGAGCGCGTGCAGCAGGCGTGCGCGAACCTGCGCTCGACCGGCACCCGGCTGAAGTAGGCCCGGCGGCAGGCGGGGAGCGTCCCTCACCGGGCCTCGCTCCCGCATCTCTACCGCGGTGTCCGACGGAGGACCGGCCGCCCTTCCGGGGCCGGTCCTCCCGCGCTGTGCGCCGCCCCCGCGGGTTCGCGCACCCGGGACCGCGTCCCGTACCGACAAGGCAGACTGGAAGCCATGAGCATTCACGAGAATCTGCTCGGGGGCCCGCCCCCGACCCACCTGCCCGACGACCCCGGCCCGCGCGAGCTGCTCGCCTCCGGGACCGCGCCCGTCGAGGTGGCCGCGCAGTATCCGGCGTCGTCGCTGGCGTGGGCGCTGCTCGCGGACGACGCCTTCGAGGCGGGGCGGGTCGTCGAGTCGTACGCGTACGCGCGTACGGGCTACCACCGCGGCCTCGACGCGCTGCGCCGCAACGGCTGGAAGGGCCACGGTCCCGTGCCGTTCGAGCACGAGCCGAACCGCGGCTTCCTGCGCGCGCTGCACGCGCTCGCGCGGGCCGCGGAATCGATCGGGGAGCACGACGAGTACGAGCGCTGCTCGACCTTTCTCAAGGAGAGTTCGCCGACCGCCGCGGCGACCTTGTCCTGACCGGACGGTGGGCGTGACCCGGCCGGGGCATATGACCAGGGCGCTGACCAGGTGCTCTTGTCCCGGCGGGCCGCCTCCTCGATGATGAGTGGAGGCCCGCGCGTCCCGGAAGTCCGGGGGCGGGCCTGAGGGGACCGGGGCTCCATTGCCGATCGAGAGAAGGAGCGGACCGCTACCCGGACACCACGTTGAGGAGAAGCGATGTCGCACGACGTCGAAGACCCCGCGGCCGGTTCGCAGGCCCCCAATCTGGACTTCGAAGGCACCACTCCGTACGAGGACTACGTCCAGGCCGACGTCCTCACGCACCTCCAGCACCCGCTGTCCGAGGACCCGGGCGAGATGGCCTTCCTCGTCACCACACAGGTCATGGAGCTGTGGTTCACGGTCATCGTGCACGAGTGGGAGACGGCCGCGAAGTCGCTGCGGCAGGACGATCTGCGGGGTGCGCTGGCCGCGCTCAAGCGCTCCACGTACGAACTGCGGTCGCTGAACGCGTCCTGGGAACCGCTGGCCCATCTGACGCCGGCGCAGTTCAACTCGTACCGCTCGGCGCTCGGTGAGGGCTCCGGCTTCCAGTCCGCGATGTACCGGCGGATGGAGTTCCTGCTCGGCGAGAAGTCCGCGTCGATGCTCGTACCGCATCGCGGAGCGCCGCGCGTGCACGACGAGTTGGAGAAGGCGCTGCACGAACCGAGCCTCTACGACGAGGTGTTGCGCCATCTCGCCCGGCGGGGCGAGGCGGTGCCGCAGGAGGTGCTGGCGAGGGACGTCTCGGAGTTGTACCGGCCGCACCCCGGTGTGGAGGCCGTCTGGGCGGGTGCGTACGGCGCCGCGGACGGTTCCGGAGAGTTCGGCGAGGGCGCGGCCGAGCACGGCGACGTCGTACGGCTCGGTGAGGCGCTGACCGAGGTCGCCGAGCTGGTGTGGCGCTGGCGCAACGACCATCTCGTCGCCACGCGGCGGGCGATGGGCTCCAAGGTCGGCACCGGCGGATCGGCGGGCGTGGCATGGCTGGAGAAGCGTGCCGCGAAGAACGTCTTCCCGGAGCTGTGGACGGCGCGCAGCCATGTCTGACGCGGGGCCGGAGGCCGCGGCGGAGCTCGACGCGCGCGACGAACTCGCCCACTGCCGCAAGGACTTCGTCCTCGACGGCATCGAGGGCGCCGGTGACGGCGCCGGCGGAGGTGCCGGCGGCACCGTCTACCTCGACGGCAACTCGCTGGGTGCGCTGCCCCGTTCGGTGCCCGCGCGCCTCGCCGAGGTCGTGGAGCGGGAGTGGGGCCGCTTGCGCATCCGCTCGTGGAGCGAGTCCGGCTGGTGGAGCGCGCCGGAACGGATCGGCGACCGCATCGCCCCGCTGGTGGGCGCCGCCGGGGGGCAGATCGTGGCCGGGGACTCGACCAGCGTCAACGTCTTCAAGGCCGTGGTGGGAGCGGTGCGCCTCGCCCGCGCCGAACGGCGCGGCGAGGACCGTTCGGAGATCCTCGTGGACGCGGCCACCTTCCCCACCGACGGCTACATCGCCCGCTCCGCGGCCCGCATGACCGGGGCCACGGTGCGGGCCGTGCCCGTCGCCGGGATGGCGGCGGCGGCAGGCCCCTCCACCGCCGTCGCGCTCGTCAACCATGTCGACTACCGCACGGGCGAGTTGCACGACCTGGGCGCCGTCACCTCCGCGGTGCACCGGGCGGGCGGCCGCGTCGTGTGGGACGTCTGCCACAGCGCGGGAGCCCTTCCCGTCGAACTCGACGCGTCCGGCGCCGACTTCGCGGTCGGCTGTACGTACAAGTACCTCAACGGAGGCCCCGGCTCGCCCGCGTTCCTGTACGTACGGCGCGAGTTGCAGCCGCGGTTCGACAGCCCGCTGCCCGGCTGGACGTCGCACGCGGACCCGTTCGCCATGTCGGACGGGTACGTGCCGGCGGACGGCGCCGCGCGCGGGCGCGTCGGCACTCCGGACATCCTCTCCATGCTCGCGCTGGAGGAGGCGCTGAAGGTGTGGGACGGCGTCGGCATCGCGGCCGTCCGCGCCAAGAGCCTCGCCCTGACGGACTTCTTCCTGCGGCAGGTGCGCGCGCATGTGCCCGGCGGACGGGCCGGACGGCTGCGGCTGCGCTCGCTGACGCCGGAGGCGCACGAGCGGCGCGGCAGCCAGATCTCCCTGCTGTGCGAGGACGAGTCCGAGAGCGGGCGGGAGGACGGAGCCGCCGGGGACGTGACGGCGGGCCCGGACGTCGCGCAGGATGTGATGGCGGCGCTGCACGCGCGGGGCGTCGTCGGCGACTTCCGCCGCCCGGGCGTGCTCCGCTTCGGATTCACGCCGCTCTACACGTCGTTCGGCGACGCCGACCGAGCGGCGCGGGAGTTGGCGGACGTGCTGCACGAGCGCGGGGCGGGATGACGGCGACGACGCGGGACGGGGTGGGCAGTTGAGTGCCGGGGAGCGGAGCGCGCTGCTGGATCTGAAACCGGTGCCGCCTGAACGTACCGTCTCCTACGGTGAACACCCCTCCCAGATCGTCGACTTCTACGGGGCGGACGCCACGGGGCCGCGTGTCACCGTCCTCCACGGCGGCTTCTGGCGCGAGGCGTACGACCGCACGCACCTCTCGCCCTTCGCCGCCGCGCTCGCGGAGCGGGGCATGGCGGTCGAACTCGTGGAGTACCGGCGCGTGGGCGGCGGTGGCGGATGGCCCGTGACCGCGCAGGACGTCGGCGCCGCGCTCGGCCTGCTCGGCTCGGCGGACGTACTGCTGGGGCACTCGGCGGGCGGCCAGCTCGCGCTGTGGGCGGCGGCGCAGGAGGGCCGCGCGGCGGACCGCGTCGTGGCCGTCGCGCCCGTCGCGGACCTGGCGCGGGCGCACCGGCTGCGGCTCAGCGCGGGCGCGGTCGGTGAATTCCTGGGCGGAGAGGCGGCGTTGGCGGAGCGGCTGGCGGAGGCCGATCCGATGCGCCTGCTGCCGCGCGTGCCGGTGGAGATCCTCCACGGCACCGCCGACGACGTGGTTCCGCCGGAGCTGTCGCGCCGCTACGCCAACGACTGGGGCGCGCGCCTGCATCTGCTCACGGGCGTCGGGCACTACGCGCCGTTCACGCCCGGCACGCCCGCGTTCGGCGTGCTCGTCGACGCGCTGGGCCGGGCGGTGCCGTGAGCCGGCTGCCGTGAGGCCGGGGCCGTGAACAGCCACCGCGCCGTGAACTCCCTGCCGGACGCCGCCCGTTCAGGGCAGCAGGCGGAAGTCGGCGAAGTCGAAGCCCGGTGAGACGACGCAGCTGACCAGCGTCTCGCCGTCCCGGTCGGCGGGGCGTGCCCGCTGCCACGTTCCGGGCGGCACGACGGCCTGCGGTCGCTCGCCGCCTGCGACGTCGGCGCCGAGGGTGAGCGCGACGGGCTCGTCGCCGGGGGTCTCCTCGGTGCCGCCGAGTTGCAGACGCAGCGGCGATCCGGAGTGCCACAGCCAGATCTCGGCGGACCGTACGACGTGCCAGCGCGACTCGTCGCCCGGGCCCAGCAGGAAGTAGATCGCGGTGGCGCTCGCCCGCTCGCCGTCGTACCCGTCGGGACGGAGCGGGACGTCGCTGCGCCACGTCTCGCGGAACCAGCCGCCTTCCGGGTGCGGTTGCAGCCCGAGTGCCTCGATCAGCGGCGACGGGGCGGAGGACTGGGATCGGTCCGGCATCGGTCGGCGTACCTCGTTTCTTCGGGTGGCGAAGGGCGCGCGTGCGGCGAGTCCGGTCTGGATCGGAACTCCGGCCACATGATCGCGGCTGAGGCCCGCTGAAGTCGAGCGGGCCTCGTCGCCGGGGCGCGGAGCGGCCAAGTGCGCGGGTACGCCGCCGACTTGGCGACGCGACGCGACGCGCGCGCGACGTACGCCTGGGCCGCCCCTCGCCCCGGCTCCGGCCCTACAGGAACGAGTTGACCTGGATCGTCTCGTCGCGCCCGGGACCCACACCGATCGCCGAGACGGGTGCGCCCGACATCTCTTCGAGGGTCTTCACATACGCCTGCGCGTTCTTCGGCAGGTCGGTGAAGGACTTGGCCTTGGTGATGTCCTCCGACCAGCCCGGCAGATACTCGTATACCGGGGTGGCATGGTGGAAGTCGCTCTGGCTGAAGGGGAGTTCGTCGACGCGCTTGCCCTCGATCTCGTAGCCGACGCAGACGGGGATGCGCTCCCAGCCGGTGAGCACGTCGAGCTTGGTGAGGAAGAAGTCCGTGAGGCCGTTGACGCGGGTCGCGTACCGGGCGATGACCGCGTCGAACCAGCCGCAGCGCCGGTCGCGCCCCGTCGTGACGCCCCGCTCGCCGCCGATCTCCCGCAGCGCCTCGCCGTCGGCGTCGAGCAGTTCGGTGGGGAAGGGACCCGCGCCGACCCGGGTCGTGTACGCCTTGAGGATGCCGATGACGCGGCTGATCTTCGTCGGCCCGACGCCCGACCCCGTACAGGCGCCGCCCGCCGTCGGGTTGGAGGAGGTGACGAAGGGATACGTGCCGTGGTCGACGTCGAGCAGCGTGCCCTGGCCGCCCTCGAAGAGGACGACCTTGCCCTCGTCCACGGCGTTGTTGAGGATCAGGGTGGTGTCGGCGACGTAGCCGCGCAGCTGATCGGCGTACCCGAGGAGCTCCTCGACGACCTGTTCGGTGCGCACGGCCCGCCGGTTGTAGAGCTTGGCGAGCACCTGGTTCTTGAAGTCGAGGGCGGCCTCGACCTTCTGCGTGAGGATCGACTCGTCGAACAGGTCCTGGACGCGGATGCCGACCCGGTTGATCTTGTCCGCGTAGGCGGGCCCGATGCCGCGCCCCGTGGTGCCGATCTTCCGCGTACCGAGGAACCGTTCCGTCACCTTGTCGACCTCGGTGTGGTACGGCGTGATCAAGTGCGCGTTGCCGCTGATGAGAAGGCCGGAGGTGTCGACGCCGCGCTCGTTCAGCCCGCTCAGCTCGGAGAGCAGGACCGACGGGTCGACGACGACGCCGTTGCCGATGACGGGCACACAGCCCGGCGAGAGGATGCCCGAGGGGAGCAGGTGCAGCGCGTACTTCTGGTCGCCGACGACGACCGTGTGGCCGGCGTTGTTGCCGCCCTGGTAGCGCACCACGTAGTCCACCGAACCCCCGAGGAGATCGGTGGCTTTCCCTTTGCCCTCGTCACCCCACTGAGCACCGAGCAGCACAAGTGCGGGCACAGGCGTACACCCCTTCCGGGCGGGGCATGTCCCACGTGCGTGGCGAGTGCCAACGCAAGAGCCGCGGACCGGTGCCCCAGATAGAGGAAGCCCCTGGCGCAACAGCGACAGGGGCTCTTGCACCGAGAGGTTACCTGAGAGAGGAACAAGGTGTCGGCTCCAGACCCCGCGGGGACCTCGCAGCCCTCGCTGCTCCTTGTCATCGACCCCGCCGCGAAGCTGTGGGACGGGGAATCCGTGCGCATCGCCCGGGACGTGCTCTGCGCGGGCGCACCGGGCGTGAAGGTGTGCCTGCCGGAGAGCCCGGAGGAGGCGGAGCGGGCCCTGGCCCGCCGCGGCAGCCGCCGCCCGGTGGTCGTGGGTGACGACAGAGCGCTGCTGCGGGCCGTCCGACTGCTGCACCGGGAGCGGGAGTTGGACGACGCGGTGCTCTCGGTGGTGCCCGTCGGTGCGGAGGAGACGGTGGCGCTGACGTGCGGTCTGGGCGTGCCGGCGGACGCGGTCTCGGCGGCCCGTACCGTCCTCGACGGCGTCGAGCAGCGGCTGGGCCTGCTGATAGACGACAGCGGCGGAGTCGTTCTCGGGGGCATCCGCATCCCGGAGCCTCCGGGCGGCGACGGGCCCCAGGGCCTGGGCGGAGCGCTGCGCGCCAAGGCGGCGCTCTCGCGTGCGCGGCGCCTCGCGGCTGCGAGGGTCCCCGCGCAGCGGCTGCGGGTCGAGGCCGACGGCGAACTCCTCGCCGACCTGGACCGTCCGGTGGCGGAGGTCTCGGTCACCACCCCTGGCTCGTCGAGCGGGGGAGACTCCGGGCCTCCCTTCGCGCAAGTGACGGTGCGGCCCCAAGGAGCGGACCGCTCCGGGCTGGTGCGCGCGAGGGCGAAGGCGGTGACGGTTTCGGGGCCGGACTTCAGCTACCGCGCGGACGCCCTCGTGGGCGGGCCCGTGCGGGTGCGGACGTGGACGGCGCTCGCGGCGGCGTGGAGTCTCACTCTTCCGGCTTGAGGCCGGGGGTCGCCTCGGCGCCCCCGGCACGGCGGGCGTACCAGCGCTCCAGCATGCCCTCCAGCTCGCCCTGCATGAACTCCAGGAATTCGTAGGTGTCCCGCACGCGGCGGCCCGCCGGGGTGTCCGGCCCCAGGGCCTGTTCGCCGCCCCGGAGCGTGGTCGTCCAGCGGGTCAGAAGCTGGTCGCGGTCGAGCAGCGCCTCGTACCAGACGTTCTCGTGTACGCGGTAGAGCTCGCGGCGGGAACCGGGTTCGCGCTCGCGGCTGACCATGTGGACCTGGGCGAGGTAGCGGACCGCGCCGGAGACGGCGGCCGGGCTGATGCGGAGCCGCTCCGCGAGCTGTGCCGAGCTGAGCGATCCGTCGTCGGAGGCGAGGAGGCAGGCGAAGACGCGGGAGGCCATGCGCTGCATGCCGGCCTCGGTCATGTCGGCGGCGAAGCGCTCGACGAAGGCCGACGCGGCGCCGTCGTAGCCGCCCGCTTCGGGCTCGGACCCGGGCTCTGATCTCTCGTCAGTCACCGGCTCGGCTCCCCTCCCTGCTCTGCTGCTCGTCCCTCTTCGGCCGCCGTCCATGGTCGGCGGCCGGTCGTCGCTGCTCAGCCTGCGTACGGTAGATCCTAACGCTTCCTTAACTTCACAAATTTATGAAGCAAGCGTAGCTTCCTGGCTATGGATACATCCGCCACCGCGATCTCGGTAGCCGGTCTCGTGAAGACCTTCGGCCGGGTACGAGCACTCGACGGTCTCGACCTCGAAGTCCGCACCGGAGAGGTGCACGGCTTCCTCGGGCCCAACGGCGCCGGGAAGTCGACCACCATCCGCGTCCTCCTCGGCCTGCTGCGCTCGGACGCCGGCACCGCACGGCTGCTCGGCCACGACCCGTGGGAAGACGCCGTCGACCTGCACCGCCGCCTCGCCTACGTCCCCGGCGACGTCGAGCTGTGGCCCGGCCTCACCGGAGGCGAGGCGATCGACCTGCTCGCCCGCCTCCGCGGCGGCCTCGACGCCGCACGCCGCGACGAGCTGATCGAGCGCTTCGACCTCGACCCGACCAAGAAGGGCCGCACGTACTCCAAGGGCAACCGGCAGAAGGTCGCCATCATCGCGGCGCTCGCCTCCGACGCGGAGCTGCTGCTGCTGGACGAACCCACCGCGGGGCTCGACCCGTTGATGGAGGTCGTCTTCCAGGACGTCATCTTCCAGGCGAAGGCCGCGGGCAAGACAGTGCTGCTCTCCAGTCACATCCTGGCCCAGGTCGAGAAGCTCGCCGACCGCGTGAGCATCATCCGGCTCGGGCGGATCGTCCAGTCCGGAACGCTCAGCGACATGCGGCATCTGACGCGTACGACCATCGAGGCCGAGACCGAGCGGCCCGTGACCGGGCTCGAAGGGCTGCCGGGCGTGCACGACGTACGCACGGACGACCGGCGCGTGCACTTCGCCGTCGACGGCGCGCACCTCGACGAGGCGGTGCGCCACCTCAGCGGCCTCGGCGTGCGCAGCCTCACGAGCCATCCGCCCACGCTCGAAGAGCTGATGCTGCGCCACTACGGCGACGAACTGGCCGCGAACGGACACCTCACCGGGGCCGGGGGCGCGGCGCGATGACCGTCCAGGCCGAGACCAGGAGCAAGTCCCGTCCGCCGGCGTCGCCGGAGGCGGGCGGGCGCGGCCGCGTGCTCGCCGGGACGGGCACCCTCATCCGCTTCGCCCTACGCCGCGACCGGCTGCGCATCCCGGCGTGGATCGCCGCGCTCGCGCTCGTCGGCGTCTCCACGGTCACCAAGCTCGAAGGGCTCTATCCGGACGCCGCCCACCGTGCCTCCGTGGCGAAGACCATGGGCAGTCCAGCGGCGCTCGCCATGACCGGGCCTCGCCACTACCTCGAAGGCGGCTACAACCTGGGCGCGATGCTCAGCCACCAGGTGATCGGCTTCTACGGGGTGCTGGCCGCCCTGATGGCCGTGCTGACGGTCGTACGGCACACGCGCACCGAGGAGGAGACCGGCCGGGCCGAGCTGCTCCGCTCGACCGTCGTGGGCCGGCACGCCGCACTGACCGCCGCGCTCACGGTCGCGGCCGTCGCGTCCCTGGTGCTCGGCGGGCTGCTCGCGGTCGGCCTCGGCGCCTCCGGCACACAGGGCGTCGACTGGGAGGGATCGCTGCTGTTCGGGGCGTTGTTCGCCGGGCTGGGCATCGCCTTCGCCGGGGTCGCGGCCGTCACCGTGCAGATCACGGAGCACGCGCGGGGCGCCTCCGGGATGGCTCTGGCCGTGATCGGCGTCGCGTACGTGCTGCGCGCCGCCGGCGACGTCGGCGACGGCACTCTCTCCTGGCTGTCGCCGATCGGCTGGGCGCAGCGCAGCTACCCGTTCGTCGACGACCTGTGGTGGCCGCTGCTGCTCCTGCTCGCCGCCGCCGTCGTCACGGGCGGCGCGGGCTATGCGCTCAGCGTCCGGCGCGACGTCGGCGAGGGGCTGCGCCCTCCGCGACCGGGCCGGCGGACGGCCTCGGCCGCGCTGCTGCGCCCCTTCGGCTTCGCGATGCGGCTGCACCGGGGCACGCTGGCGGGCTTCGGCGCCGGGATCTTCCTGCTCGGCACGATGTACGGGGCGATCCTCGGCGACGTCGAGGACATGCTGAAGGACGTCGACGTCCTGGACGACGCGCTCGCCAAGGCCGGGGGAGCCTCGCTCGTGGACTCCTTCGCCTCGATCGTCATGATCGTCAACGCGGTCATCGCCGCCGTGTACGTGGTGCTCGCGGCCCTGCGTCCCCGCGCCGAGGAGAGCGCGGGACGGGCGGAGCCCCTGCTGGCCACGGGTCTCTCCCGTACGCGCTGGGCCTGGAGCCATCTGTCGGTGACGATCGTCGGCGGCACGTTCACGCTGCTGCTCGCGGGGCTCGGCTTCGGCATCGCCGGCGCGGCCTCCACCGGGGACGGCGGACTGGTGCTCTCGCTCGTGGGCGCGGCGCTGGCGTACGCACCGGCCCTGTGGGTCACGGCCGGGGTCGCGGCCCTGCTCTTCGGGTGGCTGCCGCGCGCCACGGCGGTGGCGTGGATCGTGCCGGTGTACGCGTTCCTCGTCGGATACCTGGGCCAGATCCTCCAGTTCCCGGACTGGATGAACGACCTGTCGCCGTTCGGCCACGTGCCACAGCTGCCCGCCAAGGACATGGACTGGACTCCGATGGCGGCGCTCACCGCGGTCGCGGCCGTGCTGATCGCCGCGGGGCTGGCGGGGTTCCGGCGCAGGGACCTGGAGACGAAGTAGGCCCCGGCGCCGCCCGGTTGACGGGGGGGCGGGCCGCCGGACGGCCGGTGCGAGCCGGTCAGCCGGCGGCCCGCGTGTACTTCAGCTCGTTGCCCGTGTCCGCGAAGGTGCGCACGAGGGTGCCGTTCACGACGCGGAGCGAGGAGGAGGCACCCGTCTTGCATGTGCCGGAGGAGGCGGTCTTGTTGACTCCCGGCGGGCCGAGGCGCACGGCCTCCCGGCCGCCGCCGGCCGAGAACAGGTCGGCCCTCGCCTCGCAGTGCTCGTTGGGGGCCTCCGAGATCATGCCGACGGACATGGCGCCGGTCGCGACCTGCTTGACGGTCACCCGCTGGGTGCCGCCCGCGGGCAACGGGCGCTGCCAGGTGCCGAGATACTCCTCGGGCAGCTTCTCCGGTTCGGCGACGCGGTGGAGGGTCGCCGTGCGGCCCGCCGCCTGCCACTCCAGAGCCGAACCGGAGGCTGCGCTGGTGAGCTTGTGCGAGCCCAGGGCCGAACACCTGCCCTTGGGCACGCTCTTGACGACCTTGGTGTCCAGCTCGATCGAATCCCCGGCGGAGACGAGCTTGCCGTCGCTCTTGCACTCGTACTTCTGGCCGAGGCTGATGCTGTTGGCGACGACCTCGCCGATCTTGCCGTGCGAGACGACGAACCGCCGGTACTGGCCGGTGGGTTCGCCGTCCCTCATGACCTTGCCGCTCCAGGTGCCGACGTAGCTCTCCGGGATGTCGGAGGACTGATTGCCGCCCGAGCCGCCCGAGTTGAGCAGGGGGAGTTCGGCGCCGGACGCCACGAACGCGACGCCCGCGACGACGAGCGCCGCGAGCGCGCCGATCGCCACGCGGCTGCGCGGACGCCGCGGTGCGGGAGCGGGCGCGGGTACCGGGGAGGGTGCGGCCGGCTGCTGCGCCGCCGCCTCCCCCTCCCCTGAGGACGCGTGCGGCAGCGCGGACGTGTGCTGCTCCCCGCTCCGCTCGCCGCCCGGCACGTCCGGCGCCCCGGAACCCGAGGGCGGGGTGTCGGTATCCAGCAACTGCACGGCGTGACGGCCCAGTTCGGCGATGAGCGTGGTGGGCAGCCACGGAGCGGAGGCCGTGCCCGTGGAGATGGGCTGGACGCCCGCGATGACGTCCTCCGGAGCGGGCCGCTCCGCCGGGTCCTTGGCCAGGCACGAGGCGATCAGCCCGCGCAGCGGCTCTTCGACCCCCTCCAGATCGGGCTCCTCGGAGGCGATGCGGAACATCACCGCGTGGATGCCGCCGCCCTCGCTCCCGAAGGGCGTACGGCCGGTCGCGGCGTACGCGAGCACCGAGCCCATGCAGAAGACGTCGCTCGCCGGGGTGACCTGCTGGGCGCGGATCTGCTCGGGCGACATATAGCTGGGGGAGCCGACGACGACGCCGGTGCCGGTCATCGTCGAGTCGGGCAGGGCGTCCAGAGCACGGACGATGCCGAAGTCGATGACGCGCGGACCGTCGATCGTGACAAGGACGTTGGACGGCTTGAGGTCGCGGTGGACGACGCCGGCGCCGTGGATGTCGAGAAGGGCGCTGGAGAGTCCGTACGCCAGGGTGCGGATGGTGTTCTCGGGGAGCGGGCCCTCGCCCGCGCCGCCTTCGCCTTCGCCGCCGGCACCGCCCGTGCCGCCCCGGCTCTGCATTCGGCCGGAAACGACCTGTTCGAGGGAGGGACCGGCGATGTAGCCGGTGGCGACCCAGGGGTTCTCGGCCTCGGTGTCCGCGTCCAGCACGGGCGCCGTCCAGCGCGCTCCCACCCGGCGCGCGGCCTCCACCTCCAGCCGGAAGCGCGAGCGGAACTCCTTCTCGGCGGCCAGCTCCCCCTTGATCAGCTTCACCGCGACCGTACGTCCGCCCTCGGACCGGGCGAGGTAGACGCGGCCCATGCCGCCGGAGCCCAGCCTGCTCAACAGGCGGTAGCCGCCGATCGATTGCGGGTCGTCCGCCGCCAGCTGAGCCATGTCATCCCCCACGTCGTTCTTCGGCCATGCGTGAGCTGGAACCCTCTCACTGTCCGTCCCCAAGGTCACAGCCGGGCTGCCAACTCGTTCCCGTTTGATGGTCGTGACGATATGTCCTGGCCTGCGGTGTCTCCGCGCCCGCCGGCCGTGTCCGTCAACCGCGCCCGGAGAGGCGGCCCTCCTGCATGGAGGTGAGGCGGGAGACGAGGACGAGGGCGACGATCGTGGCGGGAATGGCGAAGACGTCCATGAACAGGGCCAGGGAGGCCGCCTCCGTGGCGGACTGGACGCTGTCCTCGTCGTACCAGCTCTTGTAGTTGAGGCAGAGGAAGACGAAGTAGAAGAGCCACAACGTCCACCACCCGTTGACGATGCCCCTCCGCGCGCGGGGCCGCGGCCCGTACCCGTACCACTGCGGCACGCTCGGATCGCTGGCGGTCCAGACGTCGTTCATGACCTGCTTGGGCACGAACAGATTGCACACCGGGATCCACCAGGCGCCGACAGCCATGGCGGACGAATAGCGGATGCGGCCGGGCGCGAACGTTTCGGCGTTGACCCGCGTACGCCAGAACCACGTCAGCCACAGCACGATCACGGCGATCATCAGCACCCCGCCGATGCCCTCCGAGGCCAGCGTGGCGCCTTGCAGGCCGCCGAAGCCGTCGATGCGTTCGAGGTCGTAGTAGTACCCCTCCGACCCCACGCCGCTGAGCATGCTGATCACCGCGCCCTCGACGATCAGATCGATCACCGCGACCAGCAGATGGAGGCTCAGCAGCACCGTGAGGGCCTGCGCGAGCTTGCGGGGCGAGAGCGCCGGGCGCGGCCGCTGCGCGGACTGACCGCCGGGAGCGGGGCCGGGTGCGGGCGGGTGTGCCGGTGCGGGCGCCGGCCCGGGCGCGGGCTGCGGCCCCTGGAACCCCGGCTGCCAGGGCTGCTGTTGGCGGGGCGGCGTCGCGTACGGGCTGCTCGCGGGCGGCCCGTAGTGACCGGCCGGCGGCGGTGTGGAGTTCGAGGGAGGAGGAGTTGAGGGCGCCGTCGGCGCCGACAGAGCGGAGGGGGCGGGCGGCGCCGACGGTGCGGCGGAGGCCGCCGGCGCGGACGGTGCGGGCGCCGGAGCGGGCGCCGGGCCGGCCGCCTGCACGGCCGTGGCCCGCGGCTGCTCGACGCTCTCCGGGTCCTCGCTGTCGAGGAGCTGGACGGCGTGCCGCCCGAGCTCCGCTAGCACCTCGCCCGGCAGCCATGTGCCCTTCAGGCCGCCCTCGGTGCGCTGCATCAGCGTCTCCAGGGTGGGCCTGCCCGCCGGGGCCTTGGTGAGGCAGGCGGAGACGATGTCGAGCAACGGGCCTTCCAGCCCGGCCAGTTCGGGCTCCTCCTCGGCGATCCGGAAGAGCAGCGCGTGCACTCCGCTGTCGGCCGTGCCGAACGGCATCCTCCCCGTCGCCGCGTACGCCAGCACGGCGCCGAGGCAGAAGATGTCGCTGGCGGCGGTGGTCTGGAGCCCCCGCACCTGCTCGGGCGACATGAAGCCCGGCGAACCGACCAGCGCGCCCGTACGCGTGAGGCCGCCGGCCGACTGCACCGCGGAGTCCAGGGCGCGTGCGATCCCGAAGTCGATGACGCGCGGGCCGTCGATGGTGATGAGGATGTTGGACGGCTTGAGGTCGCGGTGCACCAGCCCCGCCCGGTGGATGTCGTGCAGCGCGCGGACCAGCCCCGAGGCGAGCGCCGTCACCGACTCCGTCGGCAGCGGCCCGAACTGGTCGTCCACGACCTCGGAGAGCGACGGCCCCGCGATGTAGCCGGTGGCGACCCACGGCGTCTCGGCCTCGGTGTCCGCGTCCAGCACGGGGGCCGTCCACTCGCCGCCCACCTTGCGGGCCGCCGTGATCTCCTGCGCGAAGCGGCGCCGGAAGTCCGGCTGCCGCGCCAACTCGTCCTGCACGGCCTTCACCGCGACCGTACGGCCCCGCCCGGAACGGGCCAGATAGACCCGGCCCATGCCCCCTTCGCCCAGCCTGCCGAGCAGCCGGTAGTCGCCGATCCAGCGTGGGTCCCCGGCGCTGAGCCCCTTCATCTGCCTACCTCTTCCCCCCGGGTATTCGACTGCCCTGAGAATAGAGCGGCCGGCTGCGCTGGTCGGGAGGAGCCCCGAATCCGATCCGAACGCGTTACCGGGCTGATTCGGGGGGCGCACCGAGACGGACTGAATTGAGATGACAAGCTCTCAATTCGCCCTTATCGGTGGGCCGGAGAGCATCGAGGTCTCGTTGTGCGGCTGCTCGCCTATTTTCCCGCTATGGACTCGATCAGCCAGATCATCGCCCATTTCGCACTGGACCTCGTCTCCGTGTCCGTGCTGACGTTCGCCGTCTACTATCCGCGGCACCGGCGCAGGGATCTCATTCCCGGCTATCTCGCCCTGAACGTCTCCCTGTTCGCGCTGGCCGCGGCGCTCGGCCGCAGCGGCGACAGGGGCGGCATCGCGCTCGGCTTCGGCCTGATCGGGGTGCTCTCGATCGTCGGGCTGCGCTCGGAGTCCATGCAGAGCGAGGAAGTCGCCTACTACTTCACGACCCTCGTCCTCGGCCTCATCTGCGGCCTGCCGAACGTGGGCTTCATGCTCACCGTCATGCTCTGCGCGCTGCCGCTGGCGGTGGTCTATGTCGCGGGCCATCCACGGCTGTTCGCCCGTACGCTGCGTGCGCTCGTCACCGTCGACGAGGCGGTCACCGAGCCCGAGGCCATCGAGTCCTTCGTACGGGAACGGCTGGGTGAGCCCCTCTCCTGGAAGATCCAGGAAGTGGACTACGGACGCGATCTGACCGTCGTCGACGTCCGCTACCGGCGGGCGCGCACCGTACGAGGAGCCCGCACGCGGCGGCTGGCGACGATCGGGCGGCAGCGGCGGCCCCGCGAGTCCCCCGGGGAGACCGTGCGCTCGCAGTGAGCGACGGTTCCGTCCGCGCACGTACTCCCGGCCGACGGGCGGGGACACCACTTTGACGAGGCCCTTAGGCTGTGGGCGTCCCACCCGGCGCCTTCCCCGAGCTGAGGAGCCAGAACGTGACAAGCACGAGTACGACCCCGTCGCCCTTCGCCGCGGGCCCCGATGTCCCCGTTCCCGACCCGGCCGCCGGGCAGGCCGTGCGGGCGACGGACCGCGCGCACGTCTTCCACTCCTGGTCCGCGCAGGGGCTGATCGAACCGCTGCCGGTCGCCGGCGGCGAGGGCTCGTACTTCTGGGACTACGACGGCAACCGTTACCTCGACTTCTCCTCCCAGCTGGTCAACACCAACATCGGGCACCAGCACCCCAAGGTCGTCGCCGCCATCCAGGAGCAGGCGGCACGCATGTGCACCATGGCGCCGGGCTTCGCCGTCGACGTGCGTGCGGAGGCCGCGCGCCTCGTCGCTGAGCGCACCCCCGGCGACCTGGACAAGATCTTCTGGACGAACGGCGGCGCGGAGGCGGTCGAGAACGCCGTCCGCATGGCGAAGCTGCACACCGGCCGCCCGAAGGTGCTGAGCACGTACCGCTCGTACCACGGCCACACCGCCGCCGCGATCCACATCACCGGCGAACCGCGTCGCTGGGCCAACGACACGGGCGCGGCCGGCGCGGTGCACTTCTTCGGCCCGCACCTGTACCGGTCGCACTTCTACGCCGAGACGCAGGAGCAGGAGTCCGAACGCGCCCTGGCCCACCTGGAGGAGACGATCGCCTTCGAGGGCCCGGGCACGATCGCGGCGGTGATCCTGGAGACCGTCCCCGGCACCGCGGGCGTGCTCGTGCCGCCGCCGGGCTACCTCGCCGGGGTCCGCGAGATCTGCGACCGCCACGGCATCGTCTTCATCCTCGACGAGGTCATGGCCGGATTCGGGCGCACGGGCGCGTGGTTCGCGGCCGACCACTGGGGCGTCACGCCCGACCTGATCACCTTCGCCAAGGGCGTCAACTCCGGCTATGTGCCGCTGGGCGGCGTCGCCATCTCCGCGGAGATCGCGGCCACCTTCGACCGCCGTCCCTACCCCGGCGGGCTCACCTACTCCGGGCATCCGCTGGCGTGCGGCTCCGCGGTGGCGACGATGAACGCCATGGCGGAGGAGGGCGTCGTCGAGCACGCGGCGCGGCTCGGCGAGGACGTCATCGGCCCGTCCCTGCGCGAGATCGCCGAGCGCCACCCGTCGGTCGGCGAGGTGCGCGGCATGGGCGTCTTCTGGGCGCTGGACCTCGTACGGGACGAGGAGACCCGCGAGCCGCTGGTGCCGTACAACGCGAGCGGTGCCGACAACGCGCCGATGGCCGACTTCGCGGCCGCCTGCAAGCGCGGCGGGGTGTGGCCGTTCGTGAACATGAACCGCACGCATGTCGTGCCGCCGTGCACGGTCAGCGAGGCGGAGGTCAAGGAGGGTCTGGCCGTCCTGGACGAGGCGCTCGGCGCCGCGGACGCGCACACGACCGCAGGGTGATGATCAAGAGGAGCACGCTCCGCGCGCAGATCGCCTCGGCTCTGCGTGACGAGATCCTGGCCGGGAGACTCCCGGCCGGGAGCCGCTTCACGGTCAAGGAGATCGCCGAGCAGTACGGGGTGTCGGCGACCCCCGTGCGCGAGGCGCTGGTCGACCTCGCCGCGCAGGGGCTGCTGGACGTGGAGCAGCACCGGGGCTTCCTCGTCCACGAGTTCACCATCGACGACTACCGGTCGATGGTGAGGGCGCGCATGGTCGTCCTGGACGGGCTCTTCCACGGCTACTTCGCCGCCGACGGGCCCGTGCCGGTCGCCGCGCTCGACCCGTCCGTCCTGGCGTCGGTGCGCCGCAGGGCCGAGGCGGCCGTACGGGCGGCCCGCGCCGGCGACCTGGATGTGCTGATCGGCTACGACCTGCGCTACTGGCGGGAGTTGGGCGAGACCGTCGGCAACCGTTACATCTGCGACTTCCTCGACCGGCTCCGCGTGCAGTGCTGGGTCTACGCCGTGCCGTGCCTGCGCAAGGAGCCCGAGGTGGCGAAGCGGCTGTGGGCGGGGCACCGGGAGCTGCTGGACGCGGTGGAGCACGAGGACGTGGAGGACACCCGCCGGATCATGGACGGCTATCACCGGCATGCTCTGGCGCTCGCGGGGAAGTCGCTGCGGTCGGGGCCGTGAGTTCTCCCGCTGTCGAACGAGGCCCCGGCAGGCGGCATTACGCTGTTGCGACCGAGCTGGGGGTCCCCCGGCGAAGCGAGTCGGGGTCCCCCCGGCGAACCGAGGGGGAGGATGGAGAATCCCTTGGCATGTGATCTCTGGTTGGTTCCCCTCGTCGACGTGCTGTGCCACAGTCCCGACAACCCCTTCGCCGAGGAGATCGCTGCGTACGACAAGGCGCTGACGGAGGCCGGTCTGCCGCCCGTTCCCGTCTACAACTACATGCCGGGCCTGTCGGGCGACGTCGCGCCGGTGGCCGGCTTCGACTACGACGCGCTGCACTTCCTGCGCCGCGCGCACATCCTGGCCGTGTGCGGTCTCGAGGTCTCGCCCGTCGACGAACTCGGCGGCGACTACGAGCAGTTGCTGGAGATGTTCGAGACGACGGCGCAGCAGTCCCATCTGGTGTGGCACTACGACCATGCGGGCGCGTACGTCCCCGTCGACTTCCCCATGCCGCTCGCGAGCGACGAACTGCTGGACGGCGGCGGGCCGCTGGGTTCCAGCCACGGGCTGCTGCGCGAACTGGAGGGCGTCGCACCGTACTTGGGGCTCGACCCGGCCGCTCCGCCGCCCGCTCCGCCGTCCCCGTCGCGGCCCACGGACCTGGAGGAGCCCGCGGAGACGCCGATCGCGTACGGGGAGGGGCCGTTCGCGCGGGAGCGCCACGTGTGGCTGGGTCTGCACGCGGCGGCCACGCGGAGCCTCGCGCAGGGCTCGATGATCGTCTTCAGCTAGGGCGCGTGCAAGCCACCGCGGAGCAGACGGGATTCGTCAGACACCCCCTGGCCGCCGGCGCTCTGCTCAGAAGGGCCCCTCGGGCGGTCGCTGCCGGGGCATGCTCGGGCGGAAGCCGGGCGGCCCCGGGAAGCGGTGCACGTTCTGCGCGGCCGCGCACACCTCCACCGGGCGTGCGGGCTGCGTGCCGGCCGGCTGCGCGGCCTGGGCGGCGGAGCCGGGCCTGAACTCCAGCATCCAGTCGGCCGTTTCGGCCCGTACGATCTCCGAGACGTCCTCGGTGAAGCGGCGCAGCAGCGTCAGCCCGCGCTCCGCGGCCTCGCCCGCGCCGCCCTCGGTCGGGCCGAGCATCTCGCGCACGGACTCCGACGCCCACTCGTACTGGAGGGTCTCCAGCCTCCGCTGGATCGCCTGCGCCGTCGAGACGTCGCGGATCCAGCCCGTCGTCAGCCCGAAGCACCGGTCGGCGCACAGGCACACCACGGCGCCCAGCAACGCCACGTAACCCCACGCCGCGTGCCGCACGGGCAGCGTGCCGGTGAGTGTCAGCAGCGGCAGCACCGCCGCGGCGGTGGCACCCAGGGATGCCCCGGTGCGCAGGGCGCGGGCGCCGCGCCGCTTCCACGTGCGGTCGGTGAGATACCAGTCGGCGATCAGCAACGCCCGCTGCTCCACCCATACGTACAGTTCGTCGAGGCGCTCCCCCGGCTCCCCCCAGTCACCGAGCGGGAACGCACGTCCCGCCCCGGGCCGCATCTCCGGCTTGCTCACCGCCACACCCCACAACACGCGCACCACGACCGCGGCCATGACCACGACCGCTCCGAATGGCCCTGAAGGGCCCCTTCCTACCGCCGTAAGTGGGGCAACGACACCACTTACGGCCGGAATTACCACGGAATTGTGCACTGGTCAGGTATAGGACGGATTCCGCTCTCACTCGAAAGAGTGCGCCGCGAAAGCCGGGAAGGCGGACGTCTAGGCTGCTCCCGTGAGGATTCTGGTCATCGGCGGCGGCGCCCGCGAACACGCCCTGTGCCGCTCTCTCTCGCTCGACCCCGAGGTCACCGCGCTGCACTGCGCGCCCGGCAACGCCGGGATCGCGGAGGTCGCGACGCTGCACGCGGTCGACGCGACGGACGGCGCCGCGGTCGCGGCCCTCGCCGAGACACCGCAGGTGAGGGCCGACCTCGTCGTCATCGGGCCGGAGGCTCCGCTCGTCGCGGGGGTCGCGGACGCGCTGCGGGCGCGCGGCCTCACCGTGTTCGGGCCGTCCGCGCAGGCCGCACGCCTGGAGGGGTCGAAGGCGTTCGCGAAGGACGTGATGGCGGCGGCGGGCGTGCCGACGGCGCGCAGCCACGTGTGCACGACGCCGCAGGAGGCCGACCAGGCGCTGGACGCCTTCGGCCCTCCGTACGTCGTCAAGGATGACGGGCTCGCCGCCGGCAAGGGCGTCGTCGTGACCCCCGACATCGAGGCGGCACGAGCGCACGCGCGCGCCTGCGAACGGGTCGTGATCGAGGAGTTCCTGGACGGCCCGGAGGTCTCGCTCTTCGCGATCACCGACGGCGAGACCGTGGTGCCGTTGCAGCCCGCGCAGGACTTCAAGCGCGCGTACGACGGCGACGAGGGCCCCAACACCGGTGGCATGGGCGCCTATTCGCCCCTGCCGTGGGCGGACCCGGCGCTGGTACGGGAGATCGAGCGGACGGTGCTGAGGCCGACCGTCGACGAACTCCGGCGCCGCGGCACGCCGTTCTCGGGGCTGCTGTACGCGGGGCTCGCGATCACCTCGCGCGGCGTGCGCGTCATCGAGTTCAACGCCCGGTTCGGCGACCCGGAGACGCAGGCCGTCCTGGCCCGGCTGCGCACGCCGCTCGCGGGGCTGCTGCACGCGGCGGCCACGGGGCGGCTGGCCGAGGTGCCGCCGCTGCGCTGGAGCGACGAGGCGGCGGTGACCGTCGTCGTCGCCGCGCGGGACTATCCGGCGACGCCCCGCACCGGCGATGTGATCGAGGGGCTCGACGCGGTGGCGCAGCTGGACGGGCCCGAGGCGTATGTGCTGCACGCGGGCACCAAGCGGGACACGGAGGGCCGGCTCGTCAGCGCCGGCGGCCGGGTGCTCTCCGTCACGGCGACGGGGGCGGGGCTCTCGGGTGCGCGCGAGCGTGCGTACGAGGCGCTCGGGCGCATCCGGCTGGACGGCTCGCATCACCGTACGGACATCGCGGCGGAGGCCGCCGAGGCCGCGCGCCCATAACGGGCATTTCGGGACGGGCCGGACACCCCTCTCACCCCCCGCCGACGCAAGAGCTCTCCCCAAAGCCATTCCATCGAGTGACCGGACAGCGGAGCGGCTGACGGGTGTGAGGGCCCCAACTAGGGTTCCGCGCAAGCCGCATGGGGCGATCCCGGCCGGTGCCCGGCTGTGTCCCGACTGGCCCTGCGCACGTTGCGGTGTCGGTGCGCGGTGCCACAGTGGGGACCACCGAAGCCCGGGAATCCGGGCCCGTCGTGATGGGGGTGAGCAGTTCGTGGTGGGCCGCCAGGCAGGGACGCGCTCCGCGCGCTCGCACGCTCTCTCCGTGCTCCGCATCCGCGGCACGGCGCTCGCTCTCGCGCTGCTGCCCGCCGGGGCGGCGGTGATCCTGCTGGCCGCGCAGGCGACGGGCCGCATCGGCGCCGACTGGGCGGGGGTGCGGCTGGCGGTGACCTGCGTCGCCGTGCTGGCGCTCGCGCTGGCCGGCGCCGTCGCCGTGGTGATCGCACGGTCGAGGCCCGCCGTCTCGCCCACCGTCCCCGTCGAGGAGGGCTCCGCCGCCGACCTGTACGACCTGGTGCGCGATCTGGCCGAGCGGCTTGAGGTTCCGGCGCCCTCGGCCGTCGCCCTCACACCGGACTGCGACAGCTGGCTGGAGGACCGTGCGCACAGCGCCCGGGGCCGGGTCGCCCCGGTGCTCGTCATCGGCTCGCCCTTCCTGTGGTGGATGCGGGTCGCCGAGCTGCGTGCCCTGCTGGCTCCCGTGGTGGCGGGCACCGGGCCCTCCGTGCATCCGGACATAGCCGCGGCCCGCCGCTTCGTCCGGGGGCTGGACGCCGCGGTCGCCGTCGCCGACAAGGCGCACGCCGTGCCGGCGGGCGGTCCGGGCCCGGCCGGTCCGGGTGGTCCCGCCGGTCCGGCCGATCCGGGCGGACTCGCCCGTCCGGCCGCCGCGGTGCGCCGCGCCGGTCTCCGCTTCGCCGGCGGCTGCGCCCGTCTGATGCTCCGCGCCTGCGCGGAGCACGCGGCGGAGATGGAGCGCGGAGTCGCCGCCGCGGCCGCCGCCCGTGCACAGGGTGTGGATCACGCGCTGCGCACGGCGGCGCAGGAGCAGGTCGGCCTCGCCTACGCGGGCTGGGACCGGCTGCTCACCCGGGTCGCCCTGCCCGCGTGGCGCATCGGCCGCTGGCCCGCCCGGCTCGACGCCGGCGTGGTCTCGGCGCTGACGGAGCTCTCCCACCGGGACAGGCTCGCGGAGGGCTTCACCTCCCGTCTCGGCGAGCGGCCCGCGTGCGATCTCCTGGACGAGCCGGGCGCCGTCGACGAGGCGGTCTCCCTGCTCGCCGCCCGCCTCTTCCACGGCGGCCCGGCCGAGCCCGGGCCGGACTGGGCGCCGCTGGACTGGCAGGGGTATCCGGAGGAGGTCGTCGACCGCATCTGGCGCACCCGCGCCGCCCGCCTCTTCACACAACTCGACGCGCTGGACAGGCCGGGCGGCGGCGCGGCGCACGGCGGAGCGACTCCCGCGAGGGTCATGGAGTGGCTCGCGGGGAGCGGAGAGGCCCGTACGGACGAGCTGGCCGCCCGCATAGGAGCGGCCGACGCGCGTGAGATGTCGCACAGATCGCGGGAGGGCGCGCTCCCGGCTCCGCTCATAGCGGGCGTGGCGGACGGCACCGGCGTCTCGCCCATGGGCCTTCCACTCCAGCCGCCGCGCAGCGGACGCGAGTTGATGACGGAGCACATCACGGCGGTGATCTGCTGCGCCGCCGTGGACAGCGCGGGCGCCGCACCCGGGCTGGACTGGCTCGACGGCCCGGCGCTCCTGGTCGGCGGTGCCCGCGCCGCGGACATGTCGGGCCCGGTGCTCCGGCTCGTCGAGGACGGCGACGGCCGAGCCCTTCGCGACTGGATGGCCGGTGTGGGGGTCAGGGCGGACAAGCCCGTCCGCCTCGTCTGATGCCGGGGGGTGACACGACGCTCGCGTAATGTGATGGGGTGGCTCGGTCGAGGCGTCGGCAATCAGTGGGGGTGGGGGTCACTCGTGGGATCACGGGCGAGAGCACAGTCGGGGTCGCATTCGGAGAGACACGTGCCGTCACGCGGTGGAAAGCGCGGTGGGAAGGGGGCCATCAGGCGCTGGGAGTCGGGGGCGCTCGCGCACGCCGTGACCGACCCGTTCGGGCAGGGGCCGCTCCCGTGGCTCCGCTTCGGTGAGCAGTACTTCGACAACGGCCGCATGGTCCCCTGGTACGTGGACCACACCGGCCTGGAGGACGTGCTCTCCGGCGAGTACATCCACCGCAGCCCTGGCGTCGGCCGCCCCCGTACCGCCGACGATCTGCATTGCCAGATCAAGGGGTTCGCGGGCAGCGACGGCGGTACGGCACCGGGCGAGTCCCTCGACTTCCGCATCACCGTCGATCCGCCGCAGCCCTTCGGCGTCGACGTCTACCGCATCGGTCACTACGACGGCGACGGCGCCCGGAAGGTCACCACCAGCCCGCGCCTCTCCGGCATCCGCCAGCCCGCCCCGCTCACCGCCGACAAGACCGTCTCCTGCCACCACTGGTGGCTGTCCTGGCGCCTCCAGATCCCCGAGCACTGGTCCACCGGCGCCTATGTCGCCGTCCTCACCACCGCCGACGGCCGGCACCGGTCGCACATCCCCTTCACCGTCCGCGACCGGGCCCCCGCCGACCTCCTGCTCGTCCTGCCCGACATCACCTGGCAGGCGTACAACCTCTTTCCCGAGGACGGCCGCACCGGCGCCAGCCTCTACCACGCGTGGGACGAGGAGGGCCGCCTGCTCGGCGAGGCGGACGCCGCCGTCACGGTCTCCTTCGACCGCCCCTACGCGGGCGCGGGTCTGCCCCTGCACGTGGGCCACGCCTACGACTTCATCCGCTGGGCCGAGCGCCAGGGCTACGACCTCGCGTACGCCGACGCCCGCGATCTGCACGCCGGCCGCGTCGATCCGGCGCGCTGCCGCGGCGTGGTCTTCCCCGGCCACGACGAGTACTGGACGGTGCCCATGCGCCGCGCGGTGGAGCGCGCCCGCGACGAGGGCACCTCGCTGGTCTTCCTCTCCGCCAACACCATGTACTGGCAGGCCCAGTTGGACCCCCTGCCCGGCGGCGCCCCCGACCGGCTGCTGACCTGCCGCAAGCGCCGGGGTCCCGGCCGCTCCGTCCAGTGGCGCGCGCAGGGCCAGCCGGAACAGCGCGTGCTGGGCATCCAGTACGCGGGGCAGGTGCCGCAGCCGTACCCGCTGGTGGTGCGCAACAGCGACCACTGGCTGTGGCGGTCCGCCGGAGTGGCCGACGGCGACGAACTGCCAGGCCTGGTGGCGGGGGAGGCCGACTGCTACTTCCCCCGTACGAGCCTGCCCGCCCATACCGAGCGCGTGCTGCTCTCGCACTCCCCGTACGACGACATGCGGGGCGCCCGCCGCCACCAGGAGACCTCTCTCTACCGGGCTCCCTCCGGCGCGCTGGTCTTCTGCTCCGGCACCTTCGCCTGGTCGCCGGCGCTCGACCGGCCCGGTCACGTGGACGCCCGCGTCCAGCGGGCCACGGCCGAACTGCTCGACAGGGTCAGCAAGGGCGGCTGAGCGCACGCCGCTCGACGCCCTGGCCGACCAGTCCGCCGGGCCGGGTCGCGTCCGTGCCCTCGGCCGGGACCCCCGGGAGGTGTGCGAAGCCCGCGTACGGGACAATCGGGAGCTGAAGCGCACTTCCCCTGGCCTCACTCCCCGGCGTCTCCCCTGCTCCGCGGGGGCGTCGCGGGGAGGCATCCGCCGGGGAGACCCCGATGACCGCGGAGGACCAGTGTCCGGATTCGTGGAGAAGCCCGACCCCGTGCAGGTCCCGGGCCTGCTGCACCTGCACACCGGCAAGGTGCGCGACCTGTACCGCAACGAGGCGGGCGAGTTGGTGATGGTGGCCAGCGACCGCATCTCGGCGTACGACTGGGTGCTGCCCACGGAGATCCCCGACAAGGGCAGGATTCTCACGCAGCTCTCGCTGTGGTGGTTCGAGCAGCTCGCGGACCTCGTTCCCAACCACGTCATCGGCACCGACGTCCCCGAGGGCGCCCCGGCCGAGTGGGAGGGGCGCACCATGGTGTGCCGCTCGCTGCGCATGATCCCGGTGGAGTGCGTCGCGCGGGGCTATCTGACGGGCTCGGGGCTCGCGGAGTACGAGAAGTCCCGTACGGTCTGCGGTCTCGCACTGCCCGAAGGGCTCACCGACGGCTCGGAGTTGCCCGGACCGATCTTCACGCCCGCCACCAAGGCCGCGGTCGGCGACCACGACGAGAACGTCAGCTACGAGGAGGTCGCCCGCGAGGTGGGGGCCGAAACCGCCACGCAGCTGCGGCAGTTGACGCTCGCCGTCTACCAGCGCGCCCGCGACGTCGCGATGGACCGCGGCATCATCCTCGCCGACACGAAGTTCGAGTTCGGCCACGGGACGCACGACGGCGAGCAGGGCATCGGCGTGCCGGCCGAGTCCGACGTCGGGCTGGTGCTCGGGGACGAGGTGCTCACGCCCGACTCGTCGCGCTTCTGGCCCGCGGACAAGTGGGAGCCCGGGCACGCACAGCCCTCGTTCGACAAGCAGCTCGTGCGCGACTGGCTCTCCGGCCCGGAGTCCGGTTGGGACAGGAGCGGCGGGCAGCCCCCGCCGAAGCTGCCCGAGCGGATCGTCGAGCGGACCCGCGAGAAGTACGCGGAGGCGTACCGGATGCTCACCGGACTCGACTGGTCCTGGCCGCTTCGGTGATGTAGTTGGTGAACGCACGCGGATTTCCCCGGAGTCGAACCCTCCGTCCATGACGGTGCATACGGGGCGGAAGCACACCTTATGAAGGGCCCTTTCGAAATGGTCTTCCTCTGAGGGGTGTTGGGCGCCTTCGTTTTTCCTATGCTCGGAAGCCTGTTCTTGCACATGGGCCACAAGCTTTGACGACCTGCCCATGTGCACGGGGTCTTGACGGGGCGACCGGACAGGGGGAATCCGCCTTGGGCACGAACGAGATGTCTTATCTCGGTCTCACCGAGGAGCAGGAACGCATTTACCGGCTCTGCCTCCGTGAGCCGGGCATCGGCATCGACGGACTCATCGACCAGCTCCGGCTGCCGCCGAACGCGGCGCGCAGGGAGCTGCGCAGGCTCCGCGAGCTCGGGCTGCTGCGCTGCGGGGGCGCTTCTCCCGGTTCCGCCCACGGCCGGGCGGGCGCGGGCAGCGAGGGGTTCGCGGCGGCCGACCCGGACGTCGCCGTGGCCAGGCTGCTCGATCTGCGCTTGCACGAACTCCACGAGAAGCTTCAACGCGTCACGCAGCTCCAGCCGTTGGTGGCGTCGCTGCGCGCGGAGCGCGGCGAGGCGCGGGAGCCCGCCGTCGTCGGCATCGAGCAGGTCACCGACCCGCCCAAGATCCGCGACCGCATCGACGACCTGGCGTTCTTCGCCCGCGAAGAGGTCGCCCTCGTCGAGCCGAGCGTCGCGCTCCGGCAGGACGACATAGAGCAGTCGCGCCCGCGCGTGCTGCGCTGCCTGCGAAGAGGCCTGTCGGTACGCACCGTCGGTGTGCGCAAGGCGCTCGACCACCCGCCGACGGTGGCGTATCTGCGGGAACTGGAGTCGCACGGCGCGCGCGTGCGGCTGGTCACCCACACCACGGCGCAGATCCAGATGTACGACCGCCGTACCGCGGTCGTGCCCGTCGATCCCGAAGACACCACGCGGGGCGCGCTGTTCGCGCAGGAGAGCGGGCTGGTCTCCAACATCCTGGCCCTGTTCGAGTCGATCTGGGCCGAGTCGGAGGACCTGGGATCGATGCTCGGCGAGTGGAGAGCCGAGGAGGACGCGCCGTCCGAGCTGGAGCGGATGGTGCTGCGCGCGATGTGCTCCGGGGGCAAGGACGAGGCCGGGGCGCGCGATCTGGGCGTCTCCGTACGCACGTACCGGCGCTATATCGCGGACCTGATGCAGCTGCTCGGCGCCGGGAACCGGCCGCAGGCGGCGCTGCTCGCGCGGGAGCGCGGCTGGATCTGATCCGCCCGCACGCCGGACGCCCGACGGACTCCTGAGTGGTGGGCCTCCGGGGCCGCGCGCGCCCCGGGTCTCAGGCCCGCGCGGCGGCCGCGGCCGGTTTCAGCGACGGAGCCTCACGCACGCCGAAGCGGTGGCGCAGCGCGGAGAGCGCGGCCAGATGACCGCACATGCCGTGCACGCCCGGCCCGGGCGGCGTCGAGGCCGAGCAGAGGAAGACGCCGGGCAGCGGCGTGCGCCACGGGTCGAACCGCGGCACGGGACGGGCCAGCGACTGGTACAGCGTCATGGCGCCGGCGCCGATGTCGCCGCCCACGTAGTTCGGGTTGTACGTCTCGTAGTCGCCGGCCGGGACGCCGCGCGCGGCGACGATCGTCTCGCCGAACCCGGGCGCGTACTTCTCGATGCGCGAGCGCACCAGGGCGACCGGGTCGCGCGGATCGCCGTTGGGCACGTGCGCGTACGCCCACACGGGCCGCCTGCCCTCGTGGGCCCGTCCGGGATCGGTGGCGGCGGGGTCCACCAGCAGCACGAAGGGCTCGTCGCCGGCCGTGCCCCGCACCGCGAGCCCCTCCTGCCGTGCGATGGCGGCGTGACCACCGCCCAGGTGGACGGTGCCGGCGCGGCCGACCTCGGGATTCGCCCACGGCACGGGCTCCGAGACGAGGAAGTCGGCCTTCGCCGCGCCCGGCCCGTACCGGAAGCGCCTCAACTGCCGTACGTAGCCCGCCGGGAGTCGGTCCTCGGCGAGAGACAGCAGCTGCGTGGGCGCGGTGTCGAGCAGCACGGCGCGTGCGTGGCCGAGCTGGCGCAGGCTGGTGATGCGCGAGCCGGTGTGGATCGTGCCGCCGTGCGCGCGTACGTCGTCCGCCATCACCTGGCCGATGCGCTCGCTGCCGCCGCGCGGCAGCGGCCAGCCGGTGCCGTGCGCGAGGTGCCCGAGGAGCATCGCGACGGCGTCGGTGGCGACGGACGGCAGCTTGCCCACGCCGTGCGCGGCCACGCCGGTGAGCAGCGCCGGCGCGACGTCGCCGCGGAAGCCCGAGATCAGCCGGCGGGGCAGCAGCCGCGCCGCCAGCAGCAGGGGCGCGGCGAGGTCGCGGGGCATGGAGCGCTGGCCGCTCATGAAGAAGTCCACGAGTCCCGCGCTGTGTTCGAGCAGCGGCTCCATCAGCTGCCGCCAGCGCGGGCCGTCCGCGCCGAGCCGGTCGCAGGTGGCGTCCAGGTCCGGATAGGCCAGGCCCGCGCGCCCGTCGTCGAGCGGATGCGCGTAGCCGATGTGCGGATGGAGGAGCTCGACACCGCGTGCCGTGAGGTCGAACTCGCGGAAGAACGGCGAGGCCGCGGCCATCGGATGGACGGCGGAGCACACGTCGTGCCGTACGTCGCTGTCGAAGTACGCCTCGGCGCGGAGACCTCCCCCGATGGTCTCCGCCGCCTCGTGCAGCTCGACCCGGAGGCCGGCCCGGGCCAGAGTCACCGCGGCCGCGAGCCCGTTGGGGCCCGTGCCGACGATCGCCGCGTCGGCGGTCTCGGTCACCGCGAGCCGCCCACGGGCACGCCGTTCGCCGCCGGCGTGCCGTTCTGCCCGGGGGCGCCCTGGGCTCCGCCCGGCATCGCGGACGGGTCCGTGGGCCAGTAGGCGGCTGAAGTGGCCGCCTGGAGCTGGGAGTTGGCGAGCCGGTGGTAGAGCGCGTCCCGCTTCATCAGGTCGTCGTGCCGGCCGATCGCCTGGACGCGTCCGTCGTTCATCACCACGATCGTGTCGGCGTCGACGACGGTGGAGATGCGGTGCGCGATCGCGATCACCGCGCAGCGTGCGGAGACCTTGCGCAGCGTCTCGCGGAACTCCCGCTCGGAGTCGGAGTCCAGGTGCGAGGTGGCCTCGTCGAGCAGGAGCACCGCCGGCCTCTGGAGCAACGCGCGTGCGATGCACAGGCGTTGGCGCTGCCCGCCGGAGAGTCCGCTTCCCTGGTCGCCCAGTTCGGTGTCCAGACCCTCGGGCAGCTCCTCGACGACCTTGGTGAGACCGGCCAGCTCGATGACTTCCCGGATGTCCTCCTCACGCGCGTCGGGCTTCGCGTACACGACGTTGTCGCGCACCGTGCCGCGCATGGCGGCCGTGTCCTGCTGTACGTAGCCGACGAGTCCGCGGAGCGTGGCCAGCGGCATCGTCTCGATGTCCTTGCCGCCGACGGTGATGCTTCCGGAGTCCAGCGCGTGGAAACGCTCGATGAGCTGGAAGAGCGTGGTCTTGCCCGCGCCGGAAGGGCCGACGACCGCGGTCATTCCGCGGGAGGGCACGGAGAAGGTGATGTCGGAGAGCGTCTCCGCCGGCTGCTCGGCGCCGTCGCCGTCGCCGCCGGAGGCACCGCCGCCGGAGGCACCGCCCTCGCCCTTGCCGCCGTAAGTGAAGTGCACCGAGCGGAACTCCACGGCGTCCTCGTCCGCAGAGAGCGACGACTTGGCGGGCGGCTTCGGCCGGTGCCGCATCCTGTCGAGGACGCCGCCCTCCTGCGGGAGCGTGGTGAGTTCGTCGACCCGCCGGATCGCGGCACGCCCCTGCTGGAACTGGCCGATGGCCAGGAAGAACAGCACGAGCGGGGAGACCATGTAGAAGAGATACATCACGAACGCGGTGAGGTCCGCCATCGACATCGTCCCGCGGGTCACGCGGGTCATCCCGACCCCGACGACCACCGCGAGCGCCGCCTGCGTACCGACGTTCATCGCAGGCATGAACAGCGCGTTGAGGCCGTTGACCCGCACACCGGAGTTGCGTGCGCGCCACGCCAGCAGGCCGATCCGGTGCGTCTCGCGGTCCTCCGCGCGGGACGCCTTCACCGTCGGCAGTGCGGACAGCGCGCGCTGCACGTCCGAGCCGTAGGCGCTGGTGTCCTCGCGGTTGACCACGGCGGCCCTGCGCACTCCGCGCGCCAGCACCAGGGAGACGCCGCTGGCGATGCCGAGGCAGGCAAGCGTGATCAGCATCATCCAGACGTCGATCAGGAACATCACGATGACGCCGCCCGCCACCGTGAATCCGTTGATCACCAACTGCGCGAGGCTCTGCGACAGAGCGATCTTGGCGAGCGAGGTGTCGGCGACGGTACGTGTGAGGACGTCGCCCTGCTGCTGCTTGCTGTATGCGGAGAGGTCGACGTGCAGCAGCCGCCTGGTCAAAAGCATCCGCACGTCGTACACGACGTTCTCGCCGGCACGCCCGATCAGATACGACTGGAGCGCCGAGAAGGCGCCGTCGACGCAGAACAGCCCGACCAGCACGAGGACCGCCACCGTCAGCGGCTTGTGCGCCCCCGCCTGCTTGATCAGCTCACCGATCGCGTACGGCTGCGCGAGCTGGGCCGTCACCCCGATCAGTCCGATGAAGATGCCCGCGGCCAGCAGCCCCCGGTGGCGCCGCGCCAGATACCACACGGCCGCCGGACTGCCCCCGCCGCGCCGTCTGCGCGCGTGCGCGGGGCCCAGGTGCCCCAGCGCACCGTCGACGTCGGGGGTCGTGGAACCGTCCGCGTCCTTCGCCTCCAGGGTGCTGCTGGTCATGCCGGTCTCACCTCGCCGTGTAGGTGCTGACGAACATGGGGGAGTCCTCCGCGTAGGGCGTCTCCTCCCAGTCCGCCCATCGGTCGACCGGCTTGAGGCCGGCGTCCGCCGCGTACTCGTCCACCTCCTCCGGCGTGGTGAGCCGGGCGAGTTCGGAGCCGACGGAGGACTTGCCGTCCTCGAACCAGATGTGCGACGCGTGCCACAGGCTCTTCTCCTCGAAGACCGTGGAGTACGTCAGCAGCCCCGTGTTCGGCTCCGGGTACGGGATGAAGTACGAGGTGCGCTGCTGCCCCTCGTGCAGGGCCCGCAGCCCGCCCGGGTTGGAGGTCTCCACCACGAGGGTGCCGCCGGGCGCGAGCCGCTGTGCCGCGTGCCGCATGGTGGCCCGCTGGTCGTCGGCGTCGAGGATCATGGAGAAGGTCGCGCAGACGCAGTAGACCAGTCCGTACTGCGCGTCGTCGGTGTACTTGCGGATGTCGCCGTGCACCGCCTCGACATCCGCGTCGGCGTCCTTCGCCTTCGCCCGCAGCTGCTCCAGCATCTCGGGCGAGGAGTCGACTCCGGTGACGGGAAAGGCCCGTTGGGCCAGGGGTATCGCCACCCGGCCGGTGCCGACGCCGAGTTCGAGGGCGCGGTCACCGGGGCTGGGGTGCAGGGAGGCGAGCTTGCGTACGGTCGGCTCGGTGTAGGCGCCGCTCGGGAAGATCCGGTCGTAGAAGTCTCCGAACTGCCGCCCGTAGCCTATGTCGTCCACAGAACTCATCAGGGCCCCCTTTCGGTCTCGTGGTCTGCGGCCTTCGGTGCAGGGTCGGGAGCCGCTACTTCTTCTTGCTGTTCTTCGAGACGTTCAGCGCGATGGCAGCGACGATGATGATGGCGACGACGGAGATGACGATCGAGCCAGTGGACATGTGGTTCGGCCCCTTTCGGGTTATTGCTGATCAGGCGGGCTGTGCGGGGACTTCCCCGCGGGAGTCGTCGCGGATGTGCGAGTCGTAGGACGGCCCCGAGCCGGAGGCGCCGCCGTCGGCCGCCGTCTCGCCCGGCCCCGTCATGGGGGTGTACGGGGAGACGAAGACGACCTCCGGATCGGACTCCTCGAAGCCGGTGGCCCTGACGAGCGTGAACTGGAAGCCCTTCACGCCCTCCGCCGCACCGTCCTCGCGGATGCGGTGGCGCAGATAGGCGCACAGCATCCGGTAGGAGGGCAGCTTCATCATCCCGCTGAAGCCCTTGTCCAGCTGGGTGATGAGTTCCGTGACGATGTCGAAGATGGCCTTCTCGGGCCTGCGCCCGGGGAACCAGAAGATCTGCGGGAGCTTGCGGCCGACGATGACCTCGACCATCCGCCAGGACGAGGTCTCCCCTTCGCGGTTCAGCGTCCGGTAGAGGATGTGGTAGTCGTGCTGGGCCGGAGTCGGCGCGAAGAAGCGCCAGTTGGGGAACAGCGCCGAGAAGATGTCCATCTTCTGCGCCCTGTTGAACAGCGGGTTGGGGTGCTGCGCCGACAGCGTGCCGAGCAGCACGGCCGCGCCCGCGGCGCGCGTGAGACCGCCGGGCCCGGTGAAGGCGCGGGAGAGGCCCGAGCGCGCTCCGCGTGCCGTGCGGGCCAGGGTTCCGGTGAGCGCCTTCGGCACGGCCGGATTCGGTGTGCTGGTCATCGTGCCTCCTTGGACTGGTTCCCCTGGGAACCGCCGGTCCCCTCCGTCCCGCCGCCGTCCCCGTCCCGGGCCTCGACCTCGCGGACGAAGTCCAGGATCCGGCGCCCCACTTCCCCGCCCAGGCGGGCGTCGGTGAGCAGGGTCTCGTGGTCGGCCCCCTCCAGTACCGAGTTGTGGACGACGCGTCCCTCGCCCCGGTGCGCCGCGCCCAGTTCGTTGTGCATCAGCAGCTGCTCGGGGTCGCGGTCGACGGTGCGCTGTGCCGAGAGCACGAGCGCGTGCGCGCCGATCTCCGGCAGGTCACCGCTGAACCGGCGGAAGTCGGCCTCCGTGGCGTCCCATTCGCGCATCCCGGTACGCCACAGCCGGCTGTCCGCGTACTGCGCGAAGGCGCGGCTGCGCACCTCGGTCGGCAGGTCGTGCACCCACTTCGGACGTACGAGGGTGGCCCCCAACCCGGCGCGCAGGCTGCGGGTGAACATGTTCAGGCCGTCCTTGAGCCGGTCCGCCGACTCCTGCTGCTGCTTGGAGCGGGACAGCTCGTCGGGGTGGGAGCTGTCCAGATAGATCACGCCCCGTACGCGGTCACCGAGTTCGAGCGCGGCGCGCCGGCCGATCTCGCCGCCGAGCGAGTGGCCCACGAGATAGACGTCCCGGCCCTTCGCCACCGCGCCCTCGACCAGGTCGATCAGGTCGTCCACCGACTCCTGGAGGGTGTACGGGGCAGCGCAGCGCCGCTGGCTGGGGCCGTAGCCCGCACGGCTGTAGGAGATGATCCCGTAGTCGCTCTCCTCGACGAGCTTGTCGGTGATCCAGCCGAAGTGCTCCGCCGTGGAGATCATCCCGGTGCCGAAGACCAGCACGGGCGCGGTCTCGTCCTCCGACAGGCGCTCGTTGTAGTGGAGTTCGTTGCCGTGCCGGGTCGTGAGCACCTTGCCGTGGGGCCACGGGTCGGTGGCGCGCATGCGGCGCATGGCCGCGAGGAACCCGGCAATGGTCACACCGATGGCGGCCATGGAAGCGGTGGCCGTCAGCATCCGGTCGTCGCGTCCCGCCACCGCGGGGTGGTCCTTGGGCGCGCTGGTGTAGGCGACCATCGGGTGCATCGCCTCGAACGCCGTGATGAACCGGCCGAGTCCCATGAAGTAGCCGTTGGCCACGTGGAACGCCGCGGCGCTCGCCATGATCGGCTTCGCGAGCGCACCGCCGCGCGCGTACGCGACGGGGAAGAGGCACTCCAGGGCGAGCACGCCGTGCGCGAGGTAACGGGCGGGCACGGGATAGCGGTTGGTGAGGTTCCACAGGCCCCGGTGGCCGTACGTACGGGTGCGCATGATGCCGTTGAGCGCGGAGCCGTCCCGCCAGGGCTCGCCCAGCAGTTTCACCCAGCCCGAGACCAGGTACGAGAGGTTCGCCTGGAGCGCCACGTACCACAACAGGGCGTCCTGCACGGCCGGTTGGCGCGAGAGACGGGCCAGCCCGGCCGCCGTCTGCACGAACGAGGAGACCTGGTCGGAGCCGTCCGTCCCGTAGCGGTGGCGCGGATAGAGGGCCGCGTTGCTCAGACCGAGAAACACGTTGGCGGCACCTCGCCACCGGGCGTTTCCGGGAGCCAGCAGGGCCGCGCTCGCCGCAATTCGCGCGATGTGCAGTGCCTTTGTGGTTCTGGGGTTTCCGACGGCGTCCAGAATGCGCCGCGTGGGCCGCGTGGACGAGGCGTGCATACCGCGCGCGATGGTCCAGTCGTTGAGTCCGCCGCGGCGTATCTGCCGCTGGTGAGTGATGTATTCGAGACTCGATGTGAGTGATGTCACCGCAGTCAGCCGCTCCGAAACGGCGAGCGCGCGGCCGCGGGAGATCGGGACCGGCCCGAGAAAAGTCGAGGTCAGCTTTTTGGCGAGCGATTTCACGTCGGTCTCCTCGGTGCCGGGGTCCCGGAGTGCGGGGTGTCGGGCAGTCCGATTTCGGGGTGATTGGCAGGAGGCGTGGTGCGAAGGCAAGTGCGGAGAATCAGGAAAGAATGCGGAAATGCAAGGCAGTTGGTCTGGGCCGACTTGAAAGAAATCTTCATCAGTGATGGTGTTACCCGGTCGGCCGGTGTCAGGACCGGCCGACCGGGCGGAGCCCCGAGTTCACCCGGCCACGCAGAAGGGGGACCACGTGGGCGCGTGAATGACGGGTCGGAGCCGGATCAGTCCTGGCCCGCCTCGAAGGCCGCAACCGTCGCGGACGCGATGGCGACGCCGCCAAGGAAGGCGCCGGGGGTGCCCATCACCGGGGTGTAGTCGGTGAAGACGACACCCTCGGCGTCGGTGATCTCCACGGAGGCGAGCTCCGCGGACTTGTTGATGTGCGAAGTCACATCGTTCATGTGCGCACTCCTGTTCTGCTCTGGATCTTCCGGAGCCTCTTCGTCACCGGAAGGGAAGTGGTCGACGACCGGACCGAGTCGGCCGGCCGCGGATCGGGCCCGAAGGTCAGCCGACGGCCTTGCCGGCGGCGTACGCGCCGGTCACCACGGCGGCACCGCCGACGAAAGCACCCGCGAGGGCGGGGGTGGCGAGGACCGGAGCCGCTTCCTCGGCGATCTCGCCGGCGTGCTCCTCGTGCAGCTCATCCCGAATTTGAAGATTCAGCTTCTCTTCCAGCATTGGATTCCTCCGTGCATGTGAGACATGACTGGCTGTTCCTCGCGAAAGTGGTCGAAGCCAGGAAGCCCAAGGTGGTCACCGGGCGCAGATCCCCCGTCGGTTGAGCTTTCGGTCGTCACCGTAAACTGCAGCAAGGCGGACCGGCGCACGCTTGCCTCCCCGTGAATGCCCAGGTTCGCTTCCGCAGGGATGAAGATGCCAGCGCGTGATGCACGGCAGAAGAGGAATCCGTGACAGTTTGTTGCAGCGCGATGCGACAGCTTTATGCCACGGCTGATAAAGGCCTGTACCAGAGCGTCGCTGGTCAGAGTCTCATTACGGTTTGCCGCTCGCGAATCTCAAGTAAACCTCAATCTTTGAGATTTGGCACGGGGGTAAGCAAGAGATAGAGAAGTATATCCGCCTGAGGAATGCTTGCCCTGCCTTGGGAGTTCACAGCTGAATGGCCCGAATTCGTCCGCGTGTGGGCGCCGTTGCCGCGTGTAAAGGCCGCCCGCGGGGCTCAGAGCCAGCCGCGCTCGCGCGCCATGCGCGCGGCCGCGTGCCTGTTCCCGGCGCCCAGCTTCGCCGTCGCGGCCGAGAGGTAGTTGCGCACCGTCCCCGGAGTGAGCGAGACGCGCTCCGCGATCTCCGCGACGGGAGCACCGTCCGCCGCCAGCTCCAGCAGTTCCGTCTCACGAGCGGTCAGCGGCGAGTCGCCCGTGCTGATCGCGTCGGCCGCCAACTCCGGGTCCACGTAACGGGTTCCGCCGTGCACCGCACGGATGATCTCCGCGAGCTGCTGTGCGGACGCGGTCTTCGGCACGAACCCCCGCACGCCCGCCGCGAGCGCGCGCTTGAGATGGCCCGGCCGTGCGTGACTCGTCACGATCATGGTCCGGCACCCGGGCAGTTCGTCGCGCAGCTGCGTCGCGACCTTCACGCCGTCGGCGCCCGGCATCTGGAGATCCAGCACGGCCACGTCGGGCCGTCGGGCACGGGCCATCGCCAGCGCCTCCGGGCCGGACGCCGCCTCCGCGACGATCACGAGGTCGTCCTCCAGCGCGAGCAGCGCGGCCAGCGCACCGCGGATCAGATGCTCGTCGTCGGCGAGCAGGACGCGGATGCCGCCGCCCGGTCCGGGCTCGCCTTGCGCGTCGCTCACTCCGCCGTGTCCTTCCGGTCCTTGGACGTGGTGCCGGTACCGGCGCCCGGAACGGCACCGGCACCCGCGACGGCACCGGTGCCGCCCGCGCCGTCCGCCGCGCCGCGGCTGTCCGTGCGGCCGCTGTCCGTGCCGCCGCCGCTCGTACCGCCCTCGTCCCCGCCGTCGTTGCTCCCGTCGGCCGCCGCCGCGAGCGGGACCTCCGCCGTCAGCCGGTACGTCCCCTTCTCCTCGTCCAGCGCGGCCCGCAGGGTGCCGCCGACCCCGTCGAGGCGCTCGCGCAGCCCCGCGAGCCCGGAGCCCGCACGGCTGCCGCCGCCGTCGGCCGGGGCGCGTACCCCGTCGTTCTCCAGCACCAGCAGCGCACTGCCGCCCGCGGGGTCCGTGCCCACCCATACCGTGCACCATGTCGCGTCCGCGTGCCGCAGCACATTCGTCGCGCCTTCCCGTACGACCCAGCCCAGCGCGGCCTGCACCGGAGCCGGCAGCCCCGAACCCCCGTCGTCCGCGCGGCAGTCGACGCCCGCGGCGCGCAGAATGCCCCGCGCGCCCGCGAGTTCGGTGGACAGATCGACGTCACGGTAGCCGCGGACCACCGCCCGCACCTCCGACTGCGACTCGCGCGCGATGCGCTGCACCTGCGTCATCTGCTCGACGGACGCCTCGGCCGACGACCCGCGCTGGGCCAGCTGGGCCGCCAGTTCGCTCTTGAGCGCGATCGCCGAGAGATTCCGTCCCATCACGTCGTGCAGATCGCGGCTGAAGCGCAGCCGCTCCTCGGCGACCGCGAGCCGCGCCTGCACGCCCCGCGCCTCCTGCAACTCCCTGATGACGGCGATGTACCAGGCGGACGAGCGGCCCGTGAAGACGGAGACGACGCCGCCGAACGCCACCACGACCACAGTCCCCAGGACCGCCGCCCACGGCATCCCCACCGCGGCCAGCGCGAGCAGCGTCGCCGCGAGGAACCCGCACAGCGCGACCCCCGCCGTCCGCCGCGGCACCGTCACCCCGAACGTCACGGCGAACGGCGCCACCGTCCCGTACAGCGCGAGCCCGACGGTCAGCCCGCCCTCGACCGAGCCGAGCGCGACCAGCGCCACCGTCAGCGCGGTCATCGCACCCACGAGCGCGGCCGGCAGGACGAGGCGCGTGCCCGGAACGGTCTGCGTGCCCAGATAGCCGTCGAGGGCCTGGCGCAGCGCGCCCGTACACAGCAGGCACAGCACCAGGCCCGTCCCGAAGACCGCCCAGGCGAGCGAGAGGGGAAGAGCACCGGGGCCCGCGTTCGGCACCAGCGGCACGACGAAGCCGACGAGTATCGCCCAGGAGTACGCCGCGAGCATCCACCTGGTCGACGCCTCGACCTGCTCGTGGCTGCTGCGCTCCTGCCAGCGGCGGTACTTCGGGGCCACCCACCAGCCGATCACGTGCCCGTGCTCCTCATCCGTCTACCGGCGCGGCTCCCAGCGGAACCAGCGCCGTACGCCGAGCGTCCCGAGGACGATCCACACCACCAGTACGGCCAGTGCCTGTGCGGTGTCCACTCCGCTCAGCGTGCCCACCCAGCCGTTCCGTACGAGCTCCATCGTCGGCGAAACCGGCAGAAGTGAACACACGTCGGCGAGGGTGTCCGGCATGACGTCCAGCGGAACGACCACGCCGGACCCGACGAAGGAGATCGCCATGAAGGGGAACGTGGTGATCTGCGAGGCCTCCGTGGTCCGCGTGAACGCGGCGGACACCGCCGCCAGCAGCACCATCAGCACCAGCCCCAGCAGCAGCCCGGCGGCGACGAGTTCGGGCCGCTCCGGCGGCGCCAGATCGAGTACGGCCGCACCGCCGCCGAGCAGCAGCACGCACTGCCCGAGCGCCAGCACCAGCGAGGGCAGCGCGCTGCCGGTGAGGATCTCGCCGTCGCTCGCCTCGCCGGTGCGCAGCCGCTTGAGCACCAGTTCCTCGCGCCGCGTCACATAGATGCCGGTGAGATTGGCGTACACGGCGAAGACCAGCACGTAGCCGATCGAGCCCGGGATCAGCACCGTGCCCGTGGACAGTCCTGTGCCCTTGAGGCTCATGCCGCTGATGGTCTGGCGCATCAGGACCGTCAGCAGGACGGGGGTGGCCAGCGCGACGAAGAGCATCGCCTTGTTCCGCATCAGCAGCGTCAGTTCGGCGCGGCCGAGCGCGCGCAGCCGCCGTCCCATGCCCGAAGTGTCCGCCCTGCGCGGGGCCTTCACCGTCGCCACGTCCGTGGTGCTCATACGCGCTCCACCTCCATCTCGCCCGGTGCCGTCCCGTCCCCGCCGTGCGCACGCCCCGGGGCCTGCCCGTCCTGGCCTGCGTCGTCGTCCTCGGGACGCTGCGCGATCTCCAGGAACACCTCTTCGAGCGTGGCCGTCCGCGCGTGCAGACCCGGCAGTTCGACGCCGGTCTGCCGCGCCCAGAGCAGCAGATCCGTGAGCACCGCCTGGAGCTGCGGCGTACGGATCTCGACGCGGCCCTCCCGCACGGTGGCCGGCGGCAGCGCCGGGGGCAGATGACCCGGCGAGAGCCCGTCCGGCAGCGTGAAGCGGATGCTGGACGGACGCTCCGCGACGACCTGTTCCGGAGTGCCCGCGGTGACGATGCGCCCCGCGCGCATGATGGCCAGCCGGTCGGCCAGCTCCTCGGCCTCCTCCAGGTAGTGCGTCGTCAGCAGCACCGTCGTGCCGGCCCTGCGCAGCTCGCGCACCAACTCCCAGGTGTCCCGGCGCCCTTCCGGGTCCATGCCGGTGGTCGGCTCGTCCAGGAAGAGCACCTCCGGGTGCCCGACGAGCGCCATCGCCAGGTCCAGGCGCCGCCGTTCGCCGCCGGACAGCTGCTTCACGCGGACGTTCGCGCGCCGGTCCGAGAGCCCGACCTGGGCCAGGACCTCGCCGATGGGGCGTGGGTCGCTGGTGCAGCCCGCCCACATCCGTATGGTCTCGGTGACCGTCAACTCCGAAGGGAATCCGCCCTCCTGGAGCATCACACCGGTCCGGGGCCGCACCGCGGTGCGCTCCGAGAACGGGTCAAAGCCGAGCACTTTCACCTCGCCGCCGCTGGGCCGGGCCAGGCCCTCCAGCAACTCGACCGTGGAGGTCTTGCCGGCTCCGTTCGTCCCCAGCAGCGCGAAGATCTCGCCTTCCCGTACGGAGAACGAGACGCCGCGCACGGCCTCGAAGCCCTTCGCGTATCGCCGTTTGAGTCCTTCGACCTGGATCGCATCCATGCTCATCAGTCTTCCGCCCGTGCCCGGGGCCGCCCGGTGCGAGCTGTCACGAGTACGTATGACGAACCTCATACGCGGACGAGGACTCCTTCACACGGCTCCCGGACGGGACGGGACGGCCGCGGGGGACGGGAGTTGCGGGAGTCGGCAGAAGCGGAAATGAAACAGCCCCGGTCCGAAGACCGGGGCTCTCTTGAATCGCTGTGCTTGGAGCGGACGACGAGGCTCGAACTCGCGACCTCAACCTTGGCAAGGTTGCGCTCTACCAACTGAGCTACGTCCGCGCGCTTCCACTCGGCTCCCTCGTCGGCTTCGCCGGGAGGTGGCCCCGTGGAAAGGTGCCCCCACTGTACCTGATCGTCTCCGATGCCGGATCCGGTGAGGACGAGAGCGGGTGACAGGAATCGCACACTGCGCCTCCCCCTTGGAAAGGGGGCGCTCTACTACTGAGCTACACCCGCGCGTTCCGCAAGGTTTCCCTCGCGGCGCGGGCCCGACTCTAGCGGATCAACCGGGGTCCGTGGCAAGTCGGGCCGCCCGGCCCGCGTACGGGCCGGGCGCGGGTGTCAACGGGAGGCGTTGAAGGCGTCGTAGACCTTCTTCGGGATGCGGCCGCGGGCGGGCACCTCGAAGCCGTTGGACTCGGCCCACGCGCGGACGGCGCGCGGGTCCGGCGCCACCGAGGTGCGGTGGTAGGCCTTGCCCGACTTGGCCCGCTTGCGGCCGGCTTCGACGAAGGGTGACAGGTCCTCACGCAGCTTCTTCGCGTTCTCGATGTTGAGGTCGACCTCGTACGACTTCCCGTCGAGCCCGAAGGAGACAGTTTCCGATGCTTCTCCGCCGTCCAGGTCGTCGGAGAGGGTGACCACTACGCGTTGTGCCACGGATATCGGACCTTCCATCAGGATCACGAAATGGATCACACGATTCTCCGCGCTGACATGGGGAGAAGCCCAGGAGGAGACGCGAGTGATCCGCGAGGATTGGGGGTGGGGCTTTTTCTTTTGTACAGCGGCGGGCTTTGCAATGTGAAGCGAGAGTATTTCGACTCGCGTGTCAGACCGCAATCGAGACCATACTTTTTTCACGGCATTTTTCCCAGAGCTCCGGGCGTGCTCATGCGGACGCAGTGCGGAGGAAAGCGCATACGGCGAGGCGGAGGGCGGGATATCAACGCGTATCAACGCGCGTAGATTCGCGGGCCCGGTAGGCTGGCGGACGCGTCGCTTCGCTGGCAGCACGCACCATCGCTCAGCACATCACCATCACCGGGAGTACCTGTGGCTCGCGTCGTAGTCGACGTCATGCTGAAGCCGGAGATCCTCGATCCGCAGGGACAGGCGGTGCAGCGAGCACTGCCGCGCCTCGGCTTCGACGGCATCGAGGGCGTACGCCAGGGCAAGCGCTTCGAACTGGAGGTGGCGGAACCCGTCACCGACGAGGCCGTGGCCCGCATTCACGAACTGGCGGGGACGTTCCTCGCGAACACCGTGATCGAGAACTACACCGTGCGCGTCGAAGAGGACGCCGAAGAGGGAGCCGCTGCGTGACCGGCGGTCTCGGACGCATCGGCGTCGTCACCTTTCCCGGATCGCTGGACGAGAGCGACGCCCGCCGGGCCGTCCGGCTCGCCGGCGGCGAGCCGGTCGAGCTCTGGCACCGCGAGGCGGATCTGCGCGGGGTGGACGCGGTCGTGCTGCCGGGCGGCTTCTCGTACGGCGACTATCTGCGCTGCGGTGCCATCGCCCGCTTCTCGCCCGTCATGGAGCCCCTGCTGGAGCAGGCCCGCGCCGGTCTGCCCGTGCTCGGCATCTGCAACGGCTTCCAGGTGCTCTGCGAGGCGCATCTGCTGCCCGGAGCGCTGACCCGCAACGACCATCTGCACTTCGTCTGCCGCGACCAGAGGCTGCGCGTCGAGCGGGCGGACACGGCCTGGACCGCCGACTACGCAGAGGGCCAGGAGATCACCGTCCCGCTCAAGAACGGCGAGGGCGGCTACGTCGCCGACGAGCGCACCCTCGACGCGCTGGAGGCCGAGGGCCGCGTCGTCTTCCGGTACCTCGGCGGCAACCCCAACGGCTCCCGCCGCGACATCGCGGGCATCTCCAACGAGGCCGGGAACGTGGTCGGCCTCATGCCGCACCCCGAGCACGCCGTCGAGACCCTCACCGGGCCGACGACCGACGGGCTGGGCTTCTTCACCTCGGTACTCAAGAGGCTGGTCACCGCATGACACCGTCCACCCGGTCCGCGCCGCGCACGGCCCTCGACACCGTCAAGCACGCCGAAGGCACCCCCGGCGCCGAGCAGCCCTGGGCCGAACTCGGCCTGAAGCAGGACGAGTACGAGCGCATCCGCGAGATCCTCGGCCGCCGCCCGACGGGGGCCGAGCTGGCCATGTACTCGGTGATGTGGTCGGAGCACTGCTCGTACAAGAGCAGCAAGGTGCATCTGAAGCAGTTCGGCGAGAAGGCCCCGGGACAGCAGGAGAACACGGCGATGCTCGTCGGCATCGGCGAGAACGCCGGAGTCGTCGACATCGGCCAGGACTACGCCGTCACCTTCAAGGTCGAGTCCCACAACCACCCCAGCTACGTCGAGCCGTACCAGGGAGCGGCCACGGGCGTCGGCGGCATCGTCCGCGACATCCTCGCGATGGGCGCCCGGCCGGTCGCCGTGATGGACCCGCTGCGCTTCGGCGCCGCCGACCACCCCGACACCAGGCGGGTGCTGCCCGGCGTCGTCGCCGGCATCGGCGGCTACGGCAACTGCCTCGGCCTGCCCAACATCGGCGGCGAGGCGGTCTTCGACCCCTGCTATCAGGGCAACCCCCTGGTCAACGCGCTGTGCGTCGGCGTGATGAAGCACGAGGACATCCACCTCGCGCAGGCCTCGGGCACCGGCAACAAGGTCGTCCTCTACGGGGCGCGCACGGGCGGCGACGGCATCGGCGGCGTATCGGTGCTGGCGTCCGAGACGTTCGAGGAGACCGACCCCGAGAAGGGCCCCGCGAAGCGGCCGGCGGTCCAGGTCGGGGACCCGTTCCAGGAGAAGCTCCTCATCGAGTGCACCCTGGAGATCTTCCGCGAGAAGCTGGTCGCCGGCATCCAGGACCTGGGCGGCGCCGGCCTGTCCTGCGCCACGTCCGAGCTGGCCAGCGCGGGCAGCGGCGGCATGCGCGTCGAGCTGGACACCGTGCCGCTGCGCGACTCCTCGCTCTCCCCCGAGGAGATCCTCATGAGCGAGTCGCAGGAGCGCATGTGCGCGGTGGTCGAGCCGGACAAGGTCGACCGCTTCCTGGAGATCTGCGAGAAGTGGGACGTCATCGCCACGGTCATCGGTGAGGTGACCGAGGGCGAGCGGCTGGAGATCTACTGGCACGGCGAGCAGATCGTCGACGTGCCTCCGCGGACGGTCGCGCACGAGGGGCCCGTCTACCACCGCCCGTACGAGCGCCCGCCCTGGCAGGACCGGTTGCAGGCGGACGACGCGGCGGCGCTGCCGCGGCCCGGGACCGGCGCCGAACTGCGCGCCGCCGCCCTCGCGTTGCTCTCCTCGCCCAACCAGGCGTCCAAGTCGTGGATCACCGATCAGTACGACCGCTACGTGCTCGGCAACACCGTGCTGGCACAGCCGGAGGACGGCGGCATGATCCGGGTCGACGAGGAGACGGGCCTCGGGGTCGCGGTCGCCACGGACGGCAACGGCCGCTACGCGAAGCTCGATCCGTACACGGGCGCGCAGCTCGCGCTGGCCGAGTCGTACCGGAACGTCGCGGCGACGGGGGCCCGTCCGCTCGCGGTCACCGACTGCCTCAACTTCGGCTCGCCGGAGGACCCTTCGGCCATGTGGCAGTTCGCCGAGGCGTGCCGCGGGCTCGCCGACGGCTGCCGCGCGCTGGGGACGCCGGTGACCGGCGGCAACGTCTCGCTCTACAACCAGACCGGCGAGGCGGCGATCCATCCGACGCCTGTCGTGGGCGTCCTCGGAGTCATCGACGACGTGAGCCGCCGCACGCCCATCGCCTTCGCCGAGGAGGGGCAACTGCTCTATCTGCTGGGCGAGACGCGCGAGGAGCTGGGCGGCTCCGCCTGGTCCCAGGTCGCGCACGGACACCTGGGCGGGCTGCCTCCGGCGGTCGACCTGGAGCGCGAGAGGCTGCTCGCGGAGATCCTGATCGCCGCCTCCCGGGACGGGATGATCGACGCCGCGCACGACCTGAGCGACGGCGGCCTGATCCAGGCGCTCGCCGAGTCCTGCCTCAAGGGCGGCAACGGTGCGCGCGTGGTCGTGCCGGACGGGCTGTCGCCGTTCGTCTTCCTCTTCTCCGAGTCACAGGGGCGCGCGCTCGTCGCCGTCCCGCGGAGCGAGGAGGTCCGCTTCAACGACATGTGCGGGGCGCGCGGGCTGCCGGCGGCGCGCATCGGTGTCGTGGACGGCGAAGAGATCGAGATCCAGGGCCAGTTCAGCGTGCCGCTGCGGGAGCTGCGCGAGGCGTACGAGGGCACGCTCCCGGCGCTGTTCGGCGCCGCGGCGGCTCCGGGGGCGCCGTCCCCGGACGGTCCTCAGGGCTGACGGCGGGTCCGCCGCGGTCACGGCCTGACCGCGGCGGCTCGTACGGCGGCCGTCAGCGGTTCGGCGCGAGCCGGATCATGTTCCAGGAGACCGGTGCCAGCACCGCCTCCAGCTCGCCCTCCCCGTTCACGGCCGTGCCCTGCACGGTCTGCGGCGTGACGCGGTCCGGTTCGGCCTCCGTGTTGGCCGCGTCCGGGTCGGAGTCGGCGATCGCGACGTGCTCGACGACGCGGTACGGCTCGCCCAGCCCCCGAAGCGCCGCCCGCAGGCCCAGGCTCTCCTCCTGGCCGCGGTTGATGGTCAGCACCGTCAGCTCGCCGGTCTCCTCGTCCAGCGTGGTGACCGCGTCGAGCGCCTGTACGGGCCCGTGCTTGGGCGTTTCGACGACCGGACCGGAGACCTCCGTGCGCAGCACCGTCCCGCGGGCGTGCCGTGCCGTCAGCGCGAAGGGGTGGAAGGTGGTCTGCCGCCAGCTGGGGCCGCCCGGCTCGGTGCGTATCGGGCCGATGACGTTGACGAGTTGGGCGAGGCAGGCGATGGCCACCCGGTCCGCGTGACGCAGCAGCGTGATCAGCAGGGAGCCGACGACGGCCGCGTCCGTGACGCTGTACGTGTCCTCGATCAGCCGCGGCTGCTCCTGGAGCGGAAGCGCGCGCTCGCCCGGGAAGCGGGACTGGTACCAGACGTTCCACTCGTCGAAGGAGAGGTCGATCCGCTTCGTGGAACGGCGCACCGCCCGCACATGGTCGGCGGTGGAGACGATGTCGGAGATGTAGGCGTCCATCTGGGCGCCGCTCGCGAGGAAGCTGGCCCGGTCGCCGCCGGTCTCCTCGTAGTAGGCGTGCAGGGAGAGGTAGTCGACCTCGTCGTAGGTCTCGTGCAGGACCTCGCGTTCCCACTCGCCGAACGTCGGCATCCGCGCGTTCGAACTGCCGCACACCACAAGCTCGATGGAGGGATCGACCTGGTGCATCGCCTTGCCGGCGGTGGCCGCCAGGCGCCCGTACTCCGTAGCCGTCTTGTGGCCCGTCTGCCAGGGTCCGTCCATCTCGTTGCCCAGGCACCACAGCCGCACGCCGTGCGGCTCGCGTGCGCCGTGCTTGACGCGCAGGTCCGACCACGCGGTGCCGCCGGGGACGTTGCAGTACTCGACGAGGGCTCGGGCCGCGTCGATGCCGCGCGTTCCGAGGTTGACGGCCATCATCGGCTCGACGCCCTGCCGCCGGGCCCAGCCGAGGAACTCGTCGGTGCCGACTTGGTTCGTCTCGATGCTGCGCCAGGCCAGGTCGAGGCGGCGCGGGCGGTCGGCGGCCGGGCCGACGCCGTCCTCCCAGTGGTAGCCGGAGACGAAGTTGCCGCCGGGGTAGCGCACGAGGCCCGTGCCCAGTTCGCGCACGAGCCCGGCAACGTCGCCGCGGAAGCCGTGCTCGTCGGCGGTGTCGTGGCCGGGTTCGTAGATGCCCGTGTAGACGCATCGGCCCATGTGCTCGACGAACGTCCCGTACAGCCGCGGGTCCACGGTGCCGAGTGCGAAGTCGGGGTCGATGGTGAAGCGGGCCGTTCCGGCGGGCTGGTCGGTCATTCGATGAGGTGCCCTTCTGGAGTCTGGGAAGCTCGTACGGTCACAAGCAGGCGGCCTGCGGCGTCACTTGATGCCGGTGCCCGCGATGCCCTCGACGATCCGGCGCTGGAAGAAGAGGAAGACGGTGAGCAGCGGCAGCGCGCCGAGCACCGCCGAGGCCATGAGCTGGCCCTGCGGCAGTCCGAACGCGTCCTGTACGGAGTTCAGGCCGACGGGAAGCGTCATCATCTGCGGGTCCGTCACCGCGAGGAGCGGCCAGAGGAAGTTGTTCCAGGACCAGACGAAGACGAAGATCGTCACGGCGGAGATCGCCGGACGGGACAGCGGCATCACGATCTGCCAGTAGATCCGCAGCCAGGTGGCGCCGTCCGCCCGCGCCGCATCCGTCAGTTCGACGGGGATGCCGTCGAAGAACTGCTTGAAGACGAAGACCGAGACGACGTTCGGCACCTGCGGCAGGATCACCGCCCAGTAGGTGTTGAGCATCCCCGTGGCCTGCAACGTCAGGAACTGCGGAATCATCAGCAGCTGGGGCGGGATCATGACCCCGGCGAGGATGATCAGGAAGACGGGCCGGCGGTACCGGAACTTCAGCCGGGACAGCGCGAACGCCGCCAGCGACGTGGTGCACACGGCCAGCAGCGTCGTCAGCGTGGAGGTGATGAAGCTGTTCAGGTACCAGTACTGGATCCGCCCGGCCGCGAGGAGTTCCTGGTACGAGGAGAGCGTCGGGTTGTCCGCGAGCCACGAGGTCGGATTCGTCGCGATGTCGTTGGTCGGTCGCAGGGAGGTGGCCACGGCCCAGGCGATCGGCACCAGCCACAGCAGCGCCAGGGCGATCAGCACACCGAGCGTGACCCGGTTGAACAGCTGCTCGGAATCGGCGCGGTGCCGGGGCTTCGAGGGGGCGGCTTCGCCGGTACGGGGTGCCGCGGGGGAGAGCGTCGCCATCGTGCTCAACCCTCCTTCTCGGTGCGCCGGATCAGGGCGAACCAGACGAGTGAGATCAGCAGGATGATGACGAAGAGCAGCAGCGCGACGGTCGAGGCGTATCCGGCGCGGCCGTCCGTGAACCCGGTCTGGAAGATGTACAGCAGCGAGGGCCTGGTGGCGTCGTCGGGCCCGCCGTTCGTCATCATGTAGATCTGGTCGAACACCTTGAGAGACGCGACCAGTTGGAGCACCGCCACCAGCGTGGTCGCGCGCCCGAGCATCGGGACGACCACGAGCAGGATCCGCTGCCAGGGCCCCGCGCCGTCGATCGCGGCGGCCTCGTGCACGTCGCGGGGTATCTCCTGCAACGCGGCCAGGTAGATCACGAAGTTGAAGCCGATCGTCCACCAGATCGTCGCGGCGGCGATCGAGAGCATCGCCCAGTCCGGACTGCCCAGCCACGACGGCGGCGCCTCCACGCCGAACCACTTGACCACGCCTTGCGCCAGCCCGATCTGGTCCGCGTAGATCCACATGAAGAGCAGCGCGATCACCGAGGACGGCAGCATGAACGGGGCGAAGAACGCCAGCCTGAAGAACCACTTGCCGCGCGAGAAGCGGTCCGTCATCAGGGCCAGCGTCAGCGCGAGCAGCATCAGCGGCACGGTCGTCAGCACCGTGAACCACAGCGTGTGGCCCAGGCTGGACCAGAACTCCGGAGAGCTGAGCGCCTCCGCGTAGTTCGCGGTCCCGACCCACTCGCCGGGGCCGTCCTTGACCAAGCTGTCGTTGAAGAAGCCCGCGACCGCCGTGTAGAGCAGGGGTCCCAGCAGGAAGAGCACGTAGAAGACGCCGAAGGGCAGCAGCATCCCGGAGGCGGTCCAGCGGGTGGCCGCCGTCATGTCCCTGGCAGTACGCGGGCCGGTCGCGGTGCTCATACGGGTGCCTCCATCCCTGCGAGGTCCTTCGCGGCCGAGAGCATGCGTGCTGCGCCGGGGGCCGGGCGGGTGTGGCCGCCCACGACGGACGTGATGACGTCACTGAAGCGCCGGTAGAGGTTGCTGTCGGCGCCGGAGTACCAGGCGGCCGGGTCGTACGCCGCTCCGTCGGCGGCCTCCGCGTAGTGCGCCTGCGGCTCCAGCCGGTGGTAGGCACCGGAGCGCGCCGTCGGCTGCCATGCGGGGATGTGGCCGCCCTTGGCCCAGTCGAGGCTGGCGTCGAGCATCGAGCGGGCGAACTCCAATGCCTTGTCCGCCCGTTGGGCCCCCTCGGAGGGTGCCTTCGGCAGGATGAAGGCGTGCGAGTCCGCGGCGCACGCGTACGGGGCATCGCGGAAGATCCGCGGGAAGGTGCGTATGTCGAACTTGTCCTTCACCGCCCCCTGCACGGCGAGCAGTTGCCACTCGCCGTCCATCAGGAAGCCGGCCTTGCCGGAGGTCAGCAGCGTGATCGCGCCGCCGTCGCCGTCGGCGCCCGGTGGAATGAGCTTCTCGGCGGCCATGCGCCGGATGTAGGCGAGCACTTCCTCGGCCGCGCCGACGTCCATGACCACCTTCCGGCCGCCGTCGGTGACGAGGTCGGCGCCGAGCTGCCGGTAGAGGGACCAGAAGAGCCGCCAGCAGGTGGCGGGGTCCTTGACGGTCGCGATGGAGCCGCCCCAGACGCCGGTCACTTCCTTCGCGGCCCGCATCGCGTCGAGGAATTTGTCCGGCCCGTCGACGTCCACCAGCTTCCCGTCGCCGTCCAGCAGCCCGGCCTTCTTCGCGACGTCGGTGCGGTAGTAGAGGACGAAGGGGTGGGTGTCCAGCGGCAGCGCGTAGAGCTTGCCCTCGTGCTGCGCCGAACGGAAGGCGCCCTTGGCGAACCGGCCGCCGGACAGGCCGTGTTCGTCGAGTTCGGAGCCGGAGATCTCCCGCAGCAGTCCGGACGCGGCGAGCGTGGGCAGCCTGGACACGTGGGTGATCGCCACCTGCGGCGGACGCCCGCCGAGCGTCGCCAGGGTCAGCTTGGTGTAGTACGGGGCGCCCCAGACCAGCGTCGTCGACTTCAGGTCGGTGCCGGGGTTGCGCTTCCGGTACTCGCTCTGCATCGAGACCAGCTGTGCGCCGTCCCCACCGGTGAAGGGATGCCAGAAGTCGAGCTGCGAGGCCGGGCCCGCCGCCCCGGTGAAGGCCTGCCCGACTGCGGAGCTGCAGCCGCTGAGGGCCCCGGCGGCCGTGAGGGAACCGACCGCGCCGAGGAACCTCCTCCTGCCGTGCATGCGCACCACGCCCATTCAGCGTCGCGGGATCTGTTCGAAATATCGTGCAACGTACGGGATTTCGATTGGAAGATAGCGAGTCTGTTGGGTCACGGCAATGCCCGTGACGTACGGGATCAACATGGGTGCGGCCACGGTCAGGCCGGTCGGCAGCCGCCTGTCAGGGCATCCGGGAACCGCTGTTCCAACGTTGTACTCAGGGCGTAATCTGACGTCAACACATCGGACGGATCTTTTCGTCCGCACGGGGCGGGCCGAGCTAAGGGCGGGCGGCAGCAGCCCGTTCGAGGGGAGCGGAATTGGCCGGGACGAGACTCAAGGACGTCGCGGAGCGGGCGGGCGTCTCGATCAAGACGGTCTCTAACGTTGTACGAGGCAATGTGCGCGTCGCCGAGCCCACCCGCCAGCGGGTCCTGAGCGCCATCGACGAGCTCGACTACCGGCCCAACGTCTCGGCCCGCCATCTGCGTACGGGCCGCAGCGGCGTCATCGCCCTCGCCGTGCCGGAGCTCGTCCAGCCCTACTTCGCCGAGCTGGCCAAGGCCGTCATCGACGCCGCCCGCGAGCACGACGTGTCCGTCCTGATCGACGACACCGGCGGCGATCCGGCGGCCGAACTCCGCGTCGCCTGCGGCCTGTCCGACCCGCTGATCGACGGCGTGCTCCTCTCGCCGCAGCGCCTCGACCAGGCCACGCTCGCACGGCGCGAGCGCCGCGTCCCGCTCGTCCTTCTCGGCGAGCGCGACTACGAAGTGCCCGCCGACCACGTGCTGATCGACAACGTCCTCGCCGCCCAGGAGGCCACGGCCCATCTGATCGCGGGCGGCCGGCGCCGCATCGCCGCCGTCGGCTTCCAGTCCGACCCGCTGAAAACCACCTCGCAGCAGCGGGCCCGCGGCTACCTCCGGGCCCTCGCCGCCGCCGGGCTCCCGCACGAGCCGGAGCTCACGCCCCTCGTGCCCGCCTTCACCCGTCCCGACGGGATGGCCGCGATGCGCGGGCTGCTCGCGCTCCCCGAGCCGCCGGACGCGGTCTTCTGCTTCTCCGACCTGCTCGCCTCCGGCGTCGTACGGGCCGTGCACGACGCGGGCCGCAGCGTGCCCCGCGACGTCGCGGTGATCGGCTTCGACGACATCGAGGAGACGCGCTTCTCCGTCCCCTCGCTGACCACCGTCGCCCCCGACAAGGGCCAGGTCGCGCAACTCGCGGTGCAGGCGCTGCTCGCGCGGATCGCGGGCGACCCGGAGGCGCCGCACACGACGCTGCACGCGGCGCACCGGCTGGTCGTACGGGAGAGCACGGCGTAGGGGGACGGCGGAAGCCGGGGCGGCGCGGGAGCTGCGCCTCGGGAGCTGAGCCTCGGGAGCGGGAGGGCCTGAGCCCGGGGCCGCGCGGAGCCCGGGCCCGGGGCCGCGCACGTGGGCGCACCAGCCGTCCGTCCAGCCTCTAACCTCTTGACCATGCCGTCCGCCAAACGCAGCAAAGCCCCAGCACGACGCAGCTACGACCCCGCCCGCGTCCGGCAGGCGCTCATCGGCCAGGTCGAGGCCGTCACCGCCGCCGCTCACGCGCTGACCGCCGAGCAGTGCGCACGCCCCTCGGGGCTCCCGGGGTGGGACGTGCACCGGCTGCTCGTCCACATCGCGCTTCAGATCGACGCGGTGCCGCGCCATCTCGCCGGCCCCGAGTCCAAGGCCGCGGCACCCGAAGCGGACTTGACGGCGTGGGCGCTGTCCACCCGCACCGGCGCGGCCGAACTGGACAGGGAGACGCGCGAGGAGGCCGAGCGCGCTACCGCCGGCGGCGCCGCCCGCATCGACGAGGCTGTCGCGCAGCTGGAGCCCGTACTGGAGTCGGCCGTACGGGGCGACCTGCTCATCCCGCACGGCGCCGGAGCGATGCGGATGCTCGACTTCACGGTGACGCGGCTCGTCGAACTCGTCGTCCACAGCGATGACTTGGCACGCGCCACCGGCGACGCCGTCACCTTCGACCGGCAGGCGCTCGCCGCCACGGTACGGGTGCTCACGGACACGCTCGCCGTGAAGGCGCCGGGAGCCTCGGTCGAGGTGCGGGTGCCGCCCTTCGCCGTCGTTCAGTGCGTGGAGGGGCCGCGGCACACGCGCGGCACGCCCCCCAACGTCGTCGAGACCGACCCGCTCACCTGGATCCGCCTCGCGACCGGACGGATCGGCTGGGAGCAGGCACGCGAGGCCGCGGCGGTCTCCGCGAGCGGCGAACGCGCCGACCTCAGCGGCCTGTTGCCCCTGATGGGCTGAGGCTGAGCGCGGCATCCGCCGCCCCGCCGAACCACCGGGCGGTGGCGGCCCGGAGCCCCTCGCGCTCGCCCGCGCCGGGACGAGCCGACGACGAAGCCCAGGCGAGATAGCAGTCCGGGCGCAGCAGCATGGCGGTGACCGGAGCAGCCCCGGCGTCGCCGTCGGCGTTCAACGGCCTTGCGGCGAGGGCGTCCACGCGGTCGCCCCACGCCCGTATTTCGTCGGCGAGGAGGGCGCCCTCGGTCAGATCCAGCAGCAGGGGCCGGGCGTTCCGCGTCAGCTCCGCGAGGCGTACGGGGCCGTCACCGGCGTCCACGACGACGTCGGGTGCCCAGGTGCCGGTCAGCGGGTGCGCCTCATGGGCGTCTCCGCCTCCCATGTCGTAGCGGACGTCGGCTCCCGCCATCATCTCCGCGATGTGCCGGATGTTGCCCGGGTCCTCCAGCAGCTCCATGAACAGCTCGCGCAGCGCCGTGACTTGACCGCCCGGAGCGATCAGCGCCTGCTGCGCCTGCGTGTGCATCACGACCCGCTCGGCCACCGGACGCCGTTCGGCCTCGTAACTGTCCAGCAGCCCGTGCGGCGCCCGGCCGCGCACCTCGGCGGCGAGCTTCCAGCCCAGGTTCACCGCGTCCTGAAGGCCCAGATTGAGCCCGGGCCCGCCTATCGCGGAGTGCACGTGCGCGGCGTCCCCGACGAGCAGCACGCGGCCGGAGCGGAACCGGTCCGCGAGCCTCGTGTTGCCGCCCTCGATGCGGCGCAGCAGATGCGGGCCCTCGCCCTCGGGCGGGCCGAGCGGCAGGTCGGCGCCGAGCACGCGGCGCACGCTCGCCCGCATCTCCTCCAGCGTCATCGGGCCGCCGCGGTCGCCGTCCCCGAAGTCGCCGTCGCCGCCGCCGTCGTCGTCCCATTCGGTGGTGTGCACCATCGCCGGGCGCCCCGGGAAGGCCGCGTACGCGAACAGCCCATGATCGGTGCGGTGGTGCATGAACGGCGGCACCGGCCCGTGCCCGGGTACGTTCAGCCCGCCCGTCGCCGGGTCGGTCATTGAGGACGGCACCGTGACGTGCGCCGAGCGGGAGACCGTGTCGTCCCTGGTCACGCCCGGGAAGCCGATACCGGCCAGCTTGCGCGTGACGCTGCGCCCGCCGTCGGCGCCCACGAGATAGCGCGCACGTACCCGGTACGCCCCGGCGGGCCCCGCGACATCCGCGACGGCCCCGCCGCCGTCCCGCTTCCCGTCTCCGTCTCCGTCCCCGTCTCCGTCGTCCCGCTCCTCGCTCTGCGAGAGCCCGGTGAGCTCGTGCCCGCGGCGGATCTCGACCCCCAGCTCCAAGGCCCGCTCCTCCAGCACCTGCTCGATGCGCAGTTGCGGCACCCCCAGCCCGTACAGCGGATTCCGCTCCAGCCTGCTCAGCTCCAGCGGCATCGCGCCGAACACGAACCGCGGACTGGGCCGGGGCGGCTCGGGGCTGCCGCTCAGGCGCTCGTGCAGACCGCGGCGGTCGAGCATCACGGCCACCCGGCCGACGAGGCCGTTGGCCCGGTTCTCCCGCGTGCGCTCCGGCAGACGCTCCAGCACGAGCGGCCGCACACCGGCGAGACTCAACTCACACGCGAGCATCAGCCCGTTGGGCCCGGCTCCGGCGATCACGACGTCGAACGCGTCGGCAGTCATGGACGACCTTCCTCCTGATCGGGTTCGGGCAGCCCCGCGGCGAGCTGCTGGAGCGCGTCGCGCAGCAGGGACGAGAAGGACTCGGACGCCCCGGGGACGAGATACCGCTCCATGACCACACGGATCGCACCGCCGACGGCCGCCGCGACGAGCCCCGGATACAGGTCCCGTCCCACGTCGGTGCCCGTACGCTCCGCGACCGCGGCCGCGAGCTCGGCCTCCGCCGCCGAATCGGCCTTGAGGAACTCGCCCTGCAACGCCGGCTCGGCGAGCATCAGGCGCAGCCCCGCCGTCCACTGCTCGTCCGGCGGGCGCTCCCCGCCGCCCTCCTGCCCCAGCGCGAACCGGGCCAGCGCCGCGTTGACGACCGCGTCCCACAGCGGCTCGGAGTCGGGGCGGGCGCGCAACTCCTCCGCGATCCGGTGCGCGCGCTCGACATGACGGGCGGCGACGGCCTCGGCCTTGCTGGAGAAGTAGTTGTTGAAGGTGCGCGGGGAGACGCCGGCCTCGGCGGCGATGTCCTCGATCCGTACGTTCCCCAGCCCCCGCTCGACGGCGAGACGTACGGCGGCCCAGCTCAGCGCGGTGCGGGTCTCGTGCTTCTTGCGCTCCCGCAGCCCGCCGCCTCGCCCCGCCTCTCCGGTGTCCATGCGCCGACCGTAAGCAATTCTTGCGTGACGCGCAAATATGCGTTCCTCGCAAAAATCAACCGCCGCTCGTCCCTCCCACCGCCCGGCATCGCCGACTTCCGGCCACGGCACGTCATCCCATTCGTCCCCCTGAGCCTTCAGGGCCCGACGAGCCCCCAGGTGTCCCCGATTCGGAGCAACGCGCCTCCTGTCCTAGACTCGTCCACGTGCCACGTGGTGACGGACGACTAAGTCACGACCTGCTCCCCGCAGAGAAGGGCCCCCAGGACGCCTGCGGCGTCTTCGGCGTCTGGGCCCCCGGGGAAGAGGTCGCGAAGCTGACGTATTTCGGTCTGTACGCGTTGCAGCACCGCGGCCAGGAGTCGGCGGGCATCGCGGTCAGCAACGGCTCCCAGATCCTGGTCTTCAAGGACATGGGCCTCGTCTCTCAGGTCTTCGACGAGACCTCCCTCGGCTCGCTGCGCGGCCACATCGCCGTCGGCCACGCCCGCTACTCGACGACGGGCGCATCCGTGTGGGAGAACGCCCAGCCCACCTTCCGCGCCACCGGCCACGGTTCGATCGCGCTCGGCCACAACGGCAATCTGGTCAACACCGTCGAGCTGGCGGAGCTGGTCGCCGAGCGGTCGACGGAGAACAGCGGCCGAGCCACCCGGGTCGCCGCCACCAACGACACCGACCTGGTCACGGCCCTGCTGGCGGGCCAGACCGACGAGGACGGCACGCCGCTCACCGTCGAACAGGCCGCCCCCGTCGTCCTCCCCCAGGTCAAGGGCGCCTTCTCGTTCGTCTTCATGGACGAGCACACGCTCTACGCCGCCCGCGACGCCCAGGGCGTGCGCCCCCTCGTCCTCGGACGGCTGGAGCGCGGCTGGGTCGTCGCGAGCGAGACCTCGGCGCTGGACATCGTCGGCGCGAGCTTCATCCGCGAGGTCGAGCCGGGCGAGATGATCGCCGTCGACGAGGACGGTCTGCGCTCCACGCGATTCGCTGAAGCGAAGCCGAAGGGCTGCGTCTTCGAGTACGTCTACCTGGCACGTCCCGACACGGACATCGCCGGGCGGAACGTTTACCTCTCCCGCGTCGAGATGGGCCGCAAGCTCGCCGCCGAGGCGCCCGCCGAGGCCGACCTCGTCATAGCGACCCCCGAGTCCGGAACCCCCGCGGCGATCGGCTACGCCGAGGCCAGCGGCATCCCGTACGGCAGCGGCCTGGTCAAGAACAGCTATGTGGGCCGTACGTTCATCCAGCCGAGCCAGACGATCCGCCAACTCGGCATCCGTCTGAAGCTCAACCCGCTCAAGGAAGTCATCAGCGGCAAGCGACTCGTCGTCGTGGACGACTCCATCGTCCGCGGCAACACCCAGCGCGCCCTGGTACGCATGCTGCGCGAGGCGGGCGCGGCCGAGGTCCACGTGCGGATCTCCTCGCCGCCCATCAAGTGGCCGTGCTTCTTCGGCATCGACTTCGCCAACCGCGCCGAGCTGATCGCGAACGGGCTCAGCGTCGAGGAGATCGGCAAGTCGCTGGGTGCCGACTCCCTCGCGTACATCTCCCTCGACGGGATGACCGAGGCCACCACGATCGCCAAGCCGCAGCTGTGCCGCGCCTGCTTCGACGGCGAGTACCCGATGCCGCTGCCCGACCCCGAGCTGCTGGGCAAGCACCTCCGCGAGCCGGAAGCCCCCGGCGGCGGCACGGGCGGAGCGGCGCGCAGCACCGAGCAGCCCTCCGTGCCCGACGTCGACGGGGTCGGAACGCTCACCGCCGGCGTCGGCGGCACCGACGCGCTGCGACGCCCCTAGCCGGCCGGTCCCCGTCCCCGCCCCGCCGACTCCCGTCCGCATGCCCGCCCGACGATCCGAGAGAGCCGACGCCATGCCTGCCGAGCCTGCTGAATCCTCCGGCGCGACCTACGCGGCCGCCGGCGTCGACATCGAGGCGGGCGACCGCGCCGTCCAGCTCATGAAGGAGTGGGTGAGGAAGGCCCGGCGCCCCGAGTCGGTCGGCGCGCTCGGCGGCTTCGCCGGGCTCTTCGACGCCTCCGCGCTCAAGCGGTACGAGCGGCCCCTGCTGGCCTCGGCCACCGACGGAGTCGGCACCAAGGTCGCCGTCGCGCAGCGCATGGACCGGCACGACACCATCGGCCACGACCTGGTGGCGATGGTCGTCGACGACCTGGTGGTCTGCGGCGCCGAGCCCCTCTTCATGACCGACTACGTCTGCGTCGGCAAGGTCGTCCCGGAGCGCGTCGCCCAGATCGTCAAGGGCATCGCCGAGGGCTGCGTGCTCGCGGGCTGCGCCCTCGTCGGCGGCGAGACCGCCGAGCACCCGGGCCTGCTCGGCCCCGACGAGTACGACGTCGCGGGCGCCGGTACGGGCGTCGTCGAGGCCGACGCCGTGCTGGGCCCGGATCGCATCCGTACGGGGGACGCCGTGATCGCGATGGCATCCTCCGGTCTTCACTCGAACGGGTACTCGCTGGTGAGGCACGTGCTCTTCGAGCGCGCCGGCTGGGCCCTGGAGAGGGACGTGCCGGAGTTCGGCCGCACTCTCGGCGAGGAGCTGCTGGAGCCCACCAGGATCTACTCCCTGGACTGCCTCGCCCTGACCCGTACGACAGAGGTGCACGCCTTCTCGCACATCACCGGCGGCGGGCTCGCCGGCAACCTCGCGCGCGTGGTACCGGAGGAGCTGCACGCACGCGTCGACCGCGGGACGTGGGCGCCCGGGGCGGTCTTCGACCTGGTCGGGCGGGCCGGCGACGTCGCGCGCCCCGAACTGGAGAGCGCGCTGAACATGGGCGTCGGCATGGTCGCCGTCGTGCCGGAGGAGTCGGCCGACGCGGCCCTCGCCACCCTCGCCGACCGGGGAGTGGACGCCTGGGTCGCGGGGGAGATCACCGAGCGCGCGGCGGGCGGCGAGCCCGTGACGCTCACCGGGGACTATGCGCGCTGATCCGCGCACCCGCGCCCGACGCGGGCGGACGGTGCCGCAGATGCCAGGCCTGCCGCAGGGCCCTGGAACAGCACAGAACCCGGTCCGGCTTGCGCCGGACCGGGCAGGGATCTGTGGACGTCAGCCCCGGCGCCGGTGCGCCGAAGAATCGGAGGACTCGCCTTCGTCCTCCTCGTCGTTGTACACGTCCGCGTACTGTGCGTACGGGTCGTCGTCACGCTCATCGTCCTCGAAGCGGTCGCCGTTCGGCGGCTCGCTCGACGTCGATGCGCCCAGCTCCTCAGCCAGGCGCGTCAGGTCAGTCCCACCGCTGTTGTACTTCAGCTGGCGGGCGACCTTCGTCTGCTTGGCCTTGGCCCGGCCGCGCCCCATGGCTCGACCCCCTCAACGACGGGGCTCGACGGCCCCAGAGTCTTGACACGCGTTCACAATTCAGAGCGGACCCTCGAAGGAGAGACCGGCCCGTAGGGCTCCAACGGTACCTGCTTCCGCGGCCGTACGGTACGCCGCCCGCACGACACGACCGCCGGCAGGCGCCGGCGGTGGCTCTCTCTTCGCTGGTCAGCTCTCATTTTACCGTGCGTCCGAGTGTCGACCCGCCGAGGGGTCCCGCGGAAGGGGCCCGACCGGATCAGCCGTGTGTTTCCTGCCCGTTGACCCGGCCGTCGTCGACCCTCCGTCTCCGGCCTAGCCGTCCTCGCCGTCCGCGGCGCCGGATCCGCCGGCCATCCGCATCTCGGCGATGCGGTCCGCGGCGGCCGCCGGCGGTACGCCGTCCGTCGCCGCACGCTCGAAGATCGAGAGCGTGGTGTCGAAGATCTTTGCAGCCTTTGCTTTGGCACGTGCGAAGTCGAAGCCCAGGAGCTCGTCCGCGACTTGGATCACGCCGCCCGCGTTCACGACGTAGTCCGGCGCGTAGAGGATCCCGCGGTCGGCGAGGTCCTTCTCCACACCGGGGTGCGCCAGCTGGTTGTTGGCCGCTCCGCACACCGCCTTGGCCGTCAGTGCCGGGACGGTCCGGTCGTCGAGGGCGCCGCCCAGGGCACAGGGAGCGTAGACGTCCAGGCCCTCGAACCCCACCAGCGCCGCGGTGTCCGCGACCGCCTCGACCTCCGGGCGCGCGGCGCGTACGCGCTCGACGGCCTCGGGCCGCACGTCCGTGACCACCACGCGCGCGCCGTCCTCCAGCAGGTGCTCCACGAGGTGGTGGCCGACCTTGCCGACTCCGGCGATGCCGACCGTACGGCCGCGGAGGGTCGGTTCTCCCCACAGGTGCTGCGCGCTCGCGCGCATGCCCTGGAAGACGCCGAAGGCCGTGAGCACGGAGGAGTCGCCGGCGCCGCCCTGCTCGGGCGAGCGGCCGGTCGTCCAGGGGCACTCGCGGGCGACGACGTCCATGTCCTGCACGTACGTACCGACGTCGCAGGCCGTGACGTAGCGGCCGCCCAGCGATGCGACGAAGCGCCCGTACGCGAGGAGCAGTTCCTCCGTCTTGGTCTTCTCCGGGTCGCCGATGATCACGGCCTTGCCGCCGCCGTGCGGGAGGCCCGCCATCGCGTTCTTGTAGGACATGCCCCGCGAGAGGTTCAGCGCGTCCAGCAGCGCGGCCTCCTCGGGCTGCTCCTCCCCGGCGTAGGGGTGGAACCTCGTGCCGCCCAGGCCCGGGCCGAGGGCGGTGGAGTGGAGGGCGATCACTGCCTTCAGGCCGCTCGCGCGGTCCTGGCACAGCACGACTTGCTCGTGTCCGCCCTGCTCGGACCGGAAGAGGGTCCGCAGAATCCCTGTGCCGCTCGCTCCGTCGGCGCTGATGGTGGGCGCCGTCGAGTGCTGCGGGGAGGGACGTACGTCAGCCACGGTGGTGACTCCTGATGTCGCGGTTGTACGCCCTCGTCGTCGCCGTCCGTGCTTGTGGCGCGGAGCGGCGGGGAGGGCCGGTCGACAGCAGGGTACGACCTGCGCGCGGCCGCATCGTTGCGGTGCCACGATCGGTGGTAGTCAACTGTCCTTCGGGGCACGCCCGGCAGGGCGCGGCCGCATCGGGGACTTGTCGGAACTCTGGAGGAAAACGCGTGGGTCAGCAGGCGTCGGTCATCGTTCCGTACGCGGCGTATCTGCGGGTGTACGAGCCGCTGGCCGCGTTTCCGGAACCGGAGCGCGCGCACTGGGTGCGGTATGCCAAGCGCGACCGGGTGCCCACCGCACAGGACGAGTTGCGGCGCTCGCTGGCCGATCTGCTGCCCGTGCCGCCCGTGGCCGTACCCGTGCGCGAGAGCGCGGACGCCTTCGTGGCCGAGGTGGACGGCGTCGTCTGCGTCTGCCCGTGGCGGACCAGGCTGCGCGGCTGGCAGGCGCTTGCGGCGCTGTCGCAGGCGGCCGGCGAACAGGAGGTGGCGATGCCGCAGACGGTGCTCGACGCGGCGGTGCCGCCCGTCGTGCGCCGGCAGGCCGCCGCGGACTATGAGCGCTGGTTGACGCGCAATCCCGACGCCCGCCCGTGGATCCGTACGGCGCTGTGGCACGTGCCCGTGCGCTGGTTCGTTCTTTTTTCTTCGGAAGAGAAAGAGTTTGCGAAGCCCGGAACGGGTGAGGAGAGCGTTCAGCAGTTCGTCCTCCGCTATCGCACCCCGATGGTCCAGGCGAGGCGCCGTCTCGCCCGCGGTCTGAAGGTTCTCCGCGAGGAGTTGGAGGAGGGGCCGCTCGTCGACGGCCTGGTCGACGTGGGCAGATGGCTGGAGGAATTCCATCCGCGGTCTCTCGTCGAACTGGACTACGGCGGTCTGGCGCACGCGATCCCTGAGGAGCAGCTTGCCGACGACGATTCCGCCGCCGATGTGGCGGAGGGCATCGCGGCACTGCGCGCAGGGGACGGGGAGCGGGCCGGCGTCGCCTACGAGCGGCTCACGGACCGCTGGCGGGCTGTGAGAGAACTACAGTTCGCCAACTGACTACGCGGGTTCGGTCCGTGGGGTTCACGTTCGTGGTTGTGTTCGTGAACTGAACGCGGACGGGGGCCTACGGGGTTTGCGCGTCACGGACCTCCAGGACCAAGGTCCCGAAAGGGGCCAAAGCCTCAAGCGTGACGGACAGCACTTTCCGGGGCCTTGCTCTCAGAGCCGTCCCTCGTGTCAAAATAGGACAAGGAGTTCGACGGGGGCTCCATCCATCCAACTATGGTCGGAAAGATCGGTATTGCCCACCTTGGTGGGGCTGGTGCTGCTTGGTCACCCTGTGACTGATCGTCACGGCGGGGTGACTGTCCGCTATGGGGCGGTCCATCGGCTTCCGTCGAGGTTCAACACCTCAGAGGGCAATTCCATCGGTTTGGCCGACGTGGCTGGACAGATGGTGTAGTTGTAGTGCCGAGGACAAGCCGTTCGTCCTATAACCGACTCGGCTCGCGTACGTCCATATCGGGCAACGCGGGCCAAGGTGCAGAATTTTAGGAAAGAACCGTATGGTTCGGTTCCTTCGAGGAGGCCGCTCATGACCGCTCGCACCCCTGATGCCGAGCCGCTGTTGACCCCGGCTGAGGTTGCCACGATGTTCCGCGTGGACCCGAAGACGGTCACACGCTGGGCAAAAGCCGGCAAGCTCACGTCGATCCGCACGCTCGGTGGTCATCGCCGCTACCGCGAGGCGGAGGTGCGCGCACTGCTGGCGGGCATCCCGCAGCAGCGCAGCGAGGTTTGATCAGGCGAAATAACTGCATATCCGGGCGCATTCGGGGCCCTCACTCCGGATCGGCGCCCAAGGCAACAGACATCAGGTCGCTGTCCCCAACGGCGCTTGATCGTTGATCGCGCTGGACTCCGCCGGGTCCGGCGCGATCTTTTTGTGTCAGGGCCTGCCGTGTTCGGACTGGCCGTGTCCGGACTGGTCGAGGGCTTGCGCATCCGGGCATGCGGAGTGGGTGTGCGGAGCGAGTGTGCCGGGTGAGCGGCCTGGGCCGGCCGGTGCCCGACTGGGGCCCGTGGCGGGGGAGTTGGGGGTGTCCCTACGTCTCCTGCAGGCCGCGCCAGAGGGCAAGGGGGCGTAGTGCAATTGCACATATTAAATTGGCGCGTGGTGAGAAGGGCGTAAGTTCCGCCACATCCGGAACCGAATCGGTGACTCCCGTCACATCTGCTGCCGGTTGTGGAGAACGCTCATTCTGGGGTACAGGAGTTCCGCTCGTCAGCCGGGTGCCACCGGCTTCACAGCTCATCACCGAACGCCCTTATCCGGAACCGGTGTTGACTAGTTGGACGCAGAGACGCGCCGCTGTCCCTCGGTCCGCTCCGCGGGCTCGTCCGCCGCGTGCTCCATCGCCAGGCGCAGCAGCCTGTGGCAGACGGGACAGTGGCGGGTCACATGCCGGTAGCGGGTGGCGGCCGCCAGGTGCGCCCTCAGGAGCGCCCGCGTCTCATGCCGCCGAGGGCCACGCGGAGTTGTCCCCATTGATGCCCCACCTCCCAATACGAGAAGTACCGACGGGACGGTTTGGCGTCAAGGCGTACCGGGACGGCAGGGGACGCATCCGGCCGAAGGTGCTGAGAGCGCCTGAGAGCGCCTGAGAGGGCCCGGACGGTTCCCTGACGCTGTGTCAGGCCCGCGTCTGGCCCCGAGCCGTCAGGACGCCGCTCAGGGGCCTTCAGCCGGTACGGCGGCGGAGCAGTCCGGGGCCGTACGACAGGGGGTGAAACGGCAGGGCTGTACGGAACGGGCCGTACGACAGCGGAAAGCCCGCCCCCAGAGCGGGGACGGGCTGCTCACCCGGCTGGTGCTTCTTCCGGGCCTCTGCTTCTGATCTTCTGCGGTCCTGACGGGATTTGAACCCGCGGCCTCCACCTTGACAGGGTGGCGAGCACTCCAAACTGCTCCACAGGACCTCGCGACGAACGCCCGGCGGGCGGGCGCGGAACGAGACTCTACAGGAGCCCGGTAAGCGGCGCGAACTCACGTTGTGCGACGCCTTCGTCACTCCGCACTCGCTTCGCAACTGCCCCACGCGGCCCTCATGCAACGGGCGCGCGCTCACGGTGCCGCCGCGTCCACCGCCTTCACGATGCGCTTGTCCGAGACCGGGTAGGCGGTGCCCAGCGCGTGGGCGAAGTAGCTGACGCGGAGCTCCTCGATCATCCAGCGGATGTCCAGAGCCGCCTGCGGCACGGGCCGCCCGGGGGGGAACTGCTCGAGCAGCCACAGGTATTCGTCCTGCATCTCCTTGACCTTGGCCATCCGGGTGCGGTCGCGCTCCGCGTTGTTCGGCATCTGCTGGAGGCGGCGGTCCGCGGCGACGAGATAGCGCAGCAGATCGGAGAGGCGTGCCGCGCCGTGGCGCGTGACGAAGCCGGGGCAGACGAGCGCGGCCAGCTGCTGCCGTACGTCCTCGGCCGACTCGGCGAGGGCCGGGCTCGTGACGCCGCGCAGCCGCTGCTCGCAGGAGTGCCAGGCGGCGAGCACTTCCTGCACCTGCTTGACCGTCTTCAGCGTGACGTCGACCAGGTCCGTGCGTACGGCGTCGAAGAGCTTGCGGAAGGGCTCCTCGTCCCACGCGGGGCCGCCGTGCGCCGCGACGAGGCGGTCTGCGGCTGCCGTCACGCAGTCCTCGAAGAGGGCCTGCACGCTGCCGTGCGGGGAGCGGGAGAGCGCGAGCTTCTGCGGGTTGGACAGCTTCGACGCGGCGAACTTGGCCGGGTCGGAAGGGATGTTGAGCAGAATCAGCCGACGCGTGCCGCGCCACATGGCCTGCTGCTGCTCGGCCTCCGTGTCGAAGAGACGAACGGAGACCGAGTCGCCGTCGTCGACCAGCGCCGGATAGGCCTTCACGGGCTGGCCGCCCCGCCTGGTCTCGAAGACGCGGGGGAGGGAGCCGAGAGTCCAGTCGGTCAGGCCCGTACGGGAGGAGAGCGCGGGAGTCGTGTCCTCGGAGCCGGCGGCCGGGCCCGCAGCCGGCGACGACGCGGCGGCGCCCGCCGCATCGGCGGGCCGCTCCCCCGCCTTCTTCCGCTGGGCTCGCTCGGACGACTCGAAGGCACGGGCGATGGCGGCCTGCGTCTTGTCCCGCAGCCGGTGCTGGAGCTCTTCCAGATCCTTGGACTCGGCGAGCGTGCGGCGGCGTTCGTCCGTCACACGGAAGGTGATCTTGAGGTGGTCGGGGACCTTCGAGAGGTCGAAGTCGCCCGCCTCGAAGGGCACTCCGACCATGCCCCGCAGTTCGCGGGCGAGCACGGTGGTCAGCGGCTCGGGCCCGGGTGCGGCGGTACGCAGGAAGCGCGAGGCGAAGTCCGGCGCCGGTACGTAGTGCCGCCGGACGGCCTTGGGCAGCGAGCGGATCAGCTCGGTGACGAGGCTGTGGCGCAGGCCCGGGATCTGCCAGTCGAAGCCCTCCGCGGGCGCGATCTGGTTGAGGACCTGCAATGGCACGTGGACGGTCACGCCGTCCGCGTCCGTGCCGGGCTCGAACTGGTAGGTGACCCGCAGCGTGAGCTGCCCCTGCTGCCACACGTCCGGGTAGTCGCTGCGGCTGATCTCCTCCGCCTGCTCGTTGATGAGCATCGACTTCTCGAAGTTGAGCAGGTCGGGGTCGTCGCGGCGCTGCTTCTTCCACCAGGAGTCGAAGTGGGCGCCGGAGACGACGTGTTCGGGGACGCGCTCGTCGTAGAACTCGTACAGCGTCTCGTCGTCCACGAGGATGTCGCGGCGGCGCGCGCGGTGTTCCAGCTCCTCGACCTCGTCGAGGAGTTTGCGATTGTCATGGAAGAAACGGTGGTCCGTACGCCAGTCGCCCTCGACCAGGGCGTGCCGGATGAACAGATCGCGGGAGGTCTCGGGGTCGATGCGCCCGTAGTTCACCTTGCGCTGGGCGACGAGCGGAACGCCGTACAGCGTCACGCGTTCGTACGCGACCACTGACGCCTGCTTCTGCTCCCAGTGCGGCTCGCTGTACGTGCGCTTGACCAGGTGCTCGGCGAGCGGCTCGATCCACTCCGGCTCGATCTTGGCGTTGACGCGGGCCCACAGCCGCGACGTCTCCACCAGCTCGGCGGACATCAGCCAGCGCGGCTGCTTCCTGAAGAGCGAGGAGCCGGGGAAGACCGCGAACTTGGCGTTGCGCGCGCCCAGATACTCGTTCTTCTCGGTGTCCTTGAGACCGACGTGGGAGAGGAGGCCGGCCAGCAGCGACTGGTGCACCGCGTCGGCGGAGGCCTCCCGCGAGGACGGGGCCGGCATGATGCCCATCGCCTTGGCGACCTGGCGCAGCTGCGCGTAGATGTCCTGCCACTCGCGTATACGCAGGTAGTTGAGGAACTCCGCCTTGCACATGCGGCGGAACGCCGAGGAGGACAGCTCCTTCTGCCGCTCGCGCACGTAACGCCACAGGTTGAGGAGGGCGAGGAAGTCGCTGCCCTCCTCGCGGAAACGGGCGTGCTGCTGATCGGCCTGCTGCTGCTTGTCCGACGGGCGTTCGCGGGGGTCCTGGATGGACAGGGCGGCGACGATCACCATCACCTCGCGTACGCACCCGTTCCGCTCCGCCTCCAGCACCATGCGGGCCAGCCGGGGGTCGACGGGGAGCTGCGCGAGTTTGCGGCCGGTGGCGGTGAGGCGGGTCCTGCCGTCCGCCTCCTTCCCCTTCGCCTTCCCCTTCGTCTTCGCCGTCGGGCCGGAGCTGCCGGAGGTGCTGAACGCGTGGAGCTCCTCCAGGAGTTGGACGCCGGCCTTGATGCTGCGGTGGTCCGGCGGATCGATGAAGGGGAACTTCTCGATGTCGCCGAGGCCGGCCGCGGTCATCTGGAGGATGACGGACGCGAGGTTCGTACGAAGGATCTCGGCGTCGGTGAACTCGGGGCGCGCGAGGAAGTCGTCCTCCGAGTAGAGCCGGATGCAGATGCCGTCGGACGTACGGCCGCAGCGGCCCTTGCGCTGGTTGGCGCTCGCCTGGCTGACGGGCTCGATGGGCAGCCGCTGGACCTTGGTGCGGTGGCTGTAGCGCGAGATGCGGGCGGTGCCCGGGTCCACGACGTACTTGATGCCCGGGACGGTGAGGGAGGTCTCCGCGACGTTCGTGGCAAGGACGACCCGGCGGCCCGAGTGGCTCTGGAAGACGCGGTGCTGCTCGCCGTGCGAGAGGCGGGCGTACAGCGGGAGGATCTCGGTGGCGGCCACGGCGGCTGTGCCGGCCCGTACGAGGCGTTTCTCCAGCGCGTCAGCCGTGTCCCGGATCTCGCGCTCACCGGAGAGGAAGACGAGGATGTCGCCCGGGCCCTCGGCCTGGAGCTCGTCCACCGCGTCGCAGATCGCCGTCGTCTGGTCGCGGTCCTTCTCTTCGGAGTCTGCTTCGAGGAGCGGCCTGTAGCGCACTTCCACCGGATACGTACGGCCGCTGACCTCGACGATCGGCGCGTCGCCGAAGTGCCGTGAGAAGCGCTCCGGGTCGATCGTCGCCGAGGTGATGACGACCTTCAACTCGGGGCGTCTGGGCAGCAGCTGGGCGAGATAGCCGAGCAGGAAGTCGATGTTGAGGCTTCGCTCGTGCGCCTCGTCGATGATGATCGTGTCGTACTGGCGCAGCTCGCGGTCCTGCTGGATCTCGGCGAGCAGGATGCCGTCCGTCATCAGCTTGACCAGGGTGTTCTCCCCCACTTGGTCGGTGAAGCGGACCTTCCAGCCGACCGCCTCGCCCAGCGGCGACTTCAGCTCGTCTGCGACGCGCTCCGCGACCGTACGGGCCGCGAGGCGGCGCGGCTGGGTGTGGCCGATGACGCCGTGGATGCCGCGGCCCAGCTCCATGCAGATCTTCGGGATCTGCGTCGTCTTGCCGGAGCCCGTCTCGCCCGCGACGATCACGACCTGGTGGTCCCGTATCGCCTCCAGGATCTCGTCCTTCTTCCGGCTGACCGGCAGCTGCTGCGGATACGAGATGGACGGCAGCGACTCGCGGCGCGCCGCCACCCTCAGCTCGGAGTCGTCCATGGCCGCGGAGATCTCCGCGAGCACGGCGGCGCGCGCCTCGGGCTTGCGGATCCTGCGTGCGCCGTCGAGGCGGCGCCCGAGCCGCGTGCGGTCGCGCAGCATCAGCTCGGGAAGGCGCGCGCCGAGCGCGTCGAAGGACGGGGAAGGGGACGTGGAAGTCGGCATACGGGCTCCAGGATCGCACTTCACTGAATCCACCGGCCAACGGATTCCCCGCCGTACGCACCGCGGGGCGGCCGGCGCCCGGGAAGCAGATGAAGCACATGAGGCCGGAAAGACTCAGGAAGCGCGCATACACGGACAAAACACACCTAGGGTGGCGCGCATGAGCGACGAGCCCGAGCAGCCTCGCGAGCAGCCCGAGTCTCCGGACCAGCCCGACCGGACGCAACAGCCCGATCAGCCCGATCAGCCCGGTCAGCCCGGCCGGACCGGGTCTCCCGGGCCCCACGGTGCGCGGTGTGTGCAGCACCCGCCGCACGGGCTGCGCGGCGGATGGCGGGTCTTCACGCACACGCCGTTCTTCCCGGCGACGGTGCTGGCGCTCATCGTCGCCGCGGCGGCAGGGCTCTTCGCCGGCTCGTACACGTACGCCATGGCCGACCCCACGCCCCGCAACATCCCGGCTGCCCTCGTGAGCGACGCCGGGGGCGAGCACCGCGCCCGCGCCTTCATCGGCGGACTGGAGAAGGGGCTCGGATCATCGCTCGAGGTGCAGCGCTACCGTACGTTCGCGCAGGCGAGGGAGGCCGTGGAGGAGCAGAGGGTCTTCGCCGTGCTGCGGCCGACCGCCCGCGGCGGCGTCCAGTTGAACCTCGCCAGTGCCGCCGGGGCCTCGGTGGCCGAGGTGCTCCGGCAGGCGGCGCCGAAGGTGGGGCAGAAGCTGGGCCTGCGGGTGACCGTCAAGGATCTGAAGCCGCTCGGGAAGGGAGACCCGCGGGGGCTGACGATCTTCTACATGACCCTCGCCGCCGACATCATCGGGTTCCTCGGCGCGATCCAGCTCTCCGTCAACGTGCCCGGCCTCGCCCCGCTGCACCGCATGGCCTTCATCGCCGCATACGCGCTGCTCGGCGGCTTCGTCATCGCGGCGATGGTGGGCTGGTTCCTCGATGCGGTGCAACTGCCGTTCGTGCACTCGTGGTTGATCCTCGCGCTGACCATATTCACGTCGGGCATGGTCTTCCTGATGTTCAACGCCCTCATCGGGCGCTGGGCGATGATCCCCACCTGGCTCGTGATGGTCCTGCTCGGCAACCCGTCCTCCGGCGGGGCCGTGTCGTGGCCGCTCCTGCCGTCCGCACTGGGCGCCGTCGGCCGCTGGCTCCCTCCGGGGGCCTCCGTCAACGCCCAGCACACAGCGGTGTACTTCGCGCACAACCAGCATGCGCTGCCGTACGTCGTGCTCGCGGTCTGGGCGGCGGTGAGTGCCGGGGTCTTCCTCGGCGTCGACTTCCGCAAAAGCCGCCAGGGCACGGTGCCCGCGTCCTGACGGCTGCGGGTGAGGAGCCCCCGGCTCCCTTGCTGCTCTCCCGCGGCTCGCTCGCGCGCTGATTCGCTCGTGCACTCGCCGTACGTACGGGCCGGGTGGGCCGGGGGTCTCTTCCCTGCTCGGGACTACGAGGCGGGCCCGCCGATCACCGGGTAGTGGTCGGAGAGGTTCGTGAACGTGCCCTCGGACGTCTCCCAGGGGGCGCACTTCTCCTTGACGACCTCGTTCTGCCAACCGGCCGGGCGTGCATGGCCGTTGCGGTGCAGCACGTAGTCGAGGTCGGAGCGTCCGCCGTCGGGGTTCCGGCCCTTGGCGATCGAGTTCTCCTGGTGGTCCGAGGAGTACGGGTGTCCGGTACGGGCGTCCGCGGGCGCGAGATCCGCGTTGGCGAGCATGGCCGGGTACTCGTCGCCGCGGGAGTCGGTGTTGAAGTCGCCCGCGACCATGACCTCTTCGTCCGCGGGGATCTTCTTCTCGTCGAGGAAGGAGTCGATCGCGCGGAACTGCTCGGCGCGGATCTTCCGCGCTTCGCCGTCACCGCACGCCGAGTCGCCCGCCTGCACGTGCGTGCCGACGATGTGCACCTTGGTGCCGCCGACGTCCAGTACGGCGTAGACGAAGCCCTTATTGGACAGGTAGTCGGCGCCGCAGCCGTGGTCGTAGACGAACTGTTCCTTGTGGACGATGGGCCACTTGCTGAGGATCGTGACGCCGCCGTCCTCGGGTGCGATGTCGGACCACGAGCCGCCGGTCGCGTCCCAGCCGTCCTTGCTCCTGCCGAGCACGGGCGTCTGGTGCGGGTACTGGCTCGCGGCCTTCTCCTGGAGCTTGTCGGAGACGGAGTTCTCGAACGCCTCCTGAAGTACGACCACGTCGTTGCCCTGGAAGAACTCCGCGTCGGGGATCGCGTCCCCGCGGTGGTCCTGGCCCCAGTTCGGATAGATGAGCTTGTTGAAGAGGAACGTGTTGTACGTGAGCACCTTCAGGCTCGGGGCTTCGGCCGCCGCCCCGGACCCCGCCGGGGACGCGGTGGCGGAGGAGCCGCTCGCGAAGAGGGCCGAGGCGGCGAGGACGGTGGCCGCGGCAAGTCCCTTGAGGCGGCGCGCTCTTCGGGGGGCGCGGGGTGAGGCCGGTGAGGGCGCGGACGCTGAGGATGGCATGTTCGTCTCCCGTGGGGGGTGAGGGATCCGTACGACGCATATCCAAGCAAGCAAGCTTGCTTTCCGTAACCGTCCTCGCGCGCCGAATCGGTCGCGGGGGCCCTGAGGCGCGAAGTCGCCGTGCGCGGGCGGTGGTTGGGCCGGCGAATGCGGGGCGGCCCGCGCCGGCAGGCCGTGCCGTTCGGGCCGGTTGACACCGAATGAACGCGTGCACAACTTTTCATCTCGCTCACGAGTCTCACTGGCGTACCAGCGCCAACGGGCGCATGGGGGGACTTGGAGGGGTAAATGCGCGTTCGTACGCTATGCGCCGCTGTCGCGGGCCTAGCCGTCGCTCTCACCGGGGGCTCGGCGTCGGCGGCCGGCGGGGCGGAGTCCGCTGGGGGGACGGCGGCGAAGTCGGCTTCCGTACGGGAGGACTTCAACGGGGACGGATTCCAGGACGTGGCCACGTCGGCGCCCGACGCCACCATCGCCGGTCAGGCCAGGGCGGGCTATGTCGTCGTCACATACGGCTCGGCGTCGGGACTGAAGCCCGGCACCAGCACGTACATCAGCCAGAACACCGCAGGCGTCCCGGGCGTGGCCGAAGCCGGCGACCGCTTCGGAGACAAGCTCGTCGCCCGCGACCTCGACGGAGACGGCCTGACCGACCTCGCCGTGCAGTCGTCCGCGGAGCAGATCGCCGCCACGAACAGCTACGGCATGGTGACCGTGCTCTGGGGCGGTTCGGGCGATGCGGGTGCGATCGGCGGTCAGGGCGCCGCGACGATCGAGGCCCCGGCCGGTTCCAGCGGCTGGCAGGTGGGCGGTGATCTGACCGGAGGCGACTTCGACGGCGACGGCGACTCCGACCTCTTCCTGGAGCACGGCGACGACTGGGAGATGCGCTCCGTGCTCTCCGGCCCGTTCACGCGAGACGGCCACGCGGCGGACGAGCAGCAGATCGACATGTTCACCACCGACAACGGCATCGAGACCGTCGCCGCGGGCGACATGACGGGCGACGGCATCGACGACCTGGCCACCTTCTACACGTACGAAAACCACTCGGAGGGCGGCAAGTTCTGGCAGGGCACCGACTCGGGCCTCGCCACGGAGGCGAAGCAGCTGAGCTCCGCGTCGACCGCCGTCGTAGGCGACTTCGACAAGGACGGCAAGGGCGACCTGGCGACCCGTACGGTCCCCGGCGGCATCACGGAGGACCTGCCCTACGACCCCGGCACCGTGAAGATCTACTACGGCACCGCCGACGGTCCCAGCGCCACCCGCACCACGACGATCACCCAGAACACCGCCGGTGTGCCGGGCACGAGCGAGAAGGGCGACCAGTTCGGCGCCCGGCTCGACGCGGGCGACGTCACCGGAGACGGCTACGCGGACCTCGTCGCCGGTGTGCCCTTCGAAGCCGTCGGCACCAAGTCCGCCGCCGGTGCGGCCGTGCTGCTCAAGGGCCGGTCCGGCGGGCTCAGCGGCACCGGTGCCCAGGCGTTCCACCAGGACACCTCCGGGATACCGGGCGTGGCCGAGGCCGGCGACCGCTTCGGCGGAGCAGTGCGTCTGCTCGACGTCACGAACGACGCCAAGGCCGAACTCGCCGTCTCCGCGCCGGAGGAGAACAAGACGGGCGCCGTCTGGTCGCTGCGTGGCACGTCGAGCGGCCTCACCGCGACCGGCTCGCTGGCCTTCAACCCTGTCGACCTGGACATCCCGGCGGCGGGCGCGGGGTTCGGCAGCTCCTTCGCGGGCGAGAACAGGATCTACCTGTACGAGCCGTACTGATGCGCCGTACTGATTCGGCGTATTGAGGGGCCGTATCAGTACGGCGTACTCAGGGGCCGTACTGAGGGGCGGAGTTGACGCGTGGTGCTGACGTGCCGTGCCGCTGGTCGGCGGCACGGCAGGGGCGGCGGCGTCTGAGGAACGGGGCCGGCGAGTGAAGCGGCGACGGGGGGCACGGGCCGCCCGGAGGACGGACGAGGGCGCGGAGGCCGGGAAGCTCCGGCCAGCCATGCCCCGTCCTGCCTCCGTGCGGGCTCTCCTCGCCGACCGCTGGTCGGCACCCGTGACGGTCGAGGGCTGGGAACGGCTGGAGCCGTGGGCGGTGGCGCGGCTGCGGCTCGGGGGCGACGCCGCCCACCCGACCGTCATCGTCAAGTGGACGCGTTCCGGCCGGTCCCGGACCCGCACCGACGGATGGCGGCTGTCCACGGAGGTGGCCGCGCTCCGGTTCCTCTCGGACGACCTCCGCCTCGGCCTCGGCCCGGCCGTCGTCGCCGAGGACCTGGCCGCCGGGTACGCCGTCCTGGAAGACCTCGCGCCCCGCGTGCCGTTGGCCGGGCTCCTGCGCCGCGACGGCGCGGCGGCGCACAGCGGCCGGCTCGCCGCGTTCGCCCGCGCCCTCGGCGAACTCGGCGCGGCCACCGCCGGGCACGTCCGTACGTACGACGCGCGCCGTGCGGGCATCGCCCCTGCCCGTCCGGGAGTTGAGCGGACGGCAGACCTCGGCGGCCTCGGCGGCCTCCGCGGAGGGGAGTTCCGCCCCGCGCCGCCGCCGGTGCCGCCGGTCGGCGGCCGGGCCGCAGCCGAACTCTCGTCCGTGATCGACGAGTTGACCGAACCGGGGCCGTTCCTCTCCCTCAGCAACGGGGACCCGGAGGCCAACAACGTCCTCGTACACGAGTCCGGCCCAGCGGACGCGCGGCTCATCGACTTCGAATCCGCCGCGTACGGGCACGCCTTGACCGACGCCGTCTGCCTCCATGTCCCCGGCCCGGCATGGATGTCGGTGGGCGACCCGGCCGACGCCGGCCTCGACGTCCACTACCGCACCGCGCTGGCGCGCGGGATCCCCGAGGCCGAGGACGACCGCCGGTACGGCTTCGGGCTGGCGGCGGCCTGCATGTCATGGGCCCTCCTGCGTCTGCGCAGGTTCTCCCTCCTGGACGCCCGTACTCCAGGCGACGACAGCCGCGCCCAGCTCGTCGGCACGCTCGAATCGGCTGCCCGGACGGCGGAGTTCCACCGTGCCCTTCCGCATTTGGCGGGTTGGGTGCGTCGTGCGGCGGGTGTTCTCCGTCGCCGATGGCCGGACGCGGACCGGGAGTTGACCGGCTCGGCCGGGGTTCCGCCGTATACGCCGCGTCGCTGAGGAGCGGGCCTGTCCGGGGCGAGGACGGGCCGGTCTCAGGTTCCCGCCGCTCGCCGCCGGGCCGCGCGTCTCACCACCCGTACGAGCAGCGCCGCGGCGAGCGCGGTCTGAAGTCCGTACGCGCCCCAGAAGACGATCTGGCGCGCGGACCGGAACTCGTCGGCCATGAACAGCCCCACCCCCACGGCGCAGAGCGCCGCGCCGGTCATCCCGGACAGCACAGGGCCGCGTGCCGCCCGTACCGCCACACACGCGCTCGTGCCGGCGCACGCGGCGGCCAGCGTGGGCCCCGGCGAGAGGAGGCTCACGGGCACGCCCCCGTACAGCTCGACGTACAAGTCGGAGGTGACGAGGACGACCACGAAGCCCACCACGCCGGTCGCATACGCCCGCCCCCGGCCCCAGGCGCGGTCCGGCACCCGGGGCACCACACCCCCGATCCGGCGGACGAGCCACACGCCGAGTCCGGCCGGCAGCAGCAGGAGCGCCGCGCCCGTGACCAGCCACAGCGGACGGCTCAGGAAGTCGAGGACCGCCGTCGCCGACGCCTCCGCCACGACGAACAGCGGAGCCGGAAGGCCGCGCAGCGGATCGGACGCGACGTGCACGTCGAACAGGGCCTGTCCGTGCAGCCCGAACAGCCCCGGAGCGCAGGCGAGTGCGACACACACGGCCGCGGACACCGGGAAGGCGGCAGGCCTCCAGCGGTGCCGGGCCGCGACGACGGCCACGGCCCAGCAGGAGCACAGGAACTCCAGCCACACGACGAACAGCAGCACCACGCCCGCGAGCACCGCCGTGCTCGCCGCCTCGACACCCGTCCCCACGCCCGGCAGCAGCATGGGCGTGACCACGAGGCTCGGCGACAGCACGGTGCCCGCGACGACACCGGCGGTCAGCCCGGTCCGGAGCGCGGGCAGCCGCACAGGGCTCCCGGTCGCCGCGGCGTATACGGCGGCCCGGAGCACCGCCAGACACAGGACGACGACCAGCACGACGGTGAACGGCTCGGGCGGCCAGAAGTCGACCACCCGTCCGACGCCCATACGCGCGGCGGGCGACGTTCTCGGGTCCCACGCGAGCACCAGGCACACCCCGAGGAGGAAGGACAGGCCCGCGCCCGGCTCCATGACCGGCGCCGGGTCCTCCAGCGCGGCGGCGCGCAGCCGCGGATCGGGATGGGTGAACGCGAGGGCCCGCACCCGTCCCCACCAGGACCGGGAGCTTGGGCCGGCGGTGGCCGCCGCGAACAGCCGTGTCAGGGGTGCGGCGCTCCCCTGCCACACCGCCACGCGGGCGTCCGCCTGGTATTCGCGCGTACGCAGCACCGTGGCGCGCGCCACGGCCAACAGCCCCGCCATGCCGAGCATTTGGCCGGCCACGGCCAGGTTGAGCCGCCACTCCACGCCGAAGACGAGGAACACGAGGGCTGCGAATACGTACGGCGCCCACACGAGCGCCAGATACGCGCGCGTGAAGCCCAGTGCGACGAGGGTGAGGTCGAGGTCCCGGTTGCGCAGGTGGGCCAGTTCGTGCAGTACCAGGGCGCGGAACGCCTCGGGGTCCCGCGTCCGCAGCCCCAGCGCCCCGCGGCTGAGCAGCAGGTGGCGCCGGCGCACCCGGCCGAAGGCGACGCCGGTCACGGCGGGTTCGAGCAGGTCGACGACCCAGCGTACGGATGTGCCCGGCACCGTCTCCCGGGACAGCCGCTCCAGTTCGCCGTGCAGGCCGGGGAACCGCTCCGGGGTGACGGGCACGACCCCGCGCCGCCGCGCACGCCACGTAGAACGGAACCAGTAGTGCAGTCCGGTCACGACGGCCAGCACCCCGAAGGCGAGCAGGGCGGCCGCGGTCTGGTCGTGATAGCCGTTCGAGCGCGCGCACGCGGTGCCGCCGGGCACGTGGCGGCCGCTCGTCCACAGCCGCACGGCGGCGTCCGTGCCCCCGGCCTCCGCGATCGCCCGCCGCATGCAGTCGTTGCCCGAGCCGATGGAACCGTGCACGTGCCCGGTCAGGAGGCTGTAGAACGCCGGGTGGTGCACCACCGTGAAGGACAGCACGGAGACGATGAGGAGCACGAAGGCGCCCAGCGTCGCCGACGGCAGCAGCAACGGCAGCGCCGTCCGCCCCGTTGACGACGTCGCCTCCGCCGTCCTCCCCGGACCGTCCGGCGAGGCTCCCGGCGACACCGCCGTCATGAGGACGGCGCGGCCGGACCCGTGAGGTACTCGGTGACGGAGTCCGCCAGCAGTTCGGCCCGCTCCGGCGGCAGCCCCAGCAGTACGGCCCGTCGGACCGTCAGTTCCCGGATCTCCCGAAGCGTACGAGGATCCGGCGGCTCGGTGCGGCGCCCCGAACCCACCTCCGTACCGGCCCTCGCGCCGGCGTCCGGCAGCTCATCGGACCGGCCTGCCGGTCGCCGCCTACGGGACCGGAACCATCTCCTCAGCCGGCCGGCGGTCGCCTCCCCGGTCTCCTGGGCCAAGTTCTTCACGACCTCGGTGGCGACCCCGCACGCGACGCTGGTGAACAGCACGGCACCGGCCTCGACGACGCCGAAGCCCAGCGGGTCGTCGCGCCGCCTTCCCCGTCGCGCGGACCGCCCGGACGTGCTGGCGGCCGTCTCCTCGAAGAGCTCCAGCTCCTCGGGGGCGAACCGCCCGACGAGGTGCCGGGCGAGCGCCAGAGCCTGCTCGTCACCCTCACTGTCCACGCTCCGCGCCTCCCCTGGTCGCAGTGCAACTCATCGTAGACGCCGGGCACTTGGCCGAACCGCCGTACGCCTCCGGGCCCTGCCCCGGGCACGAGAGCGGCTCCCGACCCGGGCGCCGGGACGGCGGTGGCCACGCCGCGTACCGGACGCCGAAGACGCTCGAAACGGCGGTCTCTGCTCCCGCGCATGGGCGGAAGCAGAGACCGCCGCGGTGGCTTCACGGAACAGCGCTCACGCGATGGAGGCTACGAGGCGCAAGACCACCTGTGCCCGGATCACCAGATCGCGTGCCAGCCGCGCCCGCACTTGTCGAGTACGAGCCGGCCCGAGCCCGTCTTGTGCCCGCGGCACTCCTGGACCTTGATGCTGCGGACCGCCGAGGCGAAGTTGTATCCGCCCGCCGAGCCGAGCTGCTTGGACTTGCCGGTCACGTCGTACTCGTAGCGGCTGCCGCCGTCTGCGTATTTCGCGGAGATCTGGAGGATCGCCAGCTTGCCGTCCGTCTTGGTGTCCTTGAGAGTGCCCGTGAGCTGTACCCGGTCATCGCCCCGCTTGTAGATGTTTCCCGAGGCGTGGACGCCGCCGACGTCGGAGGCGGCGGTGTGGGCCGTCCAGCCCGCCTGTGCCGAGGCGGCGGCGGGAGCGGCGGTGGCGAGGCCACCGCCGAGGATGGCTGTCGCGGCCAGCAGGGCCGTGCGCTTGCGGATGTTCACGATGAGGTTCCTCCCCCTGATAGGTGCGGACGGCGCGAAGTCGATCGCACTGCCCGGAATTGCACACGGATTCCGTGCCATTGATCGTCCTGACGCTTCTCGGGGGCACGCCGCCGCATTCTGCTTTCGGTTCGGTGCCCCCGCCGGTCTCGTGCTTCTCGCGTCGGCGGACGTTCAGCGGCCGGATGCGACGCGGTCGCCGGCTCACGAATGCAGTCGGCGTGCGTCGCGACATCGACTTTTGCGTCTCGCCGACTTGTTGCGCAGCCCCGGTGGGCGGCCTGCAACAAACCGTGCTTTCGCAGGTGATGGAGGTGGCCGAATGGCGATACGTCTCGGGGGGCTTTGTTTGCTCGAGTCTTTCGCGGCTGCGTAGGCTGCCCGCCGCGTGCTTCCGACACGGGGGGAGGGGCATCGCGGTGGGTCGACCTGAGGCTCCGCTGGATCCCGGCGCGGGCCCGGTACAGCGGTTCGCGCTGGAGTTACGAAAGCTGCGCCAGGAGGCCGGCGGGACCACTTACCGGGCGCTGGCCCAGCGAACGCGCTACACCGTCTCGACCTTGTCCAGAGCCGCGTCCGGTGAGCAACTGCCCTCCTTGGCAGTCACGTTGGCCTACGTACGGGCGTGCGGCGGGGACGTGGAGGAGTGGAGAGACCGTTGGCGTCAGGCCGACGAAGAGGCGACGCTGGCGCAGGCCGACGGCACCGACGACACCGCGTCGCCGTATCAGGGGCTGGCCCGGTTCGAGCCAGGTGACCGTGACCGGTTCTTCGGCCGTGACGCGCCGGTCGCCGAACTGCTCGAACTGGTGCGGGGCGGCCGGATCGCAGCGGTCGTGGGCGCTTCCGGCAGCGGCAAGTCCTCGCTGCTGCGCGCCGGTCTGATCCCGGCCCTGCAGGACCCGGCCTCCCCGTCCCAGGCTTCCGGCCCGACGGAAGCCGAGGCCGTGAGGCCCGCGGCCATCCGGATCTTCACTCCCGGCGCGCACCCGGCCCGTACCCACGCCGACCGGTTCGAGCCGGCCGAGTCCGAGGGTGAAACGGTGCTGGTGGTGGACCAGTTCGAGGAGACCTTCACGCTGTGCACGGACCCAGGGGAGCGTACGGCGTTCATCGACCTGCTGCTGGCGGCACAGGAACCGGGTAGCCGGCTGCGCGTGGTGATGGCGGTACGGGCGGACTTCTTCGGCCGTTGTGCCGAGCATCGAGGCCTGCTGGACGCACTGCGGGGTGCGACGCTCCTGCTCGGCCCGATGGGTCCGGCCGAGTTGCGGGAGGCGATCGTGAAGCCCGCCGCGGCGGCGGGGTTGATCGTCGAGCGTGCGCTGACCTCACGGCTCGTCGAGGAGGTCGCCGACGAGCCGGGCGGACTGCCCCTGCTCTCCCACGTGTTGCTGGAGACGTGGCGGCGGCGCCGGGGCCGAGCCCTCACGGAGACCGCCTACGACGCGGCAGGCGGGCTGCACGGCGCCATCGCACGCACCGCCGAGGACGCCTACGCCCAACTGTCGCCGCAGCACGCCGAGTTCGCCCGCCGCGTGCTGCTCAGGCTGATCACCCCCGGTGAGGGGGCTCAGGACACCCGCCGCCCCGTCGCCCGTGCCGAACTGGACACCCTCGCCCCGTCCGAGGACCTCGATCACGTCCTGGAGCGCCTGGCCCGCGCCAGGCTGATCATCCTGGACGAGGAGAGCGTCGACCTGGCGCACGAAGCGCTGATCACGGCATGGCCGCGGCTGCGCGCCTGGGTCGAGGAGGACCGGGAGTGGCTGGGGGTGCACCGGCGCCTCGCGGAAGCCGCCACGGCATGGGAGGAACTGGAGCGCGATTCCGGCGCGTTGTACCGGGGTTCCCGGCTGGCGGTTCTGCGCGAGGCGCTCGCCCGCGACGGCGTACGGAACCAACTCAACGCGGTGGAAGGCGCGTTCGTCGACGCGAGCATCGGCCTGGAGGACGGTGAGCGGGCCGCTGCCGTACGGCGCAACCGACGCCTGCGCCTCCTCGCGTCCGGCCTGGCGCTGCTGCTGCTTGTGGTCACCGGCGTGAGCGTGGTCGCCCTCCAGCTGCGGGAGGAGGCCGTACATGCTCAACAGGTGTCCCTGTCACGGCAGTTGGCCGCCGAGGCACTGGGGCTGGTGGAGTCCCGTCCGGCCGCGGCGATGCTGGTGAGCGTGGAGGCCTTCCGGGCCGCGCCGACGTTCGAGGCACGCAGCGCCCTGCTGACCGTCTCGGCGAACCAGCAGTACCGGGCCGAACTGGCCGGTCACGGCGAGGCCGTGTCGGAGGCGGCCTTCAGCCGGGACGGCACCCTCGCCACCGTCAGCCGCGACCGGACGGTCGTGCTGTGGGACGGCGACCGGCGCCGGCGCGTGGCCACGCTCAAGAGCCACGACACCTGGCTGCGGGCGGTGGCCTTCACCCCGGACGGGCGCACGCTGGCCACGGGAGGCAACGACGGGCGACTGGTGCTCTGGGACGTGGCGAAGCGGAAGATCACGGCGGCCCTCACCGGCCACAAAGGCCAGATCAAGGGCATCGCGTTCAGCCCCGACGGCCGGACCGCGGCCAGCGTCGGCACCGATCGCACGGTGCGGCTGTGGGACGTGGAGGACCGCTCGGAAAAGCTCAAGCTCTCCGGACACACCGGCCCCGTATGGGCGGTGGCGTTCAGCCCGGACGGGCGCACGCTGGCCACCGTGAGTTCGGACCGTACGGTGCGGCTGTGGGACACCGGAAGCGGTGACCCGGTCGCAAAGCTCACGGGCCACGACGCGTCCGTGGAAGGCGTCGCGTTCAGTCCCGACGGCCGCACTCTGGCCACGGCGAGCAATGACGGGACCGCGAGGCTGTGGGATGTCCGGCGCCGCAAGAGTGTGGCCACGCTCTCCGGTCACAAGGGGCAGGTCAAGGCGGTGGCGTTCAGCCCTGACGGGCGGGTCTTGGCAACGGGCGGAGCCGACAAGTCGGTGATGCTCTGGGACGCTGCGAACGGAAGACGGCTGACCAAGCTCACCGGCCAGACGACCCAGATCTACACACTTGCCTTCGGACCGCGCGGCTCGCTTCTCGCCTCGGCCGGTGAGGACGGCAAGGTCGCGCTGTGGGACACGGCGCGCATTCCGCTCTCCAGCCACGAACAGCGGGTGAACGACGTCCAGTTCAGTCCGGACGGCCGCACTCTGGCCACCGCGGGCTCCGACCGTACGGTGGCGTTGTGGGACCCGGCCCGCCGCACACTTCGGGCCACGCTCAAGGGGGGAGCGGGGTTCGCCCACGCCGTGGCGTTCAGCCCGAAGGGCCGCACCTTGGTCACGGCGAGCGGCACGACGGGGCGCAGCGAAGGCAACCAGGCCCTGTCCTTCTGGGACGCCAAGGGCCATGGCCCGCCCGTCAGACGTACTGGGCATGCCGGCCGAGTCCTGGATGTCGCTTACAGCCCTGACGGGCGCACCGTCGCGACCGCCGGGGAGGACGGCAAGGTCGGGCTGTGGGACGCCGTCCGGCGCACCCGCGTGGCGACGCTCACCGCGGCGCCCGGCGAGGCGGAAGGCGCCGTCAACAGCGTGGCCTTCAGCCCGGACGGCCGCACCCTGGCCACCGCCGGTCAGAGCGGGAAGGCCGTCCTGTGGAACGTGGCCCGGCGTACCCGCCTGGCGACCCTTTCCGGCGGCGGCGGGCACCTCCGGGCCGTCGCCTTCAGCCCGGACGGCCGCACGCTGGCAACGGCCGGGATCGAACAGGCCGTGACTCTGTGGGACGTGGACGGGCGCCGCCGTGCGGGGACGCTCGCCGGCAACGCCGGGCCCGCGCGGGCCATGGCGTTCAGCCCCGACGGCCGTGTCGTCGCCACCGCGACCGCGAACAAGTCGGTCGTGCTCTGGGACGTCGACCGGCGCAGGCCGCTGGCCACGCTGACGGGGCACACCAAGCAGGTGCGGTCGGTGTCCTTCAGCCCGGACGGCCGCACTCTGGCCACCGGCGGGGACGACAGCTCCGTCAAGCTGTGGGACGTCGACGCCGGGTACGCCTCGGCCCAGTTCTGTGCGTCCGTGGGCCGCAACCTCACACATGGGGAGTGGCGGCAGTACGTGCCCGGCGTGCCGTATCGGGAGACCTGCCCGAGGGTGTGATCGCACCCGTCACACCCTCGCGAGCAGGCTCCGTGCCTGGCCGATCCCCCGACCCGGCCAGGCACGGCGTCCGGTCAGCAGGTGATGTCGGCGATCTGGATGTTCTGAATGTTCGTCACCTTGTGCCAACCCGGCCCGACGGACGCCTCCCCGGACGGCCTGACCTTGCACCCGCGGCCGACCCAGTACCCGTCGACGTCCCTCACGCCCACGTCGGGGCCGTCCTGACCGGGCTTGAGCACGCTCCACGTCGACGAGTCGTGCTGCCTTCCCCACTGGTCGGTGATCAGGAGGCCGTACCGGTCGTCGCGGTTGTGGACCTCGCCGCAGATGTGGCCGCCGATCTCGCATGTCCCCAGAGGACGCGTCCCCGCGGCCGCCTGTGCGCTGCTGTCCGGACCGGCACTTGCCGTACTGGCGACCGCACTTGGCGCCGAGACCGCCACCACGGCACTCGCCGCCAGTGCCGCCACGAGGACCGAGCCATGTGATCGCAATGGAGCCTCCTGCTGTTGATCAGCCGTCATCATCCGTCAGGGGCCGGGACCTTCCGTTCTCTCGTGACGGCACCTGATCCCCGTGGTCGCCCCCTTCAGACCCCGTCATCCTCAAGGCTGCTGATCGCGGAGTTGTTGCGCAGCCCCGTTCCGCACGGAAAACAATCCGCTCCGTCGCGGTGAGGCCCGCCATGTCGCGCTAGAGGCGTATGTCTGAGGGCGACGTCTCCGTCAAGACGGCACGCTCTGACAGCAGATCCCCCAGACCGCTCCCGGTCAGGCCTTCTGTCTGCAAGCTGAAGCAAGGTCGGTCGACGGCGGTCATTCGAGGCGGAGTTGAGGCGTTTCCGTCTGGAGACGAGCGGTGATGGTCACTGAGGTTGCTGTACTTCGCTGGTTGTTGCCGATGGCGGCCCGGTCGTCGGCACTCACGCATCAGCCGATCATGCGGTGCGTGAGCGCTTCTTCCGCTTGGGCTTGGAGCGCTCATCGAGCTGGAGTTCGCGTTCGGCGCCGCGGGTCCCGGCCGCGATCTGGCGGCTCCGTTCGCGCTCCGCGTTGAACTCCGCGCCCAGAAGGATGGCCAGGTTCGTGATCCACAGCCACACCAGGAACACGATCACCCCGGCCAAGGCTCCGTAAGTCCTGTTGTACGAGCTGAAGTTGGCGACGTAGGCGGCGAACCCGACGGATGCGACGAGCCAGATGGCCAGCGCCAGCAGCGCGCCTGGAACGACCGACTTCAGGCCGGACAGCCGGGCGTTGGGAGAGGCGTAGTACAGCACGCAGAACATGAGCACGACGACCAGCAGCAGAACCGGCCACTTCGCGAAGTTCCAGGCTGTCACTGCGGAGTCTCCGGCCCCGATGGCCGATCCGACCTTCGTGGCCAGCGGTCCGCTGACCACCAGAGTGATCAGCACGACGGCCTGAAGCAGAACGAGAAGGAGCGTGACGAGCATCTGCAGCGGGCGGAGCTTGAAGACGGGCCGCCCTTCCTCCACCTCGTAGATCACGTTCGAGGCCCGCATGAACGCACCGACGTAACCTGACGCCGTCCACAAGGCTGCGGCGACACCGACGACAAGCAGCACCCCGGCTGTTTCCTTGCTCGCCGCCAGGCTGCTGATCGGCCCCTTGAGGGTGTTCACCGCGGAGGCGGGCCCGATCGAGCTGACCAGGTCCGTGGCGGTGCTGATGATCTTCTTGGGGCTCACGATCAGACCGACGAGGGAGAGCAGCGCGATGAGCGCGGGGAAGATCGAGAGCACCCCGTAGTAGGTAAGGGCCGCTGCTGAGTCGGAGAGATTGTCTTCCTTGAACTCGCTGAGCGTGCGCTTGAGCGTCTGCCCCAGTCCCGCCTTCCTGGGATGGGCAGGGCCCTCGGGCTGCCGGCCGGTGCGCTTTTCATCGAGGTGGCTCACAGACGCCGACCGGGACTCGGAAGCCCCGGCCTCCCGCCCGGTGTGCTTTTCGAAGGGGCTCTCAGCGGTCGGCTCGGATGCCGGGCCTTCGCGCTGTCTGTCGGGACGATCCTCGGGACCTCCCGGTGACGTGGGCTCCGATGCAGACATTGAACCTCCGCCGCTTGTGCGTGGAGCTGCTCACACATGCCGTTCCTGTGCACCTTCGTCTCCACGCTAGGGCCCGGTCTCCTGTGCTGCATGCGGAGCAATGTGATGTTGCGCGTGCGCTGGAGCATCGACGGGCCAGGAACACTCCCTGTTCTCTCTCCTGCACGGCGGCGCACCGGCTGGCGAGTGAACGTCGGAACTGGCGTCATCCGGCACGACGAAGCCCCCGCCGAGATCTCTCGACGGGGGCTTCTCGCTGTTCAACTGCTGTGGCTGGGGCCGGGGTCGAACCGGCGACCTTCCGCTTTTCAGGCGGAGGAGGTGGTGGGGGAGGGACCGTCGTGCCCAGGTCGGCGGTCCGCTTTCGTCCGCATCGACCGCCGTCATCCAACCTCGTTGGCGTCAGGACTGGCGTCAGGTCAGCGAATTGCAGGCCTGGGGGTCGTGGCACGAGCTCTCTTGAATGGCGCGTGTGAGTGGGCAGCCTTCTTTCAGGGGCCGGCTAATTCATCGCTTGAATAAAAGTCATAGCCATACACGCCGGCGTCTCCGGAGACGAACACTTCGCTTCGACTGGGGTGCCATCGACAGACAAGTCCACCACCATCGAAGCGAGTCATGGCTACGGCTCTGGCCGTAGCCATGTGCCAAATTCGAAGCGTCTTGTCCTCGCCGGTTGAAGCGAGCCAAGAACCGTCCGGACTGATGGCCACAGACATCACGATGCCGGTGTGGCCGAGCAGTGTGTGGAGTTCCTGTCCGCTGGCAACGTCCCAGATTCGAACCGTCGCATCGTGGCCGCCTGTGACGAGCCAAGAACCGTCCGGGCTGATGGCCACAGACATCACGGAGTCGGTGTGGCCGAGCAGTGTGTGGAGTTCCTGTCCGCTGGCAACGTCCCAGATTCGAACCGTCGCATCGTGGCCGCCAGTGGCGAGCCAAGAACTGTCCGGGCTGATGGCCACAGACATCACGTTTGCTGTGTGTCCGACGAATATGTGGAGCTCTTGCCCATCCATTGCATCCCAGAGTCGCACTGTTTCGTCGTAACACGCTCCCGCAAGCCACATGCCGTCGGCACTAATCTGCATTTCATGGATCTCACCGTCATGGCCGAGCAGTGTGTGGAGTTCCTGTCCGCTGGCAACGTCCCAGATTCGAACCGTTGCATCGTCGCTGGCCGTGGCGAGCCAAGAACCGTCCGGGCTGATGGCCACTGACGTTACGGCACTGTCATGACCGGTCAGTGCGTGGAGTTCCTGTCCATTGGCCACGTCCCAAACGCGGACCAACCCACTGTCGCTGCCAGTGGCAACCAAGTCGCCATTCTGACTAGTTGCCACATAATCCAAATCACCTGTGAGCGTATGAATCTCTCGGCCGGAGCTAGACTCCCAGATACGCACCGTTCGGTCGTAACCGCAAGTGGCTAGCCAGTCGCCGTTCGAACTAACGGCCAATATCCAGACCGGAGTGCCGTGTCCCCTTGGCTGCCAGTCTCCGGCACTGTCCATGTCCCAGATGCGCGCCGTAAAATCGTGGCCGCAACTAGCCATCCACTTGCCGTCCGGACTGATCCCTACGGCAAGCACTATGCCCGTGTGACCAGCATAGGTGCGGACTTCCTCACCCGTGGCAACATCCCATATCGCTATTATATCGTCTGTTCTAGCCACGGCGAGCCAAGTACCGTCCGGACCGATTGCCAGATTCCAAGCGTGACCAGTTCCTGGAAGCCTGCGGATTTCTCGACCGGTGGCGGTCTCCCAGATGCGCACAGCATCTTGGTGTCCACTGGTGGCTAGCCAAGTTCCATCGGGGCTGATTGCCACAGACCCAATTGAAATTTCGCGATCTGTGAGCACGCGAATTTGTCGACCGGTGGCGGTCTCCCAGATGCGCACAGCATCTTGGTGTCCACTGGTGGCTAGCCAAGTTCCATCCGGGCTGATTGCCACAGATCCGACCGAGCCTTCATGGCCGAGGAGCGCGTGAAGCATTTCGCCGCTGGCCACGTCCCAGATACGCACTGTGCCATCCCTGCTACCCGTGGCTAGCCAAGTTCCATCCGGGCTAATGGCTACCGATTCAACTAGAATTTCACGATCGGTGAGTACGCGGATTTCTCGGCCGGTGGCGGAGTCCCAGATGCGCACAGCATCTTGGTGTGCACTGGTGGCTAGCCAGGTCCCATCCGGGCTGATTGCCACGGCCAAAACTGGGCTTTCGTGGCCGAGGAGTGCGTGAAGCATTTCGCCGCTGGCAACGTCCCAGATACGCACCGTGGCATCAGCGCTTCCTGTGGCGAGCCAGGTACCGTCGGGACTGATTGCCAACCTAGTCAATGGGTTCTCATGGCCGACCAAGGTGCGGAGTAGAGCCGGATGCGGCAAGTCAGGTGGTTGCCACTTATCAATGAGGACTGGGGCATGGAGACGAATGCTATTGGCTTGCGAATTCCAGTTGGGCAGTGCGTGGAAACGGCTACGCAGGACTGCATCGAGGCAGTGCGGAGGGTCAGTGGGCGAAAACAGGTGAGCGGCGCGAACCAAGTCTGTGGCGAGTAAACGGGCCCTCTCGGCATCAATTCCCTCGAGGTCTCGAATAGGGGCGGTGGGCCCGCGTTGATGTAGGCGAGCTCGCACCCAACGGAAGTCTCCTGCAGTCGCTAGGGCTTCCTCTTCACGGCCCGCATCAACTAGGTGTTCGATGAGGTGATCCTGCAAGTACCTTTCGTCTGTTTGCCACCATTCGCTACTCGAGTCCGAGGTGGTTCTGGGTAGCCCGGTAATGGCTTCAATGAAGCTAGTGTTTACTTGGTTCAGGCGGGGGCCAAGTTCAGCGCGAAGATAGTCACGGATGACGTCGTGCAGGATGATGGCACCACCACTCGTACTCGCGTTCATTGCGAAGAGGGACAAATCCGCCATGCGCTTACACAGCATGCGTGACCAGATTTCGTCATGGCCGCTGGTGACGCGCCACAGGCCTGCGATCAGGTGGAGTGGAATTTCTTCGTCCTCGGCGAAGATCCCGAGTTCAGCGAAGCGTGCCTCGCCGCCGGAGGGCAGCATCTTAGTGGCGGCCTGGATGCTAGCTCGCACAGCGTGGTTCCTGGCTTCGGGATCATCCAGGTCTAACGGCGTCTGCGCGTCGACTCCTGCGGGCCCTGACACTCGCAGGAGCTCCAGCACTTGCCGGCTGGCTGCTCGGGTGTCCACTCCAGTGCTTGTCAGGGCCAGGATGGATTGGTTGACAATGCGCAACAGTAGGGCCCACCGTCCCGTCGCCTTCAGCAGCGCGTCTACTTGCCGTGCGGGGAGGGGGGTGTCCAGGCCATGGGTGAGAACGGCACGGGCTTGTACGTCGGACATCCGATCCACGGTGATTGCCCGGGCATCGGATGGCAGGACATCGGGGTTGCGCGTGGTCACCAACCGCACGCACCGCTTTTCCGCCCCGAGGAGAAAGGGTTTGAGCTGTGCGCGCTCCCACACATCGTCGATCACCAGCAAGGAACGGGGACGTCTGGACAGAAGATTGCCGAGGTGGACCCCCAACTGCTCAGGGTCCGCGCCAACTTCGACGGAGTCCCCCGTGATGCCTCGTGTGACCTCCGCGACCTTGGCCGCGATGGCACCACGACTCCTCACCTCACGCCCCAAGGTCACGAAGTACACGTGCTTCCCGAACCGCTCACGCACGCGCGTATCGGTACACACCAGGCGGGCTACCGTCGTCTTACCGAACCCGCCAGCACCTTTCAGGGCCGTCGTGATACCCACAGCGGAACCATGCCTCTCGCCGAGCACGGCTGCGACCGCGGAATCTACTTGCTCCCGGCCGACAACCCACTCGTCGACCTCAGAAGGGCGCGGGGGCAAGACGGTGTCCCCCATCTCACTCCCTGAGGAGGATCGTAGGGAGACAAGCAAGGCGGCGATGCCCGCAAGTCCACCGAAGACACTGGCCATCGGATCCGCTGCGCCCCAGCCGGATCGAATGGCCACCACCAGCAGCCACGCCGCAACTGCCGAACTCAGGGCCCACGTGACCGAGATTCCCCAACGTCGCCTGCTTCGCACAGTGTTGATCCTGCCGCCTCTACCCGATGGGGCGCCAGTCGGGGGCAACTGGCGAGGTCAATCGGTCTTGAAAACCGTCGTGAGGTGATCCCTCACCGTGGGTTCGAATCCCACCGCCTCCGCACTGAGCAGGAAACTCGGCCCCCGATCAGGGAAGTTGGTCGGGGGCCGTTGTCGTGGGCGCTACCCGCCCGTGACCGTGATTCCCCGTCGTTTCCCGCTGGGTGGGGCACGCGAGGGGCACGGAGACGCTGAGCTTGGGAATCATGCGTGCGCATCTGGTGCGGTGGTCGTGCGGGGCGAACGAGATGGCTCCGCCGCACCGTTCCACGTGGAACCACCCGCACATGGCGTCGGTCGAGTAGGTGAGCACGGGAACTACTCGGGGAGTCTTCTTAGGCCATCGGCGCCAAGGACCTTGGCGGCCTCGTGAAGGAAGCTCAAGTAAGAGCTGTAGGTTTGAGAACGCTTCTCCTCCAGAAGTTCAAGAGCGTCAGAAGAGCAGCTCCCATCTAGTTCTAGTGCCTTGAGGCACGTCAGCACTTGGCCCTGGTGCTGGGAAAGCGAAACAGTCAACGTGACAGCGGTGCTGGTGAGAGGTGCTGGCCCCTCAACAACCACCTGCCCGTAGAGGTGTTCAAGATCTGCGTGGCCGTTCACTACATCTTCAAGATCTGTCCGAGCAGGTGCGAGGTACTGGGTCGTGCGTTGTTCAGATTCCTCCCGCCGCGCGGCTATCGTGAGACGCGCTCCCGCCTCGGCCAATCTGTTGTGTGCCCTGAAGGACGCTTCCGCGTACGCGGTATATGCGGCCTTCCTAGGCTCTCTGATAAAGCGCGCGTACTCAGCAGTGAGTTGTGACCGGGTTTGAGAGCGCGCAAGCAGTGCGGCGATGATGCCCGCGCCTCCTGTGCCCACGGCTCCAACGGTTGCGCCTAGTACAGCGGCAAGCCCTGAATCCATGTCAGCAGTTTGATCGGTCTTGTTGCGTGGTGCAGGTGGTGGCGTGGAATGGGCCCATGCCGTTACTTTCGTCCTGGTCCAGGGTAGGTTCCGGAACATCATCTGAGGTCGGTGTAGCGACTTTGGGCTGGAGCTGCCATGGGGCGAGAGATCGGGGGCTCGTAAGCTTCTCGCGACTCGGGCAGCTCCTAGCCTGCCCGCAATAGCCCGAAGTGGGCCCCCGATCTTCGAGGCTCGCCCCATGGTGGCTGCCTAAAGTCGTGGAGCCGACCGACCCCGCCGGCACCCTTCTTCTCTTCTGGGCCGCGTCCGCGCGCGGGACGGCGGCCGGGCCGGAGCGGGGCGGAGACAGGAGCGTCGGCCCGGCGGCAAGCCGGGCCGCGCGGCGAGCGGAGCGAGCCCTTGAAGTAGTAGAGAAAGTTGTTACTCACCGGCTGGCGTGTGGGCTTCGGTCTGGAGGTCGATGGGCTGGAAGTCCGTGAGACGCAGGAGGAGTTGGCCGGCGCGGACCCATCGGATGAGGGGGTCGTCGAAGGCGACTCCTATGGCATCGACCGCGACCGGGTGCGGGGTGGACGGTTGGTAGAGGGCCCCACGGACTCCTGCTCGTTCGAAGTCACGCACGCGTACGGCCGTGAACTCGCGCCGCAGGTGCGGGCACGCCTTGGTCGAGGTGTGAGCGCAGGGCAGGCACAGCGGTGGGTGCGTCGTGATGACCTCTTCGTGGTCCGCCTCAGGTGAGCGGTCGAGTTCTTCGGGGAGCAGCCAGAGAATGCCGTCGGGGTTGCGGTCGGCCATGCCGCCACAGACTTGGCACAGCAGGCGTTCCATGGCGTTGCGTTGCCGGAGGGCGTGGACCTGGCCGAACTGCGGTTTGCCCTTGCCCGGTTGAGATGGTGTGCGGCTCCACAGGATGCCCTGGGAGTCGCGGTCGTAGGGGCGTTCGTCCGCGAAGGCGATACGGCCTCTGCGCAACACCACCTGGGGCCGTGGGGCTCGTTCTTCTCCGGTCCATTGCGTGATGTAGGGGACGACCTGCGGGCGTCGAACCGGCTCGCCAGCGGGGCGTGGTGTCGGTGGTGGGGTCAGCATGCGGGTGCTTCCGGGGCCAGGTGTGCGGCGACGGTATGGCCGTACATGTGGTTGGTGATGCGGACGCGGGCTGCGAGTTGGGTGACCAGGAACAGCCCGCGGCCGTGTGTGCCCTCCGCGTTGGGCGTGGTGGGGAGCGGAACGGTGGCGCTGTTGCCGTGGTCGGAGACAGTGATCGTCACCGTGGAGCGTGCACGGCGGATGCTGACGCGGAAGTCCGGAGACGAGGTGTGCGTAACCGCGTTGGTGCCCAGCTCGGTCACGATCAGCGCGGCGTCGTCTGCTTGGGGGCAGCCGGCCAGAACGTCGCGTGTCCAGCGGCGAGCGCGGCTCACCTCTTCGGGTCGTCCTGGACAGAGGAGTTCCCAAACCTGCATCGTACTCATATACTCGTGCATACAAGTTCCTTTGCGCTGGTGGCCGCTATGGGTAGTGGGTTAGAGCTAGATGAGTTTGACGCCGTCGTGCGCGCGCACGGCCGGCGGGGACGCCGCGTCGAGAGCGTCCAGGACGCGAACTGCGTATGCCTCGTCGGCCAGTTCGGAGACCTCTTCGCGGGTCGCCCAGCGCAGTGCGTACGTCTCTTCGCCGGTCGTCGGTGCGCCGTCGACCGCTTCGCAGCGGAAGACGAGCGAGACGATCAAGCCGGACATGTTCTTGTAGACGCCGGTGAGGGCCGCGGGGGTCGCGATCTTGAAGCCGGTCTCTTCGAGGACTTCGCGCTGAAGCGCATCCGGGATGGTCTCCCCCGGCTCCAGTACGCCGCCGGGCGGCTCCCAACGGCCGTTGTCCCTGCGCTGGATCAGCAGGGCCCGGCCGCGGTCATCGACGATGACACCCGCGACACTGACGGAATGGGGGCGATCTTCAGAACTCACGCTCTCTGGCTTCCCTCGTCTGACTAGGCTCACCACCGTAACAACGACACTCGACTTCTCGTCTAGATATCCGAAGGAGTAAGCGATGGCGTCTCTCTCCCCCGGCGTTCTCGGAACGCTCGACCCGACCAGCGACCGTGCGGTCTTCCGGCAGATCGCGGATCAGGTACGCGAAGCCATCGACAAGGGGCGCTTCAAGGAGGGTGCCAAGCTCCCGTCCGAGGCCGAGTTGGTCGACCACTTCGGGGTCTCCCGCATGACCGTCCGGAACGCGATCTCCATCCTCCAGAGTGAAGGACTGGTCTTGTCCGAGCACGGCCGGGGTGTCTTCGTACGTCCGCGACCACCCGTGAAGCGTCTGGCGTCCGACCGCTTCGCGCGGCGCCACCGTGATCAGGGCAAGTCCGCGTTCGTCGTGGAGGCCGAGGCCGCGGGGAGCCGTCACGAGGTGGACAGCCTTGAGGTGCGGGAGGAGAAGTCGACTCCTGACATCTCCGCCCGGCTCGGCTCCGCGCGGAAGGTACTTGCCCGCCGGCGCCGGTATCTGCTGGACGGGAAGCCGGTGGAGACCGCCGTCTCGTACCTGCCGCTCGACATCGCTCGGGGTACGCCGATCGCCGAACCGAATCCGGGTCCGGGCGGCATCTACGCGCGATTGGAAGAACTCGGCCACCAGCTGGACCACTTCGAGGAAGAGGTGCGTGCTCGGATGCCCGCGCCGGATGAGGTGAAGGCACTTCGGCTGGCTTCCGGTGTCCCGGTGATCCACTTGGTGCGGACGGCGTACGACACCGAGGGTCGCGCCGTGGAGGTCTGCGACACGGTCATGTCCGCTGACGCGTACGTTCTCGCCTACCAACTGCCTGCCACCTGATGGGCGTTGACGGCGGGTGGCGTGCAAGGGGGCTCGTTCTCCCAGAACTTGTACGGACCCAGAGACATACTTGTGTAGACGAGTGGGCAAGTGCTGTGGCACAGTGGTTCTCGTACCCATCGAACCGGAGCTGTCGTAACGCCTCTTGTATAGACGAGTAGGTGTGACTGGCTCCGGATGACTGAAGGAGAAGAACAGCCTTGAAGACCATCCGAGTTGAGACCGAGAACGCCACCATCCTGCTGACCGAGGTGCCGGAGCCGAAGGTGCGGGATCGGCAGACCGGGGAGATCGCCAAGGACGCCGTCAGCGGCGAGGCGTTGATGAAGGTCGGCGTCGTCTACATCGATGAGGGGGAGTCCTCGCTCATCCACGTGACCGTGCCCGAGAGTGGCGTCTCCGAGGGGCTGACGCTCGGGGCTCCGGTCTCCCTGCCGGGGCTGATCGCGCGGCCGTGGGAGTCGGTGTTCAACGGACAGCAGCGGCACGGGATCGCCTTCCGCGCGGCGGCAGTTGCTCCGGGTGCCGTTCCGGCCGGAGTGGGGGCCTGACCCGGATGTCGGATCTGCTGACGCTGATGGAGGTAGGTGGCCCTCTCGCCGCGGCTGGTGGCGGGGCCGCCTACCTCCGGGCCCGGCATCCGGCCGCGTACTGGTCCACGGTCGGTCTGCCGCTTTCGGTGGCACGGCTGGTGGGCTCGTACGGGTCGGTCATGGACTCCTGCGGGCTGACGGTTCCGCCGTCCCGGCTGCGGGTGTTGGCCACACGTGCGACGACTCGTCGCGAAGTGCGGCCCGTGCCTCCCCGCCGAGGTTTGATACGGCCGACGTCGACCGGGATGCGGCTGCGTCTGCGGCTCGCTCCGGGACAGGAACCGGCGGACGTGGCGGCTTCGGTTGAACGTCTGCGGCACTCCTGGGGTGTTCACGCCGTCCACGTGGACGAGGTGAAGCCCGGTGTTGTCGAGCTGCGGCTCGTCGGCTTCGACGTGCTGGACCGGGTGCGGATGCCGCGCAAGGCCGGTGGCGGCTTCCTCCGGGTGCCGGTGGCTCTGCGGGAGGACGCGACCGCGTTCGTACGGGACTACCGCGCGATACCTCACCAACTCACCCTCGGTGCCACGCTGTCGGGGAAGTCGATGTACCTGCGACACCTGGTCGCGGGTCTCGCCGGTCAGCGCGTCGCGCTGGCTGGGATCGACTGCAAGCGCGGTGTGGAGCTGGCGCCGTTCGCCTCGCGGTTGTCGGCTCTGGCGACCGAACCGGGGGAGGCGGCGGAACTGCTGCCGGTGCTGGTGCGGTTGATGGAGGAGCGCTACGACCTCATCAAGGCCCGTCAGGGCATCGCTCCGAACACGCCTGATGAAGAGATCACTTCGGACGTGTGGGGACTGCCCGAGAGTCAACGGCCGGTGCCTGTGGTGCTGTTCGTCGATGAGATCGCCGAACTCTTCCTCGTCGCTACGCGGAAGGACGAGGAGAGGCGGGACGAGATGGTCACCCAGCTCATCCGGCTCGCACAGCTCGGCCGCGCTGCTGGCATCTATCTTGAGGTGTGCGGGCAGCGCTTCGGGGCCGAACTGGGCAAGGGCGCCACGATGCTCCGCGCTCAGCTCTCCGGCCGCGTCTGCCACCGCGTCAACGACGAGTCCTCCGCCAAGATGGCGCTCGGCGACATCGCTCCCGAAGCGGTCGAGGCCGCCTGTGCCATCGCCCCGGAACGACCCGGACTGGCCGTCGCCGGTGACACCTCCGGCGGTTGGTCCCGCATCCGTACGCCGTACCTCTCGCTGGCCGATGCTGCCGCCGTCTGCCAGGAAGCCGCGCACATGGTGCCGGACGTGCCTGCGCTGGACCCGTTCCGGCCTGCCGCCCCGGTGCCCGCCGATGCCCGGCCGGTCTCGCTGGTGAAGCCCCGCCCGGTCCTGGACTGACCCACACCCCAACCCGGTTGGCGTGACCGCCTCGCGCCACGTCCCCTACCCCTCCCATGCCTGAAACAGAAAGGAGGTACCTCGTGCGCGCTCAACTGCCCCGCGTCGACGCCGTATTGATCCAAGCGGTCATCGCCGCCGCGCTGTCCTTCGCGCATCTGCACGACCTGGCCTCGGCCGCCGGACAGGACGGCTGGAAGGCGTGGGCCTACCCGGTCTCCGTCGACCTGCTGTTGGTCGCTGCCTGGCGGCGGCTGAGGTCCGGACGGGACAAGGCCGCGGGCTGGTGCTGGTTCCTCGTCGCCCTGGCCGCGTCGCTCGGCGCGAACATCTCCACCGCCGGCCTCCTCGACCTGGACGACGTGCCCGCCTGGCTCCGCATCCTCGTGGCCGGATGGCCCGCGCTGGCCTTCCTCGGCGGAACGCTGCTCGCGCACGGATCGAACGAGCCTGCTGTGACCAGCAGTTCAGAGCCGATCGAGGCCGCCGAACAGGAGCCCACCGTTCCCGCCGATCCGGTCGCCGAGGAGCCACCGCCTGCGGTCGCCAGGCCCGAGAGCGCTACGCCGCCGGCCCCGGCCGCCCTCGTCGCCCACGCCCGCAAGGTCGCCGACGCCCACCAGGCCCGTACGGGAGCACGGATCGACACAGCCACGCTCCGTGCCCGCCTCGGCGTCCCTGCACCGCTGGCCGAACAGATCGCCGCCCAACTCACCTGAAGGCGCAGACAGATGGAGAACAACTGATGGCGCTCAACCGCCGTTTCCGCCGCATGACCCGTGTCGGCCCCGTCCAGGTCGGCACTGCCTACGACAACCGCGGCCGGGAGAAGCACACCGCCGCCTGTACCGCCCCGCGCTGCGGCTTCTCCGCCGACTACGACTCCCGCGCCGCCGCCGAGCTCGCCGCCCGTACGCACCGCTGCCCCGTCCGCTGAAAGGAGAACGCCAACCATGACTGTCAGTCTGCCGCTCGTCGTCGTCCTCGGCCTCATCGCCTGGGGAGCCGTGAAGTTCCTCGGCGTCCGCATATGGCTCGTCGTCGTGATCGCCCTCTTCGGCTTCTACCTCGCCGACACCTTCCTTGCTCCAGCGATCGACTCGGGCACCCGCAACGGGGTCGACGTCGTCAACGGCACCCACGACTGAAAGGAGAACCGCCATGCTCTTCCGGCCCCAACTGCCCCCGAATGCCAGTGATAGCGCCTATGTAGCGGGTTCAAGTCCCGTCATCCACGGCCACCACTCGGCCACCGCGACTCCCGTACGCCGATCTCTCCCGTCCGTCAGCACCGGCACCATCGGCCTCGTGCTCCTGGGCGGCGTCGTCCTCACCGCGCTGCTGACCGCCGTCGCCGTCTCGGCCATCTCCGTGGCAGTCGCCGCCGTCGTCCTGCGCTCACTCCTGAACTCGCAGCACCGCCGCTGAGCGGCTACCGGGGCGGTCTCGATACCGCCAAGCATCCACCGCCCCGGCAGCCCAACCCCCTCCGGTCGAAGCCGAAAGGAGAAGACCATCATCACCCGCCACGGCCCGACTCCACTCCAGGAACTCGGGACGCTCGCCTCAACCGGGGACCTGCCCGGTATCCTCCGCCAGCTCTCCACACTCGGCGGCTGTACGAACCCCGTACGCCTCGCCGGGCAGCGGATCCAACACCGCGTCGACACCACGACCGGTGAGATCGGCACCGAGCTCCACCGCCTCAACTCCCAGGACATACCAGCCGGTCAACTACTCGTGCGGTGTGGAAATCGCCGTACGACTCGCTGTGCGGCATGCGCGGAGACCTACCGCCGGGACACCTTCCACCTGATCACCGCCGGACTCCGCGGCGGCAAAGGCATACCCGAGACGGTGACCTCGCACCCCCGTGTGTTCGCGACGTTCACCGCTCCGAGCTTCGGCCCGGTCCACAACCGGCCTACGGGGCCTGGTGGTTCAGTACGTCCTTGCCACTGCGGGAAGCGTCACGACAAGGACGACGCCGCCCTCGGCACACCGCTCGATCCCGACTCCTACGACTACGAGGCGGCTGTGCTGTGGAACGCGCACGCCGGGATGCTCTGGCGCCGCTTCACCATCTATCTGCGCCGTGAGGTCGCCAAGCGGGCCGGGCTGACGCAGCGCGCGTTCCGGCACTTCGCCCGGGTCTCCTTCGCCAAGGTCGTCGAATACCAGAAGCGCGGCGCCGTCCATTTCCACGCTGTCATCCGCCTCGACGGCCCTACCGGCGGGGACAGTTCGCCTCCGGCCTGGGCGACTGCCGAGCTGCTGACCGACGCCATCGAGGCCGCCGCCGGAAAGGTCAGGGTGGCTGGCCCCGTCGTCGACGGCCGTGCGCACTCCTTTGCCTTCGGCCGACAGCTCGACGTACGCACCATCCAGGGACCCGCCTTCGACGGCGGTCAGGAACTCACCGACCGTGCCGTGGCCGCGTACATCGCCAAGTACGCCACCAAGGGCGCCGAGGCCGCGACTGGAACCCTCGACCGCCGGCTGAAGTTCGTCGCCGAGCTGGCCCAGCTGGACATCAGCCCGCACGCCGCGCGGATGATCCGCACCGCGTGGGCCCTCGGTGCGCGGAAGGACCTGGCTCACCTGCGCCTACGGGCGTGGGCTCACATGCTCGGCTTCCGCGGCCACTTCTGCACCAAGACCCGCCGCTACTCCACCACCCTCGGCGCACTCCGCAACGCTCGTGCCGAATGGCGCCGACTCCAAGCCGCCATCGCACGCGGCGAAAACCATCCACAACCCGTGGACAACAACAGCACTCGGGAAGAGACGACGCTCGTCCTCGGCCACTGGGCATTCGTCGGAACCGGCCTCAGCCCCACCGAGCAATGGCTGTCCGCCTCACTCCGCGCACCCGATGCCAACTCGCCTGCCCAGAAGGGAGGAACGGCCGATGCGCGATGAGGAGCTGCTGACCGTTCCGGAGGTCATGGCCCGGCTCAAGGTCGGCCGTTCCACGGTCTACGACCTGATCCGATCCCGCCGGCTCTCCTCTGTCACCATCGGGCGGTGCCGTCGGGTGCCTGCCCGTGCGCTGAGGGCCTTCATCAGCGATCACATCGAGGGGAGGGCGGCCTGATGGCGCGGCAACGTAGGCGGAGCCCCAACGGCGCGGGCACCATCACTCACCGGCAGGACGGCCGTTACCAGGGCCGCGCGTACGTCGAGACAGCATCCGGCATCCGCAAGCGCGTGTCCGTCTACGGTCGGACCTGGGAAGAAGCACACCGGAATCTGATCGACCTGCAATCGCAGGAGCAGAGGGGCGTTCCTCTTCCCGACACCGACTCGACCCTCGGCGAATATCTGGCGTACTGGCTCGCTGAGGAGATCGCGCCCCATCGTCGGCCCAAGACCTACCAGGGTTACGAGAGCGTCGTTCGCGTCCATCTCGTGCCCGGCCTGGGCAACAAGCGGATTCGCGAACTGCGAGCGCAGGAAGTACGGGTGTGGCTGAACCGGGTTCGCGAAGAGTGCCAGTGCTGCAAGCACGGTTGGGACGCGAACCGCCTGCCGCCTCGCTGCTGCGACGCCGGGCAGTGTTGCGAGCACAAGCTCTCCGCGCGCATGGTGCAGTCGATTCACGCGGTGCTGCGCAACGCACTTGAGCACGCCGTGAGGGAGGAGCTGATCACCCGCAACGTCGCGAAGCTCGTGAAGTCGCCTGCGCCGTCCTACCGCACGGGCAAGGGGCTCTCACCGGTTCAGGCGAAGCTCGTACTCAAGGAGCTGCGTGACCATCGCCTGTATGCCCTCTACGTCCTGGCGCTCCTGCTCGGCATGCGCCGTGGGGAGCTGCTGGGCCTCCGCTGGTCTGCGGTGGATCTGGAGAAGGGGACTTTGACCGTGGTGACCAACCTTCAGCGGGTGAGTGGTGAACTGAGGCTGGTGCTGCCCAAAACTCGCTCGTCGGAGCGGACCATCCCGCTTCCCGCGCTCGCGGTCGTCGCCCTGCGAGAGCACCAGGAGCGCCAGGCGCAGGAACGAGTAACGGCCGGCTCGGGCTGGAAGGAGAACGGGCTCGTCTTCCCGTCCCGGCTCGGAACGCCGTTCGAGCCCGACAACCTCCGGCGGAGCTGGGACCCCGTACGGAAGCGACTCGGGCTCGACCTTCGGTTTCACGATCTGCGGCACACGTGCATCACTCTGCTGCTGGACCTTGGCACGCCCGTCCACATCGTCCAGCAGATCGCCGGGCACAGCGATCACGGCGTCACCATGCAGGTCTATGCACACGCCTCGCTGGACGAGCAGCGCAAGGCGCTCGGGCGTCTGGAAGGCACGCTGCTGTAGTCGCTCACCGCCGTTGGCGTCAGAACTGGCGTCATCCGGCACGACGAAGCCCCCGCCGATGATCTCGGCGGGGGCTTCGTACTGCTCAACGCTGTGGCTGGGGCCGGGGTCGAACCGGCGACCTTCCGCTTTTCAGGCGGACGCTCGTACCAACTGAGCTACCCAGCCCGGGATCCGGAGGCGAGCCCCCGGTCGGGGTGGCCCTCGGGAGGCGAAGCGACCCGAGGGAGCGGTCCTGACGGGATTTGAACCCGCGGCCTCCACCTTGACAGGGTGGCGAGCACTCCAAACTGCTCCACAGGACCAAGCGTCGTGCGAGGACAGTCTCGCACAGGGTGGTGCGTGCCCCCAACGGGATTCGAACCCGTGCTACCGCCTTGAAAGGGCGGCGTCCTGGGCCACTAGACGATGAGGGCTGATGGCCCACCTGGGCGCTTCGCAGTGCCAGCGCGTCGGGGACCTGAGAAGCATATGGGATAGGGGGAGCGTTCGCCAAAACGGTTACGGGGAGTTGGCCGGCCCCGGAGAGGCGGGGGGCGTGGGCCCCGGAAGCCTGGGTGCCGCCCCCGGACTCGGCGATCCCGGCCCGGTCGAGAAGGGCGCCCTCGAGGACGACGAAGTCCCGGACGAGGACGAGGGAGTCCCGGACGACGGAGAGGAGCCCGAGGGCGACGGGGACGGGGAGGAGCCCGGCTGTTCGCCCGCGAGGTGCCGCGTGACCTCTGCCGTCGTCAGCCCCAGCCCGCCAAGGGTGATCTCGTCCCAGGCCTGGAGCTTGCCGTCGTCCCGGCCGAGGTAGAGGACGGACGCGGAGACCTTCTGCGGCTCCTCCTTCTCCACCGCCCGCAGGCCGCCGCCCCCCGTCGAGCCCTCGATCATCAGCCGTGTCCGCCGCGGCAGCTTCTCGTTGCTGCGCTGATGGGTGTGGCCGGCCAGTGCGAGCCGTACGAGCCCGTCGGTCTCCTTGGCCAGCACAGGGTTGTGGGCCACCGCGATGTCGACCGGTGTGCCCGCGGCCTTCTGGGCCCGCAGCGCGAGCGCCAGCCGCCGCCCTTCCCTCCGCTCTTGCGGGTCGCCCTTGGGGGTGACGGAACGGTCGGGCGTGAACTGCGGGTCGCCCCACCCGGCGAGGCGCAGCCCGGCGACGTCGAACGGCACACCGTCGTCGAGTACGTGGACGTTGCTGCCCTTCTTGTCCGCGAGCTTCTCGAACGCCTTCTGCGTCTCGTCCGAGTCGTGGTTGCCGCGCACCCAGACGTACGGGGCGCCCAGGTCGCGTACGGGGGCGATGAAGCCGTTCTCGGCGGAGGTGCCGTGATCCATGGTGTCGCCGGTGTCGATGATGGCGTCGATGTCGTACTGCTCGACGAGCGACCTGATGATCTGCCACGCGGCCGGGTTGAGGTGGATGTCCGAGACGTGCAGGACGCGGGTCGTGGAGGGGTCCGGCTGGTACGCGGGGAGGGTGGAGGTCGCCTCGTAGAGCTTGGTCACGTTGGTGACGAGACGGGCCAACTCCCGTTGGTAGATGTCGAAGTCGGTGACGATGCTGCGCGCGTTGCCGACGACCGAGGGCGCTCCGGCGAGCAGCCCGGAGAACTTCGGTTCGAGGACGGACTTCGGGTTCCACGTCGCGTACGCGGTCGCGCCCGAGGCCGCCAGCAGCGCGAGAGCCAGGCCGCTCGCGGCGAGCGCGCGGCGCGGGCGCCGGTAGACGGCCAGGCCGAGCGCTCCGGCTCCGAGGACCACGGCCACGGCGGAGCGCAGCGCGAGGTCGCCCGTGCCGGCCTGCACGTCGGAGGTGATCTCGCCCTCCAGGCCCTCAAGCCTCTCCGGGTGGTCGACGAGGGCGGAGGCGCGCTCCTGGTCGAGCTGGTCGACGTCCACGTCCAGCCGGAGAGGGGCGGCGTGGCTGCGCAGTTCGAGGGCGCCGAGCGGCGAGACGTTGACCTTGGTGCCGCCCGTCAGGGAGGGGCGAAGGGCCATCTTGGTGTCCATCGGGCCCACGGGCGCGTCGATGCTGCCGACGATCAGCAGGCCGAGCCAGGCGCCGACGAGGGTGGTCGCGATGAGGCCGAGGGCACGTACGTACGGACGCGGGGCGGGGGTCAGCGCCTCCGGGACGTCCCGGGTGCGGTCGGCCGCCCGCGGGCGGAAGAGGCGGTGACGCAGGGACGACGCGAGCGACGGGACGGGTGGTTTGCGTACCCATTGCGGCAGAGCGAGCGGTTTACGGGGCTTCCTGTCTTCGCGGCCCATGAGCCCCCCTATGCCCGCCCGGCCGGGCACCTATGCGGAGCGGGCTCGGCCGGCCGTGCACCGCGGGAGCGGCGTGGCCGACAATGGCGGGGTGCTGGAGATGACGCGCGAAGACTTCGAGGAGCTGGTGTCCGAGGCGCTCGACCGCATCCCGCCCGAGCTGACGAGGCTCATGGACAACGTGGCGGTCTTCGTCGAGGACGAGCCGCCGGCCGAGGACCCGGAGCTGCTCGGTCTGTACGAGGGCACTCCGCTGACCGAGCGGGGCGAGTGGTACGCGGGCGTGCTGCCGGACCGGATCACGGTCTACCGGGGTCCGACGCTGCGCATGGTGGACGGCGAGGACGGCGGGCGTGAGGGGGTCGTCTCCGAGGTCGAGGTGACCGTCGTCCATGAGATCGCGCACCACTTCGGCATCGACGACGAGCGGCTGCACGAGCTCGGATACGGGTGAGGCCGGGGGCTGGCCGATGGTCCGGCCGGCCGGGAGCCCGCACCCGGCGCCGCCCGCTCCGGCTCGGTCGCCGGCTCCGGGACTCCGACTCGGCGTGGCCGCACCCGACTTGGGACGCCTCGGGCCGGGCCGACGTGCCCAGCTGCGCCTCGTCGTGCGATGGCGAACCGGCGTGACCTGTTGTGCGGAGCGGCAGTTGAGCAGGAGGCTCACCGGTTCGCCGTCTGACCGCGCCTGGAGGTCCCACCGTGCGCCCGTTCCCTCTGCGGTTCCCCTGCCGGAGCCGATTCCCTTCAACTCCCGCTGTACGTACGGGAGTCGGCGTCCGGTCGTCCGCCGTCCGCGTCGTGGCCCGTACGGTCGCGGGTGCCCTGATGCTGGCGGCGCTCCAGGGATGCATGACCGTGCACGGAGAGGCGGACGGCGACGGTCGGGCGCGGCACGGCGGTGAGTCCTCCTCCGGCGCGGGAGCGGGCGCGGAGGTCCCCGAGGGAGGGCTCGGGTCCAGCGTGCACCGGCAGGGCGAACGCGCGCACGGCGGAGACGACTCCAAGGCCGGCGGCTCCCGGGGCCGTGAGGACGGCGCCTCGGCCCGCGAGAAGGCCCGCGAGCGCGGACGGGCCGGCAAGCACGACGGGGGCCGCGATGCCACCAAGTCCGGTGCGGGGCACCACAGTTCGGGGAGGACCCCGGAGACCCCGGACACGCCGTCGCGGACACGGCCCCCTCGGCCCCCGAGGCCTCCGAGGCCGCCCACACCGACGAGGCCGAGTGTGCCGAAGCCCACTCCCAGCCAGTCCCGTCCCTCGACGGAGGTGCCGACGCCGCCCACCAGCGGATAGCCCCCGGCAGGGAGGCCGCGCACCTCTTCTGATCTCATTTGCGCGGCGCACCGTGGGGTGCGTATGCTGGTTGATCGTTTGATCCCATTTGCCCGGCGCCCTTGCAGAGCGCGCCGCGTGGCGCGTTTCTCTCAGCCGTGGCTGACCGCATAGAGGCGGTCTTTTGCGAATTCACGGAGTCTGGGCGCGTGCTGCTGAACTCCGGAAGGTTCGCACTTCGCATGTCTGTTGCCTCGATCGACGCTGTCCTGCCTGAGGACGAGGACACCGTCACGTTCGCCGATCTCGGGCTTCCCGAGCCCGTGGTGCGCAAGCTCGCGCAGAACGGCGTCACCATCCCCTTCCCCATCCAGGCCGCGACCGTTCCGGACGCGCTCCAGGGCAAGGACATCCTCGGCCGTGGCCGCACCGGCTCCGGCAAGACCCTCTCCTTCGGGCTGCCGCTGCTGACCCGGCTCGCCGGAGCGCGCACCGAGCGCAAGCGCCCCCGCGGCGTCATCCTCACGCCCACGCGCGAGCTGGCCATGCAGGTCTCGGACGCGCTCCAGCCGTACGGCGACGTGCTGGGCCTCAAGCTCAAGGTCGTCTGCGGCGGCACCTCGATGGCGAACCAGATCTCGGCGCTGGAGCGCGGCGTCGACATCCTCGTCGCCACTCCCGGGCGCCTGCGCGACCTGATCGGGCGCGGCTCGTGCTCGCTGGAGGACGTCGAGGTGGCCGTGCTCGACGAGGCCGACCAGATGTCCGACCTCGGCTTCATGCCCGAGGTCACCGAGCTGATGGACCAGCTGCCCGAGGGCGGCCAGCGGATGCTCTTCTCCGCGACGATGGAGAAGGAGATCGACACGCTCGTCCGGCGCTACCTCGTGACCCCGGTGGTGCACGAGGTCGACGCCGCACAGGGCGCGGTCACGACCATGAGCCACCACGTGCTCGTCGTGAAGCCCCGCGACAAGGCCCCCGTCACCAGCGCGATCGCTTCGCGCAAGGGCCGCACGATCATCTTCGTACGGACGCAGCTGGGCGCCGACCGCGTCGCCGAGCAGCTGCGCGAGGGCGGCGTGGGCGCGGAGGCGCTGCACGGCGGCATGACGCAGGGTGCGCGGACGCGCACCATGGCGGACTTCAAGGAGGGCAAGGTCAATGTTCTGGTCGCGACGGACGTCGCGGCCCGCGGCATCCACGTCGACAACATCGACCTGGTGCTGAACGTCGACCCGGCCGGCGATCACAAGGACTATCTGCACCGCTCGGGGCGTACGGCGCGGGCCGGGCTGTCCGGCACGGTCGTCTCGCTGGCGCTGCCGCACCAGCGGCGGCAGATCTTCCGGCTGATGGAGGACGCGGGCGTCGACGCCTCGCGGCACATCATCGGGCGGGGCGACGTCTTCGACGAGGAAGTGACGCGTATCACCGGTGCGCGTTCTCTGACCGAGGTGCAGGCCGAGGCGACCGCGAACGCCGCCAAGCAGGCGGAGCGCGAGGCGGCCAAGCTCGGCCGGCAGCTGGAGCGCGCGCAGCGGCGTGCGGCCGAACTCCGCGAGGAGGCCGAGCGGTTGACGGGGCGTGCGGCGCGCGAGCGCGGGGACGACCCGGAGGCGGCCGTCGCGGAGGCCTCGGCGGCGCTGACCGCGGAGGTCGAGGCGGAGGTGCAGCGCGAGCTGCGCCGTGAGCAGCGCCGCGAGGAGCGCGAACAGCGCGAGCGGGAGCAGAAGGACCAGCGCGAGCAGCGCGACCAGCGCCGCGACGGGAGGCGCGAGGAGCGCGGCGGTGAGCGCGACCGGCGCGACGGCGGGCGCCCGGCGTACAACCGGGGGCGCGACCGTGACAGGGACCGCGACCGGGACCGTCCCCGCGACCGCCGCGAGGGACGTCCCTCGTACAACCGTGAGCGCCGCGACGAGCGCCGCCCCTCGACGCCGTACGGCCGGGACGCCCGCTCCCACGACGAGCGGCGCCCGTACGGCCGTCGCGACGATCACCGCGGAGGCGGCCGCTCCTTCGACCGCCGCACCGACAAGCCGCGTTGGAAGCGCAACGGCTGACGCTTCTGACAACTCCCCAGCACGAAGGCCAATGCCTTCGAAGCCCGGGCGCGCACCGGGCTATGCTGCGGGGGCGGGCCGTTAGCTCAATTGGCAGAGCAGTGGACTTTTAATCCATTGGTTGAGGGTTCGAGTCCCTCACGGCCTACCAAGTCGGTCATTGACCGCATCTGCGGCACGAGGTCGCCGGCTCGCGGCCGGGGCGGCCGGTCCCGCGCATCTCGTCGCGGGTCCCCGCCCCGGTCTCCCGCATTCGTACGGGGTGCCGCAGCGTGCCGGTTCGGCGGTGACCGCCGACCAGACCTCACTCATGTTCGGGACAGCGCACCCGCTCCAGAACAGGCCCTGCTCGCCAGGTCGACGAGTACGTCCCCCGGCGAACAGTTCCGCGCTGAAAGTCATAACTCCTGGCGAAACCGCTGCCGTTCGGCAGACAGGACGCCCCTTGTGGGATACCCGTCCCACGGTCCGCATAAGGGACCCATGCCGGTCGCCGGACCGTCCTCCCTGCGACACCGCGAATTCAACCCCGGAAATACGATTGCCACTTGAGACCGCCCCGGAAAGCGGCTCCCGATTCCTCGGCTGTACGGGGGAGTTTGGTCGGCCGTGTGCATGACGGGGATTGCGTTCGCCCCGGGAATTCGGCTCTGACTCATAGGGTGACGGGCGATTTGGGGCGTCTTCATCCAGGGATGACGAGGAGTGGATCGATGAGAATCGCGCAGAGCCGCAAGGCATGGAGGATGGCCGCCTCCGCGGCGATCGCCCTCGTACTGGGCTTCGCTACGCCGGCGGTGGCCGCCGAGTCCTCGTCGACGACGGTGCAGGCGAATCCCGCGTCCGTGGCCGTGGGCGACCCCGTGACCCTGAACACTCAGGTCAGTTGCACGGCCGACCCGAGCGGCGAGTTGGGCGTCACGTTCTGGGACGGGGACGACATCAAGGCCACTGTGCCCGTCTCGTCGGACGGAAGCGCTTCATTCACCGCCGTCTTCAACTCCGTGGGCACGCACACGATCACGGCGGCCTACAACGGAAACGACAACTGCAACGCGTCCAGTGACACCACCACGGTGCAGGTGACCCAGAACGGGCCCACACCCCCGTCCGGCGGCGGTCTGAGTCTGTTCTACGCCAACAACGAGGGCACCAACACCATCAACGACGGAAGCAGCATCAACGCGAACCACAACTACACGCACAACGAGAACACCGACCGGACCACCACGCAGAACAACAACCAGCGTGACGACGGTACTTCGCAGCCCTGATGTGATTCTCGAGTGCGCTTTGCGGCCCGATCGGGCCCGTGGCAACGCGACGAAAAGGCAAGGAACGCACGGCGAACTCGGCGTCGTCGACGGCCGGTTGAGGCCTCCCGCTCCGCGTGATCGAGCGGTCAGTCGTGAATTCATATCCCAATACGTGGCATGAGCCCACTAATACGCCGTTCGAGTGATGAGTTCGTCAATTCCCTTGTCTCTACTGCGTGTTGAGTGGCTTACTGGCCGAAGTCCCATTAAGTAAGCCCTCGCTGTCGGCCGTCGGGTCCGCGGCCGTCCACTACTCAGTCCCACAACACCTCGATCCGCGCCGGGGACAGCGATTCGCCTCCCATGCGACGCGAACAACGCCGCCTCCCCGTTTTTCCTCCCGTCGACTCTTCGAACTGAGCCGTCATCTCCGCGCTGCCATGGGCAGTTCAGCTCGTCATGACGGCAGAGCAGACGTCGACAGGTCTACTGCACGGCTCCAGCCCACGCCCTGCGGCGCACACCAGAAGCGCCGTAGCCGGGCCCGCGTGTGGCCGTCCGGGCAGCGAGCACAGCCGATTGAGTCAGCGCACCAGTGGAGTCCGTCAACAAAGGAGTTCGCATGCCGACCATCACGTCGCTCAGCACTACCCGAGGCAAGGGTGGTGATCCCCTGACCATCACCGGTACCGGATTCGGAACCGGCACCGTGAACGTCGCCGTGGGCAATAAGACCGTTACCGGAACGGCCGCCGGGACCACCATCACCACCGCCATCCCCAGCGCGTGCCCAGGGCAGGTCAATGTCACCGTGACCGCGGCCGGGTCCACCAGCAACGGCAAGGCCTTCTTCTACGTCGCTGTTCCCGAGTGCACGGGCCTCAGCAGCACGACCGGCCCCGAGGCCGATGCGCCCAACACGACCATCACAGGCAGCGGTCTCGCAGCCGCCACCGCCGTGGCCTTCGGCGGCAACGCCGGCACCGTGGTCAGCCACAACGGCGACTCCGGGCTCACCGTCACGCCGCCGGACAATCCGGTCACGGGCGCGCCCGTCACCGTCGACGTCACGATCACCAGCCCGGGCGGCACCAGCGCCCCCAACGGGGCTGCCTCCCAGTACACCTACTACGACACACCGACCGTCAGCGACGTCTCCCCGGCGACCGGAACGGCGGGCGAGGAAGGCGTCCTCGTCACCGGCACCAATCTCTACGACGTCACCGGCGTCACCTTCACCGATCCCACGACCACGACCGACTACCCCGTCACCGACTTCGCGGGTCTGAGCGACACCGAGGTGCTCGTGACCGCCCCCGCGACCCTCCCCGCGGCGACGACGTTCGACGTCACCGTCACCAACCCCGGTGGCACGACCGCCGTCAACCCCGCTGCCACCTTCGCCACCTGACCCTGACGCCCGGTCCCTGTGTGCTCTGGCCCGGCCCGGAGCACACAGCCAACGGCCGGGCGCAGGGCCGCAGTACGACCTTCGGGGCATCCCCTCCGAACGACGCCAACCAGTGAGAGAGGCGCGCTCATGGCACCGGTGATCAGCGCACTGAGCCCTGTTCAGGGCCCTGCCGCGGGCGGGAACCAGGTCGTCGTCTCCGGCACCGGTCTGCTCGGTGCCACCGCCGTGCGCTTCGGTGGAACAGCCGCCGGATACACCGTGAGCAGCAGCTCCTCGATCAGGGCCACCGCACCGCCGGGCGTGGGTGCGGTGCCGGTCACCGTCACGACTCCGGGCGGTACGAGCAACGGCCGTACCTATACGTATGTCCCGGCGCCCGTGGTCAGTGCGTTGAGTCCTGTCCAGGGGCCTGTCGGCGGGGGGAATCAGGTCGTCGTCTCCGGCACCGGTCTGTTCGGTGCCACCGTTGTGCGCTTCGGCATCAGTGCCGCCTCCTTCACGGTCACCGACGACGGGCACATCACCGCCACCGCACCGCCGGGGACGGGTGCGGTGCCCGTCACGGTCACGACTCCGGGCGGTACCAGCAATGGCCTCACCTATTCGTATGTCCCGGCGCCCGTGGTCAGTGCGTTGAGTCCTGTCCAGGGCCCCGTTGCCGGGGGGAATCAGGTCGTCGTCTCCGGTACGGGGCTGCTGGGCGCCACCACCGTGCGCTTCGGTGCCACCGCTGCCCCGTTCACGGTCACCGACGACGGGCATGTCACGGCCGTCGCGCCCGCGGGTGCGGGTGCGGTGCCGGTCACCGTCACGACTCCAGGCGGTACGAGCAACGGCCTCACGTACACCTACCTGGCCGCCCCCGTCATCACCGGACTCAATCCGGGCCAAGGTCCGCCGAGCGGCGGCAACCAGGTCGTCGTCTCCGGCACGGGCCTCGCCGGGGCCACGGCCGTCCACTTCGGCGCGGTGAGCGCCGACTTCGCCGACGTGAGCGACACGCAACTCACCGCCACGGCACCGCCCGGCCAGGGAGCCGTCCCGGTCAGCGTGGTGACCGCCGCGGGCACCAGCAACAGCGTCACCTACGCCTACACGACGGCGGCGGCTCCGACTCTCGCCGACCTCAATCCGCATTACGGGCCGACCGGCGGAGGCAACGCCGTCGTCATCACCGGGACCGACCTGGCCGGCACGACCGCCGTACATTTCGGCGCCGAGGCCGCCACCGGAATCGACGTTCAGGGCGACGCCCAGATCACGGTCACCGCACCGGCCGGCACCGCCACCGTCCAGGTCACCGTCACCACTCCCGCGGGCACAAGCGACCCCGCCACCGGCAACCCCTACTACACGTACCTCAACCAGCCCGCCATCACGGCGCTCACCCCGGACTCCGGTCAGGCCTCCGGTGGTACCAGCGTCACCATCGCCGGCACGGACCTCACCTACACCGACGAGGTCCTCTTCGGCGCGGTCTCCGCCGGTTACGCCGCCCTCTCCGACGACCTCGTCGTCGCCACCGCGCCACCGGGGACCGGAACCGTTCCCGTCACCCTCCACACCCCCGGCGGCACCAGCAACGCGCTCGACTACACCTACGAGGAGTGACGGCGCCCGGCTCCGGTGCGCGGCGCCCGGTGCGTGTCGCGCCTAGCCCGCGTCGGCCCCGGCCGTGTACGCGGACCAGATCTTCGGTGGGCTGCTCTGCGCCGCCTCGCCGAGGGCCAGTTGGTCACGGGTCTTCGCGTCCTCTCCGAACGTGCCGACCGCGGTGACCGCTCCGGGGCTGAACCCGACGCACCACGCCGCCTTCTGGTCGTCGGACGTGCCGGAGACGACGGGGAGGATCTGCTTCGCCGCGGGCAGCGAGGTGGGCACCCCGGTGCCGCCGTACTCGTCGCCTGTCTCGTGGGGGACGCCCTGCCGCTTGGTGAGGTTCGCCATGACCGAGTACGCCGTCTCGGCGCGGATCGCCCTGCCGCCCACGGGCCGTGGCAGGTTCGCGCTCTCCGCGCCCCGCCGCGCCGAACCCACCACCGCCGGCGTGATCTTCCTGCCGTCGTTGTCGAACGCGGCGTAGGCACCGGCGAGTTCGAGCGCGCTGGTGCCCATGAGGCCTCGCGACAAGGTCTGGGTCCCCGCCGTGACGCCGTTCGCGTCCGGGTCCATGCCGAGGCCGGCGGCGGTGCGCTTGACCGTGCGTACGTAACCGGCCTTCGTACGCGCCCCACGGCTCAGTTCGAGCTCGGCCGCGAGTTTGAGCGGCGCGAAGGCGTCGCCCGCCTGGTAGTCGGTGCGGGTGGCGTTGCTGAGGTAGTGGTGGGCGTAGTCCCTGCCGCCGTACAGAGCGAGCACCTTGCCCGTGCTGGGGCTCACCGAGACGGCGCCGGTCTGCGTATCGGCGTCCGCCGCGGCGAGACCGTCGCCGCGCGGGCCGCGCTTCTGCTGCCCGGCGGCGCGCTCCAGCGCCCGCTGCCGCTCCGGGTCGATGTTGAGCCTGATGGTCCAGCCCCCGGCGGCCAGCCGCTGCTCGCCGACGCCGGAGGCGATGAGCTCCCGGTTCGCGGCGTCGACGAGATAGCCCGCGTGGCCGTCGAGCCCGAGCCCGGACTTGGGCGCGCGCGGCGTGGGGAAGCGCATGTGCCGCCGCTCCGCCGGGTCGAGCACGCCCATCTCGGTCATGTTGCCGAGCACGTACTTCCAGCGCCGCCGGACGAGTTGGCGGGCTCCGGGGCTCGCGGTTGCCCAGTCGTACTGGCTGGGCGCCTGCACCAGGGCCGCCAGATACGCGCCCTCCGCAACGGTGAGGTCTTCGACGTCCTTGCCGTAGTACGCGCGGGACGCGGCCTGGACGCCGTAGGCCACGCGTCCGAAGTAGCTGGTGTTCAGATACCCGGCGAGAATGGCGTTCTTGGACATTCGCTGGTCGACCTTGAGCGAGATGACCATCTCCTTCACCTTGCGGGTGAGGGTCCGCTCCTGGCTGAGGTAGTAGTTCTTCACGTACTGCTGGGTGATGGTCGAGCCGCCCTGAGCGCCCTTCCCCGCCAGGGTGTTGAAGACTCCGCGCGCCGTGCCCAGCGGGTCGATCCCGGAGCTGTCGTAGAAGGACATGTCCTCGGCGGCGACGAAAGCGTTCCGCACGCCCTCGGGCACCCTGTTCAGGGGTACGGACTCCCTGTTGACCTTTCCCGTGCGCGCGAGCCGCGTCCCGTCGCTGTAGAGGTAGACGTTGCTCTCGGCCTCCGCCTGCTCGTTGGGCAGCGGGACGTCGATGACGGCGTAGAGGACGGTGAAGACCGCGGCCGTGCCCGTCAGCAGGAACACGACGCAGGCGAGGACGCGCCGCAAGGAGAAGAAGCGGCGAAGTCCGGTTCGGCGCACGGCCGTTCTGTTCCGCTCGGTGCCTGTGCGCGCCGCGCGCCGTGCTCTCCGCGCGCTCCCCAGGCTCTGTGCTCTCTGTGCTCTCTGTGCGAACCGTGCTCTCTGTGCGCTGAGCACCGTCGATGCGCTCTGCCCGCTCGTGCTGCCGTGCGTCGCGCTGTGCCGTCCGCTGCGCGTGGCCCTGTGCCGCGTGATCCGCATGGGGTCACCCTCGGACGCGAACATGTGCCGCAGCCCCGCACTGCGCCTCGGACCCCGCTCGAAGACGTATCAGCCGTGTATCGGCCCGGACTTGTCCAACTCTCCAGAATCCGCGGGCAGTTCGGCGGGCTCCCGGCGGTCGGGGAGCCGGAGCGTGGCGACCGCGCCGCCGTCCGCCGCGTTGCCGAAGTCCAGCGTGGCGCCGATGACTTCGGCCTGCCCCAGCGCGATGGTCAGCCCGAGGCCGTGTCCCCTGCCCCGCTCGCGTGCGCCCGTACGGAACCGCTGCGGCCCCGAACCCAGCAGATCGGCCGGGTAGCCGGGACCGCTGTCGCGCACGGTCACGGTCGTGCCGCCGGGCGCCACCTTGGCCAGGACGGGCGGCTTTCCGTGCTGGTGCGCGTTGACGACGAGGTTGGCCACGATGCGCTCCAGCCTGCGCGGGTCCGTCCACACCTTCGCGCCGGTGCCGTGGGCGACCAGCTCGACGGAGAGCCCGGTTCGCTGGACGGCGTCCTCGATCAGGGCGGCCACCGAGCAGGGCGAGGCCTGGGCCTGCTCCGCGCCCGCGTCCAGCCGGGAGATCTCCAGCAGATCCTCGATGAGGGTGCTGAGCGCGCGTACCCGGTCGCGTACGTATTCCGCCGCCTTGCCCTCCGGAAGCAGTTCGGCCGCCGTGACCAGTCCCATCAGGGGCGTACGCAGCTCGTGTGCCACGTCGGCGGTGAACCGCTGCTCGCTGCGCAGCCGTTCCTGGAGCGCGGCCGCCATCGTGTCGACGGCTCCCGAGATCTCGGCGATCTCGTCGTACGGGCGCGCGGGCGCCGAACCGGCGGAGATCCTCGCGTCCAGGTCGCCGGCGGCGATCCGCCGCGCGGTGCCGGCCGCCGCGCGCAGTCTGCGGCTCATCCGCCCCGCGGTCAGCACGCCCAGCGGCAAAACGACCGCCGTGGTCAGCAGCCCGGCCAGGACGATGTTCGTGTCCAGCGCGCCGAGGTTACGCATCGTCACGGTCATGTCGACGCGTACGGCGAGCACGCGGCGGCCCGCGGGGCGCGCCGCCCACATCGCGGGACCGTCCCCGCCGCCGTCCCCGCCGCCTTCCGCATGCGCCGTCCGCCCCGCCGGCTCCTCCGACTTCCCGGCCGCCGCGGACCCGTCGGAGAACTGGGTGCCCTCGTGGCCCTCGCGTACGAGCGTGCGCAACTCCGCGGGCAGCCCGCGCGGGTCGAGCATCGCGCCCGAGCCGCGTATGTCGCCGGTGCGCGCGTATCCGACGGCCGCCCGGTCCAGGGTCGTACGGGCCACGTCCCGCGCCTGCGAGAGCTCCCTGTCCCGCGATGCCTGGTGCACCAGCACGCCGACCGCGACGGCGACGGCGCAGATCGCCGCCGTCACAAGGCCCGCGATGCGCCATCGCAGTGCCCTGGGCGCTCTCGGTGCGCCGACGAGCGCGGCCAGCCTCATCGCAGCGGCCTCAGTGGTCGCGCTCTCGTCGTCACCGCGTCACCGCCGCAGCTTGTAGCCGAAACCGCGGACAGTCTCGATGAGTTCGGCGCCGATCTTCGCGCGCAGCCGCTGCACGTGCAGGTCGACTACGCGCGTATCGCCGTGCCACGCGTGGTCCCAGACCTGGTTCAGCAGGGTGCGGCGCTCCAGCACGACGCCGGGCGAGGCGGCGAACGCCAGCAGCAGCCGCAGCTCGGTCGGCGTGAGGGCCAGCGCCTGCCCGGCCCGGCACACCTCCATTCCCAGGGTGTCGATGGTGAGTTCGCCGAAGGTGAGGACGCGCGGAGGGTGCCCCGGGCGGTGCCCGTCCCCATGTCCCCCGGGCGCCTGATCCTCGGGCCGCGCGGCGGGCGGGAAGGAGGCGCGGCGCAGCAGCGAACGTATCCGCGCGACGAGCACCGCGCTCTCGACCGGCTTGACCACGTAGTCGTCGGCGCCCGCTTCGAGGCCGGAGACGATGTCGAGGGCGTCGCCTCGTGCCGACATCATCAGAACCGGCGCGAGGCTCAACTCCCGTATCCGGCGGCACAGTCCGATGCCGTCGAGCTCGGGGAGCATGACGTCCAGGAGCAGCAGATCGGGCCGCCGCTCGCGGAAGACCTCCAGTCCGGTCAGGCCGTCGGCGGCGGTGGAGACGGTGAAGCCGTACCGTTCGAGAGCCATGCGTACGGTGTTGCGGATCACGTCGTCGTCCTCGACGAGGAGGATGTGCGCCTCGGTGACCGCGGCGGGGGCGGAGCCCGGGCCCGGAATCGGGCTCGGGTTCGGGCCGGGGCCCGGCCCGCTGTGTGCGGGGGTCGTCATGACGTCGTCCTCCGGTCTGTGCGGCCCCTGTCGTCCACGGCTCCGTCGTCCGCCGGCCGGCTGTCCTGCGTGGCACCTTCCTGCGGTGCCCCGTCCCGCCCCTGCACGCCGACGGGGGCCAGCACCTTGCCGTTCCAGCGGTACCGGGTGGTGTACGGGCCCTCCTTGCCGTTCGCCGTGACCACCAGGTCCTTGCCGAGGGTCTCGCCGGTGAGCCCGGGCTCCGCCCAGTGGATGAGCACGGGTCTGATCTCGTCGCCGGATGCGCGGTAGACCTGAAGCATCGTCTGGCTCAGTCCCGGATCGTCCACGGCCACGATGAGTTCGTCGCGCCCGTCGCCGGTCAGGTCCCGGTAGACGGGGTCCCGCATGGGGCAGCGCTGCGACGGGCAGGTGCTCATCAACTTCCGTACCAGATCGGGCACGTTGGCGTCCTTCGCCATCAACTGCCGTACCGGCACGCCCTTGAGACCGTCCGCGGGTACGGTGACGCCCCTGACCGGCGGATACTGCCTCGACGTCGGCGCCCGGGGCTGCGGCGAGGGCGATTCGCCGGGCCACAGCGGCGAGGCGCTGGCGGGCGGCGACAGGCTGGACGCGGCCCCTCCGTCCCGTACTCCGGTGTCCGACGCGCAACCCGCCAGCCCGGCTCCCGTCACGGCCACGCTCACGGCAGCCGCGACGGCCGTGGCAGCCGGGCGGCCCGGACGCCGCCGGCGCCGCGCCGCGGCTTGCCGCGAGGAGCCGTCGCGGAGGGCATGCATAGGGGCATCAGGGTAGCCGGGGGCGCGCGGCGATCCACCGGAAGCGGGGAAAGAGCGCAAGGACGCGGGGTGTTGGGCCGGGCGCCCTGGCCTTCGGCCTCGCGGCCTTGGCTCCGCGGCCTTGGCTGCGCGGCCTCTGGCCCCGGGGCCCGCGAGCCCGGGCCCGGGCTCTGCGAGCCTTGGCCCCGCGCCTCGCGGCCTCCGCCCCCTCGACCTTGCCTCCGCGGCCTCTGGCCCCGGGCGCCGCGAGCCCGGGCCCGAACCCGGGCCCGGGCTATGCGAGCCTTGGCCCCGCGCCTCGCGGCCGTTTGCCTTCGCGGCCCGCGGCCGCGCGCTCTGCGTCTCCGGCGCTTGGCCTCGCGCGTTCGGCTCCGTGCCCCCTGGCCCAGGGCTGCGAGCTCCGCGAGCCCTGGCCCCGGGCGCGGGGCTCCGCACCTCCGGCCTTTGGCCTTGCGGTCGTTGGCCTCGCGGTCCTTGCCTCCGCGGCCTTGGGCGCGCGGCCGTTGGCCTCGCGCGTTCGGCTCCGTGCCCCCTGGCCCAGGGCTGCGAGCTCCGCGAGCCCTGGCCCCGGGCCCGGGCTCTGCGAGCCTTGGCCCCGCGCCTCGCGGCCGTTGGCCTTCGCGGGCCGCGGCTGCGCGGCCCGCGCCCCGCTACGCGGCTCAGTCGCTCTTCGGGCCCTTCGCGGGCGGCTCGGACGGAGACGGAGCCGGCGGCTCTGCCGGTGCCTTCGCCGGAGCCCACGGGCGGCCGCCGCCCGGAGTGCCGGTCGGAAGCGCCGCGGACCGCGCGGAGCGGCGCAGGCGCTGCGGGAGGTGGCCGCGTATCAGCCGCCACGCCACCGTGAGCAGCGCCAGCGCGGCCAGGAACGGCAGCGCTGCTCCGATCGCGACGGCGATCCACCGCATCGTCGTGACGAATGCCGTCCAGCCGCCGTCCAGTGCGTCCGCGAACCCCGGGCCGTCGTCCTTCTCCTTCTCCACCTCGGTCTCGGAGAGCACGAGCGTGATGGTGGCCAGGGTCGTACGGTCCTTCAGCGACGCCTGTTGCGCCTGAAGCGCCTCCAACGCCGCCTGCCGGGTGCTCAGTTGGCCTTCCAGGGAGACGATGTCGGAAAGTTCCGTGGCCTTGTCCATCAGCTCCCGCACACGCTTGACGCTCGACTTCTGCGAGGCGATGCGGCTCTCGACGTCCACCACCTTGTCGGTGACGTCGTCGGCCGACACCTTGCGCTCGATGAGCTTTCCGCTTCCCGAGAGCTCCTTCAGCACGTCCGCGTACTTCTCCTGCGGCACCCGGAGCACCAGGCGCGATCGCTCGTGGCTCCGGCCGTCGCGGTCGGTGGTCTCGTCGCCGACGTAACCTCCGGCGCTCTCGACCGTCGTACGGGTGTCGTCGAGCGCGGAGGCCACGTCCTTCACCCGGACTGTGAGCCGGGCCTTGCGGACGATGTGCTCCGCCGCGATCTTCGGCGGCTTCTGCTCGGCCGCGCCGCCCTGCTCGCCCTGGCGGCCGTCGGCCTCGGGGGCGCCCGCGCGGTCGGCCGCTCCGTCGGCGGCCTTGCCGTTCTCGGGGGCCTGGGTCGCCTGCTGCGGCTCGCGCGCCGCGCTGGTGGAGTCCGCGCCGGACTCGCCACAGCCCGCCACGGCCAGCGCCGCGGCGAGCATCCCCGCCGTGAGAAGGGCGAGCGACCGGCGTGAACTCCGGCCGTGAGCACGGCGGTTACGCGTCGTGGGCGGTGCGGGATCGTTCATGAAGTGTCCCCCTGAGGCGGTGCGCGGGCTTGCGTTTTCGCCGTTTGGACGGGAGGCACGATGCGGGGGTTGCCGGACGCGGGCGGCGATGCCGTCACGGTCGGGACTCGATCCGGACCCGGTCGGCGGCCCCGTACAACCTTCGAGGTCAGCGGATGGTCGCGCAGCGCGTCGCGCGCGGCGCCCGCGGTTGTCGCAACCGTGAGGCGTACGACGGTGGCCGGAAGGCCCCTGTGCGCCCACGGGGTCGGCCCCCGGGCGGGCCCGGGTGTCGGCGGGGTTTGTGACGGCGGCCCCGGCTCCTCCGGCCAACCTCCCCCGAACACCGCGCCGTTGGGCGGCCCGGAGCGGCCGCCTTCCGCCTTCCGCCTTCGCCTTCCGCCCACCGGGCGCCCGTGAGCGGTCGCGCCGGTCGCCCCGCAACTCCCGCCCAGGGCAGGGGGATGCTTCCGCGGGCGCCCACCGGCAGGGAGCAAGTTCCGGTGGGCGCCCGTTCGTTCAGAGGGCGTCGGTCGTCAGCTCGCCGGTGAAGGTGAGCAGGGCCTCCAGCAGGAAATACGTGCCCCAGACGAGTTCGTTCCTGGTGGCCAGCCCGATCCGGTGGTTGTAGCAGGCGTTGCCGAGGATGCCCGCGGGCGGGCCGTTCTCCGAGGGCGGGCTGAGGTGGTGCTCGACCAGGGCCGTCACCATCTCGCGTGCGGTCTGTTCGTACTGGTCTGCCTTAGCGGGCGCGACTGTGCGCATCTTCAGCAGGGCGGCGGCCGCGATGGCCGTCGCCGAGGTGTCCGGCAGCGGCTCGGGCTCGTGCTGCGGTGCGTCGAAGTCCCAGTGGGCGACCCTGCTTTCCGGCAGATGCGCGCACCACCAGTCGCAGACCCTGACGGCGTCGGCCGTGAACAACTCGGGCTCGTGGCGGGCCGCTTGGGCGATGCCGAGCATGGCCCACGCCTGTGCCCGCGCCCAAGTGCTGTCGTCCCGTACGCCCTTGTGCGTGTAGGTCTTGATGAGTGCGCCGTCGCCGGTGTCGAACGTCGCCGACTGGACGACCGAGTCGTCGTCCCGAACGAGGAGTTCGATGTGCCGGGCGACATGGGAGCGGGCCTTGCGGCGCAGCGTTTCGTCGCCGGTGACGTCCGCCGCCCAGTACAGCAGCGGCGCGCCGCCGGGTACGCCGTCGATGTTCGTCTCGTCCGCGCCGACGCTGTGGGCCTCCTCCGCCGTGGAGCCGAGCGGCAGCAGTCCGGCGGCCGGATTGAAGCTCTCCGCCAGGGCGTACGCGCCTTCGAGGGCCGTCTCCTCGGCGTACTGGTCGCCGGTCAGTACGGAGCCGAGGGCGGCGCCGTACCAGAAGAGGAAGCCGCGGAAGATCGTGTCGGAGGCGGCACGCGGGCGGACGCGCTCCGTCCACGCGCGTGCCGTCGCGGCGTCGCCGCTTCCGGTGGCCGCCGCCAGCCAGAGCTGGCCGACGAAGAAGCCGCCGGTCCAGTCCCCGTTCGGTGAGCGGGTCCATTCGCCGGTGTCCATGTCTGCGTAGTGCGGGAAGCCGGGTTCGGGGAGGGCGGCGGTGCGCTGCCCGCGGGCCAGTACGGCCTTGCTCGCGCTGCCGAGGTCGAGGGTCGGATGGCTGGTCAAGGTCGGGTTCCTTCCGCCGGGGCGCTGCTGCTGAGCTCGCTGCTGGGGGTCGCTGCTGCGGGGGTGTGGTGCCAGCGGGTTGCTGTGCCAGGGGTCGTCGTGCCAGCGGGTTGCTGTGCCAGGGGTCGTCCTGCCAGGGGGCGGCGGACGTCGCGGGACAGACGGCCGGCGTCACGGATTCCGTTCGCCGACGGCCTCGACGTCGAAGCGGCGCCCCCGCGTCTCCGGTGCCCACACCACGGCGGCCACGCTGATCAGGCACATGACGATGACCAGCGCGGCCACGGCGAGGCCGGTCGAGTACGCGGCGAGCAGCGCCGTCGCGGCCAGCGGTGTGAACCCGCCGACGGTGGCGCCGAGTTCGCGTGCTCCGGCGACCCCGGTGTAGCGGACGCGCGGGTGGAACAGCTCGCTGAAGAACGCCGGCTGGCTTCCGGCCATGGCCGAGTACGCGAGGCCGCCGAGCAGCATGACGGCGAGCCAGATCAGCCACGTGTCGCCGGTGTCCAGGAGCAGGAAGTACGGCACGAGCAGCAGCGCCGAGACGGCCGCCCCTCCGCCGTACACCAGTCGCCGTCCGACCCTGTCCGACCACGCCCCGAAGAGCGGGATCGTGGCGACCTGCACTCCGGAGGCGAGCAGCACCGCGGTGAGGCCCACGCTGCTCTCGACGCCTCGCTCGGCGAGATACGTCAGGGTGAAGGCGACCGGGATGTAGAGGACGGCGTTGTCGGCGAACCGCATGCCGAGGACGGCGAAGAAGCTCTTGGGCTGGCCGCGCAGGACCTCGGCCAGCGGAGAGCGGGCGACCCGCTTCTCCTTCTGGACCTCCTGGAAGACCGGGGTCTCTCTGATGCGCATCCGTATCCAGGTGCCGACGAGCAGCACCAGGGCACTGGCGACGAACGGGATGCGCCAGCCCCAGGACATGAACTGCTCCTCTGGCAGCAGGCCGACCAGGGCGAAGACCCCGCTGGACGCGGCGAGCCCGATCGCGACCCCGATCTGCGGCCAGCTGCCGAAGTATCCGCGCCGCTCGACCGGCGAGTACTCGACGGCCATGATCGCGGCGCCCGCGAACTCCGCGCCGGCGCCGAAGCCCTGCGCCATGCGGAGCAGCACCAGCAGGGCCGGTGCCCAGATCCCGATCTGGGCGTAGGTGGGGAGCAGCCCGATGAGCGTGGTGGTGACGCCCATGACGGCGAGCGTGGTGATCAGGATCGCCTTGCGGCCGAGCTTGTCGCCGAAGTGCCCGAACACGGCGCCGCCGATGGGACGGACGGCGAATCCGACGGCGTACGTCGCGAAGGCGGCCATCGTTCCGGCCAGGGAACTGGACGCCGGGAAGAACAGCTTGCCGAAGACGAGGGCGGCGGCCGTCCCGTAGATGAAGAAGTCGTACCACTCGATGATCGTGCCGACGACGCTCGCGGTGATGACGGGACGGATGCGCTCGGTGCCGGACTCCCGGGGTGCGGGTTGCCGGGGCGCCGTCTCCTGCTGTGGCTCGGTGTTGCTGCTCATGGGTTTCTCCGGCTTTCTCCGGTGGAGGGGAGTCCTGATGGGGATCAGGGGCGCAGCAGTGACGCGTCCCAGGTCGAGAGTTGGTCCGAGACCGAGACGTCGAACCCGATGAGGTCCAGGACGTCCCGCCGGATGTCGATGCCGGGTGCCGCCTCGATGAGGCGCAGACCCGCGGGTGTGAGATCGAAGACGGCCCTCTCGGTGACGACGAGGGCCTGCTGGCCGCGGTCGCGGACGCCGTCCGCGACGCGGTAGGTGATGTGGTCGACCTGGCCGACGAGCTTGGAGACCTTGCCTTCCCGGCGAATATGCAGCACGCCGCCGCTCATGTCGACGTCGAGCCCGCCGGTGGTGAGGGTCCCGGCGAAGACCAGCCGCCGCGCGTTGTGCGCGATGTCGATGAAGCCGCCCGCGCCTGGGTTGGCGTTGCCGAACCGGCTGACGTTGACGTTGCCGGAGGCGTCGAGCTGGGCGAACGCAAGGGCGGCGAAGGGGCAGCCGCCGCCGTCGATGAAGTCGAACTGGTACGCCCCGTCCAGCAGGGCTTCCGGGGAGTAGTTCGCGGAGAACTGCCAGCCGCTCATGACCGCGCCGCCGAACGGCCCGTGTTCGGTGGTGAAGACGTAGTCGTCGAGCGCGCCGTCGTCGAGGCGGCCGTCCTCGGCCATCGCGAGGACGGCGTCGGACGAGGCCCCGAATCCGAAGATCGACGGTTCGCCGGGACGGATCTCCTGCGCCACCCGCCTCGCGATGACCTTGTCGGGTCCGGACGGCAGCCGCGGCAGGCTCTCCGCCACATCGGGCACGGGGCGCAGATAGCCGGGGTCCTCTCGTACGTCCGTGCCCGTCATCTCGCCGGGCGCGACCACGACGTGGTCGACGAGCGCACCCGGGATGCGTACGTCCTGGGCGGGCCGGGAGCCGCGGGGCACGACCTTGGCGACCTGGGCGATGACCGTTCCGCCGCCGGCCTTCACGGCGAGCGCGAGCGCCAGCGCGCTGGAGGTGAGGGGCTGCTCCTCGAAGGAGAGGTTGCCCGCCTCGTCGGCGCTGCTGGCCCGGACGATGCCCACATCGAGCGGCCAGGCCGGGTAGAAGAGCTGCTCACGGCCGCGGAATTCGACGAGTTCGACCAGGTCCTGGGTCGCCTGCTCCGTGAACTTCCCGCCTCCGTGGCGCGGGTCGATGTAGGTGCCGAGCCCGATCTCCGTCAGATATCCCGGGCTGCGCCGCGCGACCTCGCGCAGCCAGTGCATGGACGCACCGATCGGCCAGCTGTACGCCTCGACGAGATCGTTCTGGATCAGCTCCATGAGGGCGGGGCGCAGCCCGGTCCGCGGATGCCGGGGGTTGATGTAGGAGCCGGAGACGATCCGGCGCATCAGGCCCTTCTTCGCGACGTGATCCATGCCCGGGATGCCGACGGCGTCGCCTGTCCCGACGGGGAAGAAGAAGGTGAGTTCGCGGGGCGAGGCCGTCGCCTCGAACCGGCGCCCCAGCGCGGCCAGTACCGCGTCCGGCGTCAGCCAGCCGATCACGCCGGTGCTGCCCACGGTCTGCCCGTCGCGTATGGCGGACACGGCCGTGGCCGCGTCACAGATCTTGCTCATCGGCTCTCCTCGGCGGTCTTCCGTGTGAATCGATCGAGGTTGCGGCGGGCTTCGGGGGTCTCGCAGTTTCCGGCGAACAGCCAGTTCGTACGGGCGTCGAGGCTCTCCGCGCCGGCGAGGGCGGCGTCGGCGAGCGCGCGCTTCGTCGCCCGGACCGCCGCCGCGGGCAGCGCGGCCAGCCGGGACGCGATCTCGCGGGCGCTGTCCTCGGCGCCGCCCGGTCCGCTCAACTCCTCGACCACGCCGAGGCGGTGGAGATCGGCGCCGGTCGATTCCGCCTCACCCCAGGCGAAGCGTTTCGCCAGTACGGGGCCGCAGCGCGCGGTCAGCGCCTGGAGGCCCCACGGGGGCACCCAGCCCAGCCGGACCTCGGGGAGGTGCCACCGCGCGTCCGCGGCGGTGACCACCAGGTCGCAGCCGAGGGCCAGCAGGAAGCCGCCGCCGAGTGCGAAGCCCTCGACCGCAGCGATCACGGGGGTGCCGAGCTGCTGGACGGAGCGCGCGACTTGAGCGGTACGCGCCTCGTGGCGGGCCATCTCCGGCACCGTCATCCCGGCCAGTTCCTTCACGTCCGAGCCGGCGCAGAATCCGGGGCCGTCACCGGTCAGCACCACGGCGCGCACGGATTCGTCGTCGTCGAGAGCCGCCAGCCGCCGGTCGAGTCCGTCGACGAGAGCGCTGTTCAGTGCGTTGCGAGCAGCGGGCCGGCAGAGCCGGAGCACGGCGACGGAGCCGTCCCTGCGGCAGTCGAGGCCGGTGCTGTGCGCTTCCAGGGCTTGAGACATGGCGCAGATATTGGTCTGGCCACAGTCCACTGTCAATAGATTGGTCTGGTCACAGTCCACATTCCACATACAACAGGTGTCAGGTGCCTGTGATAGAACAGCTGCTGTGAGTGAGGACGGCAGCCTGCCCTTCCGGCTACAGCCGATCCGGAAGATCGAGATCTTCCGGTTGGCGCTGGACCAGCTCTCGGCCCTCGTCGAGCGGATGCAGCCCGGTGACCGGCTCGGCTCGGAGCGGGAGCTCGCCGAGCAGCTCGGCGTCAGCAGAGTCACCATCCGTGAGGTCCTGCGGACCCTCGAAGGCATGGGCAAGGTCGACATCCGCCGCAACAGCGGCACGTTCGTCGCCGAACCGGTGCCGCACACCCTGCTCTCCGTCACGCCGCCCAAGCAGGTCGACGAGACCCACATCCGCCACCTCTCCGAGCTCCGCGCGGGCATCGAGTGCGAGGTCGTACGCCTGCTCGCGCGGCAGGATCCGATGGATCTCACGCATGCGGAGGCCGCGTTGGAACGCGCCGGCACGGATCTCGCGGAGTCCTCCCGGCAGGGGAGCCTCGACCCGAGCTTCGAGGCGGGTCTGGCCCGGGCGACGGACAATCCCGTACTCGTCGAGTTCCAGCAGGCCGTCCACGAGCTGTGGCTGCACGCCTGGATCACGATGGGCGGCGCGATCGCCGACCGGAGCCATCTGCACCAGGAGCATCTCGCGATCCTCGACGCGCTCAAGCGCGACCAGATCCAGGAGGCCGAACGCCTGATGCGTCAGCACATCACCGGGCTCGGCGAGCAGGGGCTCCGCACCTGAGCGAAGGCGCGTGCCGGCGGCGGCCTGCCGCCGGGCGTGCCCAAGTGGCGGCAGGATCAGGCGAGTTCAGCAGCGGGGCCGGGCCGGTCGCTCTCAGCGCAGCGCACGCAGGGCGACGTCGTGCACGTAGCCGGGGTAGGGGTCGTCGCCGACCTCGGCGAGCCGCGCGCCGATGCCGCGTGCCGCCTCCAGCACGGGCGGCGCCAGCCGGTCGAGCTCCAGCCTGCTCGACCGGACCACCAACCCGACGGCCGCGACCGGCTCGTCGTCCACCAGTACCGGGCTCGCGACCGAGCAGCTGCCCAGCGTCATCTCCTCGCGCGTGGTGGCGAATCCCCTCTGCCGCGTGCGCTGGAGGTCCTGCCGCAGCCGCCCCGGCTCGCGGATCGAGTACCTCGTCGGGCGGCTCAGCGGCCGGGCGAGATGCTCGTCGATGTCGGCTTGCGGCGCCGATGCGAGCAGTGCCTTCCCGACGCCGGTCGTGTGCAGGGGCAGCCGGCCGCCGGTACGGGAGATGATCGGCACCGACCGGTGGCCCGTGAGCTTCTCCACGTACAAGGCCATCTCCCCGTCGCGCACGGCGAGATGGACGTTCTCCCGGGTGGCCTCGTACAGCTCCTGCATGAACGGCATGGCGACGTCGCGCAGCCGCGTGTGCAGTCCGCTCAGCAGTCCCAGCTCCAACAGGCGGAGCCCCACTCGGTACTTGCCGTCGTCTCCGCGCTCCAGGCCGCGCCAGCACGTCAGTTCGCCGACGAGCCGGTGGGTGGTCGCCAGGCTCAGGTCCGCCCGCCGCGCGAGCTCGGACAGCGTCAGCCGCGGGTGCTCGAAGTCGAAGGCGTCGAGGATCGCCAGCATCCGTGAGGCCACGCTGCGACCGGGCTGGCCGGTGTTTCCGGACATGGGCTTCCGCTCAGTGAAAGACGGCTCTGTGCCGGGAGTGTGCCACGCCCCACGATGTCGGTCACCCCGACAAGGAGAAACACCATGTCGTCAACGTCCCCGAGGTCCTCCGCGTCCGGCTCCGCCTCCGGCGGCACGAAGCCGCGCACCGCCGAGCACGGCTTCTGGCCGGTCCTGCTCTGCTGGCTCGCGGTCGCACTCGACGGGTTCGATCTGGTCGTGCTCGGAGCCGTCATCCCCACCCTCAGCAAGACCCAGGCACTGGGGTTCGACCCCGGCTCGCTCACGACCGCCGCGACGGTCGGGCTGGTCGGAGTCGGCATCGGCGCCGTGGCGGTCGGCCCGCTCACCGACCGGTTCGGCCGCCGCGCCACCCTGATGACCTGCATCGCGGTCTTCTCCGTACTGACCCTCGCGATCGCGTGGGCCCCCGGTGTCGCCACGTTCGTGGCGCTGCGCTTCCTCGGCGGCCTGGGCCTGGGCGCGTGCCTGCCGACCGCGCTCGCGTACATGACCGAGTACGCGCGTCCCGGGCGCCGCGGCTCCGCCGTCACGCGGATGATGACCGGCTACCACGTGGGCGCCGTGCTCACCGCCCTGCTGGCGATCGTCCTCGTCCCCGGGTTCGGCTGGGAGGCGATGTTCGTCGTGGGCGGTGTCGCCGGGCTGCTGACGCTGCCCGTGATGTGGGCCAAGCTGCCGGAGTCGCAGGCCTTCCTGGACGCCCGCCACAAGATCGCCTCCCCGGCCGGGCAGCCGGTGCGCCCCTCGGCCCTGCTGCGCGGCCGGCTGCTCCGCGTGAGCCTCGGCATCTGGATCGCCTCGTTCATGGGCCTGCTCCTCGTGTACGGGCTCAACACCTGGCTTCCGCAGATCATGGGCGGTGCGGGCTACTCGGTCGGCGCCTCGCTCGGGCTGCTGCTCGCGCTCAACCTCGGCGCCGTCGCGGGTCTGCTGCTGGCCGGGCGGGTCTCGGACGCGCGCGGCAACAAGCGGACCGTGCTGCTGTGGTTCGGCCTCTCGGCGGTCTTCCTGGCGCTGCTCTCGGTCAAGATGGAGTCGACGGCCGTCGTCTACGCCGCGGTCTTCCTCGCCGGGGTGTTCGTGTTCAGCGCGCAGGTGCTGGTGTACGCGTTCGTCGGCCACCTGTTCGCGGCCGAAGTACGGGGCACGGCACTGGGACTGGCCGCCGGAGTGGGGCGGCTCGGCGCGATCGTCGGCCCGTTCCTCGGCGGCCTGCTGGTGAGCGCCGGCATCGCCTACCCCTGGGGCTTCTACGCCTTCGCCGTCGCCGCGGTCCTCGCCGTCGTGTCCCTGCTGGCCGTACCGGCGCACATGCGCGAGGGCGGCTCGTGACGACGGCAGGGACGGCACGGACGACGCGGACGGCGCGAACCCGCGTGGTGATCGTGGGCGCCGGCCCCGCCGGACTGCTGCTCTCCCATCTGCTGGACCGCGAAGGAGTCGAGTCCGTCCTGCTGGAGAGCCGCAGCCCCGCGTACGTACTCGGCCGCATCCGCGCCGGCATGCTGGAGAGCTCGACCGTCGAGCTGCTCAGCGAGGCCGGCGTGGGCGACCGCCTCAAGCGCGAAGGCATGGAACACCGGGGGATCTACCTCCAGTTCCCGCACGAGCGCCACCACATCGACTTCCGCGCGCTGGTGAACCGGTCGGTGTGGGTGTACGGGCAGACCGAGATCACCCGCGATCTGATGCGGGCGCGCTCCGGCGCGGGGCAGCGGGCGTACTACGGGGTCGGCGACGTCGTACTGCACGACCTCGACGGCGAGAGCCCCTCGGTGACCTTCGACGACGAGGAGGGCCGGCCGCACCGCGTCCACTGCGACGTGGTCGCCGGGTGCGACGGCTTCCACGGGCCGTCCCGCCCGAGCATCCCCGCCGGCGCGCGCCGCTCGTACGGCCGGGACTACCCGTACGCGTGGCTCGGCGTGCTGGCCGACGTGGCTCCCTCCACCGACGAACTCATCTACGCGTGGCACCCCGAGGGGTTCGCGATGCACTCGATGCGCTCGCCCTCGGTCAGCAGGCTCTATCTGCAAGTCGATCCGGGCGACGACATCGCCGAGTGGTCCGACGACCGGATCTGGGACGCGCTGGCCCGGCGGCTCGGCCACGGGCAGGACGGCTGGCGGCTTCAACGGGGCCCGATCACGGACAAGTCGATCCTGCCGATGCGCAGCTTCGTCTCGACACCGATGCGGTACGGACGGCTCTTCCTCGCCGGGGACGCGGCGCACATCGTTCCGCCGACCGGTGCCAAGGGGCTGAACCTCGCCGTGGCCGACGTGGCACTGCTCACGCGTGCTCTGGTGGCCCTGCTGCGCGAACGTGATCCGCGCGCCGCGGACGAGTACTCGGAGAGGGCGCTGCGCCGGGTGTGGCGCGGCACGCACTTCTCCTGGTGGATGACGAGCATGCTGCACGTCGGCGGTGACCCCTTCGAGGCGCAGTTGCAGCGCTCGCAACTGGAGTGGGTGGTGCGCTCCCCGAGCGCCGCGGCCGCCCTGGCGGAGAACTACGCCGGACTCCCCATCGGCTACTGAGAGTTGAGCGGGACGGCGGACGCCCGTACGCCGTCGGGCAGTTGAAGGAGAAGCGCCGAAGACGAGAGCGGTGGACGACGAGAGCGGTTGACGACGAGAACGGTGGAGGCGAAAGCGGTTGAAGACGAGACCAGCCGACCGCGGACGCGGACCCTCCCCGCACCCGCCGGAGAACGCCAGTCGGCACGTCCACCGAATGACCGGCCCTTCAACGTTTCACTGCCTGCCGCGGGCCCCGTACGGCCCACGACGGCGCGCTTCTCCCGCAACCACGCGAAATCGATCGTTCGATTGAAGATCGACGGACCCGGAGATCCCGAATCCCGGACGGGTACCTCTTCCGAGTCGCCGACCCCGTTCGTCCAGGGGGTCCGCCTACTGGAATCGAGGTGATGGCCGTGTTGGTGAACCAACTTCTCGAGACCGTGCTGGGTCTGCTCCGTGGAATCCTCGGCTAGGAAGCAGAGTCGCAGCCCAGTCGCTGTCTCAGTTCGCACAGTCAACTTCGGGTGAAGGGGGCGCCGTTGGGGCGCCCCCTTCACCCGACTCTTCATGGTCGTCTCCGCCGTGCCCGGCGCGCCCGCGCCCAGTTCGCATGGCTGGAGGAGCTGCCGGACCGCGCCCCCGCGCACGGGGCCGCGCACGGGGCCGCGCACGAGATCCCCGCGACGGCCGGGCGCCCCGCCGACGTCGGCCTGGCGATGGGCCCCGGCCCGTGCCGTAGCGCGTGTCCGCCCCCCATGTGCTTGTTCCGTGCGCCCGCCTCTGCCGCCCGGAGGCCCCGGAACAATTCCGCTTGCACCTCACGTCACGTGAGGGCCCACCGTGAAGTGCGTACGAGAAAGGAGCGGAGATGAGCTACTCCGTGGGACAGGTCGCCGGATTCGCCGGTGTCACCGTGCGCACCCTGCACCACTACGACGAGATCGGCCTGCTGGTGCCCGGCGAGCGCAGCCTCGCCGGCCATCGCGTCTACGGCGACGCCGACCTGGACCGGCTTCAGCAGATCCTGTTCTACCGGGAGCTCGGCTTTCCGCTCGAAGAGGTGGCGGTCCTTCTCGACGACCCGGACGTGGACCCGCGGGAACATCTGCGGCAGCAGCACGAGCTGCTGTGCTCCCGGATCGAGAAGCTCCAGAAGATGGCCGCCGCCGTCGAACACGCCATGGAGGCACGGAAGATGGGCATCGATCTCACACCCGAGGAGAAGTTCGAGGTCTTCGGGGACCACGACCCCGACCAGTACGCCGAGGAGACCCAGCAGCGCTGGGGCCACACCGAGGCCTACCACGAGTCGCAGCGCAGAACCGCCTCGTACACCAAGGAGGACTGGCTGCGGATCAAGGAGGAGGGCGAGGAGTGGACGCGTCGCTTCAGCGAGCAGATGGAGAGCGACGACGGCCCCGGGTCCGAGGCCGCGATGGACCTGGCGGAGGAGCACCGGCAGCAGATCTGCCGCAACTTCTACGACTGTCCGTACGAGATCCACACCTGCCTCGGCGAGATGTACGTGGCCGACGAGCGCTTCACCGCGTACTACGAGGCGATCAAGCCGGGCATGGCCGAGTATCTGCGTGAGGCGATCCAGGCCAACGCCGCACGCCACGCGTGATCCCTGCGCGGGGGCGAGAGCCTCGACTCCGGCCCACGCGGGGCCCGTTCGGGCCCGGGTCGCTGCCCGGGGTCAACTCCCCTCCGCCCTCACGCGGATACCGCGAAAGAACGCAAAAGCGGTGCCTCCCGATGAGCCGGGAGGCACCGCTTCGCTCACGCGAGGGAGAAGCCGGCCTCCGGCGCTCGGACGAAGTCGGCACAGCCGGGGCCGCCACGCGGTCTTAGACCACGTGGGTCAACATCCCCTCCCCAAGTCCCCACGCTCGGTGCGCCCCGTAGCAAGCGGCCCCGCCCCGAACGATGTTGGAGCGGTCATGCCGAGAACGGGGGCGGCGAACACCACGGGCGAGTGAGGGGCTGCGCGATGGCCGAGCTGTATATCGACGGTGAGTGGACAGCGGGTGTCGCCGGTGGACAGCGCGAAGTGGTCAATCCGTTCGACGCCTCGGTCATCACCACCGTCGACGAGGCGGACGAGACGGACGTCGATCTCGCCGTACGGGCCGCCAAGCGGGCCTTCGAACGCGCCGACTGGGCATGGGCCCCCGCCCGCCGCCGCGGCGACGTGCTGTACCGCGTGCACGAACTGCTCCTGCGCGACCAGGAGCAACTGGCCCGCATGGAGACCCTCGACACCGGCAAGACGCTCGCCGAGTCGCGCCTCGACATCCAGGACATCGCGGGCGCCTTCCGCTACTTCTCCGAGATCGTGGGGAAGGAGGCCGGCCGCGTCGTCGACGTCGGTCCGGACGTGCTGAGCAGGGTCGTGCACCAGCCGGTCGGCGTGTGCGCCCTGATCGCACCGTGGAACTACCCGCTGCTCCAGGCCTCGTGGAAGGTCGCACCGGCGCTCGCGGCGGGCAACACCTTCGTGCTCAAGCCGAGCGAGACGACGCCGCTGACGACGATCGCCCTCATGGGGCTGCTGGAGGAGGCGGGCACACCGCCGGGCGTCGCCAACCTCGTTCTCGGCGTGGGCGCCACGGTCGGCGCCGCGATGACCTCGCACCCCGAGGTCGACATGGTCTCCTTCACGGGCGGCCTCGCCACCGGGCGGAAGATCATGGAGAGCGCCGCGTCCGGTGTGAAGAACATCGCGCTGGAACTCGGCGGCAAGAACCCCAACATCGTCTTCGACGACGCCGACTTCGACGCCGCGCTCGACTACGCGCTGGACGCGGCCTTCCTCCACTCCGGCCAGGTCTGCTCGGCCGGCTCGCGCCTCATCGTCCAGTACGGCGTCCACGACCGCTTCGTGACCGAACTCGCCTCCAGAGCCGAGGCGATCCGCCTCGGCGACGGCCTCGAACCGCTCACCGAGTCCGGCCCCCTCAGCTCCGCCGAGCACCGCGCGAGGGTCGAGAGCTATCTGGAGGTCGCGCGCATGGACGGCGCGCGGCTCGTCACCGGCGGACGGCGGCCCGACGACCCCGAACTGGCCCGCGGATTCTTCCTGTTGCCCACCGTGTACGCGGACTGCAAGTCGACGATGCGCATCGTGCAGGAAGAGGTCTTCGGGCCCGTCGTGACCGTCGAGCGCTTCTACACGGAGGACGAGGCGCTGGAGTTGGCCAACGACACCCGTTACGGGCTGGCCGGCGGCGTGTGGACCAACGACGCGGGCCGCGCCCAGCGCGTGGCGAACCGCCTGCGCCACGGCACGGTCTGGATCAACGACTTCCATCCGTACGTGCCGCAGGCCGAGTGGGGCGGCTTCGGCAGATCCGGCATCGGCCGCGAACTCGGCCCGACGGGCCTGCGGGAGTACCAGGAGGCCAAGCACATCTACCACAACCTCTCGCCCGCTCCGAGCGGTTGGTTCAAGGGCTGACGTGACGCCCCGCCCGGACTCCGGTACGCGAGTCCGGCCCGGGACCCGAAGCCGGGCCGGTGCGATCGGCCGGGAGAGACGGCGGACAGGGTGGACATGAGCGAATCCGGCAGGGACGAGGACGTCTACGACTACGTCGTCGTGGGCGGCGGCACCGCCGGCTGCGTGCTGGCCGCGCGGCTGAGCGAGGACCCGGAGTGCCGGGTGTGCGTGGTCGAGGGCGGGCCCAGCGACGTCGGCGACGAGAGCGTGCTCAGGCTGCGGAACTGGATCAATCTCCTCGACACGGACTACGACTACCGCTACCCGATCGTCGAACAGCCCCGCGGCAACTCGCACATCCTGCACTCGCGGGCCCGCGTGCTCGGCGGCTGCTCGTCCCACAACACCCTCATCAGCTTCCTGCCGTTCCCGCACGACATGGAGGAGTGGGTTCGTCGCGGCGCCGACGGATGGGACGCCGGGACCGTGCTGCCGTACCGGCACCGGCTGCGCAACACCATCCGTCCCGTCGCCGACAAGGACCGCAACCCCGTCGCGCACGACTTCGTCTGCGCCGCGGTCGACGCCCTCGACGTCCCCGTCGTCGACGACTTCAACGCGCGGCCCTTCACCGAGGGCGCCGGCTTCTTCTCGCTCGCCTACGACCCGGCCACCGGATACCGGTCGTCGGCGTCCGTCGCGTATCTCCACCCCGTCATGCACCGGCCCAACCTGACGCTGAAGCTGGAGAGTTGGGCGTACAGGCTGCTGCGGGACGGGGACGGACGCCTCACCCGAGTCCGCGTGCGGTACGCCGACGGCTCCGACGGCACCCTGCGCGCGGAGCGTGAACTGCTGCTGTGCGCGGGGGCGATCGACACGCCGCGGCTGCTGCTGCTCTCCGGGATCGGCCCCGCCGGCGCCCTGCGCGGACTCGGCATCGACGTGCTCGCCGATCTGCCAGGAGTGGGGGAGAACCTGCTGGACCACCCGGAGTCGGTGATCGTCTGGGAGACCGCGGGCCCGCTGCCTCCGAACTCGGCGATGGACTCCGACGCGGGGCTGTTCGTGCGGCGCGACAGCCGCGAGCCCGGCCCGGACCTGATGTTCCACTTCTACCAGGTGCCGTTCACCGCCAACACCGAACGCCTGGCCCTGCCTTCACCCCCGTATGGCGTCTGCATGACCCCCAACGTGCCCAAGTCCCGTTCCCGCGGGCGTCTTTGGCTGCGCAGCGCCGACCCGGCGGAGAAACCCGCCCTGGATTTCCGCTACTTCACCGATCCCGAGGGCTACGACGAGCGCACTCTCGTCGACGGCCTGCGCATCGCCCGCCGGGTGGCCTCCACCGGACCGCTGCGCGACTGGCTGCTCCGGGAGACCGCCCCCGGCCCGGAGGTGACGACCGACGCGGAGCTGTCCGAGTACGGGCGGCGCGCGGCGCACACCGTCTACCACCCGGCGGGCACCTGCCGCATGGGCCACGCCGACGACGCCGGCGCCGTGGTCGATCCGCAGCTGCGGCTGCGCGGCGTGGAGGGCGTACGGGTCGTCGACGCGTCCGTGTTCCCGAGCATGCCGACCGTGAACCCGATGGTCACCGTGCTGCTCGTCGCCGAGCGGGCCGCGGATCTGGTCGCCGGACGGGCGGTACGGGCACAGGCACCCGCGCCCGGCAGCGACGTGCCGGGAGAGGAGCAGCGATGACGGACGCCGGGAGCGCCGCCGCGGCAGGTGGAGCCGGGGGAGGAGGCGGAGCGGCCGAGCACGGCTCGGAGTTCCGCAGGGAGATGGGGCCGTGGGCGAACTTCGCGCTCGGGTTCACCTACCTCTCCCCCGTGGTCAGCACGTACACCCTCTTCGCGACGGCGCTGGCCACCGGCGGCCCCCCGATGATCTGGGCGTTCCTGCTCGCGGGCGCGGGGCAGTTCCTCGTGGCGCTCGTCTTCGGCGAGGTCGTCGCGCAGTTCCCCATCGCCGGCGGCGTCTACCCGTGGGCGCGCCGCCTGTGGGGCATCCGCTGGGCGTGGATGACCGGGTGGATCTACATGTGGGCGCTGCTGGTCACGATCACCGCCGTGGCATACGGCGCCGGACCGTTCGTGGCGATCCTCTTCGGCTTCGAACCGTCCGTGCACACAACGGTGCTGTGCACCGTGGCGCTCATCGTCGTCGCCGCGCTCATCAACTACGCGGGCACCAGGGCCCTTTCGAAGGCCGCCGTCATCGGCTTCACCGCGGAGCTGGTCGGCGCCGTCGTCGTCGGCGTCTATCTGCTGTCCACGCACCGCTTCCACGGCATCGGTGTCGTCGTCGACAACTTCGGTGCGGGGGGCGGCGGTTCCTATGCGCCGGTCTTCCTGGCGGCGGCCATCATCGGCTTCTACCAGTACTACGGCTTCGAGGCGTGCGGCGACCTCGCCGAGGAGGTCGCACGCCCGGGCGCCGTCATCCCGAAGGCGATGCGCCGAACCGTCTATGTCGGCGGCGCCGCCGCCACCTTCACATGTCTCACGCTGCTGCTGGCCGTCTCCGACTACCGGGCGGTGATCGACGGCAAGGACACCGACCCTGTCGTGCGGGTGCTTTTCGACGCGCTGGGCGAGGTGGGCGCCCGCCTGGTCATGGGCGTCGTGCTCATCTCGTTCCTGTCCTGCACGGTGAGCCTCCAGGCCGCCGCGGGGCGCCTCATCTACTCGTACGCGCGGGACAAGATGGTCGTGGGGCACAGGCTGCTGCGCTCGTTCTCGTACGCGCGTGCCGTGCCGCACAACGCGCTGCTGGTGGCCGCGGTCATCCCCATCGTCATCGCCTTTTGGTCACTGATCTCCGAGGATGCCCTCACCAAGATCGTCTCGTTCGCCGTCCTCGGCATCTACGGCTCGTTCCAGATGGTCGTCCTCGCCGCGCTCCGCGCCCGGCTGAAGGGCTGGCGGTCCACGGGGGAGTTCCGACTCGGCCGCTGGGGGCTGCTGATCAACGCCGCGGCCCTGGCGTACGGCATCTTCGCGATCATCAACATCTCCTGGGCGCGCAATCCCGGCCAGCCCTGGTACGAGAACTGGATCGTGCTGCTGTCGGGCGGCGTCGTCATGGGAGCGGGACTGCTCTACATGTTCACCACGCACCACTACGGACGCAGCGACTCCCCGGCGGGAGACGCGATCCCGCAGCGCTCCGAGGCGTGAGGCGGCACGCGCCGCGAACAGGGCGTCAGTTGCGAACTGAAGTACGGGACCGATTCGGTGCAACCAAACGCCGCGTGGCAATGTCCTTGGGGCAACGGACTTTTCACGGGGTGGCCGCTCCTGCGTACAGGGGCCGGCGTCGATCCCGCCATGGACGATGGAGCTTCGAGTTGATGCGTGTATCCAAGAGGGCCCGCCGTATCGGTGCCGCGGTGGTGGCGGCCGGAGCAGTACTGGCCGCGGGACCCTTCGTCGTACCGGCTCACGCCGCCGGTCCCTCCGGCGTCAAGGCCAAGGGCGCCTTCCTGCTGGACGCCTCCTCCGGTGAGGAGATGTGGGGCAAGAGCTCCGACACCAAGCGCCAGATGGCGAGCACCACGAAGGTCATGACGGCCGCGGTCGTCGTCAGCTCCGGCGTCGACCTCGACCGCCGGATCACGGTGAAGAAGGCATACCGCGACTACGTCTCCAAGTGGGGCGGAAGCACCGCCGACCTGCGCACGGGCGACAAGCTGAGCCTGCGGCAGCTGCTGTACGGGATGCTGCTCCCCTCGGGCTGCGACGCCGCGTACGCGCTGGCCGACGCCGTCGGAAAGGGCGGCTCGACGACGTCGCGGGCCAACTCGTTCATCGGCAAGATGAACGCCAAGGCCCGCCAACTCGGCATGAAGAACACCGAGTTCGACTCCTTCGACGGCATCTCGAAGAAGGGGCGCAACCACTCCACGGCGCGCGACATGGCCAAGCTCGGCAAGTACGTGCTCGGCAGCACGAACATCCGCAACGTCGCGAAGTCCACGTCGACGAAGCAGAAGGCGACCAACGGCCGCACGTACACCTGGTACAACACGAACCAGCTGCTCGGCTCGTACAAGGGCGTGATCGGCATCAAGACCGGCACGGGCACCAAGGCCGGCCCGTGCCTCGTCTTCGCCGCGGAGCGCAACGGCCGCTCGGTCGTCGGCGTGATCCTCAACAGCAGCAAGCGCTACCCGGACGCGAAGAAGATGCTGGACTGGTCGCTCCAGCAGAAGACGCCGAAGCTGGACCTGCGTTCGCTGCCCAAGGGCGCGGAGCGCGACTGACGTACAGCGACTGACGCGCAGGGCGCGGGTGGGGCCCGCACACGCGGTGCCCCGCCCGCGCCCGTACGTCTCTCGCGCCGAGCCCGGCGGCTCAGGGCACCGCGGGCGCCTGTCTGCGCGTCTCGCACTGGAGGACGACGATCACGAGGTCGTCGTTGATCGTCCGCGCCCACCGCGTGACGTCCCGGTGGATGAAGGAGACGACCTCCGACGGTTCGATGCCCCGGTCACTCCCGTCGTCGCGGCCACCGCGTGCGCCGCTCGCGTCGCCGTAGCGCTCCGCGAGCCGCCGCCCGAGCGGATAGAAGGCGCCGTCGCCGCTGCGCGCCTCGGTGACGCCGTCGGAGTAGGCGACCAGCGTCTCGCCGTCCGCCAGCTCGAAGCACTTCTCCCCCTCCGGAAGCACGGGCGCGAGGTCGCCGAAGCCGAGCGGCAGCGCCGGCTCCGGCCTCAGCGCGCCGACGCCCTGCGACCCGCCCATCCGGAAGAGCGGGGGATGCCCGCGGTTCAGCACCCGTACGAGCCCGCCCTCCCGCGGGAACTCCAGCAGCACGGCCGTCGCGAACAGCTCCTGCGACCAGCCGCTCGGTGTCCCGGCTGCGGGCGCCGCCTGTGAGCCCCCGGCCTCCATGTCCTCGCGGTCCATGGCCATCGCCGCCTCGATGCGGGAGGCCACCTCCGACAGCGTCGGGCACGTCATGGCCGCCTCGCGGAAGGCCGAGGTGATCGTCGCGACTCCCTCGGTCGCGCCGATGCCCTTGCCGCGCACGTCGCCGATCACGGCCCGGACGCCGTACGGCGTGGGCCGCACGCTGTAGAGATCGCCGCCCACGAGAGCGGCCTCGTCGGCCGCACGGTAGAGGCCCGCGAGACGCACCGGGCCCACGCGTTCCGGCAGCGGCCGCAGCAGCGCGCGCTGCGTCGCCTCGGCGACGGCGTTGACCTGGACGAGCTGGAGCGTCGTACGTTCCAGGATCATGGCCAGCAGCATGGAGAAGCCCGTGACCAGTACGAGCGTGACGATCGGGCCCGTGACGTTGTCGGGATAGACGTCCTCCAGGGCCAGATGCAGACCCGTGAGCAGGCCGATGGAGAGCACGCCCACGGCGAGCGTCGCGAGGGGCCGCGTCAGCAGAGCCGCGAGCACGACGGCGGCGGTCAGGAACGAGGCGAACGAATAGCGCGTCGGGGTGGCCAGCTCCAGCACGAGGGCCAGCACGACGAGTGCCGGCGGCAGCGCTTTGACCCAACGGGGCAGCCATTCCGTGCGCGGGGTCCTGTCCAGGCCGGTGATGAGCGCGCGCTCCGGGCGGCGCATGCTCCACAGGCTGTCCCGGATCCGCCTCGGTGCCCGCCCGCCGTGGAACATGTGGTCCGGGAGGCCTCCCAGGCTTCGCACGGCCCCCGGGATCTTCTTGCTGCCCGTGCCTCCCGTGTCCACGTCCGTCCGTTCCCTTCCACGGGGCGCGCCGGCTGCCGCTGCTGCTCCGGCCTCTCCTCAGTCTCGGGCACGGGCGCCGATCCGGCTCGGCGTCCCGTGCGGACTCACGCCAGGCGGGCCTCCACCTTCCCGTCCACGTGCCGCGTCTCGAAGACGGGCTGCGGCGAGGTCGCCGGACCGCCCACGTTCCACCCGTCCGAGAGCCGGAAGACGCTGCCGTGCCAGGGGCAGCGCACACACCCGTCGACGATCTCCCCCTGTGACAGCGGCCCGGCCATGTGGCTGCACCGGTCCGCCAGTACGTGTACGGCGCCGCCGCCCTCCCGCACGACGACCACCGGCATCTCCCCCACGGTCCGCCGGACCGCCTTGCCGACGGGGAAGTCCGCCGGTGCTCCCAGCTCGTGCCAGCCCGGCTCCGTACGTACGGAGATGTCCTCGGCGTGGTTGACGGCCGCGGCCTGCCGGTACGCGAGGTGCCCGCCGAGGGCGCCGCCGACGCCGACCGCCGCGAGCCCCGCGTACCCGAGCGCGCGCCCGCGCAGGGAACGGCCGCGCAGCCGGGCGCCCAGCGACGACGCGTACAGCGCGATGGCGGTCGAGTTGGCGAGCGCGTGGATGAGACCGACGCGCATCTGCGGCTTCCGCAGCTCCGCCCAGTCGATCCATCCGGTGAAGGCGGCGGGCACCGCGGCGCCGAGCCCGGTGGTGATCAGCAGCGCGGGCGCGTAGTGCCGCCGCTTGCCCGGGATCAGATCCAGCACGGCCGCGGAGAGCCATGTGCCGATCGGGATCTGGACGAGCAGCGGATGCACGGGGTGGCCGAGCCAGTGCCCGTGCAGGACGTCGCGGTCCTCGTCGCTGAGGGGAAGCGCGTGGACGGCCCGCTGGATTCCCTGAAGCGGCGGATCGAGGCGGTGGTCGTGCTCGGTCTTCTCGATGGCGGCGAGCACCCGTCCCTGCCGCTCGGGGTGGGGCAGTACGGCGCGGAGGGCGCCGGCGCAGGCAAGCAGCTTCTGTGAATAGGACATACCGCCCGGTTCCCGTCAGAACGCCGGGCAAACGGCGCCGCACGGCGGCCGGTGCGGCGCGTACGGCTCGTACTGCCCGTACTGACGCCGTCGGTGCCGGTCCGCCGCGGCCGCTTGAGTTGCCCGGTCCGATGCCGCCCCTCACCGTGGAACAGTGGAGGAGCCCCGCGGTGACAGGTCGGTCCGGCGGAAGCCGCGGAAGACGCCGGGCAGGGAACGGCGGACTCCGCGGACGCGGCCGGGCGGGGAATGGCCGCGGACACCGCGGGCGGCGGGCCGGAGCACACCGCTGCGCCGGATCATCAGCGCGCCCGGGGCGGCACGCCTCTTCGCGCTGCCCGTGCCCGCCGTGCTGATCACGGTCGGAGTCCTGCTGAGTGTGACCACCGATCAGGGGCTGCCGGGCTCTCCGTTCTTCACGGTCGCCCCACTTGTGGCGGCACCCTTCGCCTCGACCCTCGTGACCGCTCTGACGGGCTGCGTCTCCGCGGCCGCGCTCGCCCTGGTCCTGCTGTTGGTGACCACTCCCCGCGAACAGGACGACCTCACCACGGTGGTCACCGTCGCCGCCGTCGGGCTCCTCGCCGTCGGCATCAACCTCCTGCTGCGCCGCACGGGTGCGGCCCTCGCCTCCGTACGGACCATCGCCGAGAGCACTCAGCTCGCGGTGCTGCCCGCACCGCCCTCCCGGATCGGCGACCTGCGGATCGCGGCACGCTACGAAGCGGCGCAGAGCGACGCCCGCATCGGCGGCGATCTGTACGCCGTGCACGAGACGCCGCGGGGAGTGCGCCTGATCGTCGGGGACGTACGGGGTAAGGGAATGGAGGCCGTACGGGCTGTGGCGGTCGCCGTCGGAACCTTCCGGGAGGCCGCCGACCAGGAGGCCACCCTCGAAGCGGTCGCCCGGCGCCTCGACCACGCGCTGCTGAGGGAGCGGCAGCGCCGGACCGGAGCGGACGCCTACGAGGACTTCACCACCGCGGTGATCGCGGAGATCCCCGCGGGGAACTCCAGCTCTCTGCGGCTCCTCAACCGCGGGCATCCGCCGCCGCTGCTCCTCGCCGGCGGACGCAACGAATTCCTCGAACCGGCGGAGCCCGCGCTGCCGCTCGGCATGTCCGAACTGGGCCAATGGCCCGACCACGTCGACGAGATCACGTTCCCGCACGGCATGCAGATCTTCTTCTACACGGACGGGCTGTCCGAGGCGCGGAACAAGGCGGGCGCCTTCTTCGAGCCCGGCACGAGGCTCGCCGGCCGCGTCTTCCGCGACCCCGACGCGCTGCTCGACGCCGTGCTCGCGGACGTCGCCGCGTACGTCGGCGGCGAGGCCACGGACGACCTGGCGCTGGTGGCGGTGCAGCGCGGCGACGGAGCGGAGTGACGGCCTTTCGGGCAGCGGACGCCGAGCCGCCGCTCCGCCGGCCCGGTCACACCCGCGCCCAACTGACGCTCCTTCACGTACGGTTCACCGGTCACGCACAGCGATCCCACGCGCGGTGCAGAGTGACGGCACGCCCCAATTGACCCCACCTGTCCGGGAAGATGCAGCTCACGTGGCTACAAATCTCGCCGGAACCGCTTGGAATCACGGCCACGGCTCTATTAACGTTCCATAACGCAGCGCGGTCGTCACTGCCGTCACGAGAGACGGCTCCGTGCGCCGTCGCCGAATCCTGAACGTGCACCACCCCGAGCCACAACTCGATACCGCTGCACCAAAGGAACCGGGGAACCACCCCCTGCCGCTCGACGCGGCGGGGATGGGGTGAATCGGCAAGTTCCGCCCACGGGCGGGCAGTTCGTAGGAGACCTTCCTGCTCCGAACCCGTCAGCTAACCCGGTAGGCGAAAGGGAAGGAAAGGAGAACGCCCCCGTGGCGTCCAACAGGCATGCCCCCGAGGGCACGTACGACCCGTACCTCGAAGACGAAGAGTCCGGCAGATACGGCGACTACGGCTCCTACGGCGACGACGGCGCACACCATCGGTTCGACCGCTTCGGACCGGCGTACCAGCAGTCCGGCGAGTACGACACGTACGCCTCGCAGCTGACCGAGACGTACGACGCGTACGAGACGGACGGCGGTTCGCACGGCACGTACGGCTACGGCTCCGACGGCTACGGCTACGGCTCCGACGGGGCATACGCCACGCAGGAGTTCGCGCCCGAGTTCGGCATGTACGAGTTCGGTGCGGGTGAAGTGCCGCCCGTTCCGGACGCCTTCGGCACCGCTCCCGGCGGCCCCGCCCCCTTCGAGGAGTGGAACCCGACCGAGGACGACGTGCGCCCCGTGCGCGGGCGGCACAAGCTGGCCAAGCAGCGTGGCGGCAGCATGGCCCGCAGCGGCGCCGTACTCGGTGTCGGCATGATCGCGGCGGTGGGCGCGGGCGGCATGGCCACCGCGCAGGAGAAGCCGTCGACGTCCATCTCGATGCAGGACGTCGCGAATGCGGCGGGCAAGGCCAAGGACCTGCCGGGCGTCAAGCTTCTCTCCGGCGGCTCCGAGGACACCGTCGCAGGTCAGCCCCTCACCCAGGCCGCTCTCACCGAGAGCGACACCAAGGCGGGGCGTACGGACGCCGGCGAGGCGCTCCGCTCCCGCATCCTCGATCAGGCTCAGCAGCAGCAGTCGCAGGCGGAGAACTCCGCGAAGGACGCCGCCATCGCGAAGGCCGCGGACGCGGCGCAGGCGAAGGCCGACAAGGCACAGAAGAAGGCACTCGCCGAGCAGCGCCAGAAGGCGGAGGACGCACGCCTGGCCAAGCTCGCCAAGAGCTTCAAGCTCCCCGTCTCGGGCTACCAACTCACCTCCACCTTCGGCGAGTCCGGCAGCCTGTGGTCCAACGGCCACACCGGCCAGGACTTCGCCGCCTCCTCCGGGACGCCCATCAGGGCCATCCACTCCGGGACCATCAAGGAGGCGGGCTGGGCCGGCTCGTTCGGCTACCGCACGATCCTGAAGCTGGACGACGGCACCGAACTCTGGTTCTGCCACCAGTCGTCGATGAACGTCTCCGCGGGCCAGAAAGTCCGTACGGGCGAGCTCATCGGCCGCGTCGGCTCCACCGGGAACGTCACGGGTGCCCATCTGCACCTGGAGGTCCACCCGGGCGGAGGCGCCGCCATCGACCCCCTGGCGTGGCTGCGGGGCAAGGGCCTCACGCCCTGACGCCCTGGCCGCGGACGGGCCGCGGCGTCCGGCACCGGACCCGGCCCGGCCCCTGGCGCACGCACACGGTCACCGCTACCGTCACCTCTCCGACACCGCTGCGGAGGCACGGCGCACGACGCATGGTGCCGCCGTCACACGCACCCGTACGAGGACTCGTACACGCGGCGGCTTCTCCCCTCCCGCGGGCGTGACGCCGTATCTCAACATCTCCACATGCACGACTGGCCGACGTGATGACTTGTCGCGCCGCCGCCGCCTCGCACCGTCGAGGTGCGCTGGACCACGCACGACTCGCCCATGCCCCTCGGCGTACACAAAGGAGGGGACGAGGCGGCGGCGGACGGGGGCCTGTCATCTTCGGGCACGGCCCCACCCCCATGCTCCGGCGGTCCTGGTGGACCACCCCCCGACACCAGGACCGTCGGTCTTATCTCTCCGGCCGGGCGCGGCGACGCGCTACCGTCGGGTGCATGTCTGAGCCCAACTCCCCTGACGCCACTGCCCCGGCGAGCGCCGGGCTCGCCTCGCGCCGCCCCCTCGGCCGCCTCTCCGTCTCGCCGCTGTGCCTGGGCGGGAACGTCTTCGGCTGGACGGCCGGCGAGGCCGCCTCCTTCGACGTCCTCGACGCCTACACCGCCGCGGGCGGCAACTTCGTGGACACCGCCGACTCCTACTCCGGCAGGCGCCACGGCGTCCCCGGCGGCATGGAGTCCGAGACCGTCATCGGCAACTGGACGGCGGCGCGCGGCAATCGGGACGACGTGGTCATCGCCACGAAGGTGGGGGCGAGCGCCGAACGCAAGGGTCTCTCGGCCGCCAACATCAAGGCCGCCGCCGACGATTCGCTGCGCCGACTGCGCACCGACCGCATCGACCTCTACTACACGCACTTCGACGACGAGTCCGTCGAGGTGTCCGAGATCATCACGGCGCTGGACGACCTCGTACGGGCCGGAAAGGTGCGCGAGATCGGCGCGTCCAACATCTCACCGGAGCGCCTCGACGCGTCGCTCGCCTTCAGCGCCGAGGCCGGCGCGGCCGCCTACAGCGCGCTCCAGCCGCACTACAACCTCGTCTCGCGCGACACCTACGAGGGTCCGCTCGCGGAGGCCGCCGAGCGGCACGGGCTCGCGGTGATGCCGTACTTCGCGCTGGCGATGGGCTTCCTCACGGGCAAGTACCGGCCGGGCGCCGGACATTCGGACGGCACGGACGGCACGGACGGCAGCCCGCGCGCCGAGCGGGCGTCCAAGTTCCTGGAGACGGAGCGCGGCCCCCGCGTACTGGCCGCCCTCGACCAGATCTCCGAGGCCCACGGCACCGCCCCCGCGACGATCGCCCTCGCCTGGCTCCTGACCCGCCCCACGGTCACCGCCCCGATCGCGAGCGCCCGCTCCCTCGACCAGCTGAAGCCGCAACTGGCGCTCGCGGACGTCCAGTTGACCCCGGAGGAGGCGAAGCTGCTGACGGAGGCCTCGGCGTAGCCCGCGGTCACGCCCGGATCAGCGCTGCGGCTGCCCGTACGCGTGCTGCACGCGGAGCCGCACGACGAGACGCCGGTCGGCGACCATCGCCGCCCGGTACTCGTCCCAGTCGGGATGCTCACCCTGGATCGCACGGAAGACCTCGATCAGCTCCTCGACGGTCTCGTCCTGAGGGTCGGCGGCCACGGGCGTCAACTCGGCGTCGCCCTCGGCCACGGTCCAGGCCCAGCCGTCGTCGCTGCGCACGTGGAAGCTCGCACGCGGATCGCGGAGCAGGTTGCGCGTCTTGGCGCGGTCGGCCGTGACGGAGACCCGGATGAGCCGACGGGCCGAGTCGTACGTGTAGTTGACGTTCGACAACTGCGGCCGCCCGTCCCGCTTCAGGGTCACCAGCACACCCAGCCTGTGCCCGGCGAGCAACGCGAGCAGTTCTTCATCCACGAGCCTCGGCCTGCCTCTCGGTCGTCTGGGTCTGCCTTGAGCCGATCGTAAGACCTCGTGTACGGACTCACGGGCTTTGCGAGCGGGCGTCGGTCCCGCTGGTCAGATCGAGAGGTCCCCGTATCGCTCGACCACGGTTCGGAATCGTGAGTGCCGGAACAGTCCCACTCGCGTGATCTCCCAGGAGAGGCAGATGCGAATGCCGACCCTCGTAGCCTTCCACGCCCACCCCGACGACGAAGTCCTGCTCACCGGCGGTACGTTGGCGCGGGCCGCCGCCGAGGGGCATCGGGTGGTGGTCGTCGTGGCCACGGACGGGCTCATGGGGGAGGTGCCCGAGGGCGGAGAGCCGCCGCGGATGCGGGAGTTGAGGACCAGTGCCGCCGTGCTCGGAGTCGGGCGGGTCGTGCATCTGGGGTACGCGGACAGCGGGCACGGGGCGGTGCTCTACCCCGATCCGCCCGACCGGACCCGGTTCGTACGGGCGGAGACCGAGGAGGCCGCGCGGAGGTTGGCGGAGGTGCTGCGCGAGGAGGGCGCCGATGTGCTGCTCAGCTACGACGCCAACGGCGGGTACGGGCACCGGGACCATGTGAAGGTCCACCACGTCGGGAAGCGCGCCGCGGAACTGGCGGGCACCGCACGGGTGTTGGAGGCGACCATGCCCCGCGAGGGGTTCGGCCGGCTGATGAGGACGGCGCGGTGGCTGAGCAGTTCGGTGCGGTTCGACGACGAGGCGCTGAGCCGGAGCTTCCGTCCCCGCGCGGAGATCACGCACGTCATGGACGTACGGCGGTACGCGCGCCAGAAGCAGGCCGCCCTCGCCGCGCACCGCAGCGAAGTCGCCAAGGGAGCGGGACGGATCGCGCCCGCGGCGAGGACGCTGGTCCGGCTGCCGGTGCCGCTGTTCGGGCTGCTGCTCGGGCGGGAGTGGTTCGCCGAGGCGGGCCGGGGGCGCGGAGCGCGTACGGGCTCGTAGCCCGGCCGGGGCCTCAAGGCCGGCCGTGCGGCACCTCGTTGGAGATCTGCTCGATGAACTCGGCGACCGGCTGGTGCGTCGGCGGGAAGTACGGTTCGCTGCCGTCCTTGGGGACGATCAGCACGCGCGTGAACGGCGCCTTCGTGACGTCCCCGGTCTCCAGATGCTCCCGGGAGTCGAAGCGCACGGCCCAGGCGGGCTCGTACTCCGTCGACAGCTGCGGCTGCATGACGAGCGTGAGTTCGCCGAGGTAGCCGATGCGTTCCAGATGTTCGCGGGCCCAGCGGTGGGCCTCGTCGTGCGTGAGCATCGTGCGCCTTCCAAGTGCCGGGTTCTGCATGGTGCTTATCTGCGGCTGTTCCCGCCGGTCGCGTACGCGTCGAGCGTGGCCTTGTCCGGGACGATGCCGGCCACGGGCGGCAGCACCTTGGCGCGGGCGCTGCCGGCGTCCAGGGCGACGCCGCAGGGCTGTCCGGCGGCGGGTATCACCGAGTCGAGGAGGCGCCAGCCCAGCACCTTGCGGTACACCCACACCTGCTTGCCCTCTTCCACGGAGGTGGCGGGCTGCCGGAGGCCCGCGTCCCCGGCGCCCCTCTTCACGAAGCGCGTCAGGGTCTTCTCGTCCGAGAAGGCCAGAATCCAGCGGATTCCGCCCAGTTCGGCCGACCAGATGCCGCCCTCGTCGTCGAGCGGTACGAGCACGGCGCGGTGCCGGAAGTCGTCGAGGAACGCGGTGAACTCCGGTACCGCGGCGGCTGCTTGCTCACGGACCTGCTGTTCGGCAGCGACCAACTCGGTCAGTTGCACCACTGCCCCCAACCCTCTGCCGCCACACCCGTCTCAACTGGGGGCATGCTGGCAGCGATACGAGGTCCCCGCAAGTATGTGCTAGTCGATACGCGGTCCACACGGAGTGAGCGAGCTTGGGCGGCTTTACCTCGGGTCCGGCGAACTGCGCAGGCTGGCCGGGCCGTTGACGCCGTCGACCCGTAGCGCATCGACCCGTAACGCATCGACCGGTGACTCATCGACCCGTAACTCATTGACCTGTAACCCACTGCCGTCACCGGGCCGGGGAGTGCCGCGGCCCGTATGCGGCGGGAGGCGGCCCGCCCCAGCCGGGCGGGCGCGGCGGCCGGTAGCGGTTGAGGTTGACGGCAGCCGAGGCCGTCGGCGGGCCGGCGACGCCGTGCCGGTGCCAGAGGTGGTGCAGCAGCTCCTGCTCGCGGGCGTGGAAGTCGGGCGCGGGCGAGCCGTGGTGCGCGCGGGCTCGCAGCATCGCGAGGGACGTCGCGAAGTGCTGGTATTCGGCGACGGTACGGGCGCCGGTCGGCCCGTGTGTGCGGCGCGCGAGCGAACGCGCCATCGCACGCGCCCTCATGGAGGCCAGCCCCCATGGCTCGGGTGCCTCGAACCAGCCGGCCGCCGCGTACGCGGGAAGCGTGTCGCGGACGGTACGCAGCTCCAGCCGCCGCGACCAGATCGCCAGCCACGTCAGCGCGGCGAAGACCGGAATCATGAAGAGGGCGTAGACGAACAGGAATGTGAAGTCGGGCAGCGACGCTGAGCCGTTCCAGATCGCGTGCAGCAGCGACGCCGTGAGCAGCCCGAGGATCGGGATGAGGGTGCGCAGCGTGCGTCCCAGGCTGGGCACCGCGGCGACGATGCCGAACGCGATGCCGGTCAGTGCGGTGAAGAGCGGATGCGCGAACGGGGCCACGACGATGCGGATGAAGAAGGTCATGGCGGTCACCGACTCGTGCAGGGCCTCGGTGCCCAGCACTTGGTCCTCGCCGAAGGCGGTGCCGAGGTAGAGCACGTTCTCGGTGAAGGCGAAGCCGGTGGCGGTGATGCCCGCGAGGGCGATGCCGGATATGACGCCGTTGAAGTCGCGGCGGCGGAAGAGGAAGAGCAGGAGGACGGCGGCGCCCTTGGCGGTCTCCTCGACGATCGGGGCGATGACGGTGGAACCCAGCACGTCCGCCCGGGGCTGCGCCTCGGCGTCGCCGAACGACGTGATGAGCCAGCTGGTCGCCAGGCTGTTGGTGAGGAGCGCGACGAGCGTGGCGGCGAACGCGCCCCACGCGAAGGCGAAGATGTGGTTGCGCCAGGGCGTGGGCTCGACGCCGTCGATCCAGCGGAACGCGGACACGAGGAGCGGGACGGGCAGCACGGCCAGGCCGAGGCCGACGAGCAGGCCGATCGTGCCGGTCTGCTCCCGTACGAGGCCGAGGATGATCAGGCCGCAGAGTGCGAGCAGCGTGATGAGGGCCAGGGCGCGCAGCGTACGTCGGTGCCGGGTCCACCACGAGGGCGGCGCGGGCGGGCGGTAGCGCCACTCCGCGGGCGAGGCGGGCATCGCGGGGAACTGGGGCTGCTGGTCCCAGGCGGGGACGGGGTGCACCTGGGGCTGCGGGCCGGGCTGGTTCTGGAGCCGGGGGTCCGGGCCCGGGTGCGGGTGTCCCTGCGGGTACGGCTGGCGCTGCGACTGCGGCTGGTGCCGAGGGGGTTGTACGGGAGGTCCGCCGTGCGGTTGCGGCGGGGTTCCGGGCTGCTGCCGGGGCCGGATTCCGGGTTGCGGTCGGGTCCCGGGTTGCGGCGGGGGCGTGGGCTGCGGCCCTGTTCGGGCCTCGGCAGGCGGGGCCGGACCTCTCGCGGGCGGGTCTGTCGCTCCGGGTCTCATCGCCGCGGGGTCCGCTGCGGCGGGGCCGGTCGGGGCCGGGCCCGTGCGCTGGTCCGTCTGCGGATCCGTCCCCGCCCAGGGGGCCGCGATGCGCCAGTCGTCCGCCTCCCGGGCGTCCGCGCCCGGAACGGCGGCACCCGGACCGTCCGCGTCCGGCGAGGGCCCGTCCCGTGCCGGTGTGGGCGTGCCCGTACCCGCGGCGTCCTGCCCCGCCACGGAGGGGCGGTCCGCGTGCGGTGACGCGTCGTGCGCGCCGGAAGGTTCGTCGTCCACCACTCGACACTAACGAGGCAGGCGGCGGCCCGGAGCGGAGTGCCCCGGATTGACGGACGGACGCCGGTGACAGGCTCTGGGAGGCCATCACAGATGACCCCTCATTCACTCTTTTGGCGTGATTTGCCAATGAATGTTCTGGTACGGGCGTGCGTGCCGATTCGAGGCGCGTTTGCCTGGAAGTGGAGCGATACGCCATTGGGAGTAGGAGGCTCTTCATGATCTCCCAGGAGCAGATCCCCGCAGTGGTCGACCACATGATCTACGACCCTGACGGCAAGAAGATCGGCGAGGCCCGCCACGTCTTCCTCGACGAGCGCACGGGCGAGCCCGAGTGGGCCACGGTCCGCACGGGACTCTTCGGCACTCAGGAGACGTTCGTACCCATCCATGAGGGCCGCGTCGTCGGTGACAACATCGAGGTGCCCTTCGCCAGGACGAAGGTGAAGGAGGCGCCCCACATGGATGTCTCGAAGGGCCGCCTCACCGAGCAGCAGGAGCGCGAGCTCTACAACTTCTACGGCTTCGAGTGGGACGGCACGCAGGCGCCGGCCGAAGGAGAGGCCGCGGGCACGGACACCGGGACGACCGGCGCGACCGGGACGGCGGCGGGTGCCGGTGCCGCCGGAGCCACCGCCACCGGTGCGATGCCGTACGGGCGCGAACGCGTGGATGCCGGCACCACAGCCGGCCCGGCCGCCGGCCAGGCGACCGGACAGGACGCCATGACGCGGTCCGAGGAGCATCTGCGAGTCGGCACCGAACGGTATGAGACCGGACGTGCGCGCCTGCTGAAGTACGTGGTCACGGAGGAGGTCGAGCAGACCGTTCCGGTGCGTCACGAAGAGGTGCGCATCGAGCGCGAGCCGATCACCGACGCCAACAGGAGCGCCGCTTTGAGCGGGCCCGAGATCTCGGAGGACGCCTACGAGGTCGTCCTGCACGACGAGCGTCCCGTCGTGGAGACCGAGGCGGTTCCGGTGGAGCGGATCCGGCTGGTCACCGAGGAGCACGTCGACCAGGAGACCGTCCGCGGTACGGTCCGCAAGGAGCGCATCGAGGTCGAGGGGATCGACGACACGACCTCCTACGGCTCCTCCGGGGCCGCCTGACCGGCGCCGGCTCGGACAAGGAACCGCGCGAAAGCGCTCAGAGCGCGCGAAGGGCGCAGGGCCGGGCATCCCCCGGCCCTGCGCCGTCGCTCTCAGCGGCGGCGGAAGAGCAGGTCGCGGACCTTGTGGCCCTTCTCCAGGCCCTGACCCTCGAATCGGGTACGGGGCCGGACGGCGGGCCGAGGCGCGAATCCGCCGTCGAGTTGCGTGTTCTCGTACGCGGGGTGGCCGGAGAAGACGTCGAGCATCTGCTCCGCGTACGGCTCCCAGTCCGTCGCGCAGTGGACGAGCGCGCCCGAACGGAGCGGACCCGCCGCGAGATCGAGGAATTCGCGCTGGATCAGACGCCGCTTGTGGTGCCGCTTCTTCGGCCAGGGGTCCGGGAAGTAGACGCGGAGGCCGGAGAGGCACTCGGGAGCGAGCATCTCGCGGAGCAGGATGATCGCATCGCCGTTGCCCACACGGACGTTGGTGAGTCCGCGCTCTTCCGCGAGGCGCAGCAGGTTGCCCTGGCCCGGTGTGTGGACGTCGACGGCGAGGAGGTCGGTGTCCGGGTCGGCGGCGGCCATCTCGGCGGTCGCCTCGCCCATTCCGAAGCCGATCTCCAGGACGACGGGACGTTCCTCGCGCGGCTGCTCAGGGCGGTCCGCCGACTCGGGCTGCCCTGGGTCGGACGCGAAGAGCTCGCCGAGGTCGATGCGGCGCAGCCCGTCGATGTCGAACCCCCAGCGAGGCCAGAGCCGGCGCAGCGCGGCGCGCTGCCCCGCGGTGACGCGGCTGCGGCGGGGCTGGAAGCTGCGGATGCGCCGCTCGTGATGCGAACCGGCCGGGTCCGCCGACGGGCCGGTGCCGTCCGGGAACATGACAGGTTTCTCAGACATCTCACGCACAGTACTTCCACTCTACGGGCGCGGCGCCCGGCCGTGAGGCGCCCTGTGATGACCTCACATCGCCGGTGGTGGCGCCTCGCGACCGCCGCATCGCGGTGCTGCGCTCAGCGGGCCGCCGCCTTCAGCGCGTTGAGTGCGCTCAGCGCGCGCTCCGCCACTTCCCGGCCGATCGGCAGCGACGCCGTGGCGGCGGGGGAGGGCGCGTTGAGCACATGCACGGTGTGCGGGCCCTCGGTGATCAGGAAGTCGTCGACGAGCGTCCCGTCCCGCAGCACCGCCTGCGCGCGCACCCCCGAGGGCGCATGGACGAGGTCGCTCTCGGAGACCTCCGGGAGCAGCCGCCGCACCGCCGCGGTGAACGCGCGCTTGGAGAGGGAACGGTGCAACTCGCCCGCCCCGTAACGCCAGTGCCGGCGCGCCATGCGCCAGGTGCCCGGATGGGCGAGGACGGCGGCCAGTTCGCGCGGGCGGACCGTGCGCCAGTCGTACCCCTCCAGCGCCAGGGCGGGGACGGCGTTCGGGCCGATGTGCACGGCGCCGTCGATGCCGCGCGTGAGATGGACGCCGAGGAAGGGGAAGGCCGGGTCCGGCACGGGATACACGAGGCCGCGCACCAGATCCTCGCGGGTACGCGCCAGTTCGAAGTACTCGCCGCGGAAGGGGACGATGCGGGCGGCCGGTTCGTCACCGGTCAGCTGCGCGATCCTCGCGCAGTGCAGCCCGGCGCAGTTGACCATGGCGCGGGCCCGTACGACCGAGGAGCCGGACGGAGACGCGGCGGAACCCGCTCCGGATGCGGCTGCTGCGGCTGCCTCTCCCGGCTCCAGTCGTACGGCCACCCCCGCGCCCCGGCGCCGCTGCACGGCCGTGACCTGCGAGCCGTAACGGATCTCCGCGCCGCCTTCCCGCGCGAGCCGCGCGAGCTGCCCGGCGACGGCGCCGAAGTCGCACACGCCGGTCGTGCCGACATGGATGGCCGCCAGCCCGCGCACGTGCGGCTCGCGTTCGGTGATCTGCGCGGGCCCCAACTCCCGTACGGGAATGCCGTGTTGCCGTCCGCGCTGGATCAGGGCGTGCAGCCGCGGCAGCTCGTCCCGCTCCGTGGCGACGATCAGCTTGCCCGTGACCTCGTGCGGAATTCCGTACTCCGCGCAGAAGGCGACCAGTTCTGCCGCACCCTGCACCGCGAAGCGTGCCTTGAGCGAACCGGGGCGGTAGTAGATACCGCTGTGGATGACGCCGCTGTTCCGCCCCGTCTGATGCCGGGCCGGGCCGGGCTCCTTCTCCAGGACGATCACGCGGGTGCCCGGCGCGGCACGCGTGATCGCGTACGCCGTGGAGAGGCCGACGATGCCGCCGCCGACGATCGCGACGTCGCAGTCGTATCCGGGGCTCTCGTTTACGGGGTGGGGCCGAACCCTGCCGGAGCTGCCGGGAGTCGCGGGCGCCGGCTCTTGCATGGCTCTCCCCGGGGTGGTGCTGGAGGCGCTGGAACGGTGAGGTGGCCGCCGGGGATCCGGCGGGTGCTGGACGTGCGGGATGCTCATCGGGGTCGTGTCGGCGGGCACGTCGTCCATCATGAACGGCCCCACTGACAGCGGGCTGCGACGCAGGTCACGATGTGATCGAGTCCGTCCTCTCGCACCAACCGTCCACGTCGTACGCGCTCATCGTCGGCCCCCGCACCCGCCCCCGCACCCGCACCCGCTCACGCGGGCGCCGCCAGCAGCGGCCGCGCCTGCTCCCGCAGCTCCGCCACCCGCGGCTCGTCCCCGTACGGCTCCAGACGGTGCAGCAGATCCCGTACGTACTCGGTGGTGCGCGCCGACGAGATGCGGCCCGCCACCTCGACCGCGCGGGCTCCCGCCGCGCACGCCGCGTCCAGGTTGCCCGACTCCAGCTCGGCGACCGCCGATACGACCAGGCGCAGCCCGTGCGACCGTACGAACTCCTCCGTCGGCTTCGACAGCGCCTTCTCGGTGAAGCGGCGCACCTGGCGGGGAGCCTTCAGATCGCGGTAGCACTCGGCGGCGTCGGCCGCGAGACGGTCGTACGAGTAGAAGTCCAGCCAGGAGGGGTCGGCGTCGCCTTCGCGCGCCCTCTCCAGCCAGCTCTCCGCCCCGGAGAGCGCGGCCCCGCAGGCCTGCGCGTCGTTGGCCTTGGCGTGTGCGCGGGCCTCGACGAGGCGGAAGAAGCTCATGGTGCGTGCCGTGGCCAGGCCGCGGTTGCGCTCCACGGCGGCCTGCGCGAGGTCGACGCCCTCGTCGGCGAAGCCGCGGTAGGTGGCCTGGAGGGACATGGAGGCCAGTACGTACCCGCCGAGCGGGACGTCGGCCGCGGCCCGTGCCAGCCGCAGTGCCTGGATGTAGTAGCGCTGCGCCGCCTCCTGTTGACCTGTGTCGAAGGCCATCCAGCCCGCGAGGCGCGTGAGTTCGGAGGTGGCGCCGAAGAGGGAGCGGCCCACCTCGTCGGTGTACGCGCCGAGAAGTAACGGTGCCGCGTCCACGCGCAGGCACTCCGGGACCATCGACGAACGCCAGTCGCCGCCTCCGTACTTGGAGTCCCAGCGTCGCGCCTCGTCGGCGGCCTCGCGCAGCTTCGCGACGTCGGTGTGGCCGACGCGCAGCGGCGAGGGCTGCTCCGAATCGCCCGCGCCGTCGGGGCCGTTGGGCCCGCCGTCCGCGCCGCTGCCGGCCCCCGTGCCGGATGCGGCGGCGGTCTCCGGGTCCCGGGCGACGGAGCTGTCGGCCGGCGTTATCAGCCAGCGGGAGGCGGGAGTCGCGTACGCGCTGACCGCGAACGACCCGGCCAGCGACTGCCAGATGCCGCCACCGCCGCGCCGCCCGCCGTGCAGATCCAGGCGGTAGAGATCCGTTGCGGCCTTCACCGCCGCGCGTACGTCGCGCGGGAAGGCGAGGCCGACTTCGGGTGCGGGGTCGGCGTCCGCGAGGCCGATCTCGTGCAGCGGCACGGGACGTCCCAGCTTGCTGCCGATCGCGGCCGCGATGAGGTGGGGCGCGGCGCCCTGCGGGACCATGCCCTTGGAGACCCAGCGCGCGACCGACGTCTTGTCGTAGCGGAGCGTCAGGCCGCGTTGCGCGCCCAAGTCGTTGACCCTGCGGGCGAGTCCGGCGTTGCTGATTCCTGCGAGGGCGAGGACGGTGCCGAGTTTCTCATTCGGCCCGCGTGGCTCCCTGGACATGCGCGCACACCCCTGACACACACCGACGGCCGCCCCGCCGGCCGGTGCGTACCGGCGGCAAGGCACCTGCTACCCGCGCGAGAGTCGCGGGATGCCTCCCGGGGCCGCCGGGCCTGTGCGGCAGACACGGCGCGGGACGCACTGAGGACTTAGCGTAGTTCGCCGCATCCCTACCGTTAAGGGGCGCCGGAGCGGATGGCGGGATTCGTGTCCGTGCCCAGGGCGGCGATGAGCGGCTGGGAAGGCTCCGTAGCCGTGTACGGCCTGTCGCCGGACGCCGGCCGCGGTGACTGTCCGCGTGCGGGGCTCCGGGCAACGGCCAGGCGTTCACGGGACGTTCGCGGGACGGCGGCGAGGCGGCCGCCGGTGCGTCCGCGGCGGTGGAGGCGAAAGCCGTGCCGCCGTGCGCGCGCCGGGGTGCGCGGCCGTCTGTGCGACGGTCCGTCAGTGGTTGTCCCGATGTGCGGGCATGTGCGTCCCGTTGCTCGTGTACGTGCGTCCGTCACGTGCCAACCTCCTTGCGGCGCAGAGGAGTCGGCCGAATCCGTGTGAAGAAAACGTCGGATAACGGTGCCGCGCACACTGCCTCCCGTGCTCCGGGTGTGTGGTCGTGCGCCTGCTCATGCGCCTGTGCCGGGCCCCGTTCGGGCGCTTCCATGGAGGTGCGTGGGTCGGCCCGCTGAACTGGACCAGCGGGCTGGGGGAAACCGCCGCCCCATTCCCCGCGGGCGACGGTCCGGCCCGGGAAGTTGGAGAAGCCTTCCCGGGCCGGCGAACCCCGCGGCGGCTCCGAGCGAGGCGCGGCGTCCGGCGCCGGTGCGGCCGGTCGCCCGTGCCTCGGCACCTGCTCGTCCTCGCATTGCTCTTCTCTGCCGCAACGGGCCTTCGCGGGGTCGTCGTTGAGGTCTGCGCGGCGTACTTTGGGCGGCGCCGCGGCAGCGATCCGGCGGGATTCCGGGTGCACTTCGGGGGTTCGTCCTTCCGGCCGGGCGGCCTCTGCCGCGTCCTTCCGGCCGCGCCTCCGTCGCGTCGCGGGGGGCGCCGTCGTCGTCCGTACGGGCACGAACGCAGTACGTCTGAGTGAACGCGGCGAACACGGGGCGTAGGAATCCGCGGACCGCCGAACGGAGTCCCGGAGCCGGGTCAACGGACCTTCGCTCTCTCATAGTTGGCCGAATAACATCGGTCAGCCGTGCGGTGCCGCACGCCGAAGCCAGCGGTATATGCCTTCCGCTGCGCCCTCGTGAAACCCTCGGCCGCACCTGGCGGGGCCTGGCCGCCCCGGCGCACGTGCCGTGCAACCCGCCTTCATGAGCGGCGCGTTGGGGCCAGATATGCGCCCCTTTCACGCCTCTCGTGCACCCGTCTCGTGGCAACATGGCGGCAGGGCAGTGTGGGACTCCCCGCCGACGGGAGGGAGAGGGATCTCCCCGTACATCGGGGACGGCACGCCCCACGACGGCGTCACTCAGGCAGCGGAGGCGGGCGGCGATGCGGTGGTTGGTGGGATGGAGCAGCGCCGCTCCGGGACGTGGCCGGTACGCACCGGGCTCTCTGGAGCCCGTGGGCGCGCAGCTTCTGTGGAGTGACCCCGACCCTCTCTGGGCCGTGGGCGACTGGCGTCCCGACGAGGTCCGCGTCGTCGAGGCCGACGCCGCCAACCGCCTTGCTGTCTTCGGGTGTTGCGGCGCCAGCGACGAAGAGCTGCGCCTGGGGCTCTCCGCGGCGCGCGGCGGCGCGTACCGGCATCTGACGGCGTGGCCCGGGAGTTACACGGCCGTCGCCTGCGTCGGCCGCCGGCTCACCATCGCGGCGGATCTCGCCGGTGCACGCCCCGTCTTCCACACGCCCTGGGACGGCGGTACGGCCTACGCCACCGCTGCCCTGCCGCTCGCCGACCTCACCGAGGCGCAGCTCGACATCGGTCACATCGGCGCCCTGCTGGCCTGCCCGGACGCACCCGAGGCGCTCGGGGACGGCACTCCGTACGCGGGCGTGCGGCGCGTGCCGCCGGGGCACGCGCTGATCCTGCGCGAGGGCAGCCGCGAGATCACGAGCTATGAACCCGCGTCCTCCCTCGTCGTCTCCGCCCCTCCGCCCGTCGACCCCGAAACGGCGGTCGCGCGGGTGCGGGACGCGCTCGTGGAGGCCGTACGGGCCCGGCTGGCGGCGCCGCGGCACGCCTCGGAGAGCGACCTGGGGTACGGCCCCGTCCCGGGCGGAGGCCCGGGCGCCCATGCGCACGCCGGCAGCGGCGGTGCGTACGCGGGTGCGGCCTATGCGGGCGCCGCCTACGCGGGGGAGGCGTACGGCGACCCGTCGGACGACGAACAGGCCTACGGGACAGAGCCGTTCACGGAGTGGGCGTTCAGGGACGACTCGTACCGCGACGATTCGTACGCCGACGGCCCGTACGGCGACGGCTCGTCCGGCCGTGAAGGGGCCGGGTACGCAGGGGGCGTGCGCCGGGGTGGCGCGTACGACGGGAACGGTCACGATGCCTACGGGCACGGCACGTTCCTCCATGACGGGTACGGCCACGAGGCGCACCCCCGCTCCCACGACACGTACGGCGCCGCGTACGGCGAAGCCCGCCCTGGCGCCGGTCCAGGTTCCGGCCCGGGCTCCGGCTCCGGCGGCCGGGGACGAGCCCCGGGCGACGGCTCGCGCACCCGCAACGGCAGCTCCGCGCACGGCGCATACGGCCGCGACCCCGGCCCCGTCCCCGGCATGGGACCGGCCGACAGGCGAGCGGCACGCGGCGGTCCCGCTCCGGGCGTCGGCGCCGACCTGTCCGGCGGACCCGCCTCGGGCACCCTCGCGCTGCTCGCCGCCGGGCTGCCCGGGATGCCGGGCACCGTGCACGGCACGCTGGACGGCACCGAAGGCGGCGCTCGGCTGCTCGCGGTGACCTTCAACGACCTTGCCACCAGCGGCGGTTCGGACGCGTCCGCCACCGCGGAGCTCGAACGTGCCCGCAGCATCGCCGACGATCCACGGCTGCACCACGTCGTCGTCGCGGGGGGCGAAGAGGCGCTGCCCTTCGCCGAGTTGGAGGGACCCCTCACGGACGAGCCGGGCCCCTCACTGGTCGTCGCGGACAGACACCGGCAGCGGCTGGCCGTCGGCAGCTCGGACCACTTCGTCGGATACGGCGCCCGTCAGGTGCTGGACGCCCACCCCGCGCGCCTCGCCGATCTGCTGATGGACCGCCGCCGACGCCATCTGCTGCGTCCCGTCGCGGCGTTGGCGCGCGCGGACGACGTACCGCCGGGGCGGTCGGTGCTGGTTCCGTGGACGGTCTACAGGGCGGCGCGCAAACTCGCCCGAACCCAGTACCGGGACGGCGTCACGCGCACCGCCGAGCGACTGCGAGCCGGAGCCTCCGGCCGAAGCGGGGCCGGGCGCAACGGCGACGGCTCCGACTCCGTCGACGGTGCCGCCGGGGCGGGCGCGGACACGGGGAAAGGTTTTGCCGATCTCGGCGCCTTCGGCGGCGCCGCGGGCTACGGCAGCGAGGGAGCGGTCGGGGCCTCCGTCGCCGCCCTCACCTGGTGCCGTCCCGGACCGGCCGCGCGGTGGCTGACGGGGGAGGCGCTGGCCGAGGTGTCCGTACGGCTCGAAGCCGCGGCCAGGCTCCGGCCCACCGTGGAACGTCCCGGCGAGCGCCGCGCCCGCGCCGCGCTCGCGCGCCAGGCGGCGGACCACCGCGTGCTCGAACAGGCCGCGGAGATCCGCAACCAGCGGCTGCACGCGCCCTTCTACGACAACCAGGTCGTACGGGCCTGCCGCGACCTCCCCGAGGCGCTGCGCGTCAAGCCGGGCGCTCGGGCGTCGGTGCTGCGGGCGGTGCTCGCCGGCGCCGGAATCCACGACCTGCCCTCGGGCTGGGGCGCCCCCACGCACGCGTACCAGGCCGCCTCCGTACGAGCGGGCCTGCGCACCGCCGCCGGCGAACTCATCGAGCTCTTCGACTCCCCTCTGCTCGCGGACGCCGGGCTCATCGAGGCGAGAGTCGTACGGAAGGCCATCCGTTCCGCCTCGCAAGGCGAACCGCTGCCGCTCGACGGCCTCGCCGATCTCGTCTCGACGGAGCTGTGGCTGCGCCGGCTCATCTCGCGACGCGGCACCTGCTGGACGGGTTCCGCAGCACCACGCCAGCGGGCCGTGGCCTCGGGCGTTCTCCCCGCGGCCCAGCAACGCCCCGCTCTCTGACGACCAGTTGAGACTCCGACCCGGGTTGAGCCCCCCCCCCGAGTCGATTGGGCCGGCGCCTCCCCTGGGCGGATACCGCTCTCGCGATGGTCAGGCCGTTGCGGTGACTAGGCGTCCTGCGGTGACGAGGCGTCCTGCGATGACTGGGGCTCCTGCGAGGACTCGGTCTCCCGTGAGGACTCGGTCTCCCGTGAGGACTGCGCCTCCCGCGGCTGCGGCACCGCCGCCCGTTCCTGATGCACCGCCACCCCGGCTATGACCAACGCCACCCCTGCCACCTCAAGCCATGCGGGTATCTGAGCGAGGACGACGAACCCGACGACGACGGCGGTCGCAGGCAGCAGCGACAGCATGAGCGCGAACGTCGCGCGGGGCAGCCGCGACATGGCGAGCTGATCGCAGACGTACGGGATGACGGACGAACAGACCCCCACCCCGAACGCGCTCGCCAGCAGCACCGGCGACGTGAACGCGACCGCCGCGTCACCGATGCCGACCGGAGCGACCACCGCCATCGCCACGAGCATCGCCGCACCCAGGCGGTCGATGCCGGAGGCGCCGCCGTCGGCGGCCAGCCGATGCCCCAGGACGACGTACAGCACGAACAGCGCACAGTTGCCGAACGCGAAGGCCAGCCCCAGCGGTTCGGCGGAGAGATGCACGTCCGTGAGGAGCCATACGCCTCCCACCGCCATCACCAGCGCACACACGTTGCGCACGGAGCGCAGCCCCAACGCCGCGAGCAGCACCGGCCCGAGGAACTCGATCGCACCGACCGTCCCCAACGGCAGCCGGTCCAGGGCGAGATAGAACGAGCTGTTCATCAGCCCGAGCACGCCCCCCAGCGCGATGAGCAGCCGTCGCCCTCGCCAGGAAGACGCCGCCCACACCCGCCACGGCCGTCGCCACACGGCGAAGACGACCGCCGCCGACGCACAGCGCAGCCACGCGACCCCCAGCACGTCGATGCTGGCGAAGAGCAGCACGGCGAACGCCGGCCCGAGGTAGTGGAAGACCGCACTGGTCACGAAGTACGTGGACGCCGGCAGCCGGTCCGCCGCCGCACCGGCCCGGCCCGTCCGGCCCGATCCGCCGGAACGCGCGCGATCTGCATCGACACCTGTACGGAAGCGCGAGACCTTGACCATGTCTGACACGATCGCAAGCATGAAGAGCCGAAGCCATGCCGATTATGCAAGATCATGAGCCGTGTGCTTTCAGATCCGTTCCATGAACCACCTCTCGATTTGGCGATGATGAAGATGGATGCCGTGGACAGGGCTGTTCTGGCCGAACTCGACGCCGATCCCCGCCTGCCGACCGCCGAACTCGCCCGTCGCATCGAAGTCTCGGTGCCCACCGCCCGGGACCGCCTGCGCAGGCTCCAGGAGAGCGGAGTGATCCGCGGCTACCGGCTGGACGTGGACCCCGCGGCGCTCGGCTACCCGGTCGCCGCCTTCGTGCGCGTACGGCCCGGTCCCGGCCAGCTGCCCAAGATCGCCGAGCTCGCACAGAGCCTCGCCCAGGTCAGCGAGTGCCACCGCATCACAGGCGAGGACTGCTTCCTGATCAAGGTCCACGCCGCGGACGTGAGTTCCTTCGAGGAAGTCCTCGACCGGTTCCTGCTCTACGGGCAGACCACGACCTCCATCGTCCAGTCAACGCCCGTACCGCCCCGGACGCCCGGCCTCGGGCGAGCGAGCCAGGGCGGCAACGGACAGCGCTACGAGCAGCAGCACAGTTAGCAGCAAGGCAACCGCAAACGATCAGCGGGGACAGCCAGCAGGGACGGTCAGCAGGACCGGGCCAGGCGGCACCGAACCGCCCAGGCCCGCGCCGCCTCCACGTCCTGCTCCCGCGAGGTCACACCTGCGGGCGCGGGCGCAGCCCTTCGAGGAGGATGTCGAGCAACCGCCTCGAAGCCGCCGCCTGTTGTGCCGCGTCCGGAAGCGAGGGGGCCGCGGTCGCTATCACCAGCAGCACATCGCCGACGGTCACATCGTCGCGCAACTCCCCCGCATCGCGGGTGCGTTGCACCATCTGACCGACCACGCTCAGCAGCTCCGCGGAGCCGGAGTCGTCCTCGTACCCTTCGAGACCGTCACCGCCGCGGGCCTCCTGGCCCTGCGCGGAGACCTGCCCGGCGGAGGTGCTGTCCCCGACCAGTCGCAGCCCCGCCTGGCCCTCCGGCGCGTACGTGCCCTGCCGCTGCTGCGGCACCCGCGCCGAAGCGCTGTCCGCGGCCGGCGCATCGCCGCCCCAGCCGTCGGCACGCAGTATCCGCGGCGGCAGCAGACGCCCCGCGCCGGAAGCCACCGACGTGCGCAGGAAGCGGGAGAGCGCGGGCCACGGCTCCTGCTCCTGGCCCAGAGCCGTGCGCGCCTGCTCGGTCAGGCGGGCCGTCTCCTCCGCGGCTATCCGCCGGACCAGTACGTCCTTGCTCGGGAAGCGGCGGTAGACGGTGCCGACGCCGACCCGGGCCCGCCGGGCGACGTCCTCCATCGGCGCGCCGTAACCCAGCTCGCCGAACACCTCGCGCGCCGCGCGCAGTACGTGTTCCAGATTTCTCTGCGCGTCCACCCGCAGCGGAGTGGGACGCGAGGCGGCCACGGTCTCCGTGGCCCCGCCGGGCACGCCGGCCCGCTTTCCGACGGTGGTGTCATCGACGGAGCCGAATCCACCGCGGCCGTCGCCCGCCCCCTGGTTCCCGCCGTCCGGAGCCGCCGACATGGCGGCAGCAACGGATGAAGAGCCCTGAATACCCTGAATGCGCATCAATTTCCCCCGGTCATCAAAGTCTCCCCCCGGAGACCCTCACGCTGTCGCGGTCGGTGGCGCGGGCACCGTGGTCCTCAAGTACCGCAACCCCCGACGACCAACGAACATAGTTGAGCACTGGTCATGAGAGAAGAGGGCGGCCTCCCGCACGTCCAGACCTGGCTGGAACGACACCCCGCACCGCCCCTTCCCGCCACCTTCCACCCCTCGCCATCCCGCCCTTGACCTGCTACGACGCCCTCAAGCCGAGGCGGCGAAGAGAAGCGGAGGCGCACTTTCCGCCGGTCACACAATTCTTTGAGGCTGTGGACAAACACCCGGTCGCGGGTGCGTCATGGACTCGTGACGAAGGCGACGAACGAAACCGCGCGGATTCTCGTGATCGGCGGCGGATATGTGGGCATGTACACGGCCCTGCGTCTTCAGCAGAAGCTGAAGCACCAGCTCAGGCGAACAGCGAACAGCTCCGGCGCCAACGGCTCCGGCCCTGGAGCCGGCTCCGGCCCCGGAACCGCCGCGGCCGAGATCGTGGTTGTCGACCCCGAGCCCTACATGACCTACCAGCCCTTCCTCCCCGAAGCGGCCGCCGGGTCCATCTCACCGCGCCACGTCGTCGTACCGCTGCGCAGAGTCCTGCGGGACTGTCGGCTCGTCGTCGGCGAGGCCCTCTCCGTCGACCACGACCGGCGCGTGGCCCGCGTCAAGACCCTGGCCACCGAGGAGGACGGAACCGGAGCGGTCGAGATCCCCTACACCGAGCTCGTACTGGCGCCCGGTTCCGTTTCGCGCACCCTGCCCGTGCCCGGCCTCGCGGAACACGGCATCGGCTTCAAGACCGTCGAGGAGGCCATCGGGCTCCGCAACCACGTGCTCGAACAGCTCGACATCGCCTCGTCCACCCGCAACCCCGAGGTCCGCGACGCCGCCCTCACCTTCGTCTTCGTCGGCGGCGGCTACGCGGGTGTCGAGGCCCTGGCCGAGCTGGAGGACATGGCCCGCTACGCGTGCCGCTACTACCACAACGTGCGCGCGGAGGAGATGAAGTTCCTGCTCGTCGAGGCCTCGGGGAAGATACTTCCCGAGGTGGGCGAGGAGATGGGGACCTACGCGCTGCGCGAACTGCGCGCGCGCAACATCGAAGTCCGCCTCGAAACCCGCCTGGACTCGTGTGAGGACCGCGTCGCCGTACTCAGCGACGGCTCCCGCCACCCCACCCGCACCCTCGTGTGGACGGCGGGCGTCAAACCGCACCCCATCCTCGCGGCGGCCGGTCTGCCCCTCAACGGCCGCGGCAGACTCAAGTGCACGGCCCAACTGCGCGTCGACGGAGTCGAACACGCCTGGTCCGCCGGCGACGCCGCCGCCGTCCCGGACCTTCTCGCCGAGGAGAAGGGCGAGAAGGGGGCCCTGTGCGCCCCGAACGCCCAGCACGCCGTGCGCCAGGCCAGGCGTCTCGCGGACAACATCGCCGCCACGCTGCGAGGCGAGCAGGCCACCGAGTACCGTCACGCCTACGCGGGATCCGTCGCGTCGCTCGGGCTCCACAAGGGCGTCGCGCATGTCTACGGACGCAAGCTGAAGGGCTACCCGGCGTGGTTCATGCACCGCGCCTACCATCTCAGCCGCGTCCCGACGGTCAACAGAAAGGCTCGGGTCCTCGCCGAGTGGACCTTGGCGGGGCTCTTCAAGCGCGAGATCGTCTCCCTCGGCTCGCTCGAGCATCCGCGCGCCGAGTTCGAACTCGCGGCTGGAGGCGTACGCCGTCCCGAGGACGGCTGACGACCGCGCCGGAGCCCGCCTTCCGGATCGGCCCGGCAGCCGACTCCCGGAGCGGGCGCCGGGTGATCCGGCGGGTGGCCGACGCGTGATCCAATGTCTGCGCCGAGCACCATGCGGAACGTGTGACCATGAGTGGCCTCGCATCCGCACACAGTGACCAATACGACGGCTCAGCGGGGGGCCGTCTCTCCGGACTACATGAGGAATCGGACGACCGTGAATTTCACGCGCTGGAGCGCCCGACTGCCCGGCACACAGCGGCGCAACTCAGCCGCACAGGCCGCCAGGGCAGCAGCAGCGCAGGCGTCCCAGACGTCCGACGGCGAGGCCGGCGGCACCCCTGCCGACGGCGACAGCGACGATCCCGCCCGCACAGCCGACGGCACGGCAGCGGGGAGCGCGGGCACCGTCCCGGCGGCCCGAGCCGAGCGCCGCGACGGCACGGCCGTGACGGAAGCAGAACCGAACGACTCGTCCGTACGCACCGCCCGCTCGCCCCGGTCCGCTCCCTCCGCCCCGGACGACCGTACGGGTGCCGAAGCCGGCGGCTCCGCCGGAACCGTCAGAGCTGCCGGAGTCGCCGAGACCTCCAGCGCCCACGTCACCCGCAGCATCGACGCGCTGTCCGTGCACGATCTGCTCGGCCAGGTGCCGGCCCTCGCGGCCGTCGTGCACGGCGCCGACCACCGCATCGCGTACGTCAACGACGCCTACACCGCGGTCTTCGGCGCCCGTAGGCAGGGCGACGCGGCCCGCGACGCCCTGCCGGAGCTCGTCGAACTCGGCCTGCTCCCCCTCATGGACCAGGTGCTGCGCAGCGGCAAGCCCCGCACGGTGAAGTCGCGACGCGTGCCCCGCAGCGCGGACTCACGCGACAGCAGGGACGCCTTCTACACCTTCACGTGCACGCCCATCACCGCCGACGGCGAGAACGGCGTGCTGATCTTCGCCGCCGAGGTCACCGACCAGGTCGAGGCCGCCGAGCGGCTGCGCGCCAGCGAACGCCGCCAGCGCGAGGCCGCTGTCACCCTCCAACGCAGCCTGCTGCCGCAGGAGTTGGAACAGCCCGACGACCTACGCGTCGCCGCCACATACCAGCCGGGCGGTACGGAAGCGGCCGTCGGTGGCGACTGGTACGACGTCATCACCCTCGGCGCAGGCCGAACGGCTCTCGTCATCGGCGACGTCATGGGCAGGGGCGTACGCGCCGCGGCCGTGATGGGCCAACTCCGCACCGCCGTACGGGCATACGCCCGCCTCGACCTCCCCCCTCACGAGGTGCTGCAACTGCTCGACGGGCTCGCCGCCGAGATCGACCCCAGCCAGATCGCCACCTGCGTCTACGCCGTGCACGACCCCAACGAGGGCCTCCTGCACTATGCCTCCGCGGGCCACCCGCCGATCATCGTCCGCGACGCCGACGGCGCCGTGCAGCGAGCTCCCGAGCCGACCGGACCGCCGCTCGGCACCGAAGGGTGGGTGCACGCCTCCAGCTCGCTGCCGCTTCCGCCGGGAGGCTCCGCCGTTCTCTACACCGACGGGCTCGTCGAACGGCGCGACGCCGACATCGACACCGGAGTCTCCACGCTCGAACGGGCCTTCGCGGGCGCCACCGGCTCCCCCGACATCGTCTGCGACCGTCTGCTGCGCTCCCTGGGCATCACCGCCGAACACGACGACGACGTCGCCGTCCTCGTCCTTCAGCACCCCGCACGCACCGGCCCCGACGCCGAGTTGTTCCACAACGCCGCCCTCGACCTGCTCGGCGGCACCGAAGCGGCCCCGCGCGCCCGCGCGTTCGCCTCCGGGGTGCTCTCCTCATGGCGCTTCCCGGCGGAACTCCAGGACCTCGGCGTACTGGCCGCCAGCGAACTCGTCGCCAACTCCCTCCAGCACGGCACCCCGCCCATGCGGCTCCGCCTTCGCCGCACGGACCGGCGCCTGATCGTCGAGGTCACCGACGGCGACGATCACCTGCCACGACGCCGCTGCGCAGAGGCGGCGGACGAGGCGGGACGAGGAATCTCCATCGTCGCCACCATCGCCACGGCCTGGGGGTCGAGACGGACACCCGACGGAGGCAAGTCGGTGTGGTGCGAGTTCGCCCTGCCCAGGACCTGACCCCGAGCGGCACGGCGCACCCCCGATTCGCCAACTACCCGCACCACCCCCTCGGTTGACGCCACTGCGCGTCCAGTACGGACGGCGGACGCGACCGGAGCGCAGGTCAGCCCCGCAACGGTCACACCACGGCGGCCGCCGCCCGCTCCTCGGAGACGGCGTCTGCCGTCACCGGCTCTGCACCATCCGACGTCGCCGCCCGCGCACCGCCGCTGCCCGCCACGACCACGGACCGGTACGGCCGGTCCTGCGCGACCGTCAAACGCCGCCCAAGCCACAGCGCCAGCAAGCTGACACCCAGCGAGCAGCACACCAGCATGACGATGTAGGCCCCGTACGCACCCACCGCTGCCAGCAGCCCGCCCACGGCAGGCCCAACGGCCAGCGCCGTCTGCTTCATCAGCGCGAACGCCGAGTTGTACTGGCCCACCAGCCGCCGCGGCGCCAAGTCGGCCACGAGCGGCGCCACGGTCGGAGAGAGCATCGTCTCGCCGACACCGAAGAGCGCGTACGTCGTGATGAGCAGCGCCGTCGCTGCGGCCTGCGACCCGTGCACCAGGCCGGAGGCACCGGCGGCCACCCAGGCGACCGCCCATATCAGCCCGACAACCGCGACGACCCGGCTGCGCCGGCGCCGCTCGACCAGGCGCAGCACCACGTACTGCGCGAGGACGATCACAGCGGTGTTGGCTGCGAGCGCGACGCCGAGAGTGGACGTGGATATTCGCGTGACCTCCACCGCGTACGCAGACAACCCCGACTCGAACTGCCCGTAGCAGGCGAAGAACAGCACGAAGCCCAGCACGCACAGCAGCACCATCGACCGGTCCCGCAACAGCACTGACCAGCCCCCGACCGGCGCCTCGCGCCCCGCCGCGGTGACATGCGCCGCGTCGGCGCCGGCACCCCGCGCCTGCGGAAGCCGGACGGTCGAGAGCACGATCGCGAGCACCACGAACATCGCGGCCTCGATGACGAACAGCAGCGTGAACGTCGCGGGCCGGGGCTCGTCGACCATCAGCCCTCCGAGCAACCCACCCACACCCAGGCCGAGGTTGTTCAGGAAGAACTGCGTCGCGAAGGCGCGAGAGCGTGTCACGGTCGTCGAGCACGACACGATCATGGTCGCCAGGGCGGGCTGGAGCACGGCAACGCCCGCACCCATCACTGCCGACGACGCCAGCACCGACGGACCGCTCTGCGATATGCCGAACCCCAACGCACCGGCCGCGCCGAGGGCGGACCCCGCGAACGCGACCGGCATCGGGCCACGCCGGTCGATCACGCGGCCCGTGAACGGCAGCACCGCCAGGGCCACGACGGCGAAGACCGCCAGCACGGCCCCAGCCGTGCCGTCACCCAGGCCCCGCACATGCGAGGCGAAGACGAACAGGAACGGCGCGGTGAAGCCGTTGCCGAACGCCGCCAGGGCGTTCCCGAACTGGATCCGGCGCAGCGCAGCGCCCATCGCGGTGGTCACACTCACCTACCTCTGGTCAAGTCCTCGTTCCACGAGGAGACTTCAAAGCTAAAGTTCGATGCTAAAGACTACACAGCGCAAGCCTTCATGTCGAACGACTTGACGTGGGATACTCGGCCCATGCCTCCCGTGTCGGCCCGACAGCCCACCCTCGACGAGCAGATCGCGATCTATCAGCGCGAATACCGCGACCTGGACCCGCAGGTGGAGAAGGTCGTCAACGCGCTCAGCCGCCTCGACCGCCGGATGAACGTCGCGTACGGGCGCCAGCTCGCGATCCTCGGTCTCGGTCACGCGGAGTGGGAGGTCCTCAAGGAGCTGGTGATGGTGGGCACGCCCTACCAGCTGTGGCCCGGCACGATCGCCAAGCGACTCGGCCTGACCCCCGCGGCGATGACCCACCGCATCGACCGCATGCTCGCCCAGGGGCTGGTGACGAGGGAGCGGGACCCTGATAACAGGGTGCGGGTCATCATCGGCATCACGGACGAGGGCCGCGAGAAGTGGCTCCAAGTCATGCGCAAGGCCTCGGTCTTCGAGGAGGAGCTGCTCCAGGATCTGACGAAGGTGGAGCGATCCCTCCTGGGCGAGCTGCTCACACGTCTCCTGCGCCGGGTCGAGGACGCCCAGCCGGACGCGAGCGGGCGCCTCACCGACCTGGAATAAGGCCTGTAGACCGCCCTGTTCACAGCAAGTTGACACCGCCCTCGCCGAACCGTATTGTCCTCCGGGTTGCCACAGAGCCCCGAGGGTTGTGTGGCGACGGTCTTGCCGTTCGTCGGCTGTTTCTTTGGGTGTGTTTCCTGGCCCTGTGGGGCTGTTTTTCGTGTGTTCGTGTGCGGAAATCAGTTCGGTGTGGGGTGTGTGGCGTCTCGATTTTGAGGTGTCGGGGAGTTGCCTCTAAAGTAGCGGTCGCGTCGGAAGGCGCCCCCGCCCGACGGGGAATCGGATGTGTGAATCCGGGTCTGGAAACAGGCCGGAAAAGCCTCTGGTAGGGTCGGGGTTTACCGAGAGGGATGTGCCCGGAGTGGCCCTGGGATATGGGTTGTGATGGAAGCGTTCGTTCTTTGAGAACTCAACAGTGTGCCAAAAGTCAACGCCAGATATGTTGATA